>DULJ01000009.1 GCA_012840465.1 Caryophanales bacterium
AAATCGCCATTATTGCATATAACCTTCACAACGGGTTTAAAAGACTATGTCTACCAGATACAATGAACACAAAATTGATTGATACTGTTCGCTTACAGCTCATTAAGATTGCAGGAAAAATTGTACGCTCAGGCCGTTACCTTACGTTTAAGCTGTCAAGCCATAGCTTGTATAAGAAAGAGTTCATGGAGGCACTGCACAGAATTCAGAAGCTTCCGCAATTTAGATAAAACCATAAGGAATAAGTTGTAAAATCAAAAAAGGATTTTAGGCACTACGGGATAGGTCTGCTTTTTTTTAGAACAGTTAGGTAATTTATGGGTCCCCTTTGTCAAAATTTATCCTATTTTCTTTAGAAGTTAACAAATTCCATCCAATTTAAAGCAAGACTTTCCAAACTTTTTCCGATTGCGTTAAAGTATTACCCAAATTAGGGTGTTATGAATAATTCAGGAGGTATTATCCTTGCTAGCTGTTTCTTTTATATTCATAGCTTATTCGACATTTAGTATTTGGTCTTTCAGCATGAAGGTCCAATTCGTTAAGACTGATGCAGCTGTAGTGCTTGGAGCTGCCGTGTTGGATGATGAACCTTCTCCTGTTTTGGGAAGAAATGATCAATCATGCTATTTGGCTCTATAAGAACGGGTTTGTAGAAAAAATAATTTTACTAGCGGGAAAAAACAGGGACCACATTGCAGAGTCTAAGGTTGCAAGAGATTATGCCGTAAGTTTTTCAATCATATTTTTCAAATTGTAAACTGTTGGAATAACGTTTATATGTATACTTCTTCCTCGCAAATTTCCTGGTAAAACAATTGTCTGGTTAATATTAATACGCACTCTAACTCCCTTCTTCTATTATCAATTTCGACTTCATTTTCCAAAATCCTGTAAAATAATTAAAGCATTTGTTAACATTTTGTAAATTTAATAGGAAGTCTAGGAAAACATGGTAAATTTATACCACAGAGAAAAGATCACTTTCCTACTTTTTCTAGGCCACAGGGTCGGGAACTGTGGACCAATTAAGAATAGAAACGATATTCAGAGGTGAATGAGATGATTGAACTAAACTTACTATTTGTTTTGTTATTATTAACAGCACTTGCTCGTTATATTGTGTTTGATGCATTTGAGCCACTAATGTTTGCGATGATTTTTCTACTTCCTATTACATCTCTCGTTATTTTTATGATTAGTAAAAGGCTTGCAGAAAAAGAGCGTTCTTATCAGCCAAAAGGTATTGAAGCGTGGTCCTTTTATAATTTACAAAAGACATTAATGATTCAAAAACCACTTTTTAAAGGGGATGTACAGAGAGGTTATGCGAAACGTTACTTTCCGAAGAAATGGAATTATGTTTTAGGTGATATTTTTGGTTTTAACTGGTATTTGTCCTTAGAAATTCAAATTGACAAGAACATATATGACGTACATTGGTATCCTGAAAAATGGTTTAGCCAGCAGGATCAGTGGGAAATTTATAAAAATGGAGAGCGAATCGGTGAAGCACGTACGCTAATTAATCTAAAAAATGCTGTAAAATTAAAAGAAGCGATTCAGTTTAGATTTTATGAAAAATCATATACATCTTCTGCAACGACGGTGACATCAATCATTTCACTAACTCAAGATGAACAGGTAATCGGCACATTGAAACGCAACCATATCATAAGTAATGTACAAGTAATAGACGTACAAGAACATCAGCCAGAATATATCATCGCATTAATCGTTCATTCATATTATTTCAAAAATCGATAGGGCCAGAGGGTCGGGAACTGCGGATCATGCTTTACTTAATTCGTGATTAAGATTGTGATATGTGCAGAAACAAAAAATAGGCAGGATTGATCCGACTTTGATCAATCTTGCCAATACCAATGGTCTATAGTTAACTTTTCGATAAACCTCCCTCTTCCTAATGAAGTTTATCTCTTAATTGATAAATATAAATCTTTTAAATCAATCACAATGCCAACTTCCTTCATAAAATCGTATCCTATGATTCCATCTATCTCTAGACCATAATCCATTGATCCGAGCTCAATACGGAAATTATTGATTTTAATATCTTGTGTAATTGAAATTTGATTAATTTTTTTAGTGTATACAAATTCAAGACCACCGACACCTTGAATTGTTTGTGTTATGTCATCGGCTTCTGGTTTAACACCTATCTCTTCCAACTTATTAACATTGAATATCGTTCCAGCAGATCCTGTATCTATTAATACATTTTCTAACTTCATACTTTGTCCGCGAAATGTCACTGTTGCTTCTACAAATGGTAAGCCCACTATTTCCTTAATATTCATCATATTTTTCTTAATCCTGCCCATTTCTTTTCAAGAATATTAAGCTCCTCCCTTGATGTATGAAAAAAGTAAAGTTCGCGGTTTGGCTTTTGCTTATGCAATTCCGAATGTCGATGGAGCGCATCCATCGAGTCATCATAAATGTCAATAACAGCAATTTCGTCAACTATACGATAATTACTATCAGAATGAGCTTCGATTGCTTCCAACACAACCCATTTATCCGGATATGCTTGTCTGACCTCTTCCCATAACATAAAAGCGCCTCCCAACAATAAGTGCTAATTTTACACAATCCCATTTTCTTACTATTCTTCCTGTAGTTTTGCCATATCCAGAAGTTCTTTTATATCTTCACCAACTGATATTGCGGTTCCAGCCAATTTTTTGAACTTTTTAATTGTTTCTTGTTGCATTGTTGAGTAATCATTTTTTGAATGAACATCCTGAAAATAGTCAACGGATTGCATGGTAACCACCCCATTATTCCGAAGGTTATTGTTATCTCCATAATACAGTAATTTACTTTAATTTACCTCATTGCAACCAAACTATAATTTCAGTTCGCAAATGCTAGCTGATATCCACATGTTGATTGCCTTCTTTCTTAACCGGAATAAAGTTCTTAAATAAATTTAGTGCTATAATCAATCGATTCCTAACAAGAATAATAGCTAGGATCCGTTACCTCTACCAGTAATATTTTTCCCTTGAAACCTCCACGCTCAGCGGCTTTATGCTGACGAATTTTCTCCAACTCTTCCAAAGAATATCCATGGACAGTGCAAAGTGCATGAACTACTTCCATTATATCCGCTAATTCCTCGATGCTTTCTTTGTTGGTAGCAGCTTGCAAATACTCGTTCAGCTCTTCTTGTGCCTTTTTTTGTAATTCTACCTTGTATTCTTCTTCTGAAAGAATTTTGGTAGTTGGCAGCTTTCCATCTTTTTTAATAATATCCGGGATATAATCTCGAACAAGTTTGTTGTATACTTTCATGACAATCCCTCCATACAGCTTATGTGACTGGAATCATTATTCCAGGCCGTCTACTTTTATGAAAATCTTACCATTATATTGGAGACTTTTTAAGTCAAAAAGAGACAAAACCTTCTACCCAATTACTAAGCATGATAAAATTAAGCAAATATAGCAACCCTCGTTTTAATAAATTGAAACTTGTTAAAAACCGCCTTAGTGGAAAGAAGTATTGGATTAGAGAGGACAAATAAGAATGCAGAATTATTAGATTGGAAAAACGGTGCTGTCGGACATAAATTTATCGCTTCTTTTAGTGGAGGAAGAAGGGATACGTTCTAGGTCTCATGGAATGCCTCCGGAGCTCATAAATGCCCAAGCTAACTCTATAGGGTTGCCTGTTTTTACTGCTGCTTCTAGTTGGACAGATTACGAAGCTGTATTTATGCACCTTTTAGAACAAGCAAAAAGTCAGGGAGCTGAAGTGTTAGTAACTGGAGATTTGGATATGCCTGCTCACAGCTGTTGGCACGACAAGGTAACGAAAAATGCAAGATTAAAACTTGCGATGCCCTTATGGAACATGAATCATCGGGAAGCTGTCGAAGAGTTTATCGATTTGGGATTTGTGACGATCATTGTCACTGTTAATTTATCACTTGGAATGCGGGAAAACGATTTGGGACGAATATTGACACATGATTATGTGCAGGAGCTTGTAACTCGTGGTGTTGACCCCTGCGGAGAAGGCGGAGAGTTCCATACCACTGTAATCGATGGCCCCATTTTTAAACATCCCATCCCCGTTCGTAAATGTGAGATTCATAGAGATGGTCAATATGCCTTTTTACCTTTGGAGCTGGATCAGACGGTGGGATAATGGGTCAGAGGGTCGGGAACACTAGCTTTGCATAATTTCCAAGATCAGTAAATCAATGGTGAAAATTCTGTAGACAAACAAAAAGAAAGCTCCTATTGTAGAAATGTTAGATGTTTGTTCCCTATTACAAAACAAACTTTCTACAAAGGAGCTCCCTATGAGCAATACAATAGTAAACCAAAAAACTGTATTACGTCAATGTTTGGAATTATTACCTTCCAAAGCTTTAGCTTGCCCTCTTTTAAACTATGGTAATAAAAAACTAACCATAGAGGCACTAGTGAAGATTTTTGTTATAGCTCAACGAGATAAGTGGAAATCCTACCCTAAATTCGATATCAAAATGCGGGCGTATAAAGTTTCTTGGTTTTTTATTGTATGTAGTAATACTTACTATTAAGATTATATTTATTTCCTGATTATTTATCATCAAGCCATTCGTTAAGAATATCAATAGTTAAATCCATTTTTGCTTGTTTGACCATATAAGGAATATCCAATCGTTCATAGTGAATCAAAAACATCCGTTTCCCCCATTCACAATCTGAAGAAGACTTCCAATGAATACAAGCTCGTAGACGATCTAGAATAATATCTTCAATTCCAATGACAAACACTTTTAATGCACCATTAAGTGAAAGTTCAATAACCTTATCATCATCGGCATCCTCTAAAATATCATTCGGTATTTCTATGCTAACTGATAATTGCTCATGGTACCAATGTCTTCCTTCTTGGACAAAGCCTAATTCTAATAATATCGAGTTGGCTGCTTCTCTGTTACTAATAATTAAATCAATATCTGCAGTGGTATAATCACTACGAGTATAGATTTCAACAGCTAATCCACCTACAATAACGGGTCGTAAATTTTTTTCTTGCAATAAAGCTGTTAAAATTGCTGTCACCTTTAACATTCTCTCAAATTGTTGACTAGACTGAAGTTCACGTAATTGTTCCTTTGCTTTTTCAATCAAGCTCATAATACCACACTCGTTCTGAAAGATATTTTATTTTTCCTTCTTGTTCCGCCTTTTCCCACTTTTTTTTGGAAAGTATATCTAAAATTTTTATTTCATCAGGGTCCCTAGGTCTTGTTCGGAATGTGCGCTGTTCTGACTTTTCTTGAAGTAATTGGCGCTCAACATCCTGCTTTTTTGATTGAATCCAATCATTTAAATCCGAAAAATCAATTTCTTTCATTTACGCCTTCACCCCTTTGTTTATCAACTGTATTTTATCATATATCTTCTGGCTATGATACTTTCAATCCAATCCACACAAGACATAAGAAGTGAATTACTAAAAAGGGACAACACTCAATGTTGCCTCTTTTAATTACTTAACCTTTTTAATTTTTAACATTGAATTAGCAATTGAAATAATCCCATTTATAATTGATTTTAGCTTTTTCCATCTTTTCCATTGCATGTTCAATATCCTGAAGACCTTTATTTTTTAAGTCTTCACCCGAATGATAATAAGCAATATCGCAAGCTGTTATATCTAAACCTAATTTATTACCGACAGCAGTAAATGAACATCCTCCTGCTGGGCATAAAGCATTTTCTTTCCTTGTAATTCTTTTTCGGAAAGTAAAAACATATCCCTATACTCTGCATAGGTTAATTAAGAAGTAATAGATACATGAAATTATGTTAAAATTAAGCAACTATAGCAAGCCTCATATTAATAAATTAAATCTGGCTTATAACCGCCATAGTGGATAAGAGTATTGGATTAAAGGGGAATTTTAAGAATGATAGAATTAGTTGATTGGAAAAACGGTGCTCATGGACATAAATTTATCGCTTCTTTTAGTGGAGGAAAAGATAGTGTTTTAGCTTTATACAAAGCAATGAAGGATGGTGAAGCGGTTGGACTGATTGTTATGTTGGAGGAAGAAGGGATACGTTCTAGGTCTCATGGAATGCCTCCGGAGCTCATAAATGCCCAAGCTAACTCTATAGGGTTGCCTGTTTTTACTGCTGCTTCTAGTTGGACAGATTACGAAGCTGCATTTATGCGCCTTTTAGAACAAGCGAAAAATCAAGGTGCTGAAGTGTTAGTAACGGGAGATTTGGATATGCCTGCTCACGGCTGTTGGCACGACAAGGTAACGAAAAATGCGGGATTAAAACTAGCCATGCCCTTATGGAACATGAATCATCGGGAAGCTGTCGAAGAGTTCATCAATTTAGGATTTGTGACGATCATTGTCACTGTTAATTTATCACTTGGAATGCAGGAAAACGATTTAGGACGAATCTTGACACATGATTATGTGCAGGAGCTTATAGCTCGCGGTGTTGACCCCTGCGGAGAAGGCGGAGAGTTCCATACCACTGTAATCGATGGCCCCATTTTTAAACATCCCATTTCCATTCGTAAATGTGAGATTCATAGAGATGGTGAATATGCTTTTTTACCTTTGGAGCTGGATCAGACGGTGGGATAATGGGTCAGAGGGTCGGGAACTGTGGACCAAAATAAAAAATGCCCCATCAGACGACTTAAGCCGATAGGGCATTTTCTTCATGTCTATTGTTCCGGTGTTTTCTTCACTATTCCAACAACTTTACTCTCGGGAATGGTAGGATTATGTCGCACTATAAATGCTTTGTTAAATCGTCCTAAATATTCATCTTCATGCGATTTTGGCGTTAGGATGATTAGTTTTCTCTTTAATTCCTGCTCATACAAATCAAATACCTTTACTTTCCGCACTTCATCGAGTGCACTGTCAAATTCATCAAGTACGATAAAGCCTGGTGTTGTTTGGAGATTTTGTAACAGTGCTAGAGCAAATAATAAGGAACTTAGCGATTCTTCTCCCCCTGACACACCTTTTCCTACTTTTCCACCTCGAGCTTTTGTACTGACATCCTCGAGTGTTCCCCGGTGTCCCTCTTTACGAGCCTTAATGTATAAGGAAAAATGGGTGCGTTTCTTCCGGTCTTCATAGGAATCCCAGGTGATATCCCCTTCGAATTGGAATTGGCTCATATACATTTTAAAGCGGCGCTGCAGCTCTAATACTCTCATATTTATCGTCGTTTCCAACTGATCCTGTAGGTTTGCCATCCTTTCTTTATCTTGATCTAGTAATATCGTGGAACGATGATATTCACTATCCAATCGCTCATATTCTTTTTTTACCGTTTCATAATTTTCCGGTGCTGCTGGGTCTATTTCTTTCTCAGTTCGTGCTCCGTCAAATGTTATTTTTCCATTTTCACGATTTTGTTTTAGTTGTGATACAGATGGGGTCCCCTCAAAGGAAACGGCTTCGGCTGTTTCAGAATAAAGAGCTGGCACTAATTGCTTTAGATCTTCCAATTCCTTTATGATTTGTACTAGTTCGTTTTTAGTGGCATCCAGATCATCACTATGATTTGTTTGTTGTTTCTCAATCAGCTTGATATTCCGCTCGGCATCTTCGATACTGTCATTTATCTTTCTTATCGTACGATCAGTTTTAGTTATTTTTTTATCTACTTCATCTAATTCGTCATTATAATCTTCTAGAAGTGCTTTGTGATTGATTAAAGATGTTTTTTCAAGTTCTAGCTTTTTTTGTAAAAGAGTCCGTTCTTCATATTTATCTTTCAATTTTCCAAGTTCACGATAGACTTCCGCTTCTTCATCCAGTATTTGTTTGAAATGGTCTTGCCTGATTTGAAGTTGGAGCAAATCCCGATCTTTTTCTAGTAATCTCTCTCTTTTCTCTTCAAGCTCTGTCTGTAGTTTGATTTCATTTTCCAGTTTTCTTTTTCTTACTACCCGCTCGTGCTCTGACGTCATGAACGCTTCCGCTTCTTTTACCCCATGAATGATGCTATTTAACTCCTGGACGGTTTTTGTATCTTCTGAAATCGTTGTTGTTAATTCAGAAATCTGTTCATCAAACCCATTTAATTGCTGTTCGATTTCCTCTCTTCGTAGCTTTAATGCTTTGAAGCTCAAAATATACCTTTCTTTTTCCTGCTGACCACGAAGCCCGATCGGATCAATTAGGACTCCATTTTTGATGGAAAAGGTACCATCTTTAAAAAACTGTTCTACCCACCAGAGAGCTTTAATGGCATACGGTAACTCATTTTCAAACAGGCGTTCTTTTACCTTTAGACGAAGTTCCGGCAAATTCGTCACACTGCGGTCAGGAACAATTGTCATTAATGGGACATGGTATAAATCATTAGGGGGTATTAGATATTTTCCATCGAAAAACACCGTGTATTTTATTGAATTAAACCGCTGTTCATCCTTCAATTGTGCATCATCCGTTAATTCGATTAACTCTTGAAGAGTAAAAGCATGGATTCCTTTAGATCGAAAGTATTGTAACGATTCCATTTGCCGTGCTGAAGTGTTCCTGCCTTCTAGAAGCATTTTTCGCTCTGCTGTAAGCTTTTCGTGTACATTTTTTTGATGGTACAATTGATCCTTGTTTTCCTTTATTTGTTTTTCCAAGAGATCAATTTTTTCCCCAATGGCATGACTGCTTACATATTGGGACAACCGTTCCCTATGTTCTTTTTCCAATCTAGCATCCTCTTTGACTTGGTGGTCGAATGCCGCAATGGTTTTTACCTTTTCCTGCCAAGCCGTATTTAGATTGATTAATAGCTCCTCATTTTCCTTCATCTCTTTGGCTGTTTTCTTTTGCTCCGTTCGTACTTTCTCTAATTCGAGTTTTACTTCTTCTTCCGTTCTTACGATCTGATTTTTCTTTGCAACAATTGATTTTAACTCTTTATCTAACTCTTGGATATTTTGTTCAATTAGCTTAAGTTCTTCCGTTGTTTTTTGAACAACTTCTTCTTGCGTTTTTATCGTCGCCTCTAATTCTTCATAGTTCGCTTTATGTTGAAGCAATTGATCATTTTCTTTTTCCTGTAAGCTTTTTTTCAAATTCACGTCATCTCGTGCCTCTTGAATGTCTTCCGACAACTGCTGGAGGACATCTTCCAATCGGCCGATTTCCTTTTTATAGTGGTTTTCTAATTGAAAAAGAGATTCCAAATAAAGCTTCCCACCGCTGTTTAGACGTTTTTGATTGTCTAAATAATGGTCGAGCGCTGTTTTTTTCATGGAGAGTTCTTGCTTCATAAACTTTACATTTGTCTCCGCCGCCCTTACCGTTTCCTCGGTTTCCTTCACTCTTTCCATGCTCTCTTCCCAATCCCGCTGCACTTTATCAATGCCGTGCATCTCACTAAAAATTCGGAACCGTTCCTCCGGGTGCATCACGGCAAATTGATTGACTTCCTGCTGATACCAAATAAGATAGAATAGATCAGGATCCACTTTATATTTATATTGAAGGTCCTTTTTATAAGCTGAGAAATTTAATACCCGGTCACCGGACGTATACCTTACCGTCTCTTCCCATTCATCAATTCTGTCACCTTTGGAAATATGAAACTCTTTTTTCATCGGTTGTCCAGGTTCCTGAACAACTTTTAATGTAAATTCTAAAAATTCTTGGGCATCAATTTTCATTCTTCCTTCATTTTTAAACAGCATGGAAATGGTTGCTTTCCATGTATGATCAGGCGGTAAGTTCCGCGATTTAAGTCCTTCCACATCAACCTTAGCCGAATATAGAACAGCACCCATACAAAATGTAATCGTTGATTTACCGGAACCGTTTGGTCCTGTGATTAATACATGTTCATTCGCACCTGATAAGTCTAATAGAGTAGGAGGATAATCACGTATTCCTGAATACTTAAGACGCCAGGGAATCATTCTGCGCTTTCTCCTTTCTGATAGAGGTTATATCGCTTGAAAAATTTCAGCACTTCTTCCTTATTTAATTGGTTTGATTGACTAAATTCAGCTGTCCTGCGCAGGAATGAATCGGAAAACATATGAACTCCGATCGCTGTTAATACATAAGCCTTTTCCTGTGAGTTTCCCTCATATTCTTCTATCGCTCCGATTTTCTTAAGTGCGTCCAGATTGATTAATATTCGCTGGTTTGCTTTGGTTGTCTCATGACCAAATGCTTCAAGGAGCCCATCAAACAAAGTAAACTCATGTTGTAAAACCTCTTGCTGATAAAACATATATAGTAGTAAAGCAAGACTTTCCTTAGAAAGAGTTGTCCGCGCTGATCTCGCCGGCACCCTCATCATTGTAATTACTTGATCACGGCGTTCGTCATAAATGACCTTTATATATCTGCTCATCACTTGGTTGATTCTCGTTAAAAATGAAAAGAACTTTTCATCATCACCTTGTATGTGAAGAATCTTTTCTACTTCCTTCCTCGGTAGACCAAAATTGCTGGATCGAATTGTCGCAGACGAAGAGTACAATATATTCATAAAGGCCAGCTCTTCTTCCTCTGTTAAGATTCCTCTTAGGGATTGCATGACATGCAAAGGATTTACGTTCATTCTGTCTTCATTCTCGATTGTACTCTTGTTTGTTCCTTCTTTTTCGGATAATGTTGGATCCGTCGTCACGGTTCATCCACTCCCACTCTCGTTCGTATTTCGGTACTGTCACCTTTTTCGTAGATTCCAAAACAGTGATATCCTTATTTCCTACCAATGCGGAAATCGCTGTCAAGGCATTAATCGCATCTCCCCATTGTTCCGATGTCGCTTCAATGACAACCTGCTCCATTGGGGCTTCCTCATGTCTTTCAAAAAAAGCCTCAATTTCTTCTGTTCTAATCATGGATTTTGTTAACATCCAACTAGCTTCACCCATTAATTCTAGCAGTTGGTCTTCTGGAATTTCTTCCGAACTATATAAAACTTCTTCCTCCGTTTCATCGAGCGGGACTACTATAGGTTCGTAGAATTCAATATAATCTAGTGCTTCATCTATGGCGAGAGGGGATATTGGTGCAGCAAATTTAACGGGAATCCATAATCCATCCAATCCTTCATCTTCATATTGACCTTGTTCCATAAAGCTAAATAATTGGTATACATTGGGAACATCTGATTCAAGCGGTGGATTGTACATTTTGATGATAAATTCACGAACCTTTTCAGGTTGTATCGTTAAAGAGAACGGTGTTTTTTGCATATGTGTAAATTTTAAATACTTATTAATCATTCCAAGGCTTAGATTCGTTCCTTCTGCGAGAACTGCCGTACCCTTCTGCATCAAGTCAGAAATAACTAGACTATCCTCCACCGTTTGAAACATCCGAATTCGTTCTTGGAGCTTACCATCTAGCTCTTGCATTAATTTATGAATAAGCTCTAATTGTGGAAGAGCACTCCGATCTGCAAGCATTTCTAACTCGCGCTCTTTTAACAATTGAACAGCATTTTCTACATTTCTGATCATACTGGCAATTTTATTACCACCGGAAATGCCACGATCATCATAGGCCTCACTTAGTTCGGCATCACGCCGTGCTTGAAACAAAGAACGTCCAATATCATCGTGCATATAGTAAGCCAGCGAATCATTGGCCAAGCGTATCAATGCATCCATCATTCTCTTGCCTGCATCCCTCATTTTTAAGCGTCTTGATTGTTTAGAAATCCAGTTATATTTTACCAATATATTTATAACTTGATCGACTCTCTTTTTAGTTGGAGGCTCTAGGTCACGATAACGGTTGCGGTAACGATAATATACCGTTTCAGCATTTTCAATCGGATCATCTAACCCTAGTGCTTCTTCGTTAATTAATTGGATGATGCGCAGAAAACGTAAAATCTCTACCGGAGATTGAAAGGAATTTTGTGAGCTTAACTCTCCTAATACACCCGATAAAGAAGCAACATCCAACATCGATTGCAACACCTCTGGAGCTGATTCACATGTCTGAAAGATTGAAACTACTGAATCCACCTTTTCCAATCGACCGCACCTCCTAACACTTGCTCTTGTTCCATCCTGTTATTTTTCAAAAAATGATCCAGATCTTTTTGATATTCCGTCCAATTCGTTATCACAGTTTGGTCATGATTAATCCATTTAATTGTGCTCTCGTAGTGTTCAGAAACTGTCTCATATATTTCTCTTGCAATTTGAAGCCCCGCTGAATCATAGTCACTCCAAATGATAACCTGCTCAATCGAACTATTCGCCAACACTTGTCCAATAAATTGTTTATGGGCGCTGCGAAGATGGCCATCAACACATAGAATCAGGGAATTCGTCTCTTTTAAGAAATTCGTTTCTGCTGCAATTCTGGTCAATATCGCTCTATTTTCTACAAGCCAAAAAACAGCTGCACTTGTTTTATATTTTTCTTCGGAAATAGCCAAATCAGTTAGAGCATGTACAGGACCATATTGAAAGGTTGAGAACTGTCCAGATAATGGCCCGGAAAAATAAACAGGTGTAATCTTACCTAGACTAGTCATTCCGAGTATAGCGGCCGGACATTGAGCGATCGTTTCCAATTGTTCGATGAATTCATCTTTATACGGATCAAACTCTTTGGAACCACCAATTTCTTTGTAATAACTTGCGCCGATTTCCTTCCAGTCAAATTCCTTTTTTTCAAGGCCTATTTGCAAGAAAGCCAAAAGAAAATCGAGATATTTAAAGATTTTATTCATTGACCACGTATTAGGAATGTAAGGCATAGTTTTGAGTTCACTTAACTCAAGCAAACAAAGCTCGTATAAATTATTTTGACAATTACTAAATCCTCTCTTGCGCTGAGGTGAGAAGTCTATGGTTTTTGGTTCTTTCACCATGTTTACTTCCGCTTTCCATCTAGTAAACTCTTGCTCTAATTCTTCTTCCTTTTGCCGACTTTGCTCATTTAGGTAGTTATACAAGCGATATCCCATACGATAATGTATCGAATCTGGTGTCTTCCCATCTTTTTTGAAACGAATTTCCTTCATCATCCATCCACTATCAAACCATTTAATCGTATTCGGATGATGATCATCCATAATAACTTTCTTTTTTGGTGTTAACTTCAACTTCATTAATTCTTGATCGATAGTTTCAGGAATGTCGTCAACGAAACCGGTAGCGACGTTAATGATCCCCGCTACTCGGTATGTTCGTTCCGTCTGTTTTATGATTTTCACATCCACAATGGTAGCATGGTCATCATTAGCCGCTTCCAATACTAATCGCTCACCAGTTTTCAACATGAAAGTAGCAATGTAGTCTAGTTCATCTTTTTCTAACATGATATCTTCCTTTTATTCGTTCTTACCTTTATATTAACAAATTAACAGAGCCAAGAATGAAAAATGCCCCATCAACGACTTTAGCTGATGGGGCATTGATTTATCAAATTCGCCTTGGCGTATTTGCGCCCAGATTTTTTCGAGCTTGCTCGAAAAGCTACCTTTTAAAATCTGAGGCATCCGCCGGAGGCTTTAACTTTATTCAGCAGGGGTTTGTACCCCCACTGA
>DULJ01000010.1 GCA_012840465.1 Caryophanales bacterium
CTTTAGAAGTTGCCCTTCATCTTGGTGACGATACAGTACGTACAGTTGCGATGGACTCTACTGACGGTTTAATTCGCGGAATCGAAGCAGTAGATACAGGCGCACCAATCTCAGTACCAGTTGGTGACGTAACACTTGGTCGTGTATTCAACGTATTAGGAGATACAATCGACCTTAACGAACCGATTCCTGCAGAAGCTCGCAGAGATCCAATCCATCGTCTAGCACCAACATTTGAACAATTATCAACACAAGTTGAAATCCTAGAAACTGGAATTAAAGTAGTAGACCTGCTCGCTCCTTACATCAAGGGTGGTAAGATCGGTTTGTTCGGTGGTGCCGGTGTAGGTAAAACCGTGTTAATCCAGGAATTAATCCATAACATCGCTCAAGAGCACGGCGGTATCTCAGTATTCGCTGGTGTAGGTGAACGTACTCGTGAGGGGAACGACCTTTACTACGAAATGAGTGACTCAGGCGTTATCAAGAAAACAGCGATGGTATTCGGTCAGATGAACGAGCCGCCAGGAGCACGTCAACGTGTTGCTTTAACTGGTTTGACAATGGCTGAATATTTCCGTGATGAGCAAGGACAAGACGTGTTATTCTTTATCGATAACATCTTCCGTTTCACACAAGCAGGTTCGGAGGTTTCGGCTCTACTAGGTCGTATGCCATCTGCGGTAGGTTACCAACCAACACTTGCTACTGAAATGGGTCAATTACAAGAACGTATCACATCTACTAACGTAGGTTCAGTTACATCAATCCAAGCGATCTATGTACCAGCGGATGACTATACTGACCCAGCGCCAGCAACAACTTTCGCTCACTTAGATGCAACAACTAACCTTGAGCGTAAGCTTTCTGAGATGGGTATTTACCCAGCGGTCGATCCATTAGCATCTACATCTCGTGCATTATCACCTGAGATTGTTGGTGAAGAACATTACGAAATTGCTCGTCAAGTACAGCAGACATTACAAAGATACAGAGAATTACAGGATATTATCGCAATCCTTGGTATGGATGAACTCGGTGACGAAGATAAGTTAGTCGTTTCACGTGCTCGTCGTATCCAATTCTTCTTATCGCAAAACTTCCACGTTGCTGAACAATTTACAGGTCAAGCAGGATCATATGTACCTGTAAAAGAAACAGTTCGTGGCTTCAAGGAAATCCTTGAAGGTAAATACGACGATCTTCCAGAAGACGCATTCCGTCTAGTTGGACGTATCGAAGAAGTTGTTGAAAAAGCAAAAGCAATGGCGTAATTCTAGAGGTGGGAAGTTGGAAGTAGGAAGTTGGAAATGAGAAGTGAGAGAATACCATTTCTCACCTCTAACCTCTAACCTCTAACCTCTAACCTCTAGCAAGGAGGTTATCTAATGAAGACAATTCAAGTCAGTGTAGTTACTCCTGATGGCGCTATAGTTGAAACAGATGTTGAAATGGTTAGTGTAAAAGCAGTAAGCGGTGAACTTGGTATTTTACCAGGCCATATTCCGTTGGTTGCCCCGTTAACTATTAGTGCTGTTCGTCTAAAGAACGGCAACAACACTGAGAAAGTTGCTGTTAGTGGTGGCTTCGTTGAAGTAAGACCTGATAAAGTGACAATTCTAGCTCAAGCAGCTGAATTGGCTACAAGTATAGACGTAGATCGTGCTCGTGCAGCGAAAGAACGTGCGGAGCGCCGTTTACAACAAGCAAAAACAGATGACGTCGATTTCAAACGTGCAGAGATGGCATTAAAACGTGCACTCAATCGTTTGGATGTTGGCAGCCGTTAAGTAAATACTATCTAAAATAAAACCTAAAGCAGGATCAACTTCGATCTTCCTTTAGGTTTATTTTTGTTGTCCAGCTCCAGCGCTCAGCGACTAGTGGACTTCGCTTAACGAGCGCTTCTGCTTTTTTTATCGTTTTCCATAACGCAATAAATTATTACACTGAAATAATAATGATAAGAACTGTATTCACAATATTTTTATGAAATTAAAATAAATATGTGATAAATTGCACAGACTTAAACACATAGTAGAAAAGATGTCAATAAGTCCAAAATGATGTTCACATTTTTTTACGATATTTTTGACGTTTGGTCGACACAAATTTGGCTATTTGCTATAATAGGGTCGGTGTGAGTATTTAAGAATAAACCGATTTGGGGGGGATGGTATGGACAGTTTGTTTCTGTACCAAAACAATTATTTAATTGTAGTTGTCTTTCTATTGTTAGGTATTATATTACCTGTCGGGGCATTAACGTTTGGTAGATTCCTGCGACCGTATAAACCTACAGATGCAAAGCGGACGACTTACGAAAGTGGTCTCGAACCTTTCCATGAAGCTAGGGTTCAGTTTAATGTACGTTATTATATTTTTGCTTTAATGTTTGTAATTTTCGATGTGGAGACGATCTTTTTATATCCATGGGCAGTTGCCTATGATGAACTGGGTATCTTCGCATTAATTGAAATGTTAATCTTCGTTGTTATGCTTATTATCGGCTTAATGTATGCTTGGAAAAAGAAGGTGCTAAAGTGGATTTAAATTTAAATTTAGCAGATATTACACCAGAAGAACAAGAAGAGTTCAAACGCAATGTGTTTTTGACAACTGTAGAGGAAATTAAAGCATGGGCTCGCAGCGGTTCAATATGGCCAATGACCTTCGGGCTCGCTTGTTGTGCAATCGAAATGATGGCAGCAGGTGGAGCGCACTTTGATATCTCTCGTATTGGGAAAGAGGTTTTCCGTGCTTCCCCCCGTCATGCGGACTGTATGATTGTTGCCGGTACGGTTACGAAAAAGATGGCACCGCTCTTACGTCGTCTATACGATCAAATGCCTGAACCGAAATGGGTAATTGCCATGGGTGCTTGTGCAACTGCAGGCGGACCGTATGTGAAATCTTATGCAGTTGTAAAAGGTGTAGACCAAATCGTGCCAGTTGATGTTTATATACCAGGTTGTCCTCCCAACCCAGCCGCTTTACTTTATGGCTTGCATAAATTGGAGGAAAAAATTCGCCTAGAGGCTAAGACTGGAAAGCCGGTGATGTAACGTATGAGTGAAAAGGATTTAGAACAGTTGAAAAAAGAGGCTGTTGAAAAAGCAAAAGCTGCTGCTGCCCGTAAAATGGCAGATCTCCGGCAGGCTGCTGAAGCTGCTCAAGCTGCGCCTAAAGTAGAAGAGCCAAAGGCTGAGGCTCCGAAAGCAGAGGAACCAGCTGCTGAAGCTACTGAAACGGCTGGAGCGAGTGGAGATGCTGGCGCGGATGCGAAAGCGAAGGCCGCCGCTGCTGCAAAGGCAAAAGCTGCTGCCGCCGCCAAAGCAAAAGCTGCCGCTGCTGCAAAAGCTAAATCAGCTGCATCAGAAGCTGCATTCCAAGCAGAGGGTGCAACAGCGTTACCAGAAGGTACGGATGACAAGGCGAAGGCAATTGCCGCTGCCAAAGCCAAAGCCAAAGCCGCTGCTGCCGCTGCCGCAAAGGCAAAGGCTGCGAAGGCAGGCGGGGGAGCTAGTGCCGGTGGTGACGATGACAAGGCGAAAGCAATTGCTGCTGCGAAAGCGAAGGCTGCTGCTGTAGCTGCCGCCAAAGCCAAAGCCGGTGGTGCTGCCGAAGCTGTAGGTGCAGATGCAGCGCCAGAAGCACCATCACCAAACCAACCATACTTGGATAAATATATTAAGGTGATCAAAGATCATCTAGGCGAAGACGTATTAGAAGCTGCTTACATAAACAAGCTATCTAAAGATGTACCTACATTAGTTGCAAAACCTGAGACATACTACAAGATCGCCGAATTCCTTAAATACAACGAACAGCTTGGTTTTGATTATTTATCAGAGCACCATGGTTCTGACTTCGTGAAACATATGGAAGTGTATAACCACCTTTACTCTTATAAAAATCACCAATCTGTTGCTTTAAAAGTAAAAATTGATCGTGACAACCCAGTGATTGATTCTTTAACACCGCTATGGCCTGGTGCCGATTGGCCTGAAAGAGAATCTTATGATCTTGTGGGAATCATATATACAAATCATCCGAATTTAACTAGAATCATGCTTGCAGACGATTGGGTAGGACACCCACTTCGTAAAGACTACGAGCAGTATGATGTGGAGGTGTAGCAAATGGATCACAATACCGAAGAATTGCTACTCAACGTTGGTCCTCAGCATCCAAGTACACACGGTGTATTCCGGGTAGTTCTTAAGCTTGATGGTGAAATCATTAAAGAAGCTACACCTGTTATCGGTTATTTACATCGCGGAACGGAAAAGTTGGCTGAAGACCTGCAATATACACAAATCATTCCATACACTGACCGCATGGATTACTTGTCAGCGATGACAAATAACTACACAGTTGTTCACACGGTAGAAACAATGATGGGCCTAGAAATTCCTGAAAGAGCGGACTATCTTCGTGTCCTTGCGATGGAACTGGGACGTATTGCCAGTCACTTGATTGCATTCGGAACATTCCTAATGGATCTGGGGGCAACAAGTCCATTTATGTACGCAGTGCGCGAACGTGAAATGATTTTGAACCTTTTGAATGAACTCTGTGGTGCCCGTATCACTTTTAACTACATGCGTGTAGGCGGTGTGAAATGGGATGCTCCAGATGGCTGGATCGAAAAAGTAAAAGAATTCGTTCCTTACATGCGTGAAAAAGCTCAAAGCTATCACAATCTTGTAACGGGAAATGAAATCTTCCAATCACGTGTTAAAGGGATTGGTAAGTTTACGAAGGAAGAAGCGATTGCTTATTCATTGAGTGGTACCAATCTTCGTAGTACGGGTTTAAAATGGGATCTTCGTAAAGATGAACCATACTCAATCTATGACCGTTTTGACTTCGATGTGCCTGTTGGGGAAAATGGCGATGCGTTTGACCGCTATATGTGCCGTATGCTTGAAGTAGAAGAATGCTTGAAAATTATCGAACAAGCATGTGAACAGTTCCCAAGTGAAGGACCGATCATGGCTAAAGTTCCGAAAATCATTAAAGCTCCAGTAGGTGAAGCCTTTACACGCATTGAAGGAGCACGTGGTGAAATCGGCTGTTATATCTATAGTGACGGCAAAAAAGAACCCTATCGTTTAAAATTTAGACGTCCAAGCTTCTATAATCTTCAAATCTTCAAAAAGCTGGTTGAGGGTCAAAACATTTCAGATATGGTCGCTATTTTGGCAAGCTTCGATATCGTGTTAGGGGAGGTTGATGGATAATGATGCAATCACTATTAAACTCACCTCCAGGACTCTCAAACTTTGGGATTTTCTTTCTGTTAGCAGCATTGCTATTGTTTATGGTGATTTTGGCATTCGTTGCCTATGCGATCTTAGCAGAAAGAAAAGTGCTTGCCTTCATGCAATCACGTGTAGGTCCGAACAAATTAGGGGGCCGCTGGGGTTTATTGCAAACAGTAGCCGACGTTTTGAAACTATTACTTAAGGAAGACATCATTCCGAAAGCGGTGGATAAACCATTATTCATACTGGCACCCATCATAGCATTTGTACCATCATTCATGGTTATTGCAACGATTCCGTTTACTGATAAGTATCAGTTCGCCGACCTGAATGTAGGGATCCTTTACTATATCGCCTTATCAGGTATGTCAATCGTTGGTACCGTGATGGCGGCATGGTCATCCAACAATAAATATTCATTAATAGGTGGGATGCGTGGGGCAGCGCAAATGGTTTCCTATGAAATTCCACTCGTTATGTCTATTTTAGGTGTTGTTTTATTTACAGGCAGTATGAACTTAAATGATATCGTTCATGCCCAACAAGGTGTGGCTTATATCTTTTTACAACCAATTGGATTTGCTGTATTCTTCATTGCTGCCAATGCTGAATTAGCACGTATTCCGTTTGATTTACCGGAAACAGAGTCAGAGTTAGTTGCAGGTTACCATACTGAATATTCAGGCTTCCGTATGGCCTTCTTTATGCTTTCAGAGTATGTGTACTTGTTCGCGATGTCAGCGTTAATCACTGTATTATTCTTGGGCGGATGGAATCCAATCCCGGGACTTGGCTTTATTCCAGGTGCAGTTTGGTTTGCTCTCAAGTTCAGTTTGATCGTTTACATTTTCATATGGTTCCGTGCAACATTCCCACGTTTCAAGGCGGATACATTAATGGAACTTGCGTGGAAAGTACTATTACCAATCGCATTAGCGAACCTATTTTTATCTGCAATAGTAAAGGAATTATTTTTTTAAAATAAACGTTTAACAAAAAAAGAACGAACGTCACTTTTTTCCTTTATAAATTTTAGTTTCAATTTTTTTGCAAAAATTTAATCCAACCACGAAGAAAAAGGGGTGGAAGCATGAAGGGCGTATTTAAGGGCTTGGGTTATACCCTTAAGGAATTAACAAAAAAGCCGGTCACTTATGATTATCCAAATGAACCATTGGCCTTGCCTGATCGTTTTCGCGGTATCCAAAAATTTTACCCTGAAAAATGTATCGTTTGTAATCAATGTGCGGCCATTTGTCCGACAGATTGTATAAAACTTACCGGTATAAAACATCCGGATCCAAGTAAAAAGGGGAAAATCATTGACACCTATACAATCAACTTTGAGATTTGTATCTTGTGTGATTTATGTACAGAGGTTTGTCCGACAGAAGCAATTATTATGACAAATAACTTCGAACTTGCGGAATACAGCCGTGACGAGTTATATAAAGATTTAAATTATTTAGATGAAAATGATCAGAGCATAAGAGAGGTGAACAAACCATGAGTGGCGAGCTTTTAGCGTTTTTTATCCTAGCCTTAGTTGCTATTGTGGGCGGGGTACTATTGCTTAACCTTACCAAAGTAATCCACATGGTTGTCGCCTTAGTATTCACTTTCTTAGCGTTAGCCGGACTTTATGTTACCTTATCGGCTGAATTCGTAGCCGTTGTTCAAGTGCTCGTTTATTCCGGTGCGATTACCATCATCATGCTATTCGCAATCATGTTAACGAAGCATGATGACAATGAGGTGCGAAGACCACATTCTTGGAAAACATTGTTTGTTACGCTTGGCGTGCTCGCGTTTTTCCTTGTCATGTATTTCTCAATTAACGATTTATCACTAGGCGAACAAGCAACGACATTGCATGAAAATAACGTACTGCAAATCGGTACTGAATTGTATTCAAAGTACATCATTCCTTTTGAATTAACTTCAGTCTTATTGCTTGTAGCGTTAATTGGTGCGATTGTTCTTTCTAAAAAGGATGACAAGGAGGATGAAGTGAATGAGTAGTGTACCTTTATCTGCCTACCTTGTGCTCGCCTTAGTACTTTTTTGTATCGGTTTATTTGGTGCTCTAACAAAAAGAAACACCGTGATCGTATTAATTTCAGTTGAATTAATGCTGAATGCAGTTAATTTAAATCTCGTTGCTTTTAGTAAGTATGGGGTTAATCCAAGTATCACAGGACAAATTTTTTCATTATTTACAATAACTGTAGCAGCAGCAGAGGTTGCGGTAGGCTTAGCGATCTTAATTGCCCTATATCGCAACAAGAAAACAGTTAATATTGATGACATCAACATAATGAAAAAATAGACAGGAGTCTCACTGCCTGTGAGTCTGGAAGGGGATTGTGATAAGATGATGGAAAATGCATGGCTGATACCACTGTTTCCACTTCTTTCTTTCGTACTTCTTCTAATTTTCGGTCGAAGGTTGAAAGAAAACGGTGCATACGTGGGGATGTTAGCAACATTGGCCTCCCTCTTACTTTCGATCATGGTGCTGCTAGAGCGGCTTCAAGGAGAAAATGTTAAGATTGAGGGAACGTGGCTTACAATCGGAAATACTAGCTTAACAGCTGGTTTTGAAGTGAATCAATTAAATGCGTTAATGTTATTTATTGTTTCACTTGTAAGTTTCCTAGTCCATATGTATTCAAAAGGATATATGCAGGGCGATGAGCGCATACCAGTATTTTATAGCTATTTAGGATTATTTACATTCGCAATGCTATCCTTAGTTATTTCGCCGAACCTATTACAAGTATATATTTTCTGGGAGCTTGTAGGTTTAGGTTCATTCTTGCTGATCGGTTTCTATTTTTTCAAACCAGAAGCAAGGGCAGCTGCTAAAAAGGCGTTCATTGTTACTCGTATCGGTGACGTTGGTTTATTCATCGGAATGATTTTATTATTCTGGCAGGTTGGCAGCTTTGAATATGATGAGATTTTTGCTGCAGTGGCAGCGGGTAGCATTGATCCGTTTTGGATTACGCTCACAGCGATTCTAATTTTCATCGGTGCCGTTGGTAAATCAGGTCAATTCCCGTTACACACATGGTTACCGGATGCGATGGAAGGTCCAACACCAGTTTCAGCATTAATCCACGCCGCAACGATGGTTGCTGCCGGGGTATACTTAGTAGCATCTTTATTCCCGTTATTCTCAGCAAGTCCAACAGCCATGACTGTAGTGGCTACAGTCGGTGGAATTACGGCTATCTTTGCAGCATCAATCGGCTTAGTCCAAAAAGACATCAAGCGTGTTTTAGCGTACTCAACAGTCAGCCAATTAGGTTACATGATGCTTGCATTAGGGGCTGCGGGCTATGTAGCAGGTGTGTTCCACTTAATGACACACGCCTTCTTTAAAGCGTTGCTATTCTTGGCTGCGGGTTCAGTTATTCACGCAGTTCATACACAGAATATCGAAGAAATGGGTGGTTTATGGAAAAAAATGAAGCTGACCGCGCCATTATTCCTAATCGGTACATTAGCGATTAGCGGATTTCCATTACTATCTGGTTTCTTCAGTAAAGATGAAATTTTAATTGTAGCATGGGCAGATGGCCGTTACGGCTTGTTCTGGTTAGCTGTTGGTGCCGCATTTTTTACAGCATTTTACATGTTCCGTTTGTTCTTCATGGTGTTTACAGGGGAATCCAGAGGAGAACACGGCGATCATGCGCATGAATCACCAGGTGTAATGACGTTCCCGATGATTGTATTGGGAATTTTAGCGATTGTCTCAGGCTATGTGAATACACCATGGTTTGGTACGTTTTTGGGGGATTGGTTAACAGAAGGTTCAACGGTATTAGGACATGGTCATATTGAAGGACCAGGCTGGATCATGTTCGTAGCAACAGGGGTTTCTTTAGCTGGTATTGTTTTAGCATGGCTTATGTACGGTTCGAAATTACTATCACGCGATTGGCTTGTTAAACCGTTTCCCGTGGGGTACAAGGTACTTTACAATAAGTACTACATTGATGAAATCTATCATGCCATTGTAGTACTTGGAACACGCACAATCGGGTTGATTTTACAAGTTGTTGATACTTATATCGTTGGCGGACTTGTAAAAGGAACAGCTGCGCTTACACAAGGGATTGGACGCGCAGGTAGTAAGCTTCAAGATGGTCAAATCCAAACGTATGGAACAGTTGCCTTCTTCGGGCTCGCCGTTCTAGTGGTGATCATTGCGCTCACAGGGGGGTATCTAGGATGAGTAGTCTTCTTACGTTTTTAGTTTTCTCGCCCCTGCTTGGGATTCTCGTTTTAGCTTTTATGGGAAAAAATAATGAAAAAGCAATCAAATCAGTTGGCTTCATTGCAACATTAGTTCCGTTACTATTATCTTTTGTTGCGTATAGCCAATTCGATTTTGGTGCGGAGGGCGTTCAGCTTGCACAAAGGGTAGACTGGATGTTTTTTAACATGGGTGGAGACTTTCCATTCATCGTGAATTACGAAATGGGAGTGACAGGACTTTCATTAGTTCTAATTCTTTTAACAACTGTAGTGGCAACACTTGCTTCCGTGGCATCAATCTATGTTAAGAAGGAATGGAAAGGATTTTTCATGTTATTCCTCCTTCTTGAAGTAGGGATGCTCGGCGTGTTCGCAGCACAAAACACTGTATTATTCTTTATTTTCTTCGAAATCACATTAATTCCAATGTTCTTCTTAGTTGGTAAATGGGGTTATGAGGACAGAATTAAAGCGGCTTATAACTTCTTAATCTTCAACGGACTTGGTTCTGCAATTTTATTAGTTGTGTTTGCTTTATTGTTTGCAAGAACAGGAACGGTCAATTATGAAGAATTAAAAATGATTATGGCGGCAGATCCACAAGCACTTGCTATAGTGGGGATTACACCAGGCTTTAAAATGGGGATTTTAATTGCGTTATTGATTGCATTTGGGGTTAAGCTTCCTATCTTCCCATTGCATTCATGGGTTTTAACAGTCCATGCCGAAGCACCAATCCCGACGGTTATGATTCACTCCGGGATTTTGCTTAAAATCGGGGCATACGGTTTAATTACATTCGGTTTAAACATGTTTCCAGCTGAGTTTGGGCGTTTGGCCGTGTTGATCGCCATCCTCGGGGTTGTGAATTTATTATACGGAGCCTTCTTAGCTCTTGTTCAAACCGATTTCAAAAAAGTACTTGCTTACTCAAGTATTTCACATATGGGAATTGTCTTAATTGGATTAGGCGCTATGAATGTAGAGGGTATTCAAGGTGCAATCTTCCAAGTGGTCTCTCATGGTTTAATTTCAGCTTTACTTTTCTTTATCGTTGGTATTTTGTACGAACGTACAGGCACAACAACAATCGATGCACTTGGAGGTATTGCAAAAGTGATGCCAATCACTGCAGGCTTCTTCTTAGCAGCAGCAATGGCTTCACTTGGACTACCAGGTATGTCAGGGTTTGTCGGCGAGTTCATGGCATTTTTAGGTTTATTCAAAACGATGCCGATTATAGCGGCAATCGGATGTTTAGGGATCATTTTAACAGCTGCTTATTTACTGCGAGCGGTGTTGAATATTACATTTGGTGCAACAAGCACTCGTTTTACAGGGCTTAAAGATATTCGCTCAGTTGAATATGTACCAGTATTAGTATTGTTGGCATTTATAATTCTGATCGGTGTCTACCCTAATATTCTGACAAATGCAATTCAAATGACGCTAGAAACTATAATGTTAGGGATAGGGGGGTAAGCTGATATGGATTTAGAAACATTGTTAAGCTTTAAATGGGGACTTATGGCTCCAGAATTCACAATTGTGATTACAGCTACCCTTTTATCGCTAATGGATTTATTTATGGATAATAAGAAAAGCCGCAATGTCTTGGGCTGGGTTGGAATCGCCGGGATCATCATTGCCTTGGTTTTCTTAACTGGACAAATAGGGCAAGAGCCAGCTGATATTTTATTTGGCACTTACATTTTTGATCCATTCGCAGTTGTATTTAAGTTTATTTTTCTAGTAGGAACAGCTTTCGTCTTTTTACTAGCAATGAATTACAATCCGGAAGACAAGATTCGTCATCGTGGTGAGTTTTTCTACTTATTTATGACAGCTCTTTTAGGTGCAATGTTCATGGCTTCAAGTGCAGACTTAATTACATTATTCATCGGCCTTGAATTGTTATCTATTTCTTCTTATATTTTGGCAGGTATGCGTAAAGACAATTTACAATCGAATGAAGCTGCAATGAAATACATCATCAACGGATCTATTTCAACAGCCTTTATTCTATTCGGATTCAGCTATATCTATGGTATAACTGGAACAACGAATATATTCGAAATTGGCATGCGTACTGCCAATATAGCGAGCAGTGATTTACTGAACTTAGCAGCTCTAGCGTTCATCATTTCATTTGTTGGTTTATCCTTCAAAATCGCGGTTGTCCCATACCAAATGTGGGCACCAGACGTATACCAAGGTGCACCAACACCTGTAACAGCATTCTTAAGTGTTGTATCGAAAACAGCCGGATTTGTCATCATCATCCGCTTATTCCTTACAGCATTCCACAGTGCACCAGGCTTGAACGCAGGCGACTATAACCTGTTATGGTCGATTAAACCATTGATTGCAGTCATTGCTGCACTTACAATGATCGTCGGAAACACAATGGCATTAAGACAGACCAACATCAAGCGACTTTTCGCTTACTCAAGTATTGCTCATGCTGGTTATATATTAGTACCATTCCTTTCATTATCACCATTATGGTTAGAAGGAATTTGGTTCTACCTAGTAGCTTATCTGCTAATGAACCTTGGTATGTTCGCAATCTTACAAGTCGTAACAGTAAAAATGGGAAGCGATGATATCTCAAGCTTCGCCGGCCTATACAAACGTGCACCAATTGTTGCCGTCATGATGGCAATCTTCCTCCTATCATTAGCAGGAATACCGGGTACGGCAGGCTTTATTGGTAAGTTGAACATCTTCATCGGTGCCTTAGGACCAATCACAGCGATGGGACCATTCCCAGGCCACATCGTCTTGGTGAGCATTATGATGGCAACAACCGTAATCTCATACTTCTACTACTTCGGCGTCATGAAACAGATGTTCATGGTTCCACCAGTAGATGCCAATGAACCAGTACAAATCAAATTACCAAGCGGTGTAATGGTAGTCGTAGCACTATGCGTAATCGGTACAATCCTATTCGGAATCGCACCAAACCTAGCACTCGACTTCTTCTACAGCGTGATGGGGATGTAAACAATAGTGTGGAATGGAAAAGACTCGCCTGGGGCGAGTCTTTTCTTTTCGGTGCGGGGACAGGCACCAGTGAAGTGCCAAGTGACGCGTTAACTGCGGTACCAACTGCCACCTGGGGACAGGCACTAAAAGGAGGAGTGGAAATGATGTTTGAAAACTTTGGTCAGCAAGCGGCTATTAGTATTGTTGTACATTTGCTATTTTTCGCTATTACTTGGTGGACGTTAATGGGGCTGAGACTTGATTTGTTAATCAAACCGGGGAAGACTGGTCATGCAAAAGTGCTGATGATTTTATTAACAATCGCGATCGGTTCGGCAGTAAGCAACTTCTTTTTAAACTATCTTCTTTGGGCGCAGCAGCTACAATTCATGTTTTAAAAAGTTCCGGTTTCATATTTCCGGGACTTTTTTGTACTTTGGGTGGGCGACAGTTCCCGGTCCAGTGGCTCAAAAGCGCAACAACTAGCCCAGAGTTCCCGACCGACCCTACGACCCATCTATTTTCCCCTTATACCCAAATCTTATCCATGTCGAGAACTGACGACTTCTTCCACGTATTCATCCTAAAGTTACTGGCAAAAATGTAAATAAAGAATCTTGTAGGTGACTAAACCAAACAAAAAAAAGATAACACAGGCTGAGAAGCCAAGGGAGAAGAGGAGCTTCAACATGAATAAGCCAATTTTTGTTCTTTTAACTTTTATGTCTGCTATGTTTTTTCAATTTAATGGTCATGGGAATAGCCAAGTGATCGATTTGACGGAAAATGCGACGGAGGAGCTTCAGGATATTTTTGAAGTGATGAATAAGCATGAAATCAAAGTCGAGGGTTGGTCAGTTTATGCACGCGAGGACTACACTTTTTTTACAAATAAAGAAAAATACGATGCCAAGATCAACAACCTCAAGAAACAAAACCCGAACTTCGCATGGGTTCAAACAAAAGAAAATGGCATGTACAAAACAGTGGGTACCGCAGAAATTAATTTCCAAAAAACTGAATCAACAAGCATTGAATTAGCAGCAAAAGCAGATACTAATAATGTAGCTACTAGTTCGACAAAAAATGACAACCAACAAAACGAAAGCCAGTCCCAAAAATCAAACGAATCAGCAACAACAAAAAACGCGAATAGCACACTAAAAGAACAAATAATTTATGTCGCCTACCCCCATAAAGATCAACTCAAAACGTATCTTATATATGTGGTTGAAGGAGAAAACTGGGAACCTGAACTTATGAATGATTATGCACCATCCATCCAGTCAAAAATAGGTACAATGTTCGACAAAAGTCTGCAAATTTTCTCTTGTGCAAAGGGTCAAACTGATGGTAAGATAGATGGTGTTTTGTATAATCAAGCCCTTACTATACTAAAGGACTTTTCCGCAGATCCAATTGAATCTTTACAAGAAGAGGCATTTGTCTCGGTATCAGCATATACTGAAAATTGGAAGAACAGCATCCCTGAGAAGAATAAGGAAATGAATATACAAATTGCTTTACGAGAATCACGATTGGGCGCCTCAACTACGGTCGTAATTGGCACACCAATCATCACATCTGAATATTAATATATAGATAATGGACGCGGAGGGGAATACCTTGGATAAAATCATCGTCCGTGGTGGTAGGCAGTTATCGGGTACCGTTAAAGTGGAAGGTGCTAAGAATGCTGTACTGCCTGTCATCGCAGCAAGTTTACTCGCTAGTGAAGGAAAAAGCTATATTTACGATGTCCCTTCTCTTGCAGATGTTTACACAATCAATGAAGTTTTACGTTTATTAAACACAGAGGTTTTTTTTAATGACAATATGATCCAAGTTGATGCTTCTAAGCCATTACTTACAGAAGCCCCATTTGAGTACGTTCGAAAAATGCGTGCCTCTGTACTTGTAATGGGACCATTATTGTCCCGAGTGGGTCACGCACGTGTAGCGCTGCCTGGTGGATGTGCGATCGGCTCCCGTCCAATTGATCAACATTTAAAAGGCTTCGAAGCTATGGGTGCCACTGTTGTAGTAGGTAACGGCTTCCTTGAGGCAAAAGTGGATGGCCGACTTCATGGTGCTAAAATATATTTAGATTTCCCAAGCGTTGGGGCGACGGAAAATATAATGATGGCAGCTGTGTTAGCTGAAGGCACAACGTTTATCGAAAATGTTGCAAAAGAGCCTGAAATCGTGGATTTAGCGAATTACTTAAATGCAATGGGTGCAAAGGTAAGAGGTGCCGGTACTGGTACAATTCGAATTGACGGTGTTGAAAAGCTGGTAGGTGCTCATCATACCATTATTCCTGACCGGATTGAAGCAGGAACGTTTATGATCGCCGCAGCAATTACCCAAGGCGATGTAATTGTACAGGGTGCTGTTCCTGAACACTTAACTGCTTTAATTGCAAAAATGGAAGAGATGGGCGTTCATTTTGAGGAAGTTAAAGATGGCATTCGTGTAATCGGCCCAGAACGTCTAAAAGCAGTTGATTTAAAAACAATGCCATATCCTGGCTTTCCAACAGATATGCAGTCACAAATGATGGCATTGCAATTAAGAGCAGAGGGCACGAGTATGATTACTGAAACGGTTTTTGAAAATCGTTATATGCATGTGGAAGAATTCCGCCGCATGAATAGTGATATCAAAATCGAAGGTCGTTCAGCAATCATTAACGGTCCAGCAAATCTTCAAGGAGCTGAAGTATCTGCAACAGATCTTCGCGCAGCCGCAGCGCTCATTCTAGCCGGCCTTGTTGCTGAAGGCTACACACGCGTCGTCGAACTTCAACATCTAGACCGTGGCTATTATAACTTTACCGAAAAACTAGCTGGCCTTGGTGCAGAAATTGAGCGCATCAACGAAGAAACAATCACAAAATCAAGCAATATCGTTAATGTAAGGTCAAACCTAGCATAGCCATAATCAATGAGCCGTGGGGTTGGAAACTCTGTCCCAGTACAGAGCGAAGGAGCCAAAAATGAATTGGTTCCTTTTTCTTTTGTCACGGGGTCAGCGTTTAGATCACGGGGTCTGAAACTCTGCCCCAGCTTTATGTGCCACAGGGCAGTAACCCGATCTCACTCACTCCAATGAAATTCTCTCACGAAAAACCCGATTTAGTTCTATTTGCTTGTCCATCCCCATATTTTAAATATATAGCAACAAATGGCCTTTATTGCATAAAGGTAAAGCCTCCGGCGGATGCTTCAGATTTTCAGCGGATATTATCAAGCAAATTCGATAATATCCGCTGGGCAAAACTACGCCAAGGCGCATTTTATTTTGGAGGATGAGACAATGTCACGAATCAAACCACTAGTTATTCTTGGATCCGCACTTTTTACATTAATCCTATTAATTCCAACCTTATTAGTATTACCCTTTACAACCGAAAAACATACGCTAAATCCACATGGAAATTCAGCAGTCCCAGCTTCAGCAACCAAACAAACCCCGACGCTACAGGAGCCGGCGATCGAAGTTGCTGTCTATAGAAGCAAAACAAAGAAAATCGACAACATCCCATTAGAGGAATACGTAAAGGGAGTCGTTGCATCTGAAATGCCGGCAGAATTTGAAATGGAGGCTTTAAAAGCCCAGGCCTTAACCGCCCGCACTTATATCGTTAAACAATTATTAGGAAGTGAACCGATTAGCGCTCCAGAGGGGGCGGTAGTAACCGATACCGTCATGCATCAGGTTTATAAGGGGCCTGAAGAGCTCCGAGAGACCTGGGGAGCAGCTAACTATGATTGGAAAATGGACCGCATTACCATGGCTATAGAAGCCACAAAAGGTCAAATCATAACCTATAATAACGAACCAATCACGGCATCATTCTTTTCAACAAGCAATGGTTTCACAGAAAATTCCGAGGATTATTGGAAAAATTCATTCCCATATTTACGCAGCGTTGAAAGTCCTTGGGATAAAGCATCGCCAAAATTCAAGGACCAGGTCGTCTTATCCATCGCTGACTTCGAAAAGAAACTTAATGTAAAAGTAGAATCAGACATTATCGGTGAAATCACTTCCCGCACAAAAGGAAATCGAGTAGCCCAAGTCAAAATTAATGACAAATCCTTCGACGGTCGTGAAGTCCGTGAAAAGCTAGGCCTACGCTCCAGTGACTTCACCTGGGAAAAACAAGGCACGAACGTCGTCATTACCACAAAAGGCTACGGCCACGGCGTCGGCATGAGCCAATACGGCGCAAACGGCATGGCCACCGAAGGCAAAACATTCAAAGACATCATCACCCACTACTACCAAGGTGCAGCTATTTCAAACATTGATTCCAACATAGCCGCTGCGGTAGTAGCGAAGAAATAAAAGCCAAAAAGCTCCCTCTGGGGGCTTTTTGCGCTTTGAATTGTGCATTTGGTGAATGAAAGGCCAACTATTTTTAAGCCCAGTGCGCCACAGAGTTGGAAACTCAGCCCGGCCCCCCTCACACCATCAATCTAACCGCAACAAAACAACAAAAAAAGGACAAGCCAAAAGCCCATCCTTTCCCCAACAATTCCCTTAGTTTCCCTTATCAGACGCCGATTCGACATTCAAATTGAATGGCCTCTTCCCCTTAGCGACTAAATCCAAATGCCACCACCACTCGCTAAGCGGGTGATCCGACACAGAAAAATCATAGGCCTTCTGTATATGCTCAGACATGATCTTTGCATGATCAATTAACTTCAAATCATATTCTGACAACTTCATCTTCTGGTCCTCTGTAAGCTCATGAATCACTCTTTCCAGATCGCTACGTCTGTGCAGCAAATCCACCGATTCAAAAGGGCTAATCTCTAAATTACCAATGCACTTACCATACAACTCAATACTTTTCCCGTACTTTGAATTCACACACACCATCCCCCGACTTCCATAAATACTTATCGTACTATAGAATAAATTTTCCCCTCAAAATAAATGATACACGAATATGAAGGCAATAGAATAAAAAATTGCATACCAATACAAAAGTCGGCAAGAAAACATAAATAAGAGATAAAAAATTTTTATAATCATGGAATGTTTCTAGTAAAACAATCCACGAACCGAGCCGGAGTTCCTGCCCCTGCGTCTCCCCCATCCCGCGTCCCGTCCCAACCATCACATATCACCAAACCCACCCCTTCGCAAAAAGATTCCTCATCCATGCATAATTCTTCCCCTTTTGTCGAAAAATAATCTAAAAAAACTTTTTCTCCAATGTATAGAAACTAGTAAATTTGATAAAACTGGTTGCTGAGGTGATGAAAATGAGAGAGGAAGAAAAAGTAACTTCTCTAGATTCAAAGTGGAAACGTGTTATCAGAAAGAAATGGGTGCTTCCATCAGTTTACATTGCAAGTGCAGCGTTAATTTTGACAGGAGTACTTTGGTTCCAAGCAGCTACAGGCAACCTGTTCGGTACAGATAAAGACGAGCAAGCGCAAAACGTAGCAAACAATCAAACACCAAACTATACCAACCAAGAAGCCATTCCTGTTACTGCAACTGAAGAAAACTTCAAAATGCCTGTAATGGATGAAAAGTCAGTCGTCATTAAGAAGGAATTCTATGATAATGATGCATCCAGTGAAGAACAAGAAGCCGCACTCGTTTTCTATAATAATACGTATTATCCTAGCACTGGCATCGATATCGCCCAAGAAAGTGGTGAAGGCTTTGACGTAGTGGCTTCATTAAGTGGCACAGTCGTAAGAGCCGAAAACGATCCGATCCTAGGAAACGTAGTAGAAATTGACCATGAAAATGGCGTAACCACATTCTATCAAAGCTTAGATGAAATGCATGTAGAAGCAGGGCTTCAAGTAGATCAAGGTGATGTCATCGGCACAGCTGGCACAAGCGTGTATAATAAAGACGCTGGCATCCATGTACATTTTGAAATTCGTCAAAACAACGACCCTGTAAATCCGAATGATTTATTCAGAAAACCACTTTCAGAAGCAGAAAACGTGGCAACTAAAAATGCTGCAAAAGCAAAAGAGTCTGTCCAACAAGTGAAAGAAGAAGGTACAACGGATGCTGCTAATAAAGCAACAGAATCCAAATCTGCTGATGAAGTGAAAAATCAACCTTCTGATAAAAAGGAAGACAAATCTGGTACTGAGACACCAGAAAAGGATGCTTCCATTAACACGAATAGAGGGTAAAGTCACATAGCAAAATAATGAAAGGCCTTGGAAAATACACTCAACTTCAAGGTCTTTTTTTATGTAAAAAAATTACTAAAAAATAGTAATTTGTAAATCTCCTAATTAGTACATTTGTACTATAGAAAACTTAATAAATCCCTATATTTAATACCAATTTACCTAAAAAACACAAGCAAAATCAGCAAAAATAAAGACATGCCACCAACTATCATCCATAAAATAAAACAACAATCCGCACAAAATCGACAAACCAATCTGCAAATTCCAAGCCCAACCCCAAAATAATATTATGTAAATATATAAATCTAACATCGCCAAACAGTCATAAATTCATCACATCTTCACTTACAAAAACGTGTCTAACCACAAATCGACAAAAAATTATAATAAATTTATAAAAAAATTCTTGACGGTAGTACCTATATTCTGAAATAATACAAATATGGAAATATTCCAAAAACTATATTGAAAAAGAAGAGCTAAAACTAAGCCCAACCCAACTGTCCAAAAGGCGGAATAACTTTTACTTTTCTATCCTGTATTGAATACGCTTACATGTAACATAGCTATAAAGTCACGTTTGGTAGAAAAAGTAATTGGAAAATTGGGAGGGGCGTTGATGTTTTTAGTAGCGTTATGCAGTCTTCTTACTATTTTCTGCGCCATTCACTGCTCTATTTAGTTACGTATTAATCAAAGTCATCATGGTGCCGCTACCGTTTTGGGAGACAGTCCAGTTCATCATCGGACTGAAATAATAGAAAAGTAAAAGTCTACTAAAATTCTCATAAACACCAGAACGCACACACAGGTTACAATAAGCCCACCATTTCGGGTTTACTGATAAAAAATGGGATGGCCTCTAATAAATGTAAGGGGGGTGATGTAAAGCAAAGGGGTTAAGAGGAAAGCCCGACAATTATTTATCTAAGGGAGAAGGTTTAACTTCATTCAGGGTGAATTAAAGTTAAACAAGGCGAATCTGATAGGGACATTAAATAAAAAGGGGATGAAAAAATGAGTAGTACTGCTCGTAAAGAAACACGTTCAGGCAACATCGACTATGTAAAATTAGTTGAAACACCTGAGTTTAAAGCGATGATTAAACGGAAAAATGCATTTATGACACCATATGTAATCATGTTTTTTGCACTATATTTCTTACTTCCAATTTTAACAGGTTATACCCATATACTAGAGACAAAAGCTGTTGGCTGGATTACCTGGACATGGGTTTACTCATTCGCCATGTTTATTATGACTTGGACGTTTGCAACAATCTATTTGAAAAAATCTTCAAGCTTTGATCATGAGGCTGAAGAAATCATTGCAAAAAATATTCTCAAATAAAAGAGATCATTATAAAGGGGGGCGTTCTAATTGGGCATCATTTCTATTGTTATTTTCTGTACAGTAATAGCAGCAACTTTAGTTGTAACATATTGGGCAGCGAAGAGAACTTCAACGGCAAGCGAATTCTACACAGCAGGGGGCTCTTTAACTGGTTGGCAAAACGGCATGGCGATAGCGGGAGACTATTTATCAGCTGCTTCATTTTTAGGTATTGCGGGGGCCATTTCTTTAGTTGGTTATGATGGGTTTTACTATAGTATTGGTTGGTTAGTAGCTTACTTGGTAGTATTATTCCTAGTAGCGGAACCAATGCGTAATCTTGGAAAATACACAATGGCGGACATGATTGCGTCACGTTTTTCAGCACCGAAAGTTCGTGGTGCCGCAGCATTTAATACCATTACAATCGTAATCTTTTATATGCTTGCACAACTTGTTGGTGCGGGAGCACTTATTAAACTTCTTCTTGGCATTGACTATCATATTGCAGTAATTATTGTTGGTATTATGATGACAATTTACGTATTATTCGGCGGCATGACAGCAACAAGCTGGGTCCAAATCATTAAAGCTGGTCTATTAATGGCAGGAACGATTGTTATTTCCTTCCTGGTATTATTGAAATTTGACTTTAGTATTGTCCAAATGTTTAATGAAATGTCATCTGCAACACCACATGGTGAAGCATATTTACATTCAGGTGTTAAATATAAAAACCCATTAGATTTAATTTCTGTACTCATTGCGCTTGTTTTAGGTACTGCTGGTTTACCACACATCTTAATGCGTTTCTTCACGGTTAAAGATGCGAAAACAGCTCGTTCTTCTGTAATTTATGCAACATGGATCATCGGTATTTTCTATGTATTAACAATTTTCTTAGGCTTTGGTGCGGCGAAATTCGTAGGCTCAGATGCAATCATTGCTGAAAACGCAGCAGGTAACATGGCAGCTCCAATGCTTGCTGGAGTATTAGGTGGCCCAGTTCTAGAATCATTCGTATCAGCGGTTGCCTTCGCGACGATCTTAGCGGTTGTTGCCGGTCTAGTATTATCTGGAGCATCTGCGATCGCTCATGACCTTTATGGACAAATTTACAAAAAAGGTAAAGTAACTGAAAAAGAGCAAGTTAAAGCTGCTCGTATCGCGTCTTTAAGTATCGCTGTATTCTCTATCATTATTGCCCTTGGTGCAGAAAAAATGAACGTTGCGTTTCTAGTATCACTAGCATTCTGTATCGCGGCAGCAGCTAACCTACCAACCATTCTTTTTACAATCTATTGGAAAAGGTTCAATACAACTGGTGCAGTAGCATCAATGGTAGTAGGTCTTCTTTCATCATTAATTCTTGTGGCAATCAGCCCAAGCGTAATGAGCCCAACAGAAGGTGCAACATTAATTACGGGAAATCCAATCTTCCCATTCACAAACCCAGCGATTATCTCTGTACCACTTGGATTCTTAGCGGCAATTATTGGTACATTAGTTTCCGCTGAACGTGATGAGAAGAAATTCGCAGAGGTTGAATTCAAAGCACAAACTGGTTACAGAGAGATTGGTTAAATAAAATAAATAGGCTGAGAACCCTCCTTCCAACTTTGTTAAGCCGTGGATGGGGGTTTTCGTCTATTTTAACGAGGTAGAAGCCATGAATGTGTTGAACAAAGTAGAACTATATGAGTTGGTGCATCACCATCCATTATTTGCAGGCTCAACCAAGGAACAATTTTCAAAATTAATGGAAGCCTGTGAGTTGAAACTTTATAAAAAAACAGAAAAAGTCCTGTATGCCAAATCCCATAGGGAAGGGCTGCTTCTCATTTTGACAGGGGTAGCGGAGGTCTATATTGGCGGAGAAAATGACAGAAGGGAGATTCTTGAAGTTCTCCAACAAAATGAAATTATCGGCTTTTCAAGTCTCGCTCAGTTTTTGGGGGAGCCGGATGATCAGATCCGTTCTCTTACCGTTGAGGTAGAGGCAGTTGAAGACTTATTTTGCCTGAAAGTCCCTTATTCCGTTATCGAAAAAAGATGGGTAGACGCGGGGGTCCGTGACTTTTTTCTAAGAAAAGTAGCAATCAGGCTACGAGATATCTATTCCTCACTAGCTGAACAGGTGAAATTGGCAGCGGATTGGGGCGAAAGTGAACCATTTGTCCGCCGTGTCCAAGATTTAATGACGGAGCCGGTTATTACGATAGGTGAGCATGAGACAGCCCAGGAAGCGGCACGAAAAATGGTTGAGCACTCCATCGGGTCGGTCCTTGTAGTGGACGAAGCGGAGCAGCTCCTCGGGGTCCTCACGGATAAAGATATCGTTCGCAGAGTCGCGACCCAATTAGAAAAGGGTTCACTACAATTTCAAGCCAAAGATATTATGACTCCCAATCCACTTACAATTTCACGCAATGCATATTACTATGAAGCTTTATCAGCCTTTTATACAAACGGGGTGAAGCACTTACCGGTCATTGAAGATGAACGGGTAGTTGGGATTGTAACCTTGTCCAGTTTACTTACGAGGAAAAATAGAGGACAAATGAGCATTTTAAAACAAATTGAACAGTCCTCCTATGAAAACCTGCCATCGGTGAAAAATGCCATTTATGATGTGTTAACAAGTTTAATCAACGACGAAATCTCAACGATTCATCTGCTCGAAATTATTACAAAACTGTATGACCGCCTCACCCGGCAATGTGTAGCCCTAGCTGTTGAATCGTTAGAAAAGAAAGGGAAGGCCCGCCCGCCGGTTCCATTTACATGGTATTTAATGGGGAGCGGTGCACGAGGAGAACAGTTCATGCTCACAGACCAGGACCATTTCCTTGTCTATGCCGATCCAGATGAATCTAATAAGCAAGAGGTGGAAAATTACTTTTCACTACTAGGTGAAGAAATTGTCGTGCACCTAGAGAAAGCGGGCTATTCCCGCTGTATTGGCAAGATGATGTCCAATAACCCGGATTGGCGTGGGTCTATTACGGACTGGAAGGCAAGGCTTCGTGAGTGGGCGCTGAAAACGACAGATGAACAAATTTTATTGGGACAAAACTTTTTATCGTTCCGATTTTTATATGGCGATCATAACTTGAACGAACAATTCGTCACGATGGTCCAAAACAAATTGGAAGTTTCCCAGACATTCCTTTATTATATGGCCCAACAAGAACGGGAAAAATTAGTTCCGCAAATCGATCAATCCTTCCTTGGGCTATTCAAAGGAAAGAAGAAAGTCATCGATGTCAAAAAGCATGCCTTGTTCCCACTACATCATTGCTTACAGGTGCTAGGAGCGATCAACGGCATCATCGAAGGAACCTCCCTTCAGCTTCTGAACGAGCTAGTTAGGAGAAAGGTACTCTATGAAAGCCTTTCCGATGATCTTCGCCATGCCTACGAAGTAGCTTTGAAAACTCGGATTAAAATGTCTTGGGAAAAACATCTAAAAGGGGAACAAAGCACAACAGAAGTAGATATTACTTCCCTCCATAGCTGGGAAAAGGACGAAATCATGAATATGTTAAAAGCCGTGCGGGCTCTGCAGTTTCATCTTTTGTCAAAACTATAACTGCAGTAGGGGGACAGGCACCGCCGAAGGCACAACTGAAGTACCAACCGCAGTCTGGGGACAGGCACCGCTGGTGTACCGAGTCTGGCACCAAATTGAAAAAAAGGGGGGATTCACGTTTGTTCTGGTTAAAAAAATCAATGTCCTGTCCATTGGACGACAATCTGCCATTATCAACACCAATCGAAGAGCTATCATTCACAATCTTCGATACTGAGACAACCGGCTTTCAAGTAGCAACAACCGATCGCTTACTTGAAATCGGCGCCGTCCAAATGAAGGGATTCGAAGTATTAGAAAAAAGTACATTTCAAACCTTCGTCAAACCAAATCGGGATATACCAAAAGTCATCACCGAACTAACTGGCATAACAGAAGAAAAAGTAAAAGAGGCTCCAGAATCAATCGACGCCATCAGCGCCTACTTTGACTTTATCGAACAAAACAAAAGTGCAGCACTAATAGGGCATTATGTGGCCTTTGACGAAATGGTCCTACGTCACGAAATAAGACGCGCCAAGCAAGTCTTAAAAAAGCCAAAGCTGATTGATACGCTTAACGTAATCGGGTTCCTAAGCCCGTCCTGGGATATGCGTGACCTAGAAAGATACGCCATGGCCTTCGGCACGCGCATCTACCCAAGACACTCAGCCCTAGGTGATGCCCTAACAACAGCATATCTATTCAGCGAGCTTCTGCAGCAATTCGTCGACCGCGGCTACAAAACATGGGGGGACTTATTGCTATATAGTGATGTGGAGCCGAGGAGTTATTCGTTTTGATACTATAAAGTATAAAATTTTATGGATTATTGTATAAGAATGGACATCGAGGGCCTTTCGGTCATCCCCTTGGAGGCTTCCGCCATTATTGGCGGCGAGTCGTGTCTTTCTAATGAAAATACACCTTGTTTTGTGATCCTATTATCAACAGATTGGGTTGGTATCATTGGAAGGAATCTTAAATCAAATCCTACAAGAATTGAAAGATGTCAAACAAGAAGTGAGCGAAGTAAAGCAAGGACAAGGGAGACTTGAAGCAAACCAAGATCGATTTGAATTAAACCAAGAACGACTTGAATCAAAAGTAGACAGCTTAATTTCAGAAATGTGCAGCAACTTTAAATATACAAATGACAGGCTAGATGAACATCGAAAAGTATTCAAAGTTGTTGCTAGTGAAATAACAGGTGTGAAGATAGACATTGATTATTTAAACTTCACCTTCCAATCCAGGCACAACAGTCGACACACAAATATTATTAACATTCGATGTATCACCAGTCAATGAAAGTGGCACAACTTTAGTTCCTTTACGAAAACTATTCGAAGTATTGGGCGCCAACGTGAAATTTGAGCCAACAACAGGCACAATCGCAGGTGCAAAGGGGAACAATATTATTCTATTAACACTAAATTCAAACGAAGCATATGTAAATGGGAAAAAAGTAAAATTATTAGTCCCTGCCAAATCAGTTAATGGAAGAACGCTGGTGCCGCTTCGTTTTATTTCTGAAGCATTAGGATCTGATGTGAAATTAGATTCTAAGACACAAAAGGTTACAATAGATAATCAGTATTATTTCTATGTAGGAAAACAATCATCACCACCTTCAACATCAACTGCTTCACAGTCGAATTCGACTAAACAGTCATTTATTGGAACATGGAATATCTGGGTTTCAGGTGGATACACTGCGCCCGATCCGGCAACTGGTATTTCCACTTATACAAAGGGTGCAGGTGGAGGTACGATGACAATCAATCAGGATGGAACATTCTATTGGGATATGAAAACAGAACAATACAGTGGAAGCTGGGTAACAGATCCTAATAACTCTGAACAAATTATTCTAAAAAGTAACGATGGCTGGGATTATACATGTAGATTTACAGATAGCAACACAATTAAGTGGTACACCTTTGGTATGGAGTATTATGGTACGAAATAAATGATTTAGGTAAAAAGAAAAAATCTTCTTAAACAAATGATTTAAGGGGATTTTTATTTTGACTATAAAACTTTGCTGATGCTAAGGGCCGGAGAACCCAACCCTGTGGAACAAGCCCGGTTCTGTGCCCCATTTTGGTTCCAAAATAAAATCATGTATAATAACAAACAGTAAAAAATCTTACATAGATCAGAGGAGTGTAAATATGAAACAGATATTGTTAAAAACAGCATTCATCATATTTGTCGTCATCATTGGCCTAACTGCCTGTGGAAAAAAGGAAGCACAACCTGAAAAAGAAGCACCACCACAAGCAGAACAAGCCCAAGAGGAAGAAGTGGAGGTCAATGAAGGACAGGTCAGCGGGTTTACTGAGGAGCAAAAAATTGCGGCGGGTCGCGAACTATTAGATATCTGGTATGTCAAACGATTAAGTGCCGAAAATAAGGAGGAACTTGATCCTGTCCGTGAAATTTTTAAAGATCCTGAAGGGTTTAAAAGTGCGATCGAAGTGTTTTTTGATAACGGAATTGCCGGAAAGTTTAAAAACATCAAGGTACAGTTAAATAAAGAACGTACAGTTGATATTAGGCCAAAGGTTTATTATTATGAGACAGAAGCAACGGTTTCGAGTATAAATAAAGACACCGGTGAGAAAGAATCATTTAAAGAATTGGTCAAAATGATGATTGAACAAAATGACGCCGGTAAGTTCCTTATCCATGACCTTCAAGGGTCGATGGTTGAATAAACCCTATAGTAATCCAATTATGAGAGAGCTCGTGCTCTCTTTTTTGTTTTAATGGGCTAATGTATCCCATTGGGCAATGGACCACAGTTCCCGCCCCAACAGCGTCCCCATGACTCAAAAGTAAAAAAATTCTAACAATTCCCTTGTCCCTATTGACTTTTAAGCATAATACCACTTGTTCGCTAATAAATATATACAAACCATGTTTAGAGAGTGTTTGAGGTGAGCGCATCAAGTGAGTCTCATTTCGCACTTCTCACATCCAATTTAGGGAGGCGAGTGGTGTGCACGATTACATCAAAGAGCGTACTATCAAGATTGGCAAGTATATCGTGGAGACGAGGAAGACAGTTCGCGTCATTGCGAAGGAATTTGGCGTTTCCAAAAGTACTGTCCACAAAGATTTGACAGAACGACTTCCAGACATTAATCCCGAGCTAGCAAACGAAGTAAAAGAGATACTCGATTATCATAAATCAATTCGACACTTACGGGGTGGTGAAGCAACAAAATTGAAGTACAAATCGGATAAAACCGATGCTGAGACAGACAGTACCGAAGTACAGATCAGATAATCAAAAAAAAAACTAATAAATTCCCAATGAAATTTTCGATTAGAAAAACACGATATTAGCCGACAATGGCCAATATCGATGTCCCTAGTGGTATGATCTAAAGGCCCTCTTTTCTGATACTATAATCGATAATAAATTACGACTTTATAGTACAAAAAATGACAGGCCCTATGCGAATATGATAGAATATGGTATTAGAGATATAGTATCGGTCCATTTATATGGAATGGTTTAAGGAGGATAATGATTAATGATTGCTAGGGATATCGGAATTGATTTGGGAACGGCTAATGTGCTGATTCATGTGAAAGGAAAGGGGATCGTTCTGAACGAACCATCTGTAGTTGCGATTGACCGCAACACTGGCCGCGCATTAGCTGTTGGTGAAGAGGCAAGACGTATGGTAGGTCGTACACCTGGAAATATTGTTGCAATTCGCCCACTAAAGGATGGGGTCATTGCTGATTTTGATGTAACGGAATCAATGTTGAAGTATTTTATTGAAAAAATCAATGTGAAAGGCTTTTTCTCGAAGCCGCGGATGTTAATTTGTTGTCCAACGAACACGACGTCGGTGGAAAGAAAAGCGATCAAAGAAGCTGCTGAAAAAAGCGGCGGTAAAAAAGTATTTCTTGAAGAAGAGCCGAAGGTTGCTGCAATTGGTGCAGGGATGGATATTTTCCAGCCTTATGGAAACATGGTTGTAGATATTGGCGGTGGAACAACGGATGTTGCCGTGCTTTCGATGGGCGATATTGTCACCGCCTCTTCTATTAAAATGGCAGGGGACAAGTTCGATTCAGAAATACTAAATTATATCAAAAGAGAGTACAAGCTGTTAATCGGTGAACGCACCTCTGAAGATATTAAAGTCAACGTAGCAACTGTATTTCCAGGTGCACGTAATGAGGAAATTGATATTCGCGGCCGTGATATGGTCTCAGGTCTCCCACGTACAATTACCGTGTATTCACAGGAAATCGGGGAAGCACTGCGCGAATCAGTGGCATTGATTATACAAGCTTCAAAAAGCGTATTGGAACGTACACCACCAGAGTTGTCAGCGGATATCATTGACCGTGGTGTAATCCTAACAGGTGGTGGCGCTTTGCTTCATGGCATCGACCAGCTATTAGCGGAAGAATTAAAGGTTCCTGTTCTAATTGCAGAAAATCCAATGGACTGTGTAGCGGTTGGAACAGGCATCATGCTAGAAAATATTGATCGGCTTCCAAGTAAAAGATGGGGCTAAACCAGTCGATATAAAAAATAAGTTCGTGCATCGGTCTAAGTGACAGGCACCTACGACAGTTGCACGCACAACGTGACAGGCACCTGCCTAGACCGAAGCACACAACCCAATCTCGAAAGGGGAAATTTCAATGCTCCGAGGTTTCTATACAGCGGCAGCGGGGATGATCTCACAGCAACGCCGCCAAGAAATGCTGACAAATAATTTAGCTAACGCGAATACACCAGGATTCAAAGCAGATCAAGGATCCTTACGGGCATTCCCAGAAATGCTGATCACAAGCATGAACACGGAAACGTTACCTGTAAAAAAACGCTATCAGCTAAATGGCATCCAAACAATCGGTCCAATCAATACGGGTGTCTATATGCAGGAAGCTCTGCCGAAGTTTAAACAAGGCGATATCCGAGAAACCGGTAATCAAACAGATCTTGCTTTAATAGACGGCACCCTTCCTGTCAACCCTGATACAAATCGTCCGGGCGCAATTTTCTTTCAAGTCTTAGATGCAAACGGTGAGCCGCGTTATACACGGAATGGGAATTTTACAGTAGACGGGGAAGGGTATTTAACAACAACGGACGGCTATTATGTAACGGATACATTTGGAGATCCCCTGATGATCTTTGGTGATGATTTCACCGTTACAGCGGATGGACGTTTTTTCGAAGATGGCGAGGACACGGGTCAACAGATTCAAATCGCCTATGCTGAAGATCCAGGCCAACTCGTAAAAGAAGGCAATGGACTATTCCGACTAGATGGGGCGAATCAAGAGCTTCCAAGTGCACTTGATAACCCGGAAATTACCTATCAGATAAAACAAAAATTTATTGAACGTTCCAATGTTAATATAGAACAAACAATGACAGAAATGATGGCGGCCTATCGAACATTCGAAGCTAACCAAAAAGTAGTACAAGCCTACGATAAAAGCATGGAAAAAGCGGTAAATGAAATCGGTCGGATAAGCTAGGAGGTATGAACAATGAATCGAGCAATGCTGACAGCAAGTGTAACAATGGGACAACTTCAGAAAAAGATAGATACCATCGGTCATAACCTAGCCAATTCGAATACAAATGGATATAAAAGCAGAGAAACGAACTTTAATGATCTGTTATTCCAGCAAATTAATAGTCAACCAAATGTCAACCAGGAGGTTGGGCGCCGTACACCAAATGGCATTCGCCAAGGTACTGGTGCCAAACTCTCTGAAACGAATCTAAGAATGGAACAAGGCAGCATCAAACAAACAGATCGATCCTTAGATTTGGCTTTAACAAGACCAAACAATTTCTTTGAACTGCTCGTTGAAGAAAATGGAGACTTCGACACACGCTACACACGGGACGGTGCCTTTTACCTTGCACCATACGATGAAGGTGAACTGGCGCTAGTAACAGGCAATGGAGATTTTGTCCTCGGAACAAATGGTGAACCGATATTTGTTCCAGAGAATTTTAAAGATATAAAATTTACTGAGTCTGGTGAAGTAATTGTAACGAACGATGATAGTACAGAAGAATCATTAGGACAGCTTCAACTGGTTCAAGTACTTCGCCCGCAACTTCTACAGGCAACGGGTGAGAACCAATTTGCATTGCCAGATTTAGAACAACTAGACTTATTGGATGAGGAAGTTTATCAGGTTGTAGAAGGGGAAGAAGGTTTGGTCCAGCAAAGGGCATTAGAAATGTCCAATGTGGATATCGCAACGGAAATGACTGAACTTCTTACTGCCCAACGATCATACCAATTCAACGCCAAATCCATCACGATTGCAGACCAAATGGCTGGGCTGATATCTAACTTAAGGTAGTTTATTCCAACCTGAGTAAGTTTCTTCTACTGAATAAAGTTATACAAAAGGGGTAACAACAATGGCAAGTGAATTTGAACAGTTAAGGCAAGCTGAACCGAAATCACGCATACAACGGAGACAAGCAAGGGTTGTTGCGCGGGCCGAACGTGTCCAAAAACAACAAAGTCAAAAGAAGGATATCAAACAAAAAAAGCCGACCAAAATTCGGCTTATTCCTATTTGGCTGCGCTTGTTCATTGTTGCGATCCTACTCGTTGTTAGCATGACAGCTGGGGTTATGTTTGGCTACGGCGTCATCGGAAGCGGGAAAGCGATGGATGCTTTAAAATTCTCAACGTGGGAACATTTAGTCGACTTGGTTGTAAAAGGAACGGATGAAAATAAATAAATGTATTTGATCTGGAGGGCTTCGTAGCTCTCTTCTTTTTGCGGCTGTGCCTCAGTTCGTTTCTTTGAGCCACAGTTCCCGAACCTGATGTCCCAGAAAAGTCCATAAACTAAAATGGTTAGTCAAAAAGAATGGTTTTCATCATATTCAAGATTCCCCACAATATAATCATTCAAAATAGATAAGACATCCTCTAAGCATTGAACATTAGTTGTTTTTCTTTTCGTCATATCTCTAGGGACATGATGATGATGAAAAGGATCCGAATCAACCTGATGTGGTGGTTCTGGATGAGTTTGCTTATCGAATGCCCAAATATGTCTCGCTTGTTTACTTAATTTATTTTGAGGTGTGCTTATCAATTCCCACCCATATCGATACTCTTTAATTGAACCATCCAGATTTATAAGTTCATTAATGTAAAGAATCGTTTTCCCATAAACATCATGAGTTTGCAAAGGTAATGTAGCAACAACTTTACTTATCCCTCGCACTTTGATTTCCGGAACAAGAGAAGTATTAAATAATCGCTCGTTAGATACAAATAACCCTGTAATATAATTCACTCGATCTATTAGGTTTTGTCTATTCATAAAGCTTTTTTAAATCCTGCGATAATTCTTTCCAATCAAAGTAATCATCTGGTTCATCTAACTGATAAGGCTCCGTTACGTCTCCAAATACTTCATGAAAGGTTCCACCATATTGTTTCTGATATAATTCTAAATCACGTTGAATTTCTGCAATTAATTCTTCTGTTGACCGATTTCGAAGTTTAAAACTCTGGTAGAGAGCTTGTATTCGAGAAGACCAAACTCCGTCTTTCCAATAGAAATTATTATGCTTAGGATAGGAATTGTGACCAACATCATTAATGAATTCCATTCCTAACTCTTTATAACGATGAATAGTGGCACGCGATATATTCAAGCTTTTACCTAAATCCGATGACGAGATCAAATAAGATTTTTTATAAGTATAGTTGAGAATACCTTGCACTGTAATATCATAAAAAAACTTATCTAAAGAATATTTCACTTGAGCGAAATTTTCAATCGAAATTTCAGATGATTGTAGTCCGCTGTTTAAATCATCTATAATGATAGTATCAATTTCAGTTTCAGTTTGTGGTTTAAAAATGGTATCCTCACTAGGAGAAACCCCAACAAGATAACGATTATATTTTGATTGGATTGCAAAAACATATAATGACAATAAGCTTATCCCATCTATTCCAGACTCAAAATTAGCCTTATTAAGCAAAATCGGAATTAATTCTGTATTAATACCATCTGTAACTTGTATTTGCATCACTTATCCCTCCCTTTCTTATATTATACCATATCGTGAAACAAAAACACCTTTTCGTTTCATGTGTTTTTGTTTATCTAATATATCTGATTCTGCAAATTAAATGAAGGAAGGGGCAAAAGAAGAAGGGAAAATTGAAGTAGCACTTGAAATGCTCCGGGAAGGACTTGATTTAGCACTTATTGTTAAAATCACGGGATTTACAAAGGATGAAATATTGGAGTTACAAAAGAACTTAAACAAGGATTAATTGGTGACTTATACTTGGGAGCTTACGCTCTTTTATTTTTTTGTGCACAATGCGGGTCACAGTTCCCTCCCCCCATATCCTGTGTGAAATTTGATGTTGACGTATAATTCTTTAAGGTATAATATACCCCTATAGGTACTTCGGTATATTTTTCTAGGGAGGGGAATTTAATGAAGGGTTGGATAAAAATTGTTGTTTTTCTCATCATCCCTGTAACGGCATTCTTACTAATTTTATCTGGTGTTTTTAATGAAAAAGTAGAGCCAGGGACAAAGCTGGTGGAAGCTGAGCAGGTAGATGGGATTGAAGTCGGGGAAGTAAATAGTGAGACGTATCATACCGGTAATAAAGTATTCGGATCTACAGTCTCGGATGAGAATGCAAAGATTGCCTCAGAAATGATGGCGAATGTTAGTAATGTTCTTGTGAAAAGTGGTGACTTTGTAAAACAAGGGCAGACCTTGGTGTTGCTGAATAATGAAAAAGTGAATGCATCGCTAAATCAAGTTTCAGCCAATATAGACACTGTAAAAGCAAAGGTTATAAGTATGGATGAAACAATTAAGCAAGTCGAAGCGGCTGTGACAAAGGCACAGACAGATTTAACTTTAAAAGAAAAAATGTATAGCCGGATGACAAGTTTGTATGAGGCAGGAGCGGTTAGTCTGCAAGAAAAAGATGAAGCTGAAACAGCGTATCTTGCAGCAAAAGCACAGTTGGCAGAAGCGGAAGCTAGGCTAGCAACAACAAAAGCCAATCGTACAGAAGTGTTGGCGAACTTAGGCGTTGCGGAAGCTGCCTACAATTCAGCCAGCATCAGTGTTCAAGATGCAACGATAACGGCGCCATTTGCTGGAGTCGTGGTTGAAACGATGGTGGACACCGGTGACATGGTGAATCCGGGTATGCCATTACTTACAGTAGAAAAAGCCCCTTATTACTTGGAAGTTTTCGTTGATGAGCGTAAGCAAAACGAGATCAAGATTGGAGATCACATTCCAGTGACCATTGACGCTTTGCGAAATACCGTACAGGGCAGGGTAACAGAAATCACACCAAAAATTGATCCGGCAAGCCGTACCTTTAAAGTAAAAATTGAAGTTCCGCAAACAGCGGGTAAGCTAAAGAGTGGCATGTTTGGCTATGCTATTTTTCCTGAAGGGGACCAAAAAGGAATATTTATTCCGAAAACAGCTATCTATTATTGGTCGCAATTAACGGCCGTCTTTGTTGTCGACGATCAAGGGATTGCTCATCTTCGTTATGTGCAGCTTGGTAAGGAACAGGATCAAACCGTTGAAGTACTGAGCGGATTAAATCTGGGGGAACGCATCGTTCTATCCAACATCGAAAAGGTCAAGGATGGCGTACGGGTGGTGGCTGCTGAATGAAAAACGACCACGAAAAAAACGAAAAGGTAGGATTATCCGGTAAAATTGCGAGAGCATTCATCGATTCAAAGCTGACCCCATTGCTTGTCATCGCTGTGCTCTTACTCGGGGTTTTCGCGGTGTTGAATACGCCGCGGGAAGAAGAACCGCAAATATCTGTACCGATGGTCGATATCTACATCGCCTATCCAGGACATACGGCCGAAGATATTGAAAACCGAATTACAAAAGTAATGGAAAAGAAGCTGTGGGAAATTGATGGCATCGAATATATTTATTCTACATCAACACCGGGTATGGCCAGCTTCATTACACGATTTGAAGTAGGTGCGGATTTAGATCAAAGCTTAGTCCGTCTTTATAATAAGCTCATGTCCAATATCGATGAGCTTCCTGAAGGCGCAATGGAGCCGCTTGTCAAGCCGATTACGATAGATGATGTTCCCATTGTATCTTACACACTGTGGAGCGATCAGCATACACATTATGATATAAAAAGAATCGCCGATGTCGTCGCAGATGAAATCAACAAAATCGAAAATGTCTCAAAAACGGAAGTGATTGGTGGGCTTAACCGAGAAATCCTCATTCAAGTTGATCCAAATCGCATGGCCAGCTACGGCATTTCCCCGATTGCCATTGAACAAACAGTAAGGCAGGCCAATATTTCATTGCCATCTGGAGAATTCGATCAAGGGAACAAAGAATATAAAGTAAAAACAGGTCAATATATTCAAAACAAAACCGAGATTGAAAACTTAGTAATCGGCATTTATGAAAACCGTCCCGTGTATGTGAAGGATGTGGCAACTGTAAAAGATGGGCCCGGAGAAGTGACGAACTATGTCCTTCTTGGTGCGGGACCAATGGCAGAAGAAAAACATATTGAGAAAGAGCAAGGTGAAATTTATCCTGCTGTTACGATATCTGTTTCGAAAAAGCCAAATACAAACGCCGTTTGGATTGCTGATAGTGTAGAGAAGAAAATGGAAGACCTAAAAGGAAAAGTGATCCCACAAGAGATTCAAGTGACACCAACACGGAATTATGGTGAAACAGCGGAAGAAAAGTCAAACGAATTAATCAAGCATTTATTAATTGCAACCTTGTCTGTTACGCTTTTAATTGGTGTAGTTCTAGGGGTGCGTGAAGCCATTGTTGTTGGAATTGCCGTGCCGGTTACATTGGCACTCGCTTTATTCCTCAGCAAAATGTATGGTTACACCTTAAACCGGGTAACTTTATTCGCACTGATATTTGCGATCGGGATTCTCGTCGATGATGCGATCGTAGTTGTTGAAAACATCCATCGCTGGTTCCAAAAAGGAACCCATCCGCCATTGAAGGCAGCAATCCTAGCTGTCGATGAAGTAGGGAACCCAACGATCTTGGCGACTTTCACTGTTATCGCAACACTCATGCCGATGGCTTTCGTTGGTGGATTAATGGGGCCATACATGGCACCGATTCCGATTAATGCATCAGTCGCGATGTTCTTCTCATTGCTTGTTGCCTTTATTGTCACACCGTGGTTTGCTTATCGTCTTTTAAAAAAGACACCAGGTCATAAAGAGCAAGCATTTGAACGTCATAACTTAAAAGGATATTCCAAATGGTATGCGAATACAATTCAGCAAATGCTTTTAAATAAAGGCAAAAGATTCGCATTTTTACTTGGTGTTATTGGGTTATTGTTAGGCTCATTTGCATTTTTCTATACAAAGGCAGTACCTATGAAAATGATGCCGTTTGATAACAAAAGTGAAATTCAAGTTGTCATAGATATGCCGGAAGGTTCGACATTGGAAGGGACAGCAGCAGCAACAAAAGCAATGGGCCAATATATATCTACTATAAATGAAGTAACAGATTATGAAATGTATATTGGTACAGCATCACCATTCAATTTTAATGGGCTTGTTCGTCACTATTATTTACGTTCAGACAAACACGAGGCTGATATCCAAGTCAATCTTGTAGACAAAACAAACCGGAAAGATCAAAGCCATGATATTGCCAAACGAATCCGTCCTGATATTCAAAAGATTGCAGCTGAATACGGTGCTAATGTGAAAGTTGTAGAAGTACCACCAGGACCACCAGTATTATCAACACTTGTGTTAGAGATTTACGGCAATGACAGGGCAGAGCAATTCGAAGTAGCTCGCAAGGCTGAGAAAATTTTTAAAGAAACAGAAGGCGTTGTCGATGTTGATACGTACATGGAAGATATTCAAACGCAATATAGTTTCTCAATTAAAGAAAAAGCAAGGCTGAATGGTATTTCAGACGAGCAAATCGTCAAAACAATTCAAATGATGGTGGACGGAGCATCTGTTGGCTTAATTCACCCTGAACATGAATTAAACCCAGTCCAGATTAAAATTCAGCCGAAAAAAGGGGACCGAGCCAATCTGGAGGATATAAAGAGCATTCAAATTCCAACAGTAGAAGGCAAACTAATTCCACTGGCAGAGCTTGTTGACATTCAAGAAGGACAGGTTGAACAACCGCTTTATCGGAAAAACCTCCAAAGTGTCACCTATGTTGTCGGTGATGTTGCTGGTTATGAGGAAAGCCCATCGTATTCGATGGCAAAAATGTGGGATAAAATCGGAGCGATTGAAACAGCTTCCGGTACCAAAATTGAACAATATCTAACCCACCAACCATGGTTAGAGGATGATAGTAAGATGAAATGGGATGGCGAATGGCAAATCACATACGAAGTATTCCGCGATTTAGGTCTTGCCTTTGCTGTAGCGTTGATTGTCATGTACCTGCTTGTAACAGGTTGGTTCCAGTCGTTTATTACACCGCTTATTATCATGTCACCCATTCCGTTGACATTGATTGGTGTCATCCCAGGTCACTGGTTGTTTGGCACCTTCTTCACAGCGACGTCTATGATTGGGGTAATCGCCTTAGCGGGGATTATCGTTAGAAACTCAATTCTACTAGTAGAGTTTACGATCATGCGCCGTAAGGAAGGAGCAACATTATCGGATGCAGTCATTGAAGCGGGCATCGTCCGAGCCAAACCGATTATTTTAACAGCGGCAGCAGTCGTAATCGGAGCCATTGTTATTTTGTTCGATCCGATCTTCTCTGGACTTGCCATTTCGTTAATGTTCGGAACCATTACCTCAACGGTTTTAACGCTATTTGTAATCCCGGTATTATACTGTATGGTAGAAACAAAGCGGGCACAAATTAAACATCGAAAAGATAAAGACTGCACAATAGAGTGTGCGGATGATGTCAGAGGGATGTAAAAGGTAAATAAAATGGTAATACACGGAGAGCCCATGCTGTCCGTGTATTTGTTTTTGATACAAATGCTTGTATGCTATAATTGGTCAAAAGTCATTGGAAAAGGAGCCCCTGTGTCCCAGTTTAAGAAGTTACTTATGGAGGATAAGATAGACAAAAATGATCGACTGGCAAAGTGGATTGAATTTATTGCAAATGAAGATGAATCCCAGTGGGAGATCATGGCATCGAAAGATCCAATTATAAAAAAGGCGGTGGACAGATTGGAAATCATAAGCCAGGATCCAGAAAACAGATGGGATTATGAGATCAGACAAAAAGCGTTAAAAGATATAACAACAATGAAAGAAGGTGCAAGAGAGGAAGGAAGAGAAGAAGGGAGAGTAAAGGGATTAGAAGAAGGCCGAGA
>DULJ01000011.1 GCA_012840465.1 Caryophanales bacterium
AGTAGTGGATGGAGGGTACTCGTTTCCATGCCTGCAAATTCGCAATGAATATAGTTGACCGTATTGTATTCTGTCGCAAAATCATAAAAATCTGTGTGCTTCGTCCGCAGCATTGCTCCTTCCTTCATCTTAAAACGTCCCAATTCAAGCTCATCTCTTTGTATAGACCGACTCTCCTCTAGGAAAACAGTCGTCTCATACGCTATGAAATCAGGTTGAGGCTGCTCATTATGAAACTTTATTTTCACAAGCGTTTCTTTCCCTGTCGCAACATAAGGAAGCTGAACATCCTTTTCAAGCATATACAGCCTGCCATTGTACTTCACGATTCCCTTTGAAATCGTAAGGAACGATTCATCAACAGAAATCATCGCACCTGTCATAATTCCATCAGAATAATCTTGAAAATACAGCTCTGTAAAATTCCGTGGATAATCCCTTAGGTTTTCCAGCATCGTACTTTTCAAGACTCTTCCTCTTTGGAAGGTAGGATATTGATCGGAAAACAAGCGCACCCCTCCTTTACCCTGTTTACTCGTTACTTCCAGCCATCAAAGAAATCTAGTTCTGACAAATCTGTTTCAAAGGCAAAATACATTTGGCTGCCAAGATAAAGCTGTTCATCACGCCGAGCTACAGGAACAACATGGAAGCCCCAATGATTTTCCTCGGCAAAAACAAAGAACTTCACCTCACCATTGACGATTGAATCCGTTTCATATTGCGGGATGTGATCGCCATATTGGCTGAGAATATCCTCATACATAACAGGCTGATAACCGTTTGTATCATTTAGGTATATATACTTGTAGCAAACATCACTTTCACTGCCACTTAAGAAAAACTCAATTTCTGTCACATTCCAAGGTCGTGAAATCGAACCATGAACTTTGTTTAGTCTTTCTAAACTACTAATCAAAACCTTTTCACGGCGATTATGAGTAAACGCATGAACTGTATATGGAATCACAGGAGCATGATTCGTCATCATCATCTCAATGGCCCCTACCTTTCTTGCTTGCAAATAGCGGATTGCTCCCCGAAGACAAGCAAGTTTCAAGTCGGGTACCCTCCCTGTATCCTCCGCTTTCTGTCTAAATTCGACGCTTCTGCCTGGAACAAATTCCTTCAATGCTTCCCGGAACATATCAATTCTGCATGATTGGCCTGTAAGCTTAATGATTGAGTAATCTGTTAATTCACCTTTGAAATAGAACTCTTCCAGAAATCCTCTTACAATTTCATATATATCCGCTTTAATTAAATGGTTAATTTCTTTAATGTTGAAGGTAACGTTAGGAAAATCATAGACATCCTTAAATTGCGCTCCATCCCATAGAGATAAGCTCCACCGTTCAACCGCTGTCACCTTTAAATCACTGTCCTGCTCGGGAACAGCTCCAGAATAAAAGCGATTTCTAAGAATGCCTGTCTTGCGAAAGAACTCCTTCTTCATTTTCTCGGCCATTTCCCATAAAAAATAATAATTCGTTCGAACCCTCAAATACTCATCACGGTTTCGATTTTCATATTCCTTAAACCGAGTCGGAATCACCTTTTCAGCTTCTCGATAGGCTGCTTCAAATTGTTCATAAACAGCAGGGTGCCCATACTCATCTACATGTCTAAATATATCTGTCCCTGGGATATCAATCAGTCTATCGATATCAACACCATTTCGATTGTGACTATAATAGGCCGCAAACATAATTTTCATAAACTGGAAAATCCGATAGGTAATATTATTGCCGCCAAAATTAGTATCTCCATTTTCATAGGTTGTCTGGATATCAATCTTATAGGATAGATGTCCATCCCGGATACGGAACTTACAAGAAGAAATATCCGTCGTTCCGCCGCCGCAATCAATGACAAGTGCCTTATACTCTTCCCCATCCAGAAAGTTATTCGTTTCTATTTGTTCAGCGATGGTATTATATAGAACTGCCATGCCCTCATCGAGAGCATATTCACATTCAATCTCGTATTCTGGTAAAATGTGTTTAAACATATCAAGGAACTGATTTTTCATTTTTACTGGGCTAGAAATATGCAAATACTTGAAACGACATTTGAATTGATGCTCTGCTGTTCGGATGACATAAAGCAAATATTCCCGCAAAATAACACTTCTTGAAACATTGGCAGTATTGCCATTATGATCCATCACCTCTTCATCAGCCTTATAATTATGAACCCATCGTTTAAATCCATTGAATACAGATGAAAGACCACTGTAACTGTTCATTCTTGCTGTTTTTAACGCATCATAGCCAAAATGATACAAAATCTTTTCAGGACTCGAACAATCTGCAATGCTGACGACTGTTGGAAGTACTTCGATTCCCTTCTCATCATTCGTTTTGTCAACAAAATTAACAAAGTTAATACTATTTAGCCGAATTCTGCCATTTAATAAATCATGACTGCTTAATGATGAAACGTATTCACTATCTAAATAGGCACCAGCCGTTGTATTCGTTGTACCAAAATCAATAGCAAGAACGGCTCTCGTTGTTTCCAACTGCTTTATTTCTAAAGCTGGGATGGGTATCTTGTAGTAATGTAAATGGGCAGGCGGAAGAGGTATTTCCTGATAGTAGGTCTTATAAATATAATCAGAGTCCTGCTTTCTTAGAAAAAGAAAATAATAGTTTTTATTGACAGTATTTCTTAGTTCCATTTCTCGGGATGCTGTAAAATAATACCTTCCCTCATGTTCGTAGTCTTTTTCTAAATTAAGGATTCCACATAATTCAAGATTTTCATTAACTATTAAAACATTTGACCCTAAAAGTTGTTTCTTAGACTTAACCAAATATTGATCCCATTTGTCTATCCGTAGTCCGGCATAAAGACTCATTTTCGCAGGGACTTTAATCTCATCATGACTAGTAAGTTCCATTTCTAAATAGGTTCGAATCGCATGCTCGACTCGATCAAATCCACCCTCTTTCAATCGATTGATTAAAAGATTCTCCTCTTCTCCACGGTATTTCAAAATTGTTTCAACGAGAGCCTCTCGATCAAGAGTTTTGGCAATACCCCTCACTAATCTTTCTTTATAACAAATATTCCTAAGTTGAAAGGTTGTCATTTCCATTAATTCTTCACGAGTATAGTTTACAAATTGCCCTTCGAGTTCTTTGTTTTTATGAATATGAAGCTTGTATGAATATCCATTCAATCTTCCATCGCTCCTTCGTTTAATTAACGTAGAAAATCAATAAAGAGCTATTTTATCAATTTTCATCGTTTGATCAATGTCTATGAGTCCAAAATGGTTGTCCCAATATAGAGTAGTTTGAAATCGTATTGGCAGAAAGATTTGAAGGATGAGCTCAATTTTTGATTCAAGTACTTTACACCTTTTTTTACCGATATAAATGAGGAGTTCGTCCTTCTCGTCGTACTTTGCATAAATGATACAGTTCTTAAAAAGCTTTCTCATTGTGTTTTTTAATAAATATAGAGCTTCGCCAGTTTCATATAATCTTACTATATTAATGGCAATAGTTTCTTTTTCATTAATAGTAAACAAATTTATTTTCTCTCTCACACTTTCTCCATAGATTCCTTCGGCTATGTCTTTAAGCACGAATTGAATATAATACTCTTGTTTATTCATTCCTTGCAAAAGATCGATCTCAGCCAGAAAGTGTAGAACTAAATCAAATAACACTTGTCTACATTCCAAATTTTGATTATTATCCAGTGAAAATAGTTCCTTAAAGATTGCATCATAACGATAATACGGATTGACTTCGACAGTTTGATCAATCGTTGTTGAATTTAAATTTTCTAAACCTAATTCCATATAGGGAGAAAAGGTCTCAGCTAATTTAAAATAAATATCTTTTCTGCTTAAACCTTGCTTTTCTGCCTTAATCAATAGATCCCAAATATAGTTCATACCCATGCTCCTTGACATCTATATTCTGGAAAGGAAATTTGAATTTCTGAAATAAGAAAACTCATTAGGTCATTCATAATATAGCTTTTCTCTGTTTGGGCTTGAAAATAAAGGACTAATACACTTTTATCCTTTTCAACTCTAATTTCATCATTGAGAAATGTATTCATCGGGTAGCTAATTTCGGTATCCTCAAATACGTTTCGGACCTCCATATCAACCAGTTTAAGATATTTAGCCACTTCAAATGAATGGACCATCCTGAAAATTTCCGACTTCGTTCTTATTGGGATTGCTTTTTCTCGAACATATTTATTTAAAAATCGATTATTTCTCCGATTTGACAAAATCTCATAATCCAATAAATCAACACTTGTTTCCAAAGGTTGAGTAAGTTTTAGAACATTCCATATTCCTGATTTATCTAAAGGGGAAACAACTATTAACTCATCCTGCGAGCGTTTAATATACCTTATACTTTCCCCATCTACATCAACAAGATAGCCATGCCTCTCCCCCATCTTTCCAACAGAAAGGATATGCTCATAATTCACTTTATCTTTAGCTGGAATTGGAAATCCCGTATTTTTAAGGGAGAATTGTTCAATGTTCCACAAAGGGACCATGTCTAATTCTTTAAAAACTTCGTACTCCTCCAGATCAAAGGTTACTTCTTTAATTTGTTCATCCTCTTGTAGCTTAGGAGGATTCGCTATAACAACATCAAAAAATTTATAAGCATAAGGATGATTCACTGTTCTCCAAGGTAAACCATTTATTATAAAAAGTTGATACAGCTTTTCTATTTCCCCTATATAGGTTCTATTTTGCCTTAAATAAACCTTAACTTTATGCCTTCCTGTTGTAGTTTGGATTTCACCAGTAAAGGTTCTCTCATGATCAAGTAACCCTTTTATTGTGGGAAAATCACATTGTAAAAATACCGTTAACAGGGTAATGCTATCCTGTGGTTTATTGGAATGAAACATTATTTCTAGATCGATAGGCGATTCTTCCAGATCTTCTGGAATCATTGGGTATAGAAATTCATGAATGGGATCAACATTCTCCTTTTTACAAAGAGCAACATAAATATTATATTGATGATCCCCATCTTCCATTTCATTGAATACTCGTTCTTCTAACTTTCTGTTCATTTCCTCCTGATAGTCAATAAGATTTATAAAAACCCCATTTACAATTTCCTTCAGTAATTGACGTTGCTCTAAATTATCCGTTTTTTGTAATCTGTCAAGTATAATATTTTTCATGGCAATTGACCATTTACCATAGCTGAATCGGTTGGCGGCATATCAGTAGATGGGATTCCTGCATTAAATTGGGAGGATGGATTCAGTTTCTCCTCTACACCCATAATTTTCTTTTCAACCATTAAAACCTTAGCAAGAATATTCATCTCTTGAAAAACGGCTTGGGCCTCTTGATAGGAACTAATCGCACCTGCATAATCCTGCTTCGCTAGACTTTGATCTCCTTTTTTCTCGAGACGTTCTGCATTTAATGCCAACTGTTCTTGTTCAAGCTCAGCAATTTTTGTTGTTGCTTCATCAATCTTGGCTTTTAATTCTTCCATTCCACTGTAGGAAATATTTATTGCATTCTTTTGAGCTTTTTTATAAATTTCAAGAGCACCTGCGTAGTCCTCCGCTTCAAACCGTAAATCTCCTTTTTTCACCGCTTCCGCAATTTGAACCATTTTATCCATACTAGCAATTTTCTCTTCTATTGCATTGGCTTCAAACTGTGGCAGCTTTTTCGCTTCCTTCTCAGCTTTTTCATACTTTGTTAGTGCTTTTTCAAACTCTCCTTCCTTTACATCATTGTCGCCATCTATAATAAACTGAGTTATTCTTAGCTTTGTTCCTAATAAATTTTTATGTACTGGGTTCTTTGTCTTTTTGGCTGCATTTCTACCTTCGCTGTATTCTAATAATGCACCTTCGAAGTTTTCATCTGCGAAATATGTATCCCCTGTCTTCCCGTGCTCAATTGTAGCTTCCATATATTCAGCCATTTTTTGTGCTTCTTTGACTTTATAGAAGATGGTGCTGCCACCTACTATGAGAACGAAAACTAGAGAGACAACCGCAATTTTGACGTATTTCCATACATTTTTTTTATTTTCTTGATAAATCTTATCGCTAAATATTGCTGCCATCGTATAAGGCTTAACAATACGCTTTTGCCTGCTTAATAATATTTCTTCTAATAAATCCACATATTGGTTAGGATCTGCCACTTCCGCTAACGCATCTGTCATTTCAACTACACTCACTTCTTCCCAAAGCCCAGATGAACATAGTAATAATACGTCCCCATCCATTAGCTTTGTCTTTTTTGAAATAAGGGGTTGAAATTTAGATGGTTTACCAATATAAAATAAAAGATTATGCCTCTCTTCATGATGGTCAAAATTTTCAGGAATTCTTACTTCATTTGCAAGCTCCTGTGATAGACTTTGGTCCTTGCTTTTAAAGAAAAGTCTTCCATTTCTAAAATGATAGAGTCTTGCATGACCTGCAACAGCCCACATCATTTTTGTATAATCTGATATAACAACTACGATACTAGCCTTCAGTCTTACCCTTAAGCTTTGTTCCTGAAGCAGTACATGAGCGTTTTTTATGTATTGTTTAAGTTTAGCTCTTGACATTGAAGGATTCTCCATGAATTTCTCCAAAATCCCCTTTGCTGCCAGCTCAGCACTATGCACCCCTTTATCTAAGTCCAGTCCTTGAACTACAACCCAACAGGCTATGTCATCCAACTCAGTAAAAGCAAAGTACTCTTTATTTTGAACAAAACTGCCTGCCTCTGTAATAAAGCCAGTCTTAAATATACTATTCTCCTTTCTCATTTAAACCCTCCATTGCCACATGCTAGATTTACAGTTTTTATGTAAATGCTATTTACCATCCATTAGCTAATATAACAACTGTTGCATTATCTTGGCTTTTCAACTGTTTCTCTTCAATTACTTCAATTATTTCCTGTGCAGCATCATAAGGTGAGATCTCTTTAGAAAGGATATTTTCTATTTCAACTTCCGTTAAACTATCAGAAACCCCATCACTGCACAAAAAAACCTTATCCTTTTTCATTAGCCTAATTGCCTTATTACCAATTTCTATATTTTTAAATCCAGTAAACCCTAAGTAATTAATAAGTCGTTTTCTCATGGGATTCGTTTTTATTTCATTTATTGTCATTTCACCAGACAGATATCGTTCTTCTAAAACATTTTCGTAGATATCTTTTTGGTTGACTCTTATAAAGTCTCCGTCTCGAAAAATAGTGATTAAGCTATCCCCGACCGCCCCCCAATGCAGATATCCATTTTGATCTATAATGACCGAAGCTAGTGTAGTGCCTCCACCTGATCCTTTGAGATTTTGAGTAATCTCACGATTGGCAAGTAAGGCCGTCGTTGAGAAAAATGATTGAATATTGTCATCGATATTTAGCTTTGAAAATTCATTCAAAAATGTATTAACGGTCAGCATACTAGCCATTTTCCCATTTGATAATCCACTAATTCCATCTGCTAACACGGCAATGGTGCCAACTGATGTGGTCATGGTCGCAAAAGAATCATCTTGCTCCTCCCTTGTACCAATCGTTTGACCATTTCCTATTTCAATTTCTACTTCGATCTCTCTTTTCGTAAGAAGATACCTGCTATATAACAAAACTATTAATAGAAAGAAACAAAAAAATACGATAATATAGGGAATTAATTCTTTTTCATTCATTATTATCATTCCTTGCCTTGGTCATTTTCCCATTCAAAATGAACACCACATAATGGAATAAATATAAAAACACTTCTACCTAGTTGTATTACATCATAAGGTGACAGCTCAGTTGGTGAATAGATAGCTTCATTATTGTGATAGGCAAGACCGGATGCATCGCCGGGTAGCAGAAAAAAGTTCCTTTTTTTGGGGTCATATACAATCACGGCGTGATTCCGTCTTGAAATCGTATTATCCCCTATTATTCTTATATGCATATCCTCTGCTCTTCCAATAAAGTTCTTTTCAGAAATAATCCTGTAATCCTGCCCCATTTGAGGCCCTTCAATACATACCAGCCATCCAGTTACGGGTTCGATTCCTTCTGTTTCTCCCAAGTATGGCATCGTTTTTTCGACTTCTTCTACACTTTGAGAGATTTGACTTGTATTTTTGGAACTTTGTTCTACAACAACATTACAGTAAGGACAAGTATTTCCATGTCTTCTTGAACTAAACATATGCCCATTTAAGCATCTTGACAAACTCATTCTTTTCAACCCTCCGTTTAGCATTTTGTTAAGAATCTACTGTTATTTCACTACTATCCTAGTGTTCGCTATATAGATCGTATCCCCTGCATTAATCTGAAGCGGGCGCCTTTGCGTAAGCTTGCTTTTGGTATGCCTATTTGCTTTTTTTATCCCTACACTATGTATCTCGTCAATATCCTCTATATACCACTTGTCAGTAACACGATTTAACACAGCATGTTCATAATTGATAAGTGATGCATACTCTGTATTAGACAAATCAATATCAACTTCAACATGACCTGAATTTTTACCAATAAGTAGAGAGGTTTCCTCTTTTATTGGCCATTCTTTTACTACTTCCCCAGATTCATCTATTAAAACAAACTTCGATATAACTGTGTCTGCTACTTCCCAGCGTTCTTCGGATTCATATTTTTTTATTACAAATCCAACTAAAATCATGACTAACAGAATGCCCATAATAATCTTTAAATTGAAGTTAGTATTAAGTCCATATACATATATGAGTGTAAAGATTCCCACCATTATAATGAATGCATCAATGATAGTAATCCAAACTTGATATTTTTCATCCTTTAAGATAGATATATTTCGATTCAACGAACTGTTCATATACTTGTCACCTCCCACAATAAATTCACTATTTATAGTTATGGCCAGCGTTATGTCCTACACTCCCATTAGAGATGTATATATTCCCGCTAAAACAATTCTTAATAAGAATAATGCTGTGCAAATATACAAAATATTTATTATTATACTTATTATTAATCTCTTTTTACTGTCACTCTTCTTCATACCTATGATTGCTATAAAAATAGCAATAAAAGAAGAAATAATGGCCAAAATATCAAATAGCATTAAAAGTACAAATATTAAAGTATATGAATCAAAATTAAATATTTGAAGATTTATTAATGATAATCCAAAATAAATTATGGTAATTAAGAGAACAGACCAGCTAATTATACCAATTAGGAATGCAACCCTATCAGGTCCTACTTTCTTCATTTATACAGCCACCATTCATTATAAAAAGAAATAAAATTATTCGCCCATGATTTTATCAAATACCATCCGAGCAAATGACTTAAATGTTGCCCCTGTTTTTTCCAAACCAGTTGTAGCATCCTCTTCGGCATTCCCCCAAATATAATAAGGAATTACATCTAATTTAATATGACCTTCCTTGTCATCAGGTGAGACAAAATTATATTCCCTTACCAATTTGATGATATACGGATTCCGACTTTTTCATCTTTTTCCAACCTATTTTAATTGCCTCTTTTTCAGTTTTTGGAGGTACATTTAAAATATTTCTACTATAATGAATAGTTTTTATTTGGTCTATCATACTTGCAAACTCTGTGACTGAAAGTTTATGACCATCTGGTTTGTATACAATATTAGTTTTTTGTTGTTTTTCTTTATTATTAGAAGATTTTTTTGATAGATCACTTAAATATTTATGTAGTATCTCTCTTTCAGCCTGAGTCAATTCTTTTGTTACTGGGTGTGTGTATTGGTACCATTCATTATTATAAGATTTTTTAGGAATAACTTTAGCACTTAGCACTTCCTTCTTCATCATCTTTTTTTGCTTATCTATTCGTTCCTTCTTTGTCAGATTGTTCGGAAGCTTTCGATGCTTTTTTTAATGCTTGTGCCCCTTTTTTTTTTATAACCCCCTTCATAGGAACACTGCCAAGCATACTTAGGGCGGCATCTTTCCATTTTGGATATAGAAAGCTATTTGACTTAGCCATTTGCATCACCCATTTCCTCTTCTCCTTACCAGTTATTTTTTTCTAACATTAAAAAAGCCTTCAAAGATTGCTGAGGTATCAACAGGGTTTTTATTATTTCTATCTTCCATTTTAGGGGTCATTTTTTTTGTTTTTGGATTAAAGCCAAAGAAATTTTCAAAGTTTTTTTCCATTTGCCTTATATCAAATTCCTGATAGTTTACTTGATGCTCCCTCTTTTGCTCATAAGTGCTATTTGAATGAGCAGCACTCCCCTTTTGAGCATGTAAACGGGCATCATAAGCCTCCCTAGATGTCGCATCACCTAAAGTCTGGTAAGCTTCATATACTTTTTTAAATATTCTTTCAGATTCACTGCTTCCTTTGTTTAAATCAGGATGATGCTTTTTTGCCAGTTGCCTGTATGCTTTTTTTATATCTTGTTGTGTGGCATCTCTAGCAACACCTAATATTTCATAATAGTTTTCCATTGTTCCCATCCCTAGAAATGATTCAGGTATTAGAAAAACACGTAATTTGCCCATGATGGCAAGTTACGATGTCTTTTCTTGTACTGATTTCCTATAAAATCGCCTTCTTATCAGTATAAATATAAGGGACTTTTTAGTCCCTTATATTACTGTACTATTTAATCAAATATCCTTAATTAAACAGCATATCCACCTTCGACTTGCGCCAAATCTGTCTTATCCTTCTTCTGCTTAATAAATAGTTTGAATTCTCCAATTCCCTCTGTGTCACCAAATCTTTCAGCATAGTCTACAACGAATGCGTTAGGGAAATGAATCTTTCTAACAACCTGGTCTGCAGAAATAACTTCCAGCGTTACCTTGCGATAACAATGAGCCTTTTCAGCCGGAACTAAAGACCATAATGCAATTTTCATAGTATCATCTGCATTATCGCCATCCGTTGCCGTTAAAATTTTCCCTGTTATTTTTAACGTGGCTCCTACATCTGTAGACCTTGCATTGGAATCATTTGGAGTATCGGTTTCATACTCCACTGTCATAATGCTGTCCAACCCTAGTTCAATTGTTTCAGGCCCTTCCACTTTCAAAATAAATCCCATAATAAAACCTCCAAAATTATTATTTTTCCCCCGAAATGATTAACTTATTTCGAGATTTATGTTAAAGGGGGTCTTGAAACCCCTTAAACATACTATTAAACATGTCATTGTACTTCCGGTTTTTAACTTGTTGATTATTGATATATAGACTTCGCTATGCTTTCACTGCAGACCCTTTTGTGATCATGACCTCTAAGTTTTTCACATCTCCATTAAATACCAGGTCTATTTGACATAAATTAGTCTTGTCATCAATTAGATAGCCAATGTCATCTCCATCTTGAATAATGGAATTTACAAAGCCTTTGCCCAATACCCATTTGCTCTTTTGACTACTAGGGTTATTACTGAAGAACTTTACAATATTGTCATATTTAAAATCACCCGTTTGAAATCTTAGCATTCTTTCTATATATGTACTCACTTGAGTCTTGAATACAGAATCAAATCCATCTTCTTCCATAGCTAAACTTCGTGCTTTATAAACTGTAATTCTCTTAATATCTTTTCCTTGTAATTGTGCACTTTCGGAAGAAAAAACAAACCCAAAATTCCTTCTATTAATAGCGTCTTTAATATTATTAGTAAAACCAGAAATCTCTTTTGCCATCGTTGTCACAATTCGCAACGAATGGTCTTCTGCTTCAATATCAAATCGAACACCCGGATAATCTTTCTTTACATTTCGGAAAGATTCTTTAAGATAATCTGGACACTGATAAGCAGCCACAATCCCTGCTGCAACATAGCTGGCACCGACATAGACACCTTCGATCCAAAGCTTCAATATATCTTCCTTCTCTTTAGATAGCTGTGCACCATTTTCTGTTTTAAGCATCCTACTATCAATAACAACACCAGATTTATCTTTTGGAATAATTGTAAAATTCGGTACACATGGTATTGCGAACTCACTATAATCTTTTCTTGTCAAAATTGAACACTTATCAATAAACTTATCGATTCCTGATGTAGCAATACTATTAAAGGTTGTCTCTTCAACAGCCACGAAACTGAAGAATACTTGGATCTTGTAATCCTTCATAACATCGAGGAGCATCGAAAGAGATTCCATCGTATTCCCATCTACCTTAGTTGTCTTTTCATTCCCTTTAAAACGCTCCCTGCTTACTCTCGATTTTCCAGACGACTCCAATTCGATAGACGGAACAATCCCAAACCAAATGGTATCTGAGAATTCATTTTTCGAATTAACGGTATTCAGATATGCTACTAATCTAGGTATATTATTACTTTTGACGAGCATATCAAGCTTAGTATTCGTTATTAATAAAGTCGGCTGCATGCCTTTGTTTTTAGTAGCATACTGGTCAAAAAACATTTTAACCCCTAAGATTTTTTCTACTAATGGTTTGACCGTTTTCACAAATTCATCTTTTGCATTTTTATAAAACTCAAGGTATACATTATAATTTTGAATTTCTGTCTCTATATCAACTTCAGTCTGTACAGTAGGCAATGGGGAAAACGTTCTTACAACAAGATCCTTGACATATGAAGAGGATGTTTCAGTAACAGCTTCATAATCCTCTGCAAAAATAGCACTTAAGCCATTGTTGCTGTTTTCATCGATAACCATAAGATCTGTATTTTCATTTTTTGGCGCTTCAATAATTTTTAATTCACCTTTTTCACCAATGGTTAAAGTGCCAATTTGAAGGATTTCAGTTTGATTTTCTTCTTGAGACCCACCAAGTAAAAGTCTTGTCTTGATGTCTTCAATAGCAAGTGGAAGCATAGCCATTACATTATTGTAATTTCTGCTTGCATCCTCAAATAACAAATTCAATTTATCGCCATAATCAAGCTTCTTAGGGTCTCCTTCATCTAATTTTTCATACTCCCCATACAAATAGTGGATTTCCTTTCGAACCTGACGTATATCGTCCATCACTTTTTTAGGAGAAATCATATCTAAAAGATTCTCGAACTTAAAATCTACATTTGTAATACCTTGACTTCGTTTTGTGTCAATTAATGTAAATAACATTTTTAAAAAATCATTATGCTGATCAATAACAATTTCTGATATACAATCTTCCTGAATACCCTCTGGTTTTTTTAGGGTGTACATCACTTTTTGGTTTGCTGCATTATAAAACGAATAAACAGTTGGGGAAAATTTATCTAGAAATTCATCAAAGTTCTTAACTAGTAAATATTCATTAATCTCTTTAATTTTTTCATCACTTAAACTATCAATCCCTTTTACATCTCCAACAAGGGTTAGAATATCAAGTTTTTCGGGATTAATTTCCTCATACAACATCGTTCTGTTTGTTTGACTGATAATTTCCATAAGCTCTTAGCTATAAAAATTTATAATCTTTTAAGCTTTATAAATATTTATAGCATCCTCCTCTCTATCATTTTTTGGGGACAACTCCAAAGTAAATTGAAGAAATGCAAATTCCCATTCTTTTTATTCCGTATTTACCTCCATTTTTGGAAAATTTGTTTTTATTTGTTACATTATGTAAGTACTTCATATATAATATTCTATATCCAATTATCTTTATTTTGCAATATAAATTTCCATTTTTTCATTTTTTTGTCAACAACATCTCCAAAAAAGGTAGCTATAGCAAGCAAGTACACTTGACTGTAGCTACTTTTTTTGGTAGTATTTACTCTCTATGTTTTTTTCAACTTCAAAATTAAATATTCTAAATAGATTGCAATTTTAATAAACTTCAAAGAAGGACATCTTTTTTTATAATTTACTGCTAGCCCCCACATTATGACATTAGAAACCAGAGGAGAGAGCTTACGATTACATTTTCTAATCGGTTCGATTCTATCTTCTATTATTCTTTCTGATACATTCAATGGATGGCTTTTCGTGAGAAAATAATACAATGTTGCTGTTAAACTATAAATGTCTGAGTATATTCCCTTTTCCGAACAATCTGAATAAAACTCTATTGGAGAATAGCCTGAAGTGGTGAAGATTGTTTTACTGTTTGTCTCATTAAGGTTAATAGCGGACCCGAAATCAATAATAGTAGGGCAACCATCTTGACCGATAATAATATTACTTGGCTTTATATCTCGATGAATAATACCACTTTTATGGATATAGTCCAAAGTATCAATTAATGGTAATATAGTTTTCTTGAAAAAAGAAGATAATATATATTTTGGGTCACCTTTTACAAATTGGTCAAACTGCTTTCCATCGCAATATTCCGTTACAATATAACATGTCCCATTTTCCTCAAAATCATCGTAATAAGTTACAATATGCTGATGATTTAATATTTTCAATAGTTCTGCTTCCTGTGCAAAGGTTTTCTTTAATTGTTCAAACTTCTCTTTTAAACGGGGTAAACGACATACAACTACTTTTTGGTCTAAATCACGTATAGCCAACAATTTTGGGTAATATTCTTTCATTACTTGGATTTTATTATTTTTTTGATTATCTACTAAATATACGATAGATAAATCACTATATGAAATAACAGATTTAATTTTATATGTATTTTTTAGCAAGACATTTTCTTCTAAAAAAACACTTTTTTCAGAAATTCCCATGAAATCACCCTTTTGATTTAGTTGACGATTTAAATTTTATCACTAGTATACATGAAATTGAAACAGGCTTTTATGGCAACACAATCTTTAACATATATCTTTACAGAAAAAGAGATGACTCCTATTGAAGAAGTCATCTCCTACCGCCTAAACTCGGTTTCTCCTTTTTCCACTATCCATCATCATCTAAAATTTCGTTACATCAATTGGTTCAATTCCTTCAGCGGCACAATGATCATAATATTTTTTCAAGAATGACTCCCAATTATCTCGGGCAATTATTTCATCATTCTCACCGATATAATCTAGTGTTCCTTCCACGACATTGAACGTAATTACATCGTCATCCCCTACAGCTAAAGGTGTATGTTTGGATCCTGCAGGTTCAAATACCATATCACCAGGTTGGGAGATCCATGGATCTTCGATATATCTCCATGAGCCTTGAACAGTATAAACAATAACTTGACCAGGATGGTAATGGGCCGGGAGCTGCATTTTTGCTGGAACAGATAATAACGTAATAGTTTGTCCAGTAATGGGGTTTGCCTTAAGCAATTTAAATTTTGCTTCTCCGAAATAAGGAACCCAAGGTAAATCATCAGGACAAATATTACCGGCACGATATGCTTTTACTTCTTTTAAATCTTTCATTTCTATCTCCTCTTTCTAATGTGTTTTTTAATTTTTTTATACAATTACTATTCTTAATATTCGATTAATCTCTACTAATTTACGCTATTAAAGTTATATATCAAATTCGCCTTGGCGTATTTACGCCCAGATTTTTTAGGCCCACAGGATGTGGGTCACAAAGACGTTGCCACAGGATGTGGCGTTCTTAGTCTTTGATCTGCTCGAAAAGCTACCTTTTAAAATCTGTGGCATCCGCCGGAGGCTTTAACTTTATTCAGCAGGAGTTTGTACCCCCACTTAATTTAAAATACTAACTTGCATTCATCTCACCACTTATGGAAGTGGGAGACTTCTGCTGAATGAGGTTAAACAATCTATGTTCTAAGATGAAATTTACTTTGCTCCAAGTCCCCCGTCAATGACTAATATTTGTCCCGTACAATAATCAGAAGCGGCTGATGCAAAGTATAAGGCTGCCCCTGCCAGATCATTATCACTTCCCAATCTTCTAACCGGAACTTGGGAAGCGATTAGAGGTCCTGCTTTGTGTACAAGTGTTCCAGGTATTTCAGGGTCATTCATTCCGGTAGTGAATACCCCCGGAGCAATGGAATTCACATAAACTCCATGACGGCCCCATTTAACTGCAAGATCCTTCGTTAAAGTCATAACCGCCCCCTTGCTTGTTGTGTAACCTACAGAATCGACCGCTTCTGGGTCCGTACCTTTAAAACCTATACTAGAAGAAATGTTAATGATTTTTCCATACTTGTTGTTAATCATATTTTTCCCAACAGCCTGACACATCAAGAATGTTCCGGTAACATTTGTATCCATCATAGATTGCCATTGTTGTAGAGGCATTTCCGTAGCAGGCGCTTCAAAAACTGTACCACAACTGTTAACTAAAATATGAATTTCTCCAAAGTGAGAAACCGCTTTCTCCACACCTTGGGCGATGGATTCAGGGTTTGTTACATCCAATGATAAGGCAAGCGCTTGTCTCCCTAATCCCTCAATTTCTTTCACAACTTCATCGCAAACCTCTTTGCGGCGCGAACAAACAACCACGTTTGCCCCAGCATCAGCCAAGTTTAGTGCTATTACTCTCCCTAATCCGGTACCTCCGCCTGTTACTATGGCCGTCTGACCTGTTAAATCAAACAATTGCTTGGATGCCATTCTATTGCTCCCTCCATATTAAGAATATTTTAAAAATATAAAATATTTTTAAAACTTATCTTGATTATACTCATTAATTAGTGCTTAATAAAATTAAAGGTTTTAATGTGTAAATAAGTACTACTAATATTCGAAAAGGAGTAAAGCCATGAACATTGAACAACTAATGTATATTGTAGAAGTCGCAAAATACAATTCTTTGTCGATAGCTGCCCAAAATCTCCATGTCACTCAATCTACAATCAGCCAATCTATTACCAACCTAGAAAAAGAGTTAGAAATTAAAATTCTTAAACGTTCTCGGGGACATGGTGCTGTGCCGACTGATGATGGCAGAAAGATTCTCAAACTTTCCTATGAGGTGCTAAAAAAAATAGGGGAAATAAAAGAGGCAGCCAACTTGATCAATTCCACCGAATTGGAGGAACTGAAAATATCTTCTTTACCTGGATTGATGATGTTTCTAGTAAAAGCTATAGCTACTTTTAGACATGATTACCCGCACGCAAAATTGGAAATCATCGAACACAATGGATTTAATGTAATTGAAGACGTTCGTCGGAATAAAACTGACATCGGACTGATTACAATTTCAGACGAATGGGAAATTAACATGGAAGGAGTTTTATTTGAAACACTAATTGATGGAAAACAGAAGGTATATGTTTCCAAACATTCGCCCATGGCAATTCTTGGTGCTGTCACTCCGCAGGAAATACTTGACCAAACGCTAGTCACCTATAACGGTGAGTTTATGCGGAATTTTATTAAAGATTTCTTTGAAAAATACAAGCCAATGAAAACCTTGTTTACATCAAATAATATGGACGGAGTTGGACAAGCCATCAAAGATAACCTAGCTATCACATTTGCCCCTGATTTCGTCATGAAAAATTATCCCCTTGTTATGAATGGAGATATCGTCCCAATAGAATTAACTAACCATAAAGTTGTAAATATTTCATTAGGACTGGTTCGGTCAGAAAATAAACAGTTACCCTCTTTTGCGAACAAATATATTCAATATCTGAAATCCGAAATTATTGAATGTTAATACAGAAAAAAGAGAAGCCACTATGTCACAGTTAATCCCATTGCTTCTCTTTTTTCGTAAATATCCTAGTGAGCCTACTTATCTTTAAAGAATTACATGGTTTAGCGGGTTGCACCATTCTGTCTATCTTGAATAGCTTCTTCAAATGATAGGATTGTTTTTCCTACTCCAACCAATCTTTTACATCTCAATGATCTTCTGAGTATGTTTCGCACGATTTTTCCCGGCAATCCCAGCACACACTGCGATTTTGCTCTGCAATAACTAATTCCTTTTGGCAATATACACAACGGTCTACTTCAGTGTCACTCATTTCTCCCCCTCCCTCCTTGAATCAATCCATTCATGTTTTTAAAGACTAATTTGCTCTTCCGTTTTTACCGTCGTCAGCCTTGGCTTTGTGATACGTACTGCAATCCAAAATAACAATCCGATTAAGAACATCATCAAAGAAGTTACTTGAAACCCATATTGATATCCCATCGCCTCAGTCGGTGCATTTTCGACCAGATACCCAAAGACGAGTGGTGCAAGAATACTTGTTGAACTTGAAAGAGCAACGTATGCACCTTGTGCTTTTCCAATATTTTTTGGCGAGAAAAAATCCATCAGCATAGCCGGCGCGAGCGTAAGAATGACAATCCCTAAACCTGGAGACAGGATAAAGAATAAGATAGAGATTGTATTTGAATGTACGGTACCTGCAAGATATAAACATACAGCTGATAGCACCATCGTAAGACTAGCAACGTTGATTCTAGCTTTACGAATGTCTCCTGTTTTACGGTAAAGTATGTCGGAAACCAGGGCAAAGCCAATTTGGCAAATAGCTGCAAAAAGAAATGGTAATGATACGGCTAATGTTAATTGTTTACCGTTTAAATGTTGAACTTTGGTAAAGTATGTCGGAAGCCATACCGATTGGACGGCCAATAACCAATAGGCACATCCAGCGCACAAAACAGTAAAAATAAAATTTTTAGAAAAAAGATGTGGAATAAACTGACGCCAAGAAACCTTAGAGATTGTGGATGAATGCAGTTCCTCTTGATCGATTTTGGGCAGACCGATCTCCTGAGGGTTTTCTTTACCGAAAATCATCCATAAAATTAACACAATAAGCCCGACAATCCCCATAGCTATAAAAGCTGCTCTCCAACCCTCTTTACTAATAATTGAGATTAAAAAAGGCGTGGCTATTGCCGGTCCGATTGTTGCTCCAAAGAGCACAGCACCAAAGCTGATTCCATGTCTATGTTTCGGGAACCATTTTCCGATTAAGGAAGTAGAAACAGCAACGGCTGGCCCTTCGCCCGCACCCAAGAGCATTCTTGTAACCACTAACAAATACAGACTAGAGACCAAAGGTGTAACAAATTGAACAATCAACCATATGAATGATAGCCATGCTAGCATTCTTTTTGTGTTTCGAGAATCCGCCATCCCCCCAAGGAAGAAAGAGGAAAAGGTAAAAAAACAAAAGAAGGAACTTCCCACAAGTCCCCATTGTGAAGGACTTAAATCGAACTCGTCCATTAAGGGAACAGAAACCAAACCAATAATAATTTTATCAATTTGATTGATCATACCAATGGCAATAAGGAATAATAGGATAATCCATGAATATTTTGGTGTATTCAATATAAATAATCTCCCCTTACTTTTACTATTTAGGGAAAAACATTGCCAGAATACTTCGAGTCACATAAAAGCCACTGGCATTCTTATAAAATTGATCTTTCCACACTGATGGTTTTTTTCCTATTAAGTAGACGACATAGAGGCTCCTCCCTTCATTTTCTCTGTTGCTAACTTCTCTCCCCCTTTACTTAGCTTATTGGATAACAATATCTAAGCAGTATTAATTGTTATTATATCCATTATATTCGCAATTTTCAGATAAATAAAATTAAAATTATCAATGTGCAAATCGGAATTACTTATATTTAACGCATACACCCTCGTATATGGGCAGGAAACATTTATAATCTAACAATTGGGTCTTCTATATTATAAAATTATTTTCTTTTAGTTTATATTAGTGGAACTTAATTACAGATTAAAATCTTTAATTTTATTAAATTATTTTAAATGTGTAGAATTATATATAGAAATAAATTAATTATTATAAAAATTTACTTCAAGTCTAAAATCGAAACAGGAGGCTTAACTATGGATTTAAAGTTGTCTGGAAAAAAAGCGCTTATAGTAGGAGGAAGCCGGGGAATTGGTAAAGCCATTGCCCGCCAGTTGGCTTTAGAAGGTGCAGACTGTACAATTTGTTCTCGAAACGAAGCCTCATTAAAGGCGGCCGCATCGGAATTAGCAGAAGAAACAAAAAGAAATATTTATCCGATAGTAGCAGATACCACTGATCCCGACTCTATCCTGAATCTAGCAAAAAAAGCTGCGGCAGCAATGGGAAGTATCGACATATTAGTCAATAGCGGTGCTCGGGTTGGCGGCGGCGAACCGGAGGATTTTCACGGCATTAAAGATGAACTTATTATGAAAGATTTTGAAGAAAAGTATATGGGCTATTTTCGCTGTATGCGGGCTGTTGCCCCCTATATGATGCAAAATAATTGGGGGCGCATCATCAATATTAGTGGTTTAGCTGCCAGAATCGGCGGCAATTATTTTAGTTCCGGTCCTCGTAATGCATCTGTTGTCCATTTAACAAAATCTGCATCAATGGAATTAGGCAAGCACGGAATCAATGTTAATGCAATTTATCCAGGTGTTGTCGATACGGAAACGAATCGGGCACGAATGGCAGATGAAAATGCTATAAGTAAAGCAGCAGCATTAAGTCCACTTAACCGGTTGATTACAGCGGAAGAAGTTGCATATGTGGTAGCGTTTCTTGCTTCTCCTTTATCAGCATCAATTACTGGTGACGTCATTTCTGTAACCGGCGGCATCGGGAATACCGTTTATTACTAGAAATTCACTAAAATGAATTAGAATATGAAACTATTGGTATTTAAATAAGCGAGCCCCGCAAAAAATTGGAGGCTCGCTTTATTTTGAACTTTGTATCATTTGTTAAAACTATCTTGTATATTTAGTTGTATTTAAGAACTTACTAATCTTGGATATAGTCGATTCAATGTTCTTAGAGAAAATGTTCGTATGTGCAAAAAAGCCGTGGATCATTCCAGGTTCACATCCATATTCAACTTGCACGCCAAATTTCCCAAGACGCTTAGCGTAAGCACATCCTTCATCTCGAAGCACATCATTTTCCGCAGTAATGACAATGGCAGGCGGAAGACCATGTAAATTTTCAGCGTTCAATGGTGAAGCATACTCATGATATCTGTCCTCCTCATTCCTTAAATAATGATTGCTGAACCATATCAATTGCTCCCGATCAAGGCCGAATCCTTTTGCAAATAGTTGATGAGACTCCGTATTAAACTCCAGGCTTGTCGGAGGATAGATCAGAACTTGTGCTGCGATGTCAGGACCTTTTCTGTCTCTCGCCAGCATCGTGACGACTGTCGCCAAATTTCCACCTACACTATCACCACCTACTGCCAATCTAGTAACATCCCCATTAAAAAGTGATCCTTGTTCATAAACCCATTTCAATGCCGCGTAAGCATCTTCGACCGGCGTTGGAAACTTATACTCTGGGGCAAGGCGATAATTTACAGATACTACGATACTGCCCGTTCTATTTGCTAACATTCTGCAGCTTGAATCCGTGGATTCAATGTCCCCCAACACCCATCCACCTCCATGGTAGTATACAAATAGAGGAAAAGGACCATTCCCTTCTGGTACATATATTCTGCATTTAATCTCTGCATTTTCTCCTGCCGGAATCATTCTATCCTCTACTTTTGAAAGGAAATCCGAAATAACTTCCGTGCGCGGCACTTTCGACAGCATCTCTCTCACAGTCGTTGGATTCATCAAATGAATAGGAGGCATCTGATTAAATGCCTGTAAATATTTTTTCGCCTGTGGATCTAGTTTGATCATGAAACATAAACCTCACTTTCATTATTTTAACTCATCACTTAAAACCATAAATGGTGATTTTCCCCACCGTTTTTCGATGAAAAAAATCACCATATCTTTATACAAGAAAAAAGGGGCTTATAGCTACTTCTAACGGTCTATTTAACGGGTACTCCGCCGATATAAAACTCAAAATCCGGGGCTATTTTCCGACCATTTGGCATCATAAGCCATAATCTCAATAAATGGCGTTTCTTTTCGTCTTCTTCGTAATCTTCAAAATGAGTACGTGAATGAAAAACAGTATAATTATTTACGAATTGAATATCCCCCGGCTCCATCATCATATCAATATGGAAGTTTTTATCATGAGTAAGGGAATCAATAAGATTCAATGCTTCGATCTCCATTTCCGTCAAAAGAATACCTGTTTTCGTTTGTGCCGATACGACATATTGACGCATATATCTGCAGCTTAATTTACCATCGTAATAGCTAACTATTGGCGATTGAACTACTGGAGATTGACCATCTGCTTCTTCCCCGCGAAGGTCATGGGCAAATGGACGATAGAGAATATCAAGGTACTCTGGATGCTTCTCCAAAATTTCATTATAAATAGCCATCGCACTTGCGATACTGCTTAAACCGCCAGATTTTGCTTTGCGAAGACATAGCAACCCAACGACATCAGCGAGGTCTGTGTGATAATCGAGATGTACATTTGTTTGGTAACCGCGTACTTTTGTATTATCATTAAAGTCCTTGCCTGTATTCTTGATATGACCTAACAGGTCCCCTTGTTTGCTTTGGATGATCGGTAAACCTAGATGAAGTCCAAGCCCCCAATAAATGATTGCCGCTTCATCGTCAGTGTATCGGTTCAACGACAACCCACGAAGTAATACAAACCCTCTTCCATTCTCTAATTCATCAACAAAATAGGCAATTTCGTCAGCTAGATCAGGTATTGGAAAGTCGACCTTTTTAAAATCTGGTGCTTTTAATCCTTTTTGTTGAACATGTACTACAGCCTTGTCAAGAGCAGCAAGAGTTTCCTCTGATAGATAATAAATCCACGAATCATCCTTAGCTAAGTCACTGCCTTTCCATACTGATCTCCCTTGAATTTTTTCCTTCAATATCATCGACATGAATAATCCTCCTTTAAGAATATGCTTAGTTTTTTTAAAAGTCTGTTAACTTCCAATTCAAATAGATTAATATAAAACATCACAACACATGTTCCTCTGCTATATTAATACGGTGATTTTGTTTTGCGGGACGCACAAAACCCCAAAACAATAATCCAATAATGAGCATTCCCAAAGAAGATACTTTAAACGCATAGCCATAACCAACGGCTTCGGTCGCTGCATTTTGGATAAGGTATCCAAAGACAAGCGGGGCAATAATACTAGTTGAACTTGCAAGAGCGATGAATGTCCCCTGTGCCTTTCCGATATTATGAGTAGAGAAGAACTCCATCAATATAGCTGGTGCAAGTGACAGTATCACATACGCAAAGCCTGGAGCAAGGGTAAAAAACAGTATGACCATAGACGTCGAACTCACAACATTTGCTAGGAAGATACATAGTGCGGATAACACCATCATCAAACCGGCAAGATTTATTCTTGCCTTACGAATATCACCTGTTTTACGGTAAAGCCGATCTGAAACAAGCGCAAATCCAATTTGGCAAAGGGCTGCGAAAATAAAAGGTAGGGAGACAGCCAGTTTTAATAGCGTCCCATCAAACCGTTCAATTTTGGTAAAATAAGCTGGAAACCATACTGCTTGAACGGATAATAACCAATACGCACACCCTCCGCACATAACAGTCAAAATAAAATTTTTAGATAAAAGATACGGAAGAAACTGACGCCATGAAATCTTTGAAAGAACCGAAAATTGCTGCGACTCTTGTTGTATGGGAGGTAGCCCGATTTCCTGCGGACTGTCTTTTCCGAAAATCATCCATAGAACGAGTATGATCAGTCCAATAATACCCATGGCTACAAACGCAGATCTCCATCCATAATCTTCAATCAACGAGATTAAAATTGGCGAAGCTATTGCTGATCCACCAGTAGTTCCTAATAGAACTGCACCAAAGCCTATACCATGTCTATGTTTCGGAAACCATTTTCCGATGATTGCCGTGGATAAAGCAGGGGCTGGACCTTCACCTGCTCCTAAAATCATTCTTGTTAACACAAGCCCAGACAAGCTAGAAACGAATGGGGTGGTAAATTGAATCACCAACCATGCAAGCGACATCCACGTTAGCATTTTTTTCGTGTTTTTGGAATCGGCCATGCCGCCAAGAATGATAGAAGAAAAAGTAAAGAACCAAAAGAACGAACTTCCCACAACTCCCCATTGTGAAGGACTTAAATCGAACTCTTTCATTAAAGGAACAGAAGCTAAACCAATGATAATTTTATCTACTTGGTTGATCATACCGCTTAGAACTAAAAACAGTAAGATAATCCAAGAGTATTTTGGAGTTCTCGACATATATATCCCCGCTTTTCCCACTCGTTCTGCGAAATGCTTTAAATCAAATTCGCCTTGGCGTATTTGCGCCCAGATTTTTTCGAGCCTGCTCGAAAAGCTACCTTTTAAAATCTGTGGCATCCGCCGGAGGCTTTAACTTTATTCAGCAGGGGTTTGTACCCCCACGCAATTTAAAATACTAATTTTCATTTATCTCACACTTATGGAAGTGGGAGACTTCTGCTGAATGAAGTTAAATTACCTCAACGTTTCTACAATTCCGCCGGATGTTTTATTACGTACCGGAACACCGCCGCGTCCCGGTTTCCCTGTATTCTCATCAATATACATTGCAAATTCAGGGGAAATTTCCCGGCCATTTGGCATTGTAAGCCATAATCTTAATAAATGACGTTTGCGTTCCGGTTCTTCATAATCTTCATATTGTGTACGTGAGTGAAGAACCGTATAATTATTAACGAATTGCATATCTCCTTGCTCTAACATCATGTTATAATGCAAATTTTCATCATGAAGAAGGGAATCCAGTAAATCTAATGCTTCAATCTCTACTTGTGATAATTGAATACCTGTTTTCGCTTGTGCAGATTCAATAAATAAACGGACATATCTGCAGCTTAAATGACCCTCGTAATAATTAAAGATTGGTGAGGTAAAAACTGGAGATTCTCCTGGTGCTTCCTCTCCACGTCGATCAAAGAAAAATGGTCGAGAGAGAATTCCAAGGTATTCTGGGTTCTTCTCAAGAATTTCATTGTAAACAGTCATCGAACTGATGATACTGCTGTGACCGCCGGATTTCCCTTTTCTTAGACTTAACAAGCCCACCACATCGGATCCATCTGCATGGAAAGGAAGATGCAGTTTTGTTTGGTATCCGCGTACATTTGAATCTTTTAAGCTAAGACCTTGATCTTTGACATGCCCTAAAAGGTCCCCATTCGCATTTTGCGATACCGGAATACCCATGTGCAGTCCTAGTCCCCAGAAAATAATGCTCGCCTGTTCATCTGAATACCTTTCCATTGGTAATCCACGAATTAACAGGAACCCTCTCCCATTCTCAAGCTCCTCAACAAAGTAGGCGATCTCGTCAGCAAGATCGGGAATCGGAAAGTCTTCTTTGTTAAAGTCAGGTGCAGTTAACCCCTTTTGCTGAACATGGAATAAAGCGTTTTCAAGAGATGCAATTGTTTTCTCGGACAAATGATAAACCCATGAATCATCTTTAGCCAGATCAATCCCTTTCCATGCTACAGCTCCTTGTACCTTTTCCTTTAAAATAGATGACATAATCAAAATCCTCCTTTATAAATGGTTATATTTTTAATTGAGTTTCTAACAATGTTCTTAACTCTCTTCGCAAAATTTTTCCAGTTGAGTTCTTCGGGAGCTCTTTCAAAAATTCTACTTGACTAGGAATCTTGTATTTTACAAGCCTTTCTTGACAAAATTGGATAATTTCATTTGTCGTTATCTGCTCATCCTTGACAGTTACATAGGCTTTTACTTTTTCACCGTATTCTCCATCTGGGATTCCGATTACTGATGCTTCTACAACTGCAGGATGTTTGTACAGTACTTCCTCTACTTCACGAGGATATACATTATATCCGCCGACAATGATGATATCCTTCTTCCGATCAACAATGTAGATGTATCCCTCTTCATCCATTGTCGCTAGATCACCAGTGTAAAACCATCTGTCAATTAAAGTAGCTGCAGTAGCTTCCGGCATCCCCAAGTATCCTTTCATCACGTTCGCCCCTTGTACTACTAATTCACCCACTTCACCTCTCGACAATTCTTTCCCTTCTTCATTGACAACTTTACTTTTCACACCTGGGATATTAATACCGATAGATCCCGGCTTGCGGGTACCCTTTAACGGATTAATAGCGACAAGGGGAGAAGTTTCAGAAAGACCATACCCCTCCAAAATAGAAACATTAAATTTATTTTCAAACTTTTGTAACAGTTCAACGGGAATCGAAGCTCCTCCAGATATACACATTCGAATGAATGAAAAATCTTCTGCAGAGATTTCAGATAATTGATAGATAAAACTGTACATTGTAGGAACGCCTGCGAAAACGGTTGCTTTTCTTTCTCGAATCGTATTAACCACATCAAGTGGACTGAATTTAGGCAGAGTTAGGACAGTTGCACCGCAAGCAATTGGTGCATTCAGACAGATTGTCATACAAAAAACATGGAACATTGGCAGAACTGCTACTACTCGATCTTCATTTTGAAGTTCAAGTAATTGTGAGATGGCATCTGCGTTTGAAACCAAATTCCGATGCGACAACATTGCACCCTTTGGCTTCCCCGTTGTACCTGAGGTGTAAAGAATAACGGCAAGGTCCTCTTCATTAATGGAAGGGCTTCCATAAATATTCATGCTTGAATTCATAAGGCGCTCCCAAGTCCATTCCTCATCTTCAGTCTCGGTATAAATAATTAGCTGTAGATTTTCCAATTGCTTCTTTATTCCAGATAACTTTGGTTCTAAAGATACGTGTGCAATAACTACTTTTGCTTGACTATTTTCTAAAATATAGTGAATTTCCCCTTGGGTAAATAGAGGATTAATAGGTACAACAAATGCACCTAGACGTAAAATTCCGTAGTATGCAATAAGAAACTCCGGATTATTTCCTAATATAAGAGCTACCCCATCCCCCTTCCTTATACCCTGGGCCGACAAGCCAGCAGCTAGTTGTTCCACCTGCTGATTTAATTCTTTATAAGTAACACTCTTATCTTTAAAAATATAAGCGTTACTGTCAGGGAATTTACGTACACTTCTTTTTAGATTTTCGTATAAAGTAAAACCCATTTAAGATCTTCACACCTTTCTGGCGATTAAATCACCCACTATTTTGAATATTTTAAATATTGTAATTAGTATACTCTTAAATAAAAATTAAATAAAATTAATTATTTTAATTTGTAAATAAGTAATGCTTATAAGGATTTATCTAATGACATTAAAAAATAAAAAGAAATAGACCCTCTTCCATATAAGGATAATGGTCTATTTCATGACTTATCGTTATAAATCAATCTTCTTTTCGATTAAATAGCCTGTTCCTAAGAAAAGACCTACTACTGTTATGATACTATAGATACTAGAAATTATATTTACATTAAACATTCCTATTCCTTGGCCAGGAAAGCCACCACTTCCAAACACAAAATTATATCCTGAATTCAAAATCTCTTTCGTTCCCACTGTAAATGATTCAATATCAAGATAATATGGGAAAATTACCTCTAATCCATACTGACCAAAAGAGAGTACCCCGTTCAGGATTAAGAAAATGATAAACCACAAACCACCGATTCGTTTATTTCGAAACGTAACCTTTCCAAGTGCCATGGAGAAGTAAATAAGAACCAACATATATACTCCACTAAAAACGGTTTTGATTATGATGAAAAACACAACTTTTATTGATACCGAATTTATAATCTCAGCGAAAAGTTCGGAAATATTCAATTCAAATGGAGTAAAACTTAACGCCATTACTAAATTGTAGGTGGCAATGGCCATACCCAAAATAAAGAACCACATTAAAGCTACAATTAATTTCGCACCGACAATTTCAATTCCTTTTAAAGGTAATGTGAAAGTTAAAAACCCTCTATCCTCATACAATTCTTTTCTAAAAGAACCAACGATGTATAAGAACGTTACTAAGGCTGTTCCAAAAATAATCATCATTGATAGTCCCATAAAAAGGCCACCGCCAAAGGAACCTTCTTTAATTTGCGTATTTGAAGCGTATAAACCTGTAATCAGTATTAGTACAAGCACTAAAACGCTCAGTATATATTTATAGGTACCTTTAACCTCATATTTCATATATTTAAGCATATCCGAAAATCCCTCCTATTCACCAAACACTTCTTTATAAATATCATCTATTTGCATTCCTTTTTCTTCCCTTAAAGCTTCAGCGTTTCCAGTTAAAACGATGTTACCATCCTTTAAGAAAACTACATCATCAAACATATTTTCCATATCCCTTACTAAGTGGGTTGTGATTATCATTGAACTATTTTCATTATAGTTGTTGATAATCGCATTTAAAATTTGATCTCTGGCAACCGGGTCTACACCCGCTATCGGTTCATCTAAAATATAGAGCCTCGCATTTCTTGCTAGGACAAGAGATAAATTAAGTTTTTCATGCATACCTTTTGATAAAGTATCAATTTTCATGGTCTTTTCCAATTTCATAAAATCAAGAAGTTCAGCAAACTTCTGTTCATCAAAGTCTGAATAGAAATCTTTATACAAATTACAGGCATCATCGATCTTCATCCATTTGTATAAAAAGTTACGATCAGGTAAATAGGAGACAACGGCTTTTGTACCTACTCCTACACTTCGACCGTCTATGAGAACCTCACCGCTTGTTTGTCTTAATAGTCCTGTTACTATCTTAATAAGTGTGGTCTTACCACTACCGTTAGGGCCAAGTATTCCAACAATTTTCCCCTCTTCTATGTTCAAACTTAATTGATCTAAAACGGTTTTATTTAAATACTTCTTCGTAAGATTCTTCACTTCCAAAATGTAGTTCATTTTCATTTCTCCTTTAATAACCATTGGGATACCATTTCTTTGATTTCATCGGTCATGAATCCGAGACTTTTCATCTCGCTGAAAAACTGATCAATTAAGCCTGAGGCCATACTCTTTTTAACACTTTGAATTGTATCTATATTTTCTGTTACGAATGTACCCATTCCTCTTTGTGTGTACACAAATTCTTCACGTTCTAACTCTTGGTATGCTCTCTGAATTGTATTGGGATTTACTTTTAATTCTTTAGAAAATTCTCTTACCGATGGCAATTTATCACCTCTTTTAAGTTCTCCTGAAACAATTTTCGTTTTAATTACATTCATGATTTGTATATAGATTGGAAGATTGCTTTCGAAATTCATCTTCTCACCTCCAGCAGCAATATGTATTAGTGTACTAACAAAATGGTACACTAATACTCAAACACTGTCAACCAACAAAAAAACGTACTTTTAGATTCATCTCTAAAAGCACGTTCGTTATTGATACTCCCTTATTTCGTCTCAATCAACGATTTGTTTTCCCACTGAATTGGCAAACCTACATAGTTTTCTGCCAATGTTTTTGATCCAGCAATGGAAGTACATACATAATCCAATTCCGTTAATTGGATATTACGTTCAAATGAATCATGGTTCGGGTTACGATGAAGCATGCTTGTCATCCAATAGGAGAAGCGCTCAGCCTTCCATATGCGACGAAGTGCTATTTCGGCATAGCGATTTAGGATATCCTTCGAACCTGACTTATAGTAATCAGCAAGTCCGGTTGCTAGAATCTTTACATCTGAGGCTGCTAGATTCAAGCCTTTAGCACCCGTTGGTGGTACTGTATGGGCCGCATCACCAGCGATAAATAGTCTACCATAATTCATCGTTTCTAAAACATAGCTGCGCATTTGCACAATATTCTTTGAATTAATTGGACCGTCCGGTAAAGTCCATCCAGCCATTGCGGTTCTAGCGTGCAACTCACTCCAGATTCGATCATCTGACCAATTAGCAATATCATCATGATAGTCTACTGAAATATAATGACGTTGTAATGTTGGTGTTCGCGTACTTAACAATGCGAAACCGCGGTCATGGTTTGAGTAAATTAACTCTGGGTTTGCTTGTTTGGCATTCGTTAAAATGCCCAGCCAGCCATGAGCATATAAATGTAAATGTTCCTTTCTTATGCTGTCAGGGATAGCCAATCTACTAGGTCCATGGAAACCGTCACAACCTGCAATGAAATCACATTGAATTTCATGTGTTTCTCCATTTTGTTTAAAATGAATTTTCGGCTTTTTTGTATCAACATCATGTAGACTAACTTCCGATACATTGAAAATGATGTCGCGACCTGTATTAAAGCGAGCATTTACTAAATCGATGATTACTTCATGCTGCGGGTAAACTGTAATTCTTTGACCCCCCGTTAATCCTCCTAAATCGATGCGGTGTCTTTTGCCGCTAAATTGCAGCTCAATGCCATCATGGAAGTGACCTTCTCGCATCATTCGGTCACCAACACCGATTTCATTTAATAAATCAACCGTGAATTGCTCTAGTACTCCAGCCTTAACCGTTCCTTCAATATCTTCTCTTGGCTTTCGTTCTATGATAATAGAATCAATTCCTTGTAAATGTAAAAGTTGAGCTAGCATTAATCCTGCTGGTCCTGCTCCAATAATTCCTACTTGTGTACGCATATCCAATCATTCCTTTTCTTATTTTTTTAAAAAGTATATTGTAAACGTTTACTTATTCTAATTAGAATAATATAATAGAAATCTTTTGAATATTATGCTATTTTTCTTATATACGGAACAAATTGAAATTTTCGAGGTGATTCTTTTGAATTTGTCAGAACCAAATAATTCGATCCTTCAGTCTGTCCAAAGAGGCTTGCAAATTCTTAAATTATTCTCCCAAGCCAAGCCAGTTTGGGGCATCACAGATATTGCAACTACTCTAAAATTAAGTAAAAGTACAGTTAGCCGCATCACCAACGATTTAGTGGAGGAAGGCTATTTAGAAAAAACTCGCAACAAATACCGATTAGGATTTTCGCTTTTAGCCCTGAGCGGTGTCATTACATCCCACTTAGAAATTCATAGAGAGTCAAGGGATACGTTGAAGTCACTTGTCCATATATTGGGAGAAACTGCTCACATTGCTATTCTTGAAGATTTAGAGATCACCTATTTACATAAAATTGAATGTCAAAACCCAGTTAGGCTATTCACGAATATCGGTAAAAAGAATCCTCCGACATGTACAGGTTCCGGAAAAATATTATTAGCCTACCAGCCCGAAGCTGCCTTACAAAAACTGATCGACAGAGGTTTACCGTTGATGGGACCAAAAAGCATTACAGACCCTCAAAAGTTAATAATGGAATTACAAAATGTTCGAAAAAGTGGATATTCCATTTGTATTGATGAAATGCAGGAGGGAATTATCAGCATCGGAGCAGCTATTCGCGACTACACGAATGAAGTAGTGGCAGCGGTAAGCATCGTCGGGCCAAAGCAACGTGGAATGGGCAAAGACGGATTACCATACATTACCGAGGTTATTAAAGCTGCTAATGAAATTTCTGAAAAACTAGGATATATAAAAGCACTAGACGAGAAAAGCGGAAGCGCCCGTTAAGCGACGTATAAACTGGAGCACAGTGACTGAGATAAAGGAAACACGACGAGTGAAGCGAGACGATGTTGACTTATCGTAGGGAGTCGTGTGAAGTTTACGAGTCGCTGGGCGCTGAAGCTAGACACGAGAAAAGATTGGAGAATTGAAGATGAGATACCCTTCTGTTCATAAAGATTCTAGATCATCGATGAGAAACGCATTACAGCTCTTAAATTTATTCACAATGGATGAGCCTGAGCTTTCTTTAAGTCAAATAGCCGATCAATTACAAGTCGGCGTTAGTACAGCCCATCGCTTAACCTATACTTTAATGATGGAAGGTTTCCTTACAAAAGATTCACAAACAAAAAAGTTCCGACTTGGTGCTTCCATATTGGGAATGGGGAATACGATCATAACACAAAATCAGCTTTGCCGTATTTCCATTCCTGTATTAGAAAAGCTCGCCATCCATACAGGAGAATCTGCCCATATTGCTATACTTCGGGAATATCAAGCTATTTATCTTATCAGAATGGACAGCAAACACCCTGTCCACCTGCTTTCACATGCCGGAAAACAAAATCCAATCCACTGTACAAGTTCAGGGCAGGCCATTCTTGCTTTTCAATCTGAAACGATGATTGAGCAAGTGATTGCTTGTGGATTGCAGCAATATACAGCCAATACAATAACAACAGCAGATAAATTCAAACAGCTATTACTCAAAATTCAGAGTCAAGGCTATTCAATCAGTGAAGAGGAACTCCATGAAGGCGTCTCTTCGATTGCTGTTCCTATAGAAGATATAGGCGGTCATATCATTGCCTCAATCAGTATTGCCGGACCCATTTCACGAATTAATCAAGATACTTTATCTAGATTAGTGAAAATTGTAAAACAGGCTGCTGACAAAGTTTCGGAACAACTCATTTTCACCAAAAGATAATTCCCTTAGCCAACAATACTTGTGCTGGCATTTTCCTTTTTCGTAGCTTCTCTTTTGTGAATAAACTTAATAAAGGATGGTAGCAGTAAAATCACCATGATAATTCTTAAAGTTTGGACAGCAACAACAAAGGTCGAATCAGCATGTAAAGATACCGCTGCTGTTGACATTTCAACTACACCACCTGGTGCAAATGCCAGAACAGAAGTAACTAGGGAAATTCCAGTGAAGCTTGAGACAATATAAGCACAGGCATACATGGCGACGATTAATAATAAGGTCCCTAACGTACTCACGATCATGATCCGTTTCAAACCAATAAACATACTTTTTCGGAATCGTGAACCAATGCTTGTTCCTATTAAAATTTGGCCAATCACAACGATGGAGTGTGGCCAAAAGAATGCTACAGTGTTGTCAACAATAGTAGTAGAAGCTGATTCAAAAATAATCACGCCAAGCAAGCTTCCAATCAACCATGGTGCCGGTAATTTAATGCGTTTTCCAATAAACGCACCAGCAAACGCCGCAAGCATGATTGGAATTGTCCAAACGAACGACGAATATCCAGCAGCCTGAATTGGACCTTCCACAATTGGATTACTTGTATAACCTTCTGTCCCACTATAATTAACAATGAAAAACAGAACGACCGGGATAATTGTAACAACTAGAAAAACTCGCATAGCCTGAACTGCTGTAACAACACCGATATTCGCCCCTACTTCTTCAGCGATCGTAGGCATCGTTGCAATTCCACCCGGAGATGTTGCTAATAACCCTGTTAGCTTATCGACCCTGCTAAAGCGGTATAATAAAAGACCCGTACCGAATGAAAAAAGGATCGAAGTTGAAATGACAAGAATAACTGTAAGCCAATTTTCTTGAAATATTGTCATAACAGACATGTTTACATTTCTCCCCAATTCAATTCCAAGCAAATATTGACCAATTAGAAACCAGTGCCTATTAGGTCCCTTTTTTACATTAACACCTAACTTTTGGGGCTGCCATAAAGATAGTAAGCACGCGAATATTAATGAACCAATCATCCAACCAATTGGCAAACCAATTAATGAAAGCAATAGCCCCCCGAGTCCACATAATACGATAAACCAAATTTGATATAATAAATCCGATGTCTTTGCTTTCATAATTCTTTTCCTTCCTTTTATCATCAAGTTATGTAACAATTTAAAAGAAACTGCCCCAGAAGGACAGTTCCTAAAATGATTATATTCCTTTTTGCAGAAAATTGCAGTTATTTTGTCTTTGGCTTCTACATGATTATATTTAAGCCATTTTCACTCCCAAGTAAGCCGACATTACTTGTGGATTTGAACTAATTTCCTCTCTAGTTCCATTTAAAAGAATCCTGCCTTGATCAATAACATAGGCACGGTCGGCAACTTTAAGTGCAGCTTTGACATTTTGTTCGACTAAAATCACCATCGTGCCGAGCTGCTCTTTAATAACTACCAAGGCATCTAATATTTCTTTAACAACTAAAGGTGCAAGACCCATAGAAGGTTCATCAAGCAAAATAATTTTTGGGTTTGACATTAACCCTCTGGCAACTGCGAGCATTTGCTGTTCTCCTCCACTAAGATTACCGCCCAAGTTGTGAAGATGCTTATTCAAGTTAGGAAACATTTCCATCATTTTATTTAAGTTTTCATAAGCTAGATTTTTATTCTTATAGTACTTTGAAAACATCCCTAATAGTAGATTTTCTTTTACTGTTAAATTTGAAAAGACTTGGCGTCCCTCTGGTACAAGACTTAATCCTTTGCCAACAACTTTATTAGCAGGGGAGCCACTAATAACTTCATCCTCTAAAGTTACAGTGCCTGCCGATGGTTGAATTAAACCTGCCAATGTATTTAAGAGCGTACTTTTTCCTGCCCCATTGGCACCAATAATCGCAACAACTTCCCCTTTATTGACATGAAAATCAACATCATGGAGGATTTGTATTTTACCAATATGAGTACTTAGTCCTTGAACACTGAGCATTTAGACCGCCTCCTCTCCCAAGTATGCTGCAATTACCTTTTCATTTCTTTGTATTTCATCTGGTGTTCCTTCAGCAATTTTCTTCCCAAAATCAATCACAACGATGCGATCTGCCAGTTCCATGACGGTTGCCATTTTGTGCTCAACGAATAAGAAGGATGTGCCTTTATTTTTCAATGTTTGAATGTATCCTGCCATTCTATTTGTCTCAGTATCGTTTAATCCTGCCATCGGTTCATCGAGCATGATAAACTCCGGGTCATAAACAATCGCTCTAGCAAATTCCAATTGCTTCTGCATACCATATGAAAGCTGGCCTGCCTTTTCAAACATCAAGTCTTCCAGTTCGACGAACTTCAATACTTCCATCGCCATTTCAAAGGCCATTTTTTCATCCTTTTTTACCATCGGAAGCTTAAAGGCCGCACTTAAAACGTTCGTTTTCATTTTTACATGTGTACCCATCATCACATTTTCAAGGACAGTCATATTCTCAAAGATTTGTAGATTTTGAAATGTCCTCGATATCCCCAGCGGTGCTAAATTAGGAATTTTTTGCCCTGTTAATCTCGTACCTTTGTAATGCACTTCACCTTTCGTTGGCGGCATGAAGCAGGAGATCATATTAAATAATGTTGTTTTGCCGGCACCATTCGGTCCAATGACAGCCACAATTTCCCCTTTATTAACCTCAAAGCTGACGTCTGATACTGCCAGTACACCACCAAATTGCTTCGTTAAACCGTTTACTGTTATTAAATTTGACATAATCAGACTCCTTCCTGTGACGATACTTTTAATGTAGAGGCAGTCACATGGTTTTCATCGATTGCCGGGATCGGCTTGTTCTTGCTTTTTTTCTGAAAAATTTCAGCAAATAAAGGCAACAGTCCTTTAGGCAAATACATCATGATTAAAATGATGATGAACCCATATACGACGATTTCAACTTCACCGCTGATGCCAAAATACGTATGACCAACAAAACGGATCAACTCATTTAAAAACATGATTAGCGCAGTACCTAAAACAGCCCCCCAAACTGAGCTTGCCCCTCCAACCATTACCATAATCAAGAACAAAATAGATTTCGTAATATAAAAGGTCGGTGGAGAAATAAAAGTAATATAGTGGGCGTAAATACTGCCCGCAATCGAAGCAAAAGCCGCACTCAATGCAAAAATCGCTACTTTATATTTCGAAACTTGCACACCTAATGTTTCCGTTGCAATTTCACTATCATGTATACTTCTTAACAATCTGCCAACATGGGAACGAACGATGTTCGTGGACAAAATAATAATAAGGAAGGCTATAATCCAAACGAAAAAGTAGAAAAATAATTTATCGTTTAACGAGAACCCAAATAAGGTTAAGATTGGAATTCCAACAAATCCGGCTGCTCCCCCGGTAATATTATTAAGCCCTAACAATAAGATATAGACGATAATATTGATCCCGATTGTCGCAAGTGCAAGAAAATGACCTTTAAGCTTTAGGATTGGAATACCAATGATATAAGCAATTATAAACGTCGCCACCATTCCAATTAGCATTGCAAGCCAAGGAGACATTTGATGGGTACCACTTAATATTGCTGAAGCATAGGCACCGATGCCAAAGAAAGCAGCATGACCAAGGGATATCTGTCCGGCATACCCAATCAATAAGCTTAAACCAACCGTAACAATCGTATAAATACCAATTAAAATAAGGATTGTAAAAAGATATTGTGACTTAACAAAGGTTGGTAAAAGGAATATAATCGCAGCTAGCACAAGAAGAGGCTTTAGACGATTTCCGTATAATATATTTTCAAGCTTTGTCATCTGGCTCCCCCCTATACTCTTTCTCCGGATGCTCTTGCAAATAAACCATTTGGCTTAAGGAAAAGAACGACGATTAAAACTAAGAATGTGATCGCATCACTATAGAAGGTTGAAACAAATCCACCGGAAAATGCTTCTAATAACCCTACTAATAATGCACCCATGACAGCGCCGGAAATATTATTCATCCCACCAATAACCATGCCCACAAATCCTTTAATACCAATCAAAAACCCCATTTCGTAGGTTGCATCTGTTAATGGGGAAATCATGATACCGGCAATTGCGCCTAAGGCAGCGGCTAAAGTAAAGGCTAAAGCCGACATTGTTTTCGTATTAATCCCCATTAATCTTGCAGCACGAGGATTCTTTTCACTTGCCTTTAAGGCAGAACCAATATAGGTTTTATCAAAAAAGACGTATAATCCAAATAGAAGAAGAGCTAAAACAATAAAAATGACGATACTTTGTGGATTGATAACCGCCCCCATAAAATGAATAGGGTCCATCCTAATAATAGGTGCCAATTGTTTTGGATAAGTACCCCAAATGATTAGCCCTACCCCTTTTAAAAAGATAGACAATCCGATAGTAATGACGATGAGGTTCAAGATCGAGCTGTTTCGTGCCTGGGAAATGGCTGTTCTTTCGATGACGAATCCAATAATAGCAGTTGCGGCAATCGCCAGAACGATAGAAACAAACATTGGTAAGCCGGCATTCACAAAAGTAATACATGTTAAAGCGCCGACCATTGCAAATTCACCTTGGGCAAAGTTTAAAACACCGGTGATGTTATAAATCGTTACAAATCCGATCGCAATAAGGGCGTAGATACTACCAACAGTTAACCCGGTTACGATATATTGCATGATTAAATCCATACTTTTTTCTCCTTTCTTAAAAGCCAATGGCAGAAAGATTATTCTGCCATTGTGCTTTTTTCTATTTATTGCTCATTCAATTTCCAAGTGTTATTTTTAATGGCTAACATGGAGAATCCATCTTCATTTGGTCCAACATAAGACTTTGTATTAAATGTGCCTGATAAGCCGAGGTAATCGTTAACATTGTTTTGCAGGAATTCTGCAATTTGTTCAGATGTTGTATTTCCAGCCTTAATCGCTTCAAAAATTAAATTAAATCCATCGGCTGCATGTGCAGTAAAGTTATCCGGCTCACTATTAAACATTGCTTTGTAATCATCGCGCAATTTCATTAAGTTGTCTTTTTGCGGACCAGCTGGTAATTGATCAACAACACTTAATTTGGCACCTACAATAAAGATTTCTTCATTATCATCTTTCACTTGGTCTAAAAACCCTTGGTTTGCAGCTGCATTTGCTTGAATCATTGGGATATCAAAACCCAAAGACTTGAAGTTTCTTGCAACAATACCTGCTCCAGGTGTTCTTGACCAAACGATAATCGCCTCTGGAGTGGCTTTACGAATATTTGTTAATTGAATGGTCATATCCGTGGCGTTGGCATCAAATTCTTCATGAGCAACAATTTCAATATTATTTTCTGCGGCTACTTTTTCAAATGAAGGCAATCCATCAACACCATACCCATCACGTGCATTAATCCAAGCTACTTTTGAAATATTTCTTTCTTGTAAGAAGTCTTTAATTACCTCACCAGCTGTTACGTTGTTTGGTGCCATTTGGAAAACACCTTTGGTATCTGGGTTAATTGGTGCTGTTGTCATCAACGGAATACCTGCACCAGTAATCTTAGGAACAACAGCCATTGTTGTACTGGATTGTGTTGCACCTACAATTGCTACAACACCCTCTGATATTAACTTATCAGCTGCTACGACTGCTTTTGTATCATCAGTCTCATAGTCCTGCATGATGATTTCGATCTTCTTTCCAGCTATTCCACCTTGCTCATCAAGCTGTTTTTGTAAGAGCTTCACTAGATTTGCCTGTGTTTTACCTAATGTTGAAGCAGGTCCTGTTTCGGAAAAGATTGCACCAATCTTGATAACATCTCCCGTACTACTGCCTGAATTCGTTTGGGGATTTCCACAAGCTGTAAAAACTAATAGCAAAGATAACATTAAAATTATTAGTAAAGATTTCTTTTTAAACAGCTTTTCCATATTCTAATTCCTCCTATTTTTCATCCTTATAGGTTATTGACCAGTATAGACAGGCTTTCTTTTCTCAACAAATGCTTGCATACCCTCTTTACGATCTTCTGTTGTAAAGGCATTACTGAAGCAGGCGCTTTCAATTGTTAGCCCAGATTCAATATCAACATTCGCACCAGTATTAACTGCTGTTTTAATCATACGTAAAGCCATGATCGGCTTTTCTGCTAATCTTCCTGCCCATTCCTTTGCTGTTTGTAATACCTCATCGGCAGGTACTACCTTATGAACTAAATGAATATCCAAGGCTTTATCAGCATTAAACATGTCTCCAAAGTATAGAAGCTCTTTTGCTACTCCCTGTCCAACGATTGTTTGCAGACGCTGTGTACCCCCGCCACCTAGAGCCAAGCCATTAATGGCAAAGTACTCCATATTCTTACAATCTATTATTTTGCTTGGTATTCAGACTGCAATTGACTTTTAAGGTCTAGCTTTCTAATTTTTCCAGATGCGGTCATTGGAAAACTATCAACAAATACAATTCGGTCCGGAACTTTATAATCTGCCACTCTCTCACTAATAAAATCTTTCATTTCAGCCTTAGTAAGAACAGTATTAGGTTTCGGTTTAATACACGCACATGAGACCTCGCCTAAAACTGAATCTGGCAATCCGACTATCGCTACCTCCATAACACCTGGATGGGTATAGAGATATTCTTCTACCTCTCTTGGATAAATATTGTATCCACCGCGTATGATCATTTCCTTCTTACGGCCAACGATGCGGATATACCCTTTTTCATCTTGCGTTGCTAAATCCCCGCTATAGTACCAACCATTTTCATCCATTGCTTCTGCTGTTTTTTCTAGATCTTTAAAATAGCCTTTCATTAGACCAAAACTGCGACAAGCTAGTTCACCAATTGTATTTAGTCCGACTACATTTCTGTTTTCATCCACAATCTTAATTTCTACTCCTGGCAAGGGGCGTCCAACTGTTTCAGCCCGGGTGATATTATCATCGTCAAACCCTGTAGCTGTTATGGTTGGTGATGTTTCTGTCATTCCATAACCTACGAGCACATTCATTCCCATTTCTTTTCGAATACGATGAATGATCTCTACTGGACAAGGTGCCGCCGCCATTTCTCCCGTTCTTAATGATGAAAGATCGTATTTACTAAAATTAGGGTGATTTAATTCAAGAATAAACATCGTAGGAACACCAGGATGGATGGTTACCTTTTCCTTTTCTATTAAGGCAAGCGCTTTTTCCGGCTTAAATACCTCCATTAATACCATTCGTGCTTCTGAGGCGACCGTCCTAAGAATAAACATAAGCCCCATAACATGAAAAACTGGTGTTGGCATTAAAAATACATCTTTTGGTGTACATCTCATCCACTCCCCGCCCGCTACCGCAGTATGTACTAAATTTTTATGGGTTAGCATGGCGCCCTTCGGCTTTCCTGTCGTTCCCGAGGTAAACAGGATTGCGGAAACATCTTCTTCAGGATCAATTTCGGCTTCAGTAAAGGTGGCTCCCGTTCCTAATTCAAGCAAATCTTCAAAACTTTGAACTGATTCATCTTTGAAACGGACCCCAATTAAATGCTGGAGTGTTGGGATGCTTTCTTTCAATTCAAGGTATTGTGCATAATGATTGATATTGTCAAACTCACGTGGGAAGAAGACCACTTTTGCTCCCGATTTTTGAAGAATGTAGGCTACCTCCCCAATTTTAAAGCGCGTGTTAAACGGGACTAGAATCGCTCCAATCTTTCCTAGCGCAAATTTAATTATGATAAATTCATGCCAATTGGGCAGGCTAACCGCTACACGATCACCCTTTTTTATGCCTAAAGTAGTTAAGCCGGCCGCTAGTTCAGTTGATTCCTTATCAAGTTCGGAATATTTCATTCGTCTACTCTCATCAACGATGACTTCACTGTCAGGACATTTTTCAACGGCGGTCCGTAACAATTGTGAAACTGACATTTCATAGCGTAATTTAAACAAGTTTTCTTTCCCCCTCAATCGAAAAAGTTTGCCTATTTGCAATCGCTTCCAAATAATATCCGTAAGTATCTAGTAAAGGTGTCATACTAGTCCAAAGATAAATGGCAATTGAGTATTCAGATATTTTTTTATTTTCTGTAACTTGATTATAAATAATTACACTTTATAAAAACACCTACACGGTATATGAAAAGCACTCCTCTTTTTCAGCAATTATACGGATTTATTATATTAATAGATTAAATTAATGATTAGGAGAAACCCGTTGTAAGTCATACAGTTTATAAGCCATCATTAAATTCAGACGCTCTTCCGAATCATTTATATCAACCTTCAATAAACTTTGGATTTTTTCGATTCGATATTGCAACGTGCTTCTATGAATAAAAAGAGTATCTGCCGTTTCTTTTAAATTTCCATTTTGAAAAAGATAAACTCGGAGCGTTTGAAACAAATCAACATTCTTTTGATCTGAATGTTGTAATAAAGGCTTTAAATGTCGATTAATAAAATCTGAGGCAAAGTCATTGTTCCTTAAATGATAAAGTAAAGTATAGGCCCCGAGTTTCTCAAATAAAGCAAATCCCTGCCTGGGAATACGCTGATTAATTACATTTATCGCTTGTATTCCCTGTTGATAGCAATTGTAATACTCATGTATATCACTTGTTTTTCCACCAACACCAATATATAACTGACCTGACATTTTCTCCATTTTCATTCTATTGTTTAAATATTCATAAAGAGTGTCCCAATATTTCTCTGGATTTTTCCATTCTTTTTCCGCTTCTACAAACAAAATAAAATCATCGCCTTTATTTGAAAAGATGAAATCCGGATCAAACAACTGCAAACTTGCTCTTAATCGTTCCCAGACGAATGACTTCTTTGCCTGTTGTTCTAGTAAATTGCCTTTCTTTATTTCATCATCATTAAGAATGATAGATAACACGGAAATTCTATATTCTTTTCGCAAATCCCAATTAAATAAATTTGCATATTGCATAATACTGTTCGGGTCTTCCACCTTTTTCGCTAATAATTTATTAATAAAGCTATCCTTGACCTGCTCTTTTGTATCTAAAACGAGCTTTTGCTTAACAAATTGGACAGAATAAACATTTAATGCCAATTCAATACTAATTCTCTCTAGTTCATCAAACTCTTCAGAGGGTATGTTTACGGCTAAATAACCTAATAAATCCCCCGCACCGTTTACTGGCCAAAAGTGGAAGTTTTCACTTCGGTTATCATTGATCGGGATCACTAATTCATATTTTCTGTTATTCATAACCTTTTTCTCAGCAAATTTACTGATTATCCTTAAGTCGGTTTCCTTTAAATGAAGTAAGCTATAAGCGAGCGGACGCATAAATCGATCAAATAATAGTACTGATTTTAATAGTAGCTTACTTAAAGCACCTGTAATCCCTTCGAATCCTTCTTGCTCCACTGTTTTTTTAATAAGCTCCTGATGGTAGTCCAATAAAGAATGAAGCTTTTGTTTATGTTCTTTTTCATTCTTATATAATCTTGCGTTCTCAAGCATTGAAGCGACGTGTGTGGACATTAATTCCAAGACTTCAATGTCATCATTTGTGAAAACACCTTTACGCTTGTCCTCTACATGTAAAACACCGATCGTTTTTAAATTGATGACTAATGGAACTGTAAGCTGTCCGCCACCTGGAACTTCTAAACATGGAAAATGATGCTTTAATACATAATCATCAGCAATTGCCATGATTTCCGGTTGTTTGACGACACCATAAGCAGGTGATTGTAAAACAAAACAATCTTCTTTCTCATCAAATAAATAAATGCAGGCTCCTGTTGCCTTAGTGCCTTTGGCGGCACGTTCAACAATTCTTTCTACTAATTGTTCTATTGTGGAATCGAGCAAAAGGTTTTGGCTAAACCACTCGATACCAATCATTTTTTCTTTTTGTTTTTCTTTCCCTTTGGCAAGCGAGATCGCAACTGCCACATCTTTACTAAACTCATTAAATGTATCATCCATCTCAATAAATAAAGGGACAGCACTCATAAATCCTATCACACAAAATCCTGAAATATTATTTGCTTCTTTTAAAGGAAGAGTAAACCAAGTAGTAATTTTTTCCGTCATCAATAACTTTGAAAATTGACAATCTTGTATATGGGTGTTTTCTATCGTTAAGCTTTTTGTCAATAACTCATTCGAACAATCAATAATATTCAGCGGAAATGAATGAACGAATGACTCTGATCCACCGCTTATCGCCTTGGGAAACAACTGATGTTCCTCTTTTAAAAAAATTCCAACAAAATCGCAATGAAGTTCTGACCTAAATGAATTAATTAAATATTGCAAAGTCTCTTCCTCTGTGTCGAATTTCACCAGTTGTCTAGATGTGAGCCGAAGATGGTTTTCTATTCTTTTTACTAATATATCCCTTTTAGAAAGTTTCACAGTAATCTCTCCCTTCCATAACACATTTTAACAAATGTTTATAATATTTGAAATTTTACACCTTTTAATGATCTACATTTTTTCATCTAATTTTGGTAACGATATGATTTGAAGTGAAGAATTATAGTTTTTAGGAGGTCTTTTTTAATGACGAACCAAAAAAAGAAACGTGAAGTATTTGATAAAAAGAAAAGTGCAGCACCATTAGATGTATTGGCAGAAGAATTCGGTAATGAATATGCTGAGGCAACTTTTAGCAAAGAAGTAAATGCTTCCGAGCATGATGCACGAGAGCGTTATGATCAATAACGAAAAGCCGCCTTTTGGGCGGCTTTTCTTAACTTAAAAATTGATTAATTGCGATTTGCTCAAGCATGGATTCAATATTTAGTAATCTTCCGGCATGTTCATCGGTAAAATTCCCACTACTTTGAAGTTGAAAAAGGGACGTTCTCTCGCTTTCGAGCTGTGTTTGCCAAGCTAATAACTTATCATCCATATATCAACACTCTCCTTTAAAGACAACTTCTTTATAGTTTAGGCATAAAATTATTCTTTCATACGGTTAGGATTCATGGTGGAGCTTTTTGGACTTACTTCCCATTCCTGAGCGGTATTCCTTCCCTTTATTATTATTCCCGCTTTCCATCTCTACCCCATGCATAACATCCTTTGTTCCAAGTTCCGGGGAGCTTTGATTTTTACTTCCATGATCATTATTTCGAATTGTCGTCATTTTTTACCCACTCCTTAAATCGTTTTTCTTTCATAGTTTGAATTTCTTTCATAAATTTCATTCACCCAAACAACAACTAGAGATATTTTTTAGTACAAATAACATATTCTTGATTCCCTCATAGAATAAAGTAATGACTTTTGTTTTTTGGAGGGAGTAAGGATGTACTATTATCAAATAGATTATGACTATTTTTACCGCCAACAAAATACTGCTAATCATATTTACAATACTTTTAGGCAGGAACATGCCAACTTAATTCACGAACTTGAAACCGCGGGAATGGACCAAGAAATGATCACCTACATCATTTGGACTGTTATTCAATTCACACTATCCCATGCACATCAAGTCAGCGGTACAATTAACAGTAAAACAAATACTATTTACGAAAGCATGGTCCAGCAAATTCAATGGTTAACTTATTTATTCAGAGCCTATCGTTTTTCGACTAATCAAATGAGACGTGTATTACGCACAATCATCCGTTTTACTTTGCAAGGGACTACTACTACAACAATGTAGCAAATAAATGAATGAAATCATGGCAAAATCAAATAGTAATAATGTACTAAAAATATAAATAAGAGGTGCATTATAAATGCCATATCCAAGATACCAAAAGCAACGAATAAAGAGGCTTCATCCACGTAAAACGCACAGTGAATTGGAGTTTTCCGAGGAGCTAACAGAAACAAATATAGATTTTGCAAAGATGCAGCCAGTTCCACAACCGAAGGATTATGATGAAATTGAGTATTAGAAAAGAGGCTGTAATATACAGCCTCTTTTCCTATAAAGTAAAAATGCTTGCTATTTTATTCATCAATGGTTGCTTTTTTAATTTATAATTTTCAACAACTTCTATTTTCGTTTCATCCATTTGTGATAAGATATCCATTCTCATTTCGATTAATTCAAGGCGGGATTCTAGTTGTTCCAATTCATTTCGATGCTGCAAGACCTGCAATGAAACAACTTCATCCGCTTTTTGTGACAGCTGCCATTCAATATCATCTAATCTTGATAAAAGCTTATCAAACCGTTCCTCCCATGCCTTCTGGGCTGCATTATCAAATTGACCGTTAACACCCATTTAAATCCCTCCCAATTTCCTTGTTTTTAGTTTAATTCTAGAAACTTTTCAAAGTCCCTTCACGGTTGACAAAACTAGTTTTTATTCGGCAAAAGAAGTGCAAATCCTTAAAAATAGTATAGCTTCGACAACTCCAATCAATAATAAAATAGAGGCTTCTCTACAAAAGGAGGGTATCCTATGGCTAAAGAACGAAAGCAAAAGAAAAATTCCGGTGCTATGCAAGCAGAAACAAAAACAGGCTATGGAAATAAAAAGCTGGTGGGGCCAAACCGACCAGCTGAATGAAAAAGGAAACGCTTGGTAACCCAAGCGTTTTTTGTAACTTTTGACATGTCCCTCCACCATTTAGCTAAAAAGGCCCATTCTATTTTAAGGTTTTTAACATACTATCTTTAAGGGTACTCCACAAATAACATGTGCGAAATTCAACAAAATATGCTATATTTAGTATTTTAGAGGAGCAATTTCCGGAGAGGGTCTGAAAAAGATGACGATTCGATATCCGAATGGACAAGCTTTTGTGCCAACACAGAAAAAGCTGACAACAGATACAAAAAAACTGAATTATAGTAATCGCGGTATGACTCTTGAAGAGGATATTAACGCAAGCAATCAATATTACTTGGTCCAGGGGTTGGCTGTCATTCATAAAAAGCCAACACCAATACAAATTGTATCTGTAGATTATCCCAAAAGAAGTGCAGCCGTAATTAAAGAAGCCTATTTCAAACAGCAATCAACTACAGATTATAATGGTGTTTATCGAGGAAAATATATTGACTTCGAAGCAAAGGAAACGCAAAATAAACAATCGTTTCCATTACAAAATTTCCATGAACATCAGATTGATCACATGAAAGCCGTGAGTAAGCAAAATGGAATTTGCTTTATTCTATTACGGTTCTCCATTACTGATGAAGTGTTTTTTTTGGAAGCACAGCATCTTTTTTCTTATTGGGATGAACAATTAAAAGGAGGCAGAAAATCAATCCCTAAAAAATATATTGAAGAACGTGGATATCCCATTTCAATTAGTCTTAATCCAAGAATTGATTATTTAAAAGTTATTAATCGCATTTATTTTAATACACAGGAAGTTTGAAAGGCAGGTTTATTACGGTGTCTGAAAACTATCGTACAAGACAAGAAAGGCGAGCATTAAAAGAAAATAAGACAGCAAAGAATGTTAAAAGTAAAGGTAAATCCAATGCTCGCAAACTATTTAAACGTATCGTTTTTATTATCTTTATGGTTGGTCTAATTGCTGTTGTAGCTGGTGGAATCACAGCGGTGGCCTTTGTTTTGGATGCTCCAAAATTGGATGCAGCTGCATTAGAAATCCCTCAATCAACGAAGGTTTATGACCGCGATAAAAATTTAATTGCTGAACTTGGTAACGAAAAGCGCACTAACATTACATATGATGAGATTCCTAAAGTGTTGGAGGATGCTGTTCTTGCAACCGAGGATGTGCGCTTTTACGATCATTTTGGAATTGATGTATTCCGAATCGGCGGTGCCATTATCGCAAACGTAAAAAACGGCTTTGGTTCACAAGGGGCAAGTACAATTACACAGCAAGTCGTTAAGCTTTCGTTTTTATCACCGGAAAAAACAGTTAAGCGGAAGGTTCAAGAACAGTGGCTGGCCATTCAGCTTGACGCAAAATATTCAAAACAGCAAATTCTTACAATGTATTTGAATAAGATAAATTACGGAAACAGGGCGTATGGTGTTTCCAAGGCGGCCGAAACCTACTTTGGAAAGGATCTTAAGGACCTTGAACTACCAGAGGCGGCGTTATTAGCTGGATTACCGCAAAGACCATCCGGGTATGACCCATATAAATATCCTGACTTGGCTGAAAAAAGACGCAATACTGTTCTATCCTACATGGAAATGCATGGAAAAATAACAAAAGAACAAGCGGACGCAGTAAAGGCAACCCATGTTACCGACTATATTGTTAAAAAAGAAGAAAAAACAAACCCACATGATGCCTTTATTGATCAAGTTTTAGAGGAAATAGAACAGGTGAAAGATCTAGATGTTTTATCAAGTGGTGTCAGTATTTATACAACATTAGATCCTAATGCTCAAATGTTCGTGGAAAAAGTGTTGGATACGAATGAATACATTAAATATCCTGATGATCGCTTCCAAACTGGGCTTGTTGTTCTAGATACAAAAACAGGGGAATTGTTAGCAATTGGTGGAGGCAGACATCAAAGTACATCTTATTTCGCCACTGATATGAAACGTCAACCTGGTTCTACGGCAAAGCCAATTTTTGATTACGGTCCGGCAATTGAAAATTTACAATGGTCAACCTACCATCAAATCGTGGATGAACCGCATACCTACACAAATGGGCCCTCCGTTAAAAACTGGGATAACGGATATAAAGGACAAATGTCAATTCGCGATGCCTTAGCCGATTCAAGAAATATTCCGGCTCTGAAAACATTCCAGGAAGTTGGTGCTTCAAAATCCCGTGAGTTTGCGGCAAAACTTGGGGTTAAAGTAGAAGACCGAATTAATGAAGCATACAGTATCGGTGGTTTTAACGGTATGTCGCCGATGGACCAGGCTGGTGCCTATAGTGCCTTTGGAAACAACGGGATTTATACGAAGCCGCATACGATCAAAAAAGTTGTCTTCCCTGATGGTCGTGAAATTGACATGCAGCCAGAACAAGAGGTTGTCATGAAAGACTATACAGCGTTTATGATCACAGATATGCTTAAATCAGTTGTTAAATCTGGAACAGGACGATCTGCCAATGTATCTGGAGTCCATATTGCTGGAAAAACAGGGTCTACGAACTTTACTGAAGAAACAAAGAAAAAGTACAATATTCCTAGAGGTGCCCTCCCGGATGTATGGTTTACAGGTTATTCCCCTGACTATACCATTTCAGTTTGGACCGGATATAGTGAACATGGTGAGGGGAATTATATTTCCAGCAAGTCTTCTGGCATCGCTAAACAAGTTTTCAAAGTTGTGATGAGCGAAATCACAAAAGGTGAAAAACAAAGGGATTTTACAGTCCCTAATAGTGTTGTAAAATCACCGGTAATAAGGGGATCCAACCCTCCTAAACTGCCAAGTGTTTTTACTCCGAGCGACCAAGTAGTATACGAATACTTTGTTAAAGGGACAGAACCGACGGAAACATCTGATCAGTTTGATACAATTCCGCCAGTCCAAAATGTTGAAGTGAATTACGATAATGAAAAAAATAGAATTGTTCTAAAATGGCAATATGATGAAAAATTGCTAGAGCGTGTTTCCTTTGTCGTTAATTCAGCACTCAATAACAACGACTATACCCCATATTGGTCCGGTAAAGAAATGACTGTCACAATTGCTGATCCATATCCTGAAAGCTTATATGGCTTTAAAATCGTTGCTGTTGACGATACTAACCAAGCAAATGTTAGTGAACCTGTAATAACGGATATAGAAACAAGTATTTTTGATCCATTAGTACCTATGGATCCAACTGATCCTGAAAATCCGTTAGAACCAACGGAACCCACAGTACCAGGTAACAGCAATGGAAATGGCAATGGGAACGATCAACATAATAACAAAAAGCCTAAACCAGGTAATGGTGACAACGGAAATAATAATGGAATTAGTGAAGAAGACATTGAGGAGTTAATTAACCTTATTAGACAATAAGTAAGTGAAGGCAAAGGACATGATAAAACCCGCATCCCAATTACTAATCGGTGATGCGGGTTTTACTTTGTTCTATAGCAAGAAGTTTTCTATATTGCTTCTCTAGTTCCTCAAACAACTCAGTTAACTGTATAAAGGAATGATAATGGTTGGGACTTTCTATCATAAATGATAGTCTGTCTTTACTGTTAATCGGTTTGATCTCCAGTTTGTCAACTTGCACTGTAATCTTGTCTTTGCTATTTATTTGAAGATTATTTATTTCAAATAATCCATCAAGGAAATTCGCAATCTGTTTTTTCATTGGTTCTAGCGCTGCTTGTTTATTACGTTCTCTGAAAAACTTTGCAATCCCATCCTTTTCACGATACCATTGATTAAAAACTTCTTCTAAAGGGAGATGTCTTTCAGGCATTATTGTTTGCTTCCTTTCTTCGCCGCTTCTGTCCTTCACGACAAATATCCAATAAAGGACAAACCTCACATTGCGGTCTTTGTGCTTTGCAATGATAACGACCAAAGAAAATTAGCCGATGATGGGTTTGACCCCATAATTCCTCCGGTACTTTCTTCATAAGTGTTTCTTCTACCTCTAAAACAGAATCCTTCCATCTACAAATACCTAGCCTTTTGGAAACACGTTCAACATGTGTATCAACAGCAATCGCTGGGATTCCATAAGCAACTGACATCACGACGTTAGCCGTTTTTCTGCCCACTCCCGGAAGTTTCATTAAGGATAGACGATCTTTTGGGACTATCCCACCATATTCTTCAAGTAACATATTACATAATTTTTGGATATTTTTAGCTTTATTTCGAAACAAACCGATAGAGCGAATGTCATTTTGCAGTTCTTCTAACGATACTGCTAAATAGTCTTCCGGTTTTTTGTATTTTTCAAATAACGATTTTGTGACTTTATTGACAAGTGCATCCGTGCATTGTGCTGATAAAGAAACAGCAATGACCAGTTCAAATGGGTTAGAATGATATAATTCACAATGGGCATCCGGATACATCTCTCCCATCGTGTCTAGCACTTGTTCAATTTGTTTTTTATTTAGCATTGTATATTCCCCGCTTTAAGATTCTAACCAATTATAAAAAGGAATCGAAGTTGTTTCTTGCTTGACCGGTTGGGATTTGGCCCGTTGATGGCTTCTAAATTTCATCCCTTGATCCTGTGCTTGTTCAAGTGTTTGAATTCCTTTCTTTTTCCATTCAAATAAAATCCGGTCAATATAACGGAAGTTTAGCTTCCCGCTCATAACAGCTTCTCGCAAAGCAGCTTTTATTAGTACAGGGCTGTGATTCTCTTGGTCAAGCCAAATTGTCAGATTTTCACATTCCATTGGTGATAATGGACGTCCAAATTCCTGTTCAAACATAGTATAAACATTAATTTCAACTTGCTCATTTTCACGCTTAACCTGTTTGTTCTCAAGCTCTGATAAAAAATACAGGAGTTTTTCCCATAATGGACGTAATGTATAACTTTCATGGATTACGCCATCGATGCTGGTAGCGCCCTCAATTTGCAAGAAACTGTGCTGAATTAAATATTTAATAATTTCCATACAGTGCTCCTTATGACAGCTCATTCTTTCTGATAGCTCATCAGGAGTTGGAAATGAATTTCCGCTTTCAATTGATGAATAAACGTGCAGGAGCAACACAAATTCCTCTTCGTTTAAGCCCATGCTTTTATAATATTTCAACAGAAGCTTCGGTATTGCAACGCTCCCTTCTGCCAACCAATCGATCACTTTTTCTTTTTTCATTTGGCTAACACCTCTAAGATATTATAACATGTCTGCGTACAAAAAGCGCAAGCGCCCCGTTTAGCACCATCCAAAACTGGACTGATCCGCTGGAGCTAGATTACAAAGCGCCATATTTTATACTTTCTTCTTAACGTTATAAAAGGCTGACCAAAAGCGGTCAGCCCTTTCATATCATTTGCTATTTACGGATACAAACGATTCAAAAGTCGTGGGAATGGAATGGTTTCCCGAACATGTTCGGCACCTGTAATCCATGCTACAGTACGCTCTAATCCTAGTCCAAAGCCAGAATGAGGCACAGAGCCATATTTACGCAGGTCTAAGTACCATTCATAAGAGCCGCCTGTTAAATGATGCTCTTCATAACGCTTTTGCATCAATTCTAAATCATCTATTCTTTGTGAACCGCCGACGATTTCACCGTAACCCTCAGGTGCAATTAAATCGGCACATAATACGACCTCTGGACGATTCGGATCTGGTTTCATGTAGAAGGCCTTTATTTGGGCCGGATAGTGTGTAATAAATACCGGTTTATCAAATTCTTCTGCAATTGCAACTTCATGTGGGGCTCCAAAGTCTTCGCCCCACTCAATGTCATTTATACCTTTTTTCTTTAATATTTCAATTGCTTCATCATAGGTAATACGAGGGAAAGGAGCCTTAACATTCTCAAGCTTTGAAAGGTCACGTCCTAGTGTGTTTAACTCCAATTTACAATTCTTTAAAACTGATTGAACAATAAAGCTGACATATTGTTCTTGAATTTCAAGGCTTTCATCATGTTCTACAAAAGCTGCTTCCGGTTCAATCATCCAAAATTCAATTAAATGTCTTTTGGTCTTTGATTTCTCGGCACGGAAAGTAGGACCAAAAGAGAACACTCTGCCTAAAGCCATCGCTGCCGCTTCCAAATAAAGCTGTCCGCTTTGTGAAAGATAAGCATCTTCATCAAAATACTTTGTATGAAATAATTCACTTCCACCTTCTGCAGAAGTCCCGGTTAGAATTGGTGGATCAACCCTAACAAAGCCATTATCATTAAAAAATTGATACGTAGAGCTAATAATTTCGTTTCTAATTTTCATGATAGCATGCTGACGCTTTGAACGAAGCCAAAGATGGCGGTGATCCATTAAAAATTCGACACCATGCTCTTTTGGGGTAATTGGATAATCGATAGATTCATGAATAACTTCAATGTTTTTCACGGCTAATTCATAGCCAAATGGGGATCGTTCATCTTCATGGACAGTTCCTGTTACCCATAGTGATGTTTCTTGGGTTATAGCCTTCGCCTTAGCAAAAATGTCTTCTTCTACTTCCTCTTTAACGACAACTCCTTGGATGAACCCTGTTCCATCCCTTAGCTGTAAAAAAGCTATTTTCCCGCTTGAACGTTTATTTGCCAGCCATGCTCCAATCGTTACATCTTGTCCTACAAAATTACTTACTTTTGAAATCGTGGTTTTCATTTACAGAACCTCCTACTATACCGAAAAAGTAGTAATCAGTTTTTATCATTGTATTCGTTACTTATTCACTTTATACAGAAAAGAGGCGGGGTAACCTTACACCGCCTTCCTTTCCTAATATTGTCCAGCTCCAGTTTATACATCGCTAAACGGGCGCTTGCGCTTTTCTGAGTTATTTGATTTTATTTTCCATAAAACGTTTAATTCTAGCTACCGCTTTTTCAAGAAGATCTAATGATGTTGCATAAGATAGACGTACGTTTTCAGGTGCACCGAATCCAGAACCAGGAATTATAGCAACCTTTTCTTCATCTAATAACGCCTTTACTAATGAATCAACATCGTCGTAACCAGCCATTTTGGCTGCCTCACTTGCATTCGGGAATAAATAGAAAGCACCTTGTGGTTTCACACATTTGAATCCCGGAATTTCAATTAGCTGTTCATAGATTTTATTTAAGCGCTCTTCAAATGCCTTTTTCATTTCAAGAACAGGCTCTTGCGGTCCAGTATAGGCGGCGATGGCAGCATATTGTGAAATTGATGTTGGATTGGATGTACTATGGCTTGCTAAGTTAGTCATCGCTGTTATGATTGTACTGTCACCTGCTGCATATCCAATGCGCCAACCTGTCATTGCGTGTGATTTTGAATGACCGTTAATGATTATCGTTTGTTTCTTAAGTTCCGGGGATAACTCTGCAATAGATACATGCTTATTATCGCCATATACTAATTTCTCATAGATTTCATCTGATACAATTAGGATATTATGTTCTAGGGCAATTTCACCTAATGCTTTTAATTCTTCAGCAGTATAGATCATTCCTGTTGGGTTACTTGGTGAATTAATAATAACTGCTTTTGTCTTTGGTGTAATCGCAGCCTTAAATTGTTCTGGCGTAATTTTAAAGTCATTTTCCTCTTTACCTTCAACTAAGACTGGAGTACCTTCAGCTAATTTTACAAATTCGGGGTAACTCACCCAATACGGTGTTGGGATAATGACTTCGTCTCCTTGGTTAAGAATGACTTGGAATAATGTATATAAGGCATGTTTGGCACCCACACAAACAATAACCTCGTTTTGTGTAAAGTTAAGGTTTTGATCTTTTTTAAATTTCTCAATAATCGCATCCTTTAGTGCCACTAAACCACCAGAAGGTGTATATTTTGTTTGACCTGCATTCATTGCTGCGGCAGCTGCATCAATAATATGTTGAGGGGTATTAAAATCAGGCTCCCCTGCTCCAAGACCAATTACATCATGTCCAGCATCTTTTAATGCTTTTGCCTTTGCTGTGATCTCTAGTGTTGTAGATGGTGTTAAGGATGATACACGATTTGCTAATTCCATTGCTAAATTTCCTCCTCAAAGCGGTCTTTTTTAAGACTGTACCTTTTCACAAATGATCCGTCTTCAAATTTCATAAAATAATATGTATAACGCTTTTCTTGGTCAATATAAGTAACTTCCCAAAGCGGCGTTGTCTCTGTTCGATTTGTACGATTATCCTTGATTACTTCGGCACCTAGTCTTATATCAATTAATTTTAAAGGATTTTGATTCGCAATTACATATTTTTTTACTTTTTCGATTGACCACCCTTCACTGGCCTTTTTTGTCATCAACTTCCCCTTTTTTGAATCTGGCACCCAAACGATGATATCCTCATCTTTATCGTTTGTCCCATAAAGTATAGTATAAGCCAATCTTCCATGGTAGTACTCTGCCTCTTTAATTGATGATAGCCCTTTTACATTTTCTTCAGCAAAAGCAATTGCTTTTTTCTCAGCTTTATTTTGGAAGTCCATACTTTCATGATAAATGTGGGAAGCCTGCCAAATTATGATAATCATTAATAAAGGTATTATATACAACCATTTTTTCATAGTAAACCTCATTAAACAAATTTTGTTACACATATCGTTAACCGTAAAAGTGAAATATAGTAGTAAGAAATAAAGTTTTTTACTTCGTCTCTTTTCCCATTATACAATATTGAATAAAAACTATCTCCTTTCAACACCATAATTTGGGGCATAAGTGAGCCCCTTTTTTTCTTTTGAAAAAAATTGTCTTATTTTAGCCAATCGGAAAGCTTTTTTAATAATGCGTCGGTTTTTTCTTCATATATTTCAATCGGTGGCAGTGCTTGAATAAACTTTTTTCCATAGCTTTTTGTTGTGATGCGACGATCCAGCACAAATACAACCCCTCGATCATTTTTCGCACGAATTAGACGTCCAAATCCTTGTTTAAATCTTAAGATAGCTTGAGGTAAGAATAGATCCATGAAAGCATTTTTTCCTTCCTGTTTCATCAATTCTGACTTTCTTGCCATGATTGCATTATCCGGAGGGGAAAATGGCAGTCTTACAATAACAATACAACTTAAATCCTCCCCAGGGATATCAATCCCCTCCCAAAAGCTGCTTGTTCCAAAAAGGATTGCCTGCTCATGCTGTTTAAAGCTTTTCGTTAATCGGTCGCGGCTACCACTTGAAATCCCTTGGCCAATTAAAACAAATCCATCTATTGTGGCAGCAGCCTTTACATTGTAAAATGTTTTTTCAAGCATATCATAGGCTGTAAATAAAACGAGCATTCTCCCCCGTGTTACTCTAGCTATTTCAATAATCTTACTTGCGATTTCTCTCGTAAATTCCGTTTGCTCTACATCCTTTATTTCTGGGACATCCGTTGGGACCATAAGCTGGACCTGATCCTTGTATGAAAAAGGAGAAGCTATTTTTTTGGAAATGACTTCAAAATCCAAAAGACCTAAGGAGGATTTTATATATTGGAAAGAATCTTTTATGGCAAGGGTTGCTGATGTCAGTATTACGCTTTCCTTTTTAGCAAACAAGCGGTCAGCCAATAATTCACTTATATCGATCGGCTGACTATATAGAAAAGCCGCATTCTGCGCACCTTTAGGTTCAATTTCGATCCATGTTACATTGTTGGATTCGTGTTCAAATAACAGTTTGGAAAGACCATTACTACTATCATCCAAAGCCTTTCCAAGCGATTTAATGTCTGTTATTAGTCCAAATGGAGCATTAAGCTTTTCACCTATTGATAAAACACTAAATTTTATTTCTTCAAGCATTTCAATTGCTAAAAATGCGTTGCTTTTCACGCTCTTCCATAATGGGCCTGCTTCACTTGAAGATTGAAAACGATACGTGATCCGGCCTATCTCGTTCTTGCTTTGCTGTTTCTGGGCTAAAGTAAAGGTTCGGATCGTTCTAAATAACTCGTCAATCGTGTTTTTAGTTTCAATATATTGTTCCTCAATCTTATTAATTTCGGATGAAAAATCAATGTTCATGCTTTTTGACGCCAGTTTAATTTTATGAAGCAACTCTATTCCATCGGAAAGACCAATTTGATTCAGCAATGTTTGAATAGAAGTATAATCCAACTTTATCCCTAAATGGTCACTGGCCACATCATCAAGATGATGAGCCTCATCGATCACAAGCTCACTGTAAGCTGGTATTAATGAAAAGTCACTTTTCATATCTGACAGAAGAAGGGCATGATTCGTAATGATAAGGTCGGAAACTTCAGCTGCCTTTCGTTTTTGCCGATAGAAACATCTTGAAAACCATGGACATTCGTTGCTGCTACAACAGGAAGAATCACTTTTTACTTTATTCCAAAAAAGCTTTCCTCCAGATGATAGGTTAATTTCATCAACATCCCCATTCCTTGTTTCTGTTAGCCATACAAGTATTTGGGATTTTGTAAATATACTATCATACGTATCATCGCGACCTGTTTCCATACACTCTTCGAATTTCCTTAAACATAAATAATGGTGCCTGCCTTTTAATACAGTAGCTGCGAATGAAAATGGAAAAGCCTGTTTTAGGATTTTGATTTCCTGCCCCATTATTTGTTCCTGAAGATGTGTAGTATACGTACCAACGACAACTCTCTTACCTGTTTGTTTAGCGTAATGAATCGACGGAATTAAATAGCCGATTGTTTTACCCGTTCCGGTTCCAGCTTCCAACAATCCATGAACTCTATTTTTAAATGCCTGTTCAATCGTTTCAATCATTTCAATTTGACCATCGCGAACTTCAAATTTTGGATCTTCTTTACTTAGTTGGGCAATGATGGTTTTGGCTTCAAATTGATCAAAATTAAGTTTTTCAGTTTCAATTAAGCTTTGTCCTCTCTGTACTTTTAAAGCAAGATTCCGGTGAATATCATAATCTTCTGCTTCAAGCAGCAATGATTGGGTTTTATCACTGATTATATCTTTTAACAGGTGACTAAGACTACTTTGAAAAGAAGCCGCATAGGCATTCAGTTTTTTCAATGTGACTAGCGGAAGACCTTTAAGCTTCATTAATAGACTCAACAATAATTGTGCGGTTGCCTCAGCATCACTATCTGCCCGGTGGGGCTGATCATGTTCAATCGACAATTCCGTTGCAAGCTGATTTAATTTATAACTATGTAAAGCTGGAAACAATAATCTTGAAAGTTCAACCGTATCTAAAGTTGGGCAATTCCTCCATTTTTCTCCACATTTTCGAAACTCAGCCTTTAAAAAGGCAAGATCAAACGGAACATTATGAGCGACAAAATAGGAGCCTGCCAGCATTTCCGATAGCATTGGTGCAATTAAATCGAATGTAGGGGCCTTGCTCAGCATTTCATCCTCAATCCCGGTAAATTGTTTTATAAAAGAAGAGAGTTTCATATTTGGATTGACAAAACTGGAAAATTGCTCAATAATTTCACCATTTTCAATTAGAATAGCACCAATTTGAATGATTCTATCTGTCCCGATTTTATTTCCGGTCGTCTCTACATCTATAACAAAAAAACGATTATTCATTCTTACACCCTCAAACCCGTTTTCTTTTACTATCTACTTTACAATAAAAATTATGAAAACGTTCATTAGAAAGACAAGAAATGATACAAATTTGATAGTATCATAAAAGGCCTTCGCCAAATTTTCGCGAAAGCCTTTTTATCGTCTCTATATCATTATAATACAGTTGAAGCCGGTTCAGCATAAATTAATTGTTTAATTGAATTATCTTTTTCATCCATAATGGCAACTCTTGGCTTGTGCTGAGCAATTTCCTCTTCTAATACAATCGCATATGAAATAATGATGACAATATCATTTGGTTGAACTAAACGTGCCGCTGCGCCATTTAAACAAATCACACCGCTGCCCCGTGGACCCGGGATGACATAGGTTTCAAGTCTTGCACCATTATTGTTGTTGACGATGGCGACTTTTTCATTTTCTACAATTCCAACCGCATCCAAGAGATCTTCATCAATCGTAATACTCCCAACATAGTTTAAGTTCGCTTCTGTCACTCGGGCTCGATGTATTTTGGCATTCATTAATGTTCTAAACAAATTATATCCCCCTAAATTCCCTAAATTGAAAACGTAATATTATCTATTAAACGCGCCTTTGGAAATTTTACAGCAAGTGCAATAATTATCTTGCCCTTTGGCTCTTTTATTTCCTCTAATTCCGGATAAGAATAAATTTCTACATAGTCAATAATCCCAGACGTTTTTTCTTGAATAGCATTTATAACAGCTGTTTTGACCTTGTCTAGATCTTTTTCTCCATCAAAAATAGTTTGACTTGCTTTTTGTAGACTTTTATAAAGCTCTGGCGCTTCCCTTCGCTCTTGTTCTGTTAGATAAACATTTCGGGAACTTTTCGCTAAACCGTCTTCCTCTCTAACGGTGCGAACAGGAACAAGTTCAACCGGAATGTTATAATCTTTTATTACCCCATCAACAACAGCAACCTGTTGAGCATCTTTCAGTCCAAAATAGGCACGGTCAGGCATCATAATATTAAATAGCTTCATTAAAACAGTGGCGACCCCATCAAAATGACCTTCTCTTGATTTTCCACAAAGGACGTTGATACGTTTAGTAACGTTGATTTTAGTGGAAAGATCAACCGGGTACATTTCTCCAACCTCTGGGTAAAAAATATAATCTACACCGGCATTTCTAGCTAGGTTTTCGTCACGTTCGATGTCACGTGGGTAGGCATCAAAATCCTCATTTGGTCCAAATTGCAATGGATTTACAAAAATGCTGATAACGACTTTATCATTATTTGATTTTGCTTCGTTAATTAAAGTCAAGTGACCCTCATGGAGGAAGCCCATTGTAGGAACATAACCTATGCTGTTTCCTGCTTTACGAAGCTCTTTTGTAATTTGTTGCATTTCTTTAATGGAATGTATGACTTGCATGTCTTATTTTCCTCCGTATAAAGACACAAGCTGTTCTTCTTTCATCGTGAAAGAATGAAGATCATCCGGAAATTCACGTGTCTTTACTTCATTTATATATTGATGAATTGCATTTTGAATAACAGAGTTTGCATTGGCATATTGTTTAACAAATTTAGGAACATGGCCAAAACCATTTTGAATGACATCATGGTAGACTAATACTTGTCCATCTGTTCTGTTTCCAGCTCCAATTCCAATGGTTGGAATTGAAATCTCTGATGTAATCACTTCCGCCAACTGTTTTGGTACACATTCCAAGACAAGCATCATCGCCCCAGCTTTTTCAACTTCCTTAGCATCTTCAATTAATTTTTTAGCTGTTTCGGAATCCTTTCCTTGCACTTTATAGCCACCCAATACTCCGACAGATTGCGGTGTCAGTCCAAGATGAGCAACAACAGGCACCCCTGCGGCGACTAACCGTGAAATAGTAAAACAAACATCCCCTGCCCCTTCAAGCTTTAGGGCATGCGCTCCGCCATCCTGCATTAATTTCATTGCATTTTTCATTGTATCTTCCATCGATGTATGATAGCTCATAAACGGCATATCCGTTACGATGAATGTATTATTTGCGCCCCGCCGTACTGCTTTTGTATGATGAACCATATCCTCGACAGTTACGGGAATAGTAGAATCATATCCTAGTACGACCATTCCTAATGAATCCCCCACAAGGATTACATCAACATTTGCTTCTTCAGCAAGCTTGGCTGATGGAAAATCGTAAGCCGTCAGCATAACGATCGGTTCGCCATTTGTTTTCATTTCTTGGAATTTAGTTGTTGTTTTCAATCGTTTCCCTCCTCAAGTAGATGAGGGAATGAAGACCGTCATTTTTTTACCCAAATAGAAATAAAACAAAAAAATCTTTCCATACGGAAAGACGGGTAAGCAATGTGGTTAATTCATCCCCTGTCCTAGTCCGTTTTGTGGATCAAGGCAGTATAAATTTAAATTACTCTGTAACACTTGTTTTAAATGGTGTAGTTCGAATAGATACTACCCAAGATAACATTGCAAGTATAACAGAAAACAGGGGATATTTTCAACTAGTTGAAACATTCCATTAATTTATTTTTACTCCTAAATTTCTATATCTGCTGAATATATATGATGAATAGCACCGTTTTTGTCCTCTAGTAATAAAACGCCATCATCCGTAATCCCTAATGCTTTTCCTTCAATTGTATCTGTCAAAGTTCTTGCTTTAATTTGTTTCCCTATACTGATGGCATAGCTTTCCCATAATAATTTTACAACTTGAAAACCATTTTCCAAATAATCAACATATAAGTCTTCCAACTCTTTTAAAATGACTTGCAAAATCATTGAACGATTTAACTTTTTTCCCGCCTCGATGGATAAAGACGTAGCTGTTTCTTTTAAATCGTCTGGGAAATGTTCAAGCTGTTGATTCACGTTAATCCCGATACCGATGATAACGGCATTAATTCGGTCTGCTTCCGCTTGTAATTCAGTTAATATTCCTACGGTTTTCTTTCCATTAATTAAGATATCATTCGGCCATTTTATCTTACATTCACACCCGGTTGTCGCTTCAATCCCCCTCACAACACTTACTGCGGCTAGAAGCGTAAGTTGTGGTGCTTGTTGTGGTGGAATATTGGGCTTAAGGATAACACTGAACCATATCCCCGTAAATTTTGGTGAATACCAAGAACGACCAAGCCTGCCTTTACCGGATACTTGTTCTTCACTGACAACAATGACACCTTCCGGAGCACCGTCAAAAGCATCTTTTAATGCTAATGTATTTGTTGAAGTAACCGATTCTTCATAATGGACCTCTCTACCAATAAATTTCGTTTGTAACCCAAGCTGTATTTCATTTCCGCTTATTCTGTCAGGTTTTTTAATGATCCGGTAGCCCTTACGTTGAACAGCCTCAAGCTCAAAACCGTCCTTCCGCAAATCCTCAATATGTTTCCAGATCGCAGTTCTTGAGCAACCTAGTTTGTCACTAATCAATTGTCCCGATAAAAATTCCCCATCATGATCTGAGAATAATTTTAGTAATTGTTTTCGAATGGAGGATTGCATGTAAGAAGCCACTCCTTTATTTTTTCTTTGTTATTTTCTACCTCTCCGTCAACGATAGCTTTTTCAACAATCTCAATGGTTTCCGAAAGCCAAGGGCCTCCCTGTTTACTATACCATTCGATTAAATCATTTCCGGTTATCGCCATGTCTTTTCTAGTTAATATCGGTAGGCTTCGGGTAATGGTCTGCAGTGCTGTTAACATCAGATTAGACTGTTTATTTTCTAGTAAACTAAATAACCTGATGCCGGATTTTACTGTTTCCGGCCCATATGTATACACTGTATAACACGAAAGGCTACTGCAATTCTTAAGCTCTGTAATCACATTTAAATAAAGCCTACATGTCTTTATTTTTTCATTTGAGCTTTTCCATTGTTTGAAAAAGAACTCAATGTCCTCTACTTTTAGACTATAGATTAATAATGTCCACTGTTCCTCTAAAGTTAGTGGTTGTTTCGAACAAAGTACAGCAAATCGCGCTAATTCTTCTTCTTTATTGTTTAACTGTGGCAAGTAATTTTGTATTTGTAGTTCTGTGATGAGGATAATTGCCTTTTCATTCGCTTTCCCTGTTAAAAGCTTTTCAAATTCGACTAACACCCGTTCCACTGATATTTTTGTTAATAAATTTGCATGGCTTTCAATCGATTTCTTCGTTTCCGGGCTGAGTTCGAAATCTAATTGGCTGACAAAACGAATAGCTCGCATAATTCTTAACGGATCTTCTAAGAAACGATCATCCGGATTCCCCACTGTTTGGATAAATTTATTTTTTAAATCCTTTTGTCCTTCGAATGGATCGATAATTGTACCATGAATATCCATAGCTATGGCGTTAATGGTAAAATCACGGCGACTTAAATCTTCTTCAAGTGAGGTAACAAACTCTACTTTCGATGGGCGTCTAAAATCTTGATAATCACCATCTATTCTAAATGTTGTTACTTCATACATTTCTTGATTATGTAAAACGACAACGGTACCATGTTTTATACCTACTGGTATCGTTCTATCAAATAACGATTGAACATCTTCTGGCAATGCAGAGGTTGCGATATCAATATCACCTCTTGATCGTCCCAAAAGATAATCACGGACAGAACCGCCGACAAAATAGGCTTCAAATCCAGCTTCCATTAAAGTTACAATAATTGGTTTTGCTTTTATAAACGGCCCTTCCATGGTATCCCTCACTTTGGACAAATAGTTTCGTAGTACATTTTTTCATATTGATCTACTATTTTTTTCGGGTTAAAAGTATTCTTCGTACGTAACAGCGCTTGATGACTCATTTCTTCATGTAATTCACGATCAGACAGAAGTGTTATAGCTTTGTCAGCCACTGCACTTGTATCTCCTAATTCACAAATATAGCCACTAATCCCGTCTTCGATCACTTCCGGAATTCCTCCAATATTTGTACCAATACAAGGGATACGACAGGCCATTGCCTCTAAGAGAGTAAGTCCAAAGCTTTCTTTTTCTGAAAGTAATAACAATAGATCGCTGCATGATAGGATCTCTTCTACATTTTCCTGCTTTCCAAGAAAATGAACGCGATCTTGTAGCCCAAGCTGTTTTACCTTTTTACAAACAATTGTAAATTCAGGGCCATCTCCTACTAACAGTAGTTTTGCCTTCACATGCTTTTCAATAAGGGCAAAGGCATCAATAACATCTGGAACTCGTTTTACCTGCCGGAAATTTGAAATATGAATGATGACCTTTTCATCCTCTGTAATCCCATAGCTTTGTCTAATATTCGACCGCTCACGTCGGTAATAAACGCGGTCGTCTATAAAATTATAAACTGTTTCAATTTCTTTATTCGTTTCAACTAATTGATATGTTTCTTGGGCAAGATTCTTTGAGACTGCCGTTACTCTATCTGACTGTTCAATTCCAAAACGAATTAACTCCTGCAGGGAAGGATCATGCCCCAAAACAGTAATATCAGTTCCATGTAATGTCGTGATAATTTTTAGACGATCACCTCCGACCATCTGCTTAGCCAAGTAGGCGCTTATCGCATGGGGTATTGCATAATGTACATGGAGCAAATCTAAATTTTCCCGCTTTGCCACCTCTGCCATCTTGCTTGCTAAAGATAAATCATAAGGCGGGTATTTAAAAACCGAGTATTGATTCACATCAACCTCATGAAAATACAGGTTCGGATACCATTTATTTAGCCGAAAAGGGATACTTGATGCAATAAAGTGAATTTCATGGCCCCTTTCCGCTAGTAACATTCCTAGTTCTGTTGCAACAACACCTGAGCCGCCAACCGTTGGATAACATGTAATACCAATTTTTAGTTTATGATTCATCTAGTGTTCTCCAACCAAAATCACCGCGTTCCAATCCATGTAGTAACACTTCGGCTGTCCCCATGTTGGATGCAAGTGGAATATCGTAAACATCACATAAACGAAGCAGTGCACTGACGTCCGGTTCATGTGGCTGTGCTGTTAATGGATCCCTAAAAAAGATAACTAAGTCCATTTCATTATTAGCTATCATGGCCCCAATTTGCTGATCTCCACCTAGCGGCCCTGATTGAAAGCGATGCACAGGGAGCCCAGTTGCTTCTATTATTTTTTTACCTGTCGTACCTGTGGCATATAAAAAATGTTTTTCAAAAATTGGAGTGTACGCTGAAACAAATTGAATCAACGCTTCTTTTTTTCTGTCATGTGCAATTAAAGCAATATTCATCCCAGTGCCCCCCTACTCAATGATGTTTTCTAGCCCGTAAACTAAAATATCAAGATTCATTACAGTCTCTATAGCTAGTTTAACACCCGACATAAAGGAAGAGCGGTGCAATGAATCGTGGCGAATCGTTAAAATTTGTCCATTCCCTCCAAAAAGAACTTCTTGATGAGCAACTAAACCAGGAAGCCGTACACTATGAATTCGCATACCATTCATATTTGCGCCTCTAGCACCTTGCAGCGTTTCTTTTTCATTTGGATGACCTTGCTGTTTTTCTTCTCTGTTCTTTGAAATTAATTCAGCCGTTTTAATTGCTGTACCTGAAGGTGCATCTAGCTTTTGGTCATGGTGCTGTTCAATAATTTCAACATCTGGGAAATACTTCGCTGCCATCTGTGCAAATTTCATCATTAGCACAGCGCCCACCGCAAAGTTTGGTGCAATAATTACCCCAACACCTTTTTCTTCAGCTGTTGTCGATAAATCCTTTAATTCTTCCTCATTAAATCCTGTTGTCCCAACTACTGGTCGAATTCCGTGCCTTAGGGCAGCCTCTGTATGCTTTCTGCCAATTTCCGGAGTTGTTAAGTCTAAGAGTACATCTGCCTGGATCTCTTCGAAGCATTGCTCAACATCTTCAAAGATTGGAGCATCCAATGCTGGCAAACCTTCAATATTTGAAATAAGTTTCCCCCCATTTTTCCGGTCAATAGCAGCAACTAGTTCAAAATGCTCTGTTTCTTGAATGAGCTTTAATGCCTCCGTCCCCATCTTGCCACGTGGTCCTGCCAAAATAATTCTAATTTTCTCCATCGTTCTTCTCCTCCTGTTCCTTCCTTGTCCAGCGGTCTCTATCACGAGTATTAAACTTTTTCATTACTAAATCAAACGATTCCTCTAAGCTAATATTTAATGAATTTGCAAAGCAAATTAATACAAAAAGAAGATCACCAAGCTCTTGTTCCAGCGTTTTTTCTTCCTCATCACTTTTTTTTTGTTTTTCCCCGTAAAAATGATTGATTTCCCTTGCTAGTTCACCCAGCTCTTCAGTCATTCTCGCTAACATTGCTAATGGGCTGAAGTAACCTTCTTTAAATTGATTTATGTATTCATGAACTTCGTTTTGCATTTCATCCATTGTTTTTTTGCTCAATTAATTTTTCACCTCTATTTCGTCTGTTTTAATTAATGTTAGCTAAATTTAGGACTTTTGACAAACCATTCCTTTTCTTTTTAGAGTAATTCTTAACATTTTTTCCAAACTAATTTATAATGATATTGTTTTTCTTAATTAGGAGGCCTCGTTATGAAGATGGGTTTGAAAATCCCAAATATTATCTTTATCATTTTGGGAGCTGCTATTCTTTCCTTTGGTTTAGTTCATTTTAATATGGAAAATAATTTAGCTGAAGGCGGTTTTACCGGAATAACTCTGCTTTTATATTTCTTATTTGACCTTGACCCTTCCATCACTAATCTTGTACTTAATGTTCCACTGTTTTTTGTTGGCTGGAAATACTTAGGTCGCACCACCTTTGCTTACACCGTTATCGGAACAGTATCTGTATCCATATTTTTATGGATATTCCAACGATTTAGCCCTTTCCATATCCCTTTACATGAAGACTTACTTCTTGCTGCCTTATTCGCAGGTGGCTTTATCGGGGTTGGCTTGGGAATCATTTTTCGATATGGTGGTACGACAGGCGGTGTCGATATTATTGCGAGATTGGTTAACAAATATATCGGCTGGAGTATGGGGAAGACGATGTTTTTATTTGATGCTTGTGTGATCACCGCTTCATTAATTTTCTATTTATCATATCGGGAGGCAATGTATACCCTTGTTCTCGTTTTTGTTGGTGCCAGAGTTATCGATTTCATGCAGGAAGGTGCGTATTCTGCTAGAGGTGCTACCATTATCTCCGAGCGAAGCAATGAAATTGCTAAAAAGATTATGGATGACATGGATCGTGGTGTGACGATCTTAAAAGGAATGGGCAGTTTTACCGGCCAAGAACGAAATGTGTTATATTGTGTTGTTGGACGGAATGAAATTGTAAAACTAAAAAGCCTTATTAATTCCGTTGACCCTCATGCCTTTGTTACTGTAACTGATGTACATGATGTCTTAGGTGAAGGTTTTACATTAGATGAAAATAAGAAACCAATAGAACGTTAGAAAAGCGGAAGGGCCAGACAGAAAAAAGGCTGAACAAATCAGCCTTTCAATTGAATGAAGTTAAATCTTAATCATCGTTTCCAGCCATACCTGTGTAGATTAACAATAAACGTACAAGTTCCAGCACTGCTACAAGCGCAGCCGCTACATATGTCAATGCCGCCGCATTTAATACCTTCCTAGTTTCTCTTTCTTCATCACTACGAATTACACCTGCCGAAACAATTTCATCCATTGCTCGGTTTGATGCGTTAAATTCAACCGGCAACGTTACAATTTGAAAAAGAACTGCAGCTGCCATACAACCAATACCTAACAACAAGAATCCTGAAATTTGCGCAAAAATTCCGATCATAATTAGAATCCAAGATAGACTTGAACCAAGATTTGCTACAGGTACTAAAGCATGTCTAAAACGTAAAAATGCATAGTCTTGTGCATCTTGAATTGCATGCCCAACTTCGTGTGCGGCTACTGCTGCACCAGCAACGGATGCCCCATGGTAATTTTCAGTAGATAAGCGTACTGTTTTTGAACGAGGGTCATAATGATCTGACAAAACCCCATGTGTTTCCTCGACTCTTACATTGTATAAACCGTTATTATCCAAAATTGTTCTCGCGACTTGTGCACCAGTCATCCCGGAAGATGCAGGAACTTGAGAATATTTGCGATATGCACCCTTTACTTTCATTTGTGCCCATAATGGGATCAGGATGATTATTGCAAAATAAACTAGAAAGCCCATTCTTTCGATTCCTCCATAAATAATATTTATAATATTATTTTATTGAATCCTTATTTATTAGTCAATTAATAACCCTTTTCCTTATCGATTTCTGTATTTAATCGTTGAAATATGCTCAGCCCTGAATTTTTTTAAGCCGACATATAATAGAACGGAAAGAATAATACTACCTGTAGTAACCATAACCCAAATTAAGGATGGGTCAGTCTCATCTGTTATAGTTTTGCCAAACAGCTTATACATATCTTTTTCCATTATTGTAAGGTGATTCTCTTTGTTTTTTTCATCTACACGTTCATAATCACTAAGAAAGCGGATATGGGAGTCTAATCGCGAAATAGCCTCTGGGTCAAGACTGATTACTAAACTGGGGTAAATCGTATCTATATTTGTAGTAAAAACATTAAATAGCAGTTTAAATTTTTCTTTATCTTCATCTAAAGCAGCTTCTTTCATTTGTTTAAAATTTTCTAGAACTGGCTTTTCCATTTCCATCCATAATGGTTGGTGTTCTGAATGCAATGCATCTAAAGCAAGTCTAAGCTGTGTAACTTTTCGAACTCTTTCTTTATGTTCTAATGACACCGCTGTCAACGCCTTAATAGCCTCATCATTACTTATCGAAATAACACGTAAATCATTCATCGTAATGTGAGCTTCTTTTGGATAGTTTTTTAGAAACCGATCCGAAAATTGTTCCATTATTCGTTTCGCCTGATCATATTTTTCCTGCTTTGTTAGAATAAGTGCTTGATCAGCCATATTATCTAAGGATGTCCAACCATTATTATTGTTGGCATATATCATTTGTTGTGGAATCAATAATAACAAAAGTATAAAAACCATTACTATCTTTCTAATCATCACTTGTCCCCCCATATACTTTGTATGAGTGTATGAAGGAAGGGACAAGAGTAGAACAGAACATTATAGTAACGATATTCTATAATGTTTCTCTCGAATACACAGCCAATATGCAATTAAAATGGAAGTGATGCTTAACCAAAAAGTAAAGTAACCAATTTGTGGAATAAAGTCGCTTAGAACACTATACGTTGGCATCATTCCAAACAGATAATCGATTACATCATTATGTAAAGTCCAAACAGCTGCCACCATTAAGTGCCAAGCTTTAATGCGGTAATATGGTGCATATAATAGACCTTGGGCAGCCATTGCAAAATGTGAGGCAATTAACATGTAACCTTCCCATGGCAGGCTACCCTCAACTTTTAAAACTAATAAATTCATTACAACTGCCCAAATTCCATACTTGAAGAGGGTTACAATTGCTAATGCTTCTATTAATGGCCAATTCTTCCCTATTAAAAACGCAATTAATACGATTACGAAAAATAAACTTGCTGTTGGGCTATCGGGAACAAAGAGAAGAAATTGAGGAGGTGTTTCCGCTAATTGCCAACCGTACCAGATGTAACCCCAAATCGTACCAAATATATTAATGACTAGCAGCAGCAATAAAATGGGACGCATACCTAAAAAGTGAATTAAAAACTTCATCTGCTCAACTCCAAATTAAGGATATAATTAGATAATGGTATAAAAAAAACTGACCTTCTACTGAAAGTCAGTTTTTAATTCATACCACTATTTCCCACTAATACCGTGGATAAACTCGGATAATGCTTTAAGTTCCTCATCAGAACCTTTGAACATTCCAGGAGGCATTGTCGCACGTCCGTTAACAGCGATATCAGCAATTTCCTCAGCCGATAAAGTTGCACCAGTCTCTGTTAAAGCAGGTGCTGCTGGTCCACCAGCCAAATCTGTACCGTGACAGTTTAGACAGCCACTAGCTTCAAGTGCCTTATAACCAGGATCTTCTTTATCGAATTCAACCGTTTTCTTGATTTCACCTTGTTTTGCGGCAGCTTCCCAGTCATGGTTAACTACAGATTGCCAAGTTAAGAAAATTGTTGCTGCTAATGCTAATAACATTAAACCGGTTGCAATTGGTCGTTTTGACGGACGACGTTCAGGACCTCTGTCTAACCATGGTGCTAGCAATAAAGCACCAAAAGCAAGACCCGGAATAACCATCGCACCGATAACAGTGTATGGACCTGATGCAAACTCATATTTAAGTAATTGATATAAGAATAAGAAATACCAGTCTGGTAATGGAATATAGCTTGTATCAGTCGGATCAGCTATACGTTCTAATGGTGATGGATGCGCAATGGTTAAACAAAGGTATCCAACTAAGAATATAGATCCGATCAACCATTCTTTCAAAAGGAAATTCGGCCAAAATGCCTCCGTTTTTCCTGGATATTCGGAATAATCCTTCGGTACATTAGGGTTTCTCTCAGCAGATATACGAGAATCCCCAACGAATTTCATACCTTTTCCGCGATGCATCGTCTTCCCTCCCTTATGTTACATATGTATTTTACAATGGACCCGAAATACCTTGCTTTCGAATCATAATGAAATGGGCAGCCAGTAAACCAAATAAAGCTGCTGGCAGGAAGAATACATGGATTGCGAAGAAACGCGTTAAAGTTTGCGCACCAACAATTTCAGGGCTACCTGCTAATAATGTTTTAATTGAAGGTCCAAGTAATGGAACAGCCTCTGCAATCTGTAAACCTACCTTTGTTGCAAATAATGCTTTCATATCCCATGGTAATAGGTAACCTGTAAAACCAAGTCCTAACATAATGAAGAAAATTAATACCCCTACTACCCAGTTTAATTCACGTGGCTTTTTATAAGCTCCTTGGAAAAATACACGTAATACGTGTAAAAATAACATAACAATTACTAAACTTGCTCCCCAGTGATGCATTCCGCGCACAATTACACCAAATGCCACTTCGTTTTGCAAATAGTATACTGATTCCCAAGCATTTTTAATATCTGGAACATAGTACATTGTTAAAAACATTCCGGATAAAACTTGAATGACAGTTATGAAGAATGTAAGTCCTCCAAAGCAGTATACAAATGCTGAAAAGTGATGTTCAGGGTTAACATGCTCAGGTACTTCATGGTCAGCAATATCACGCCATACCGGCGTAATATCTAAACGCTCATCTACCCAATCATAAATTTTATTAAGCATTAATTACGCCCCTCCTACGCTCGTGGTCTAGCTTTACCAAGATATAAAGTTCCGCCTTCAAGTTTATGGTCATATAGGTCTAATGGTGCAAGCGGTGGTGTACCAGCTATATTAGTGCCATCCTTTTCATACCTTCCATCATGACATGGACAGTAGAATTCGTTTGCAAACTTGGGATCATTCCAAGTTACAGTACAGCCCAAGTGTTTACAAACCGGTGACATTGCTTGAATGCTGCCATCATCTTTCTTATAAACCCATGCTGACATTGTTACATCTGACTCATACCAGGCATCAATTTGATGTACTGTAAAGTCAAAACGTTGTGGCTCAGCTGTAAGCTTCGATTCCTCAACTACTGCAACAAACTCCCCTTTAGAAGCTGGCTTTAATACAGGATCAATTGCAAAACGTACCATCGGAGAAAGCATGCCCGCTGCCATAAATCCACCAACACCTGTTAGTGTGTAGCTAAGAAATTGACGTCTGGTTACTTTACTTTCCTTACTCATTCTTTTCCCCCCTCTATTAACAGGATAGTCCATCCGGACAAATCTTTAATAAACACACATATTACTAGGACATACTCATGATAGCGCAAACTTGTCCTTTGGTCAATAAAATCTGTCGAAAAACAGGGTCAAAATTAGCATCAGTTCTCTTTTTTCCACAGATTGATAACAATTGAATGTATTGACTTTATCTGTGATTTCACCATTTGCTCGATGTATTTTTTATCCAGATCTTTAAGAGATATGGAAGGAACCCAAAGCAAGGTCGCTTGGACATCTTTTTCATTCAGCTTCCAATCTGGATCTGCTGTTAATAATACAACATTTTTGATACCAGCTTGAAGTAAGGTATTATTCCAGAGATTAATCCTATTACTCAACGTCGATGGCTCCTCTTCTTTTAAATATGTAAACGCGGGTAGGGTGATAAGTCTGCCTTTATATTCTCTTTCAAGCTCAGACGTTAGAATCGAAATAAATTCACCCATTTCGACGATAGGAATCATGTCTCCCTTAAACGTAATCGGTATAAGCGGTATAATAACAGTGTCTACATATTCTCTTGCTTTTATGTACTCTTCAATATCTGCACTAATCCACTTCATCTATTGTTTCCTCCTCTAACTGTCTAGCTTCAGCGCCCAACGACTAGTTGACTTCGCTAAACAGCTCGCTTCCGCTTTTCTTATATTAAAACATTTTTTGAGAAAAAAAAAAACCTTCCTCTATATTGAGGAAGTATTTTGGTATTCCAGCAATGAATTTAATCGTGCGGAAAGATGCATAAACTTATCAAAATCTAATTTGTCTAAAGCCTCATCGATTTGTGTAAGAAGCTTATCTCTCTGAAAAGATCGTAAAGATTCGTCCAGAAACTTTTGAGCTAGTTGCTGATCTTTCTCATTAACTTGAAGGTGATTTGGGATAAACTTATTTTCCTCCAGTACTGCAACATAATTTGAGCAAGAAAAAGATGATTTGAAATTTAGTTGAATGTAGATGTCTTGATCACGATTTAAGCGAATGTCATGAAAGGATTTTTCTGCATCGGTTGTCATTACATTATCTTTATAAAATCGAAACGGTACATCATCCACACAATGGGTTGACATGATGATTCCTCTTGGACAATATGCAGCCTGTTCGACGAAATGAACATTCTTCATCAATTGGTCATGGCTCATTAAATAATTCAAGATCCAAACACATTCCCGTCTTTTTAACTGATAATGATTTAAAAACCAGCGCACGAATTCTTTCTTTTCATTGACAGATACAGGGGTTGCCAAAAAAGATCCCTCCTCTGCGTTTTCTTCTCTCCGTTTTAATAATATAATTCTTTAAGAAATATACAAAATCCTGCTTAAAAATCATGACAATTTTCTACAAAAGTCTACTTTCCTTCCAAACGCAACAACTCTTCTTCAATTTCTACACTCTGTGGGTCAATTTCAAGAATTCGTACGAACATATCCTTCGCTTTTTCCAGGTTTCCATCTTCTAGAAGAAAGTAACCAAAATCCTGAAGAAACTGTATATTGTCTTTAAAAGAAGTATATGCATTCTCATAGTGGTTTAATGCATCTTTATATCTATCTAAATTATTTTTTGCGACAGCTAAATCCCAGTCAAATTGTGGGTCATATTCGTCAGCTTCTGCAACTTTTTCAAGCAAATTAACAACCTCGTCATATTGCTCATGAAAAAGATAATAGCTTGATAATAATTGAATAGCCTCGATAAAGCCTGAATCAATCTCGATTGCTTTTAAAAGTTTGGTCGCCACGTCTTCTGTCTTTTGTATTTTTATAGCGATCTTTGCAGCATACACAAGCAGTTCTTTATATTCTGGATCAATTTGTAGTCCTTCCCCAGCAGTTTGATAGCTTTCGTTTAGTGCCCCAATTTGTTCGTAGGCTTTCGCTAAATATAAGTATACCGGTACATAATCAGGATCCATGAGTTTAAGTTCATTCCATTTACTTGCGGCAAGCTCATATCGTTCCAATTGATAGGCCATTAAACCGTAATTAAATAGCGCATTAATTTCAATTTTATCCATAAGCCCTTTTTCATAGCTTACAAGAGCCTCTTCGAAATGCCCTGTATGAACAAAAGCGTCCGCTAACAACAGATGGACGTTCGCATGATCAATTTCAGCATTTGTATCTATTAACTTTTGAAAAAAAGGAATAGCCTTTTGATATTCACCAATATCCGAATAAAATTGGCCTAACCCAAGATCAATTAACACTTCCTCTGGAGCTAATCTTTTCGCTTTTAAAAGCTTTTGTTCAGCTGCCTCGTCTAGACCTTGCATTTGAAACATATCAGCCATTAAGATAAGGGCTTGAAGGTAAGCCGGATCATTTTCTTTTATTTCTTCCAAGTAGTCCAATGCATCGCCTTCGTAATCCTGTTCAATCGCTATTTCTGCTGCATAAATATATAACTGTCCTTCATCGGGATATAATTCCAGTAGTTCATTCACTATTTCTTTTGCTTCGTCTAAAAAGCCCCATTGTAAATACAGGTCAGCAATCATCAGTTTTTCCTCATGATTTGCCAGTTCTATGAGACTATGTAAATATTGAAGACCTTCATTAATATCTCCGTTTTCAACTAATTGAATGGCGTTAAATAACTTTTCGTCCATATCCAAACTCCTTAAATATAAAAAATAAAACCCACCACAGCCATTGCTTAAGGTGGGGCCCTATACCCTTTTGATTCAACTGAAAAGACCCGGTGCTTTAATTATTAATTCTTCCCCATATCCCGGAAAAAAAAACGTCTCTAGCTTAGTCTTTAATAATCTGCCCTTATGAACTGTAATAATCGGATTAATTTTATCATAATCAAGTGGGATTGTATCTTCAACTTTCGACACATACTCGGGATATTGATATAAATTATAATCAAGATCATTACCGATTAAGAGCTCACCTTTTTTCGGAAAAAGTCCGATTTGTTTCCGAATCACTTTTGGCATTGGTCTTGAATCTATCGGAAACTGAAGATAGGTTGGGATTTTGTTGAGCGATGTTACGTATTCCCATCTGTCCATCTGCATTTTTAAAATCTGTGCATCCTCTATTTTCCATAATGGATAGATAGGGACTTGAAATTGAAACTGTGCATCTCTAATCCATCCCCATGGAATTGAAAGGATATCAGTATGCTCACTTATTTCAGCAATAATATAAGGGAGTTTATGACGTCTACATAACCTAACAATGGATGGGGTCAATTTTTCAGCAGGCATATGCACACCAATCACGAAATCAATTGTACTATTTATCATTCTATGCCTTGCTTGACGTATACTTTTTTCAAACTCAAGTTCATAAGGAATATAGCAAGGTGCTAAAACCGTTGTACAGCCTTTGGAAATTAAGTTTACTAACCGCTGTTTGAAATCCTTCAAGTTATCGCACATGGTTAAATCAAAATCAATGAAAGTGTGACCAGGTGTCATAAAGTAAGAAGAAATATTCATCCTCATACCCTGATATTTTCTAAGTGATTTGCCAAAATGACTGATTTTATTTTCCTGAATTAGAAAGGATCGATTCAGGATGCCCTGGTCTGAAACGACATTTGCATCTTCAATTATATAGCTCAAAATAAAATGCCCCTCCTTATCAATGCTTGTACAATTTTTCTTACAACAAGGTATGATAAGAAAGGACATATTAGAACTAGTCTTCTTTATACTATCTGAATTAATATCCTTTCTTGGCGATAGTATAAGAAAGGATATCGAGGGCCTTTAGGTCATCCCCTTGCGGGACTTCCGCCATTATGGGCGGCAAGTCGTGTCTTTCTAAACAAGTTCGGTTAAGTGATCAAAGAAGTTCGGATAGGATACTGCAATCACATCTGCATCATGAAGGATTGTGTCAGATTTTGAAAGAAGGGCAGCGATAGCCAGCATCATTCCGATTCGGTGGTCACCATAGCTATTAACTTCGGCCCCATGTAAAAGAGATTTCCCCTGAATCACCATTCCATCATCTGTAGCTTCGATCGTTGCACCCATTTTCTTAAGCTCAGTCACTACCGTGTCAATCCGGTTCGTTTCTTTTACTTTTAACTCCTCGGCATCACGAATCACCGTTTGGCCTTCAGCCTGCGTCGCTAGAAGTGCAATAACGGGGATTTCATCAATTAGTGTAGGAATAATATCGCCACTTATTTCTGTTGCTATAAGATTTGAGGTTGAAATTGTTAAATCAGCAACTGGTTCACCGTTGACAATTCGCTCATTCGTGATCTCTAATTCCGCACCCATTTTTTGCAAAACTGTCACAATACCAGTACGAGTTGGATTCATCCCGACATTTTTAAGGTTAATCCGACTGAATGGAACAATCGCCCCAGCCACTAAGAAAAAAGCAGCAGAAGAAATGTCTCCAGGTACCTCAATATTTGTTGCTGTTAAGGTTTGACCGCCATCAATTGAGACAGATAAACCATCACGAATGATTGTAGCACCAAACGCTTCAAGCATTCTTTCAGTATGATCCCTAGATAATGCTGGTTCTGTCACAGTTGTGACTCCTTTTGAGCCTAGACCGGCAAGTAAAATTGCAGATTTTACTTGCGCGCTAGCTACCGGGGAATTATAGTCTATTCCAACTGTATCTCCACCTCTAATTGATAGAGGTGTGTACATGCCATTTTCACGTCCATCGATTACCGCCCCCATCTGTCTTAACGGCTTTGTAACCCTGCCCATCGGTCGTTTCGCGATCGATTCGTCGCCGATTAATACAGAATGGAACGGTCTAGTTGCTAAAATACCAAGCATTAATCTTGTCGTTGTTCCCGAATTGCCAACATCCAGAATATCTTTAGGCTCTTCAAGACCGTCAATACCTGCAGATTCAATTTCAACATTTTCACCCGTTTGTGTGATCCTCACACCCATTTTTTGAAAACAACGGATCGTGCTTAAGCAATCCTCACCTGGCAAAAAGCCCGTAATCGTTGTTCTTCCTTTAGCAATTGATCCGAACATGACAGCACGATGTGAAATTGATTTATCCCCTGGTACTTGAATTGTTCCCTTAAGACTTGATATGTTCGTTACTAATTGTTTAGATGACAAATAATCACATCCTTACATTTCGATAAATGATTCAAATTGATGGTTGGAAAGACAGATTTGCGCTCTTTTGCGATCATCCTCATTGCGGAAGCTAAGTCTCAAGACCCCCATTATATCTTCCCGAATCTCAATAATTCTAATATTAGTGATGCTGATTTCCTGTTTAGCGAGTATACTCGTAACCTCGGAAATAATTCCCGGATGGTCCGGTACATCCACATATAAATCATAAAAAGACGGAATCGCTCCCTTTTGCTTAACCGGTAATCCATCACGGAACTCTTTTGCTGCATTAAAATAAGAGTAGATTGCATCACTATCCATCGTATCAATCATATTTTTAACTCGGTCCATCTCTATCCGCCACTTCTCCAGAAGAACTAGCAAAGTATCTTTATTATGTAGAAGGATATCCCGCCACATAGCAGGGCTGCTTGATGCAATTCTTGTAATATCCCTAAAACCGCCCGCAGCTATATTTGAAATGGTCGAATTTTTCTCGTCAATTTCGGCAACCTGATGAACGAGGCTTGCTGCAACAATATGTGGAAAATGACTAACCGCCCCAGTTAGTTCATCATGCTCCTTTGGAGACATGATTAAAAAGTTTGCTTTTGTCCCTCTAAGCCAATCTTTTAACTCTTCAATTTGGGCTGCCGGAGTGGTTTTTTCCGGTGTTAAGATATAAAAGGCATTTTCAAACAAATGAGGTCTGGCTGCACTTACACCACTTTTGTGGGAGCCAGCCATTGGATGACCACCGATAAAAGTAACGCCTTTTTTACGTAGGAGATGCGCCTTACCCATAATTTGCTGTTTTGTGCTCCCAACATCTGTGATGATTACAGTAGGTTTTAACTCAATATTCACAAGCGTTTCAATAATTTCCTCTGTTTGCCCGACAGGAGCAGAGATGATGATCAGATCGGCGTCTTTTGCCCCATCCTCAATTGAGACAGCACCTTCATCAATAACATTTAGCGTTTTCGCTAAACCGAGCCGTTCTTCATTTATCTCAAAGCCGATAATAATTGCGTCCTCATGAACACGTCTAATCGCCAACGCAATCGAACCTCCAATAAGACCAAGTCCGATTACAAAAACCTTTTTCTTCAAGGAAAAGTCCCCCTAACGAGACTTCCCAAGCATTTCAGTTAAAGCTTGAATGATTTCCTCATTTTGTTCTTTGCTACCAACCGTAATTCTAACAGATGTTGGATACCCTAAAGCAGTGCCAGAACGAACAATAAAGCCTTTTCTTAATAAATAATCAAATACTTCTTGTCCAGAGCGTTTAAAATCAATCAAAATAAAATTCGCTTGAGAAGGGAAATAATTTAATTCATTATCTTTACAAAATTGATAAAATTGCTCTAAGCCCTCACGATTTACTTTTACACATGTGTGAATGAATTCTTGATCATCGACTGTAGCACAAATTGCTGCATGGGCAATTCGGGATGTGTTAAAAGGGCCTCTTGCCGGATCAAGTACAGTAATAAGTTCAGGATCAGCAACCCCATAACCAACACGAAGAGCTGCAAGACCGTATGCTTTCGAAAATGTTCGAAGAATAATCATATTGGGATAATCTTTTAAATAAGATAATGTATTTGGATAATCTTCTGCGATGGCATATTCATTGTAGGCCTCATCCATTACGATCATGACATGATCAGGAACATTTTTAATAAAGTTAACGATTTTCTCTTCGTTAATATATGTTCCCGTTGGATTATTAGGATTGCAGATCCATACGATTGCCGTATTTTCATCAATCGCTTTTAGCATTCCGTCTAAATCATGTTCTCCATTTATATTTTCAATCATACGGACTTCCGCTCCTTGAAGCGTTGCATTATGGCTGTATTGGGAGAAAGAGGGGTTTGCCATTACCGTATTTTTAGCAGGTGATAAAAGGGCGGTACAAAGGATGGCAATCAACTCGTCCGAACCATTTCCGAACAGGAGTTGGTTTTCATCAACACCAATAAACTGTGCAACTTTTTCACGCATATTTCGTGCGTATCCATCAGGATAAAGTGCCAGTTCATCTAAACTGTTTCGGATTGCCTCTTTAGCTTTTTCAGAACATCCAAATGGATTTTCATTAGAAGCAAGCTTCGTGATTTTTTCAAGCCCAAGCTCCCTTTTTACTTCTTCAATTGGCTTTCCAGGCTGATACGGTGTTAACCCAACAAGTTGCTCATTTACTTTAATTTTCATTTCAGACCCCACCATTCCTATATCTTTTAATATAATTAGTTTATTTTCTCGCATTAAAGCGAAAAAGGATTCTTGTCTTCATTGTATCACAGGATTTTTAGCCTTTCCATAATCAACTGAATTTTGTAACCATCTTTACTGCCATTCGTTTCAATGCCGCTTGAAATATCAATTCCTTGCGGTGAATAGGTCAGAATTTCTTCTACGTTAAGAGGGGTAATCCCACCAGCGATAAGACACTGTACCCCTTGAACTTCCGCTTCTTTATTGTATGCAGGGATCGACTCCCAGTCAAAGCTTGCGCCAGTTCCTCCCCACGCCCCTTTAACCTTTGAATCGATCACATAGCCGTCAACTACACGGTTATAGCTTTTCATTTTAGTTAACCCATTTTGATTATGATGGATTGCTTTCCAAACGGTCAGTCCTGTTGAGAGTTTGATGTCAATAATTTCTTCGGGCGACTCGGTTCCATGGAACTGGATAATATCGAGCGGCACATGTGAGAGAACATGTGCAATCTCTTGTAAAGTTGGATTCACAAAAACCCCCACATATTTTTGGTCATTTCCTTTTTCAATTTGTTTAAGCCACTTCCCACACAGGGTGGGATCTACCTTACGCTTGCTTTTTGCGAACACAATTCCGATATACGGTGCACCACTATTAACTGATCGCTGTAAATCTTGTAAAGAATGGTTTCCACATAATTTTAAGATTGTCGCTTTCATTGCGCAGCTCCACTAAATAACGTTAAAATTCCTAATGCTGGTGTCTCAGCCCTCATCAGTGACTCTCCAACTAATACTGCCCTTGCACCCGCTTTTTTTACTCTTATAATATCATCATGAGTAACAATACCGCTCTCACTCACAAACAAGCTTCCTTCTGGTATATTCGATGTGATAGCCTCCGTTTGCTTGAGGGTAACTTCGAAGGTTTTTAGATTACGATTGTTCACACCAATAATTTTAGGAGTAAAAATGGATAGAATGCCTTCTAATGCTTCGTTGGAATGAACCTCTACTAAACAATCCAGTCCTAATTCAGTTGCATATTGATAGAATTCATATAACTTACTAGCTTCTACAGCCTCCGCTATTAATAGAATGGCATCGGCACCAATTAGTTTACTTTCTAATATTTGTTGTTCGTCGATAATAAAATCTTTACGAAGGATGGGTAAAGCCACCGCTTTTTTTATGGCTGGGATATACTCCCTAGCCCCTTGAAAATAGTGGCTGTCTGTTAAAACGGAAATCGCATCGGCACCGCCTTTTTCATATTCCTTTGCGATCTCTATTGGATCAAAATTTTCTTTTATAATTCCTTTCGAAGGTGATGCCTTTTTTACTTCAGCTATTAAGGCCACTTCACTTTTTGGATTTTTTAAGGCATTAAAAAAAGATACAGGGTTTACTGATTCCTTAAGAGGCAGCACTAACTGTGCTACCTCTTCCTTTTTTGTTTCGATAATTTTATTAAGCATATTGCTGTTTCTCCTTCATTTCAAAATTCTGATTTCTTAGCTTGTTTAGTTGAGCTAATGCGACACCGTCTGCTATGGCTACTCTTGCCATTTCTATGCCGTCCTTGATTGATTTGCACTTTTCAGCAGCATAAAGGCCGGCCCCAGCGTTTAATAACACAATATTTGTTTGAGAACGATTGCCTTTTCCCTCAAGGACGTTTTCAAGAACATATGCGCTTTCTTCAACCGAGGAAACTCGAATTTCATCTAGGGTTCCCCGCTCCAATCCAAATTCTTCAGGAGTAATCGTACTCCTTGTAATTGTACCATTATTTAATTCTACTACATCTGTTTCTGTTGTAATTGAACATTCATCCAATCCATCTCTGCCTGTCACAAGCAATACTTTTTTAGAACCAAGGCGCTTTAAAGTTTCCGCCATTTTTTCAGCCGATCTAGTATCGTACACGCCGATTAATTGATATTTACAATTGGCGGGATTTGAAATCGGACCTAATAGATTAAAAATAGTCCGAAATCCTACATCTTTACGAGGCACAGCTGCATGTTTCATGGATGAATGATATGCAGGAGCAAATAAAAAACTCATATTATATTTATTAAGCGAGTTCCTAGCCTCTTCAGGCGTACTTTGAATATTAATTCCCAACTGCTCAAGCACATCTGCGCTGCCACTTTTAGACGTAAAAGCACGATTCCCATGCTTCGCAACTTTTACACCAAGTGCCGAGAGAATGATAGAAACTGTCGTTGATATATTAAAAGTTGATGCACCATCACCACCAGTACCGCAAGTATCAATCACTGCCCCATCCCCATAATCCAGCTGTGTCATATGAGAACGCATCGCTTTTGTAAAACCTACCAGTTCGTCAGCTGTTTCTCCTCTAAAACGCAAAATCGATATAAGACTGGCAATTTGGCCTTGCGAGGCATGGCCGGACATAATATCATCCATAATCATTTCTGCTTCATGCTCCGTTAATGTTTCACCTAATACACATTTATTTAAAATTTCTTTAAACATATGACTTTTCCTCCCTTTGGAACATCTTTTCAGCCAGCTTGATACTTTTGATTAGCGCACTCGCTTTATTGATCGTTTCTTTATATTCAAGTTCTGGAACTGAATCTGCAACAATTCCGGCGCCAGCTTGAACATACGCTTTGTTGTTTTTTACTAAAATAGTTCGAATCGCAATACAGGAATCTATATTTCCGTCAAATCCAAGATAGGCAACTGTCCCAGCATATACGTTTCGCGCTGTCGGCTCCATATCCTGCAAAATTTGCATAGCGCGGATTTTCGGTGCACCGGACACAGTCCCGGCCGGAAAGGCAGATATTAATGCATCAAGCGGATCCACATCATATTTTAGTTGTCCGGTAACTTTAGAGATTAGATGCATGACATGCGAAAATTTACCTAATTCCATCAAAACCGGTGTTTGGACGGATCCATACTTTGCAACCCTACCGATATCATTTCGTGCCAAGTCTACAAGCATATAATGTTCAGCACGTTCCTTTTCATCCGCAATTAGTTCTTCAGCTAGAATCTGATCCTCTTCTTTAGAGCGACCTCTTCTTCTCGTTCCGGCAATTGGATGAATTTCAAGATGACCATTTTCGATCTGAATTAAGCGTTCCGGAGAACTCCCGATTAATTCATAGTCATCAAGCTTTAAATAAAATAAATATGGTGAAGGATTGACCATCCGGAGTACTCGATATAAATCGAATCCTTTAACTGTGATCGGGATTTCAAAGCGCTGTGATAATACTGCTTGGAATATATCTCCAGCCTTTATATAGTCTTTGATTTTGTTTACGTCGCTTATGAATCCTTCTTTTTTATAGTTGGAGGCCACATCGCTAAAATCAACTTCAGACATTTGCTCCATCGCTGGTAATCCTTCATTTTTCATTTTTGAATTAAAGATTTGGTCAAAAATTAAATCAATTTTCTTATGAACCTCTTTATATAAAAGTGATAGTATATTGGTTGTTTCATCCCCCTGAAGGCGAACAAGCTGAATGATATCTAGTTCCTTTTGTTCATGGTCAAATGCAACCATCGTTTCACAAAACATGAATGAGAACCGTTTAAGATTTAAATCATTCATTGTATGTTCAGGAACCTTTTCAAAGGTCGTAATAGAATCATAGCCCATAACTCCAACTGCACCACCCCAAAATGGGAGTGACACATCCGGTGTTTTTACCTTCAGCATTTCCATACAAAGACGGAACGCGTCTCGGAAATGCCCGGTCGACCTAATTGTTTCCTTATTTTCATTTTTTAAATAGAATGTCCCTTCACATTCCTCAACATATAAAAATGGATTTAAACCGATAAATGAATAACGTGACCATGGTGATGCTTCATCCTTACTTTCGAGGAGAAAGCTGGCCTCTTCTTTTAAGTTTTGAAAAATTTGGATGGGAGTAATCGTATCAACAAAATATCGTTTAACGATCGGAATAGTCAGATACTCTTTTGTATCTTTACAAAACGTGGAAAAATCATAATTATTCATAAACATCTCTCCATTCTTTTAGTAATGGAGAATGAGGAGTAAATTGATGAGAAAAAACAACCCTAAGAAGAGGCCTGATGGAAAAATAGGCACACTTTTCTTAGGGTAGTGGTTTAAAATTTTAATTTAAAAGATCTCGTCTCAACTCTGCTCTGCTCATTCTACCCTTGACAATTTGCTTTGTCATTCTCAACTCAACTCTAAAAACTCGACTCAAAAAAATTAAACTAAACTTATATGTCATCTTAATACAAACTTGCTTTTTTTGTCAATAAATTTTTAGAAAACTATTTATTCATCGATAAATCAGGTCTTAAAACGACAGCGCCTGCTAAATATATATGTTCGATTTGGTCCTGCGGAATATCCGTTTCAACTGTCATCATAATGCGGATACATTTTTCCAACGAATTTACTACAGGAATTTCCCGCATACACATGACAGGAACGTATGTCCAACCCTCTAACATACGCAGCGCTCTCGCCGGAAAAACAGCATCTAAATCTTCTGTTGTAGATATTAGGACTTGTGTCACATTTTCAGGAACGATTTCATTCTTCTTGATCATCTCTTCCAGAAGAACTTTTGTATTGGCAACCATTTGATTTGCGTCATTTTCTTTTACTGTAATTGCTCCCCTTATTCCTCGAATCAAGCTGTCACACCTCCGCTAATTCTTTGTTTAAAATTGTTAAGATAAATTCATCGTCTACCTTTACGGTTTCAACCTCACCGATCTTTTTCATTAGTACCATTCTTAGTGAGCCACTTTGCGCTTTTTTATCCTTTTTCATCAATTGAAGTAGCAGATCAGCCGCTAATTCCTTTGGTATTACTGGAAAGTTGTATTGTTTAAACCACTCTTTAAATTTTGATAAATTTAAATTTATTCCGTAATATTCTTCACTTACTCTAATCGCAAACAGCATCCCAATCGCAACAGCATCTCCATGACTCATTTTGCCGTAGCCTAGACCTGCTTCAATTGCATGTGCAAGTGTGTGACCAAAATTTAAATAAGCACGAATACCACTTTCTTTTTCATCCTGTGCAACGACCTGCGCCTTTACAGAAATGCCTTTAGCCAAGGCATATTGGAGTTTTTCAGCACGTAAATCGGCCAATGTATGAATTTCGGACCGTAGCCAATTGTAGAAATCCACATCCCAAATTAAAGCATGCTTAATCACTTCTGCAAAGCCTGAGCGCCACTGTTCCTCCGGAAGTGTTAACAGCATATCGGTATCGTAAATAACAGCTTCAGGCTGATAAAAAGCACCGATCATATTTTTCCCAAGTGGATGGTTTATCGCTACCTTTCCTCCGACAGAACTATCGTGAGCAAGTAAGGTGGTTGGCATTTGAATAAAAGGGATGCCTCTCATATAGGTCGCTGCAACAAATCCTGCTAAATCGCCGATCACTCCTCCGCCCAAAGCAATCACAAGTGATTTACGATCAAGTTCATTCTCGAGGGCATAGGTTAAAAGATCGTAAAAGATAGAGAAAGACTTTGCTTCTTCCCCACCGGGAACAACATAGGAATAAATATTTTCAAAGTCAGTCAAAGAAACCTTAATATCGTTTAAAAAGAGCGGTTCAACATTTGAATCCGTAATAATCATAACGCTTGAAAAATTACCATTAAGATCATTAATAAACGATTGAATTTCAAACCGGATACGATCACCGATGTATAAAGGGTACGTCTTCGATGCGGTTGATATCGTTAACGTCTCCATCTTAATAATTCCTCGCTCTTTCGTTCCAGCTAGCGATATTTTCTTTAATTTGATCAATGCGATCCTTTCCAAACTGGTCAACAATCGCCTGCGCAACTTCCCATGCAACTACAGCTTCCGCAACAACACTTGCTGCCGGAACAGCACAGCTATCCGAACGCTCAATGCTTGCCTCAAACACTTCTTTCGTATCAATGTCGACACTTTGTAATGGTTTATATAAAGTAGGGATTGGTTTCATTACACCGCGGACGACAATTGGCATACCAGTAGTCATACCGCCCTCAAAGCCACCTAAATTATTAGTTTTTCTTGAATATCCTTCTTCTTCGTTCCAAATGATTTCATCGTGAACCTGGCTGCCCGGTCTTCTTGCAGCTTCAAAGCCGATTCCGAATTCAACACCTTTGAAAGCATTGATACTTACAATCGCAGCAGCAAGTTTAGCATCAAGTTTTAGATCGTAATGGGTATAGCTGCCCATACCGGCAGGAAGTCCATCAACAATAACCTCTACCACACCACCGATTGAATCACCGTCTTCTTTTGCTTTATCAATCGCTGCCATCATTTTTTGCCCAGCAGCTTCATCCAGACAACGGACAGGTGAATTTTCGCTACGTTCTTTAAGTTCTTCCAAGGAATTATAAGAAATATTTTCGGCTTTAACCCCGCCAATTTCCAACACATGGCCTGCAACAGTGATTCCAAATTGGGACAATAACTTTTTCGCTACAGCCCCTGCTGCCACACGTACAGTCGTCTCCCTTGCAGAGGAGCGTTCAAGTACGTTTCTCATGTCGCGATGGCCATATTTAATAGCCCCTACAAGATCAGCGTGGCCTGGACGGGGGCGTGTGATTTTTCGCTTGATTTCTTCCTCATCTTGTTCACTTTCAAGCGGCCCAGTTCCCATTATTTTCGTCCAATGCGTCCAATCATCATTCTTTACTACAAGTGTAATTGGGGAACCTAATGTTTTCCCATGACGGACCCCGCTTAAGATTTGAACCTGGTCCTTCTCAATTTGCATCCGTCGGCCCCTGCCGTGTCCTTTTTGACGACGGGCAAGTTCCTCATTTATATCTTCAGCGACTAATGATAATTGTGCAGGTATTCCTTCTAAAATTGTTGTTAATTGTGGTCCATGTGATTCTCCAGCAGTTATATATCTCATCACTCTTCACCTCTTTAAAGCTTTTATGTATTAATATATCATAATAGCGACTATTTGTCGTCAGTATATTTCGAATTCTTATTTATCAAATCCGCGGCATCCGTGGGAGGCTTCCGCTGAATAAAGTTACACCTTTCGGTAAAAAAATGTATCTTCTGTTTCAAAACCAAAGCTTTGCGAATTAAATATTTGTTCCGTACTGCCCACAAAAAGGATGCCACCGATTTTTAAAGCGGCACTAAACTTTTTATATAAAACTTCCTTCGCATCCTCCGTAAAGTAAATCAACACGTTTCGACAAACAATTAAATCAAAATTATTATCGAATGGATCTGCTAATAAATTATGTTTTTTGAAAGTTACTGTCCTTTTAATATCATCATTCACTTTATAGAAAATACCATCCTTCGTAAAGAACTTCCGCTTGATATCGTCTGGTACCTCTATTAATGACCGATCTGGATAAATCCCATTTTTAGCACGAGCAATGACCGTTTCATCTAAATCAGTTGCGAGAATCTGAATTTGAGAAAGTGGCATAAAGTGAGATAAAATCATAGCTATTGTGTATGGTTCCTCCCCCGTAGAACAAGCCGCACTCCAAACTTTTAACTTTTTGTTCCTCTCTAGTAATTTAGGAATTATTTTTTTTTGCAATACCTCCCATCGTTTTGCATTCCGATAAAATTCAGAAACGTTAATTGTCATTCGGTCTAAAAATTCATCTAATAGATTTTTATCAGTAGACATTGCGTTAAAAAATTCCTGAAAGCTTTTGAAGCCTTTTTTTTCATAAAGTGAGGTTAATCTCCGTTTCATTTGTGCTTCTTTATAGCAGGACAAATCAATACCGGTTTTTCTATGTACTTTTGTTATAAAATCCTGGTAGTCATTCATGATTATCTTTCTCCTCTTCTACTAGACTCCCTTGATTTTAATCATAACAAATGCTCCTAGGTATTTCTATTAAAAAACAACCAGCCCAATATGGCTGGTTGTTTTCGTATAAAAAATCTGAGGCATCCGCCGGAGGCTATAACTTTATTCAGCAGGGCTGAATAAAGTTATATTAGTATACCCACTCGTCAACTTGCTTATTGTATTCACTAACTTCATCTTCTTTAAACCATAGACTGATTTCACGTGTAGCACTTTCTAGTGAATCTGAACCATGAATAACGTTTTTACCCATTGTTACACCGAGATCACCACGAATAGTACCAGGTGCTGCATCTGCAGGATTTGTTTTACCCATCATTTGACGTGCAGTTGCAATTACGTTTTCACCTTCCCAAACCATCGCAAATACAGGGCTTGATGTAATGAAATCAACTAGTTCACCAAAAAACGGGCGCTCTTTATGCTCGCCGTAATGTTCTTCAGCTAATTCCTTTGATACAGTCATTAACTTTGCACCAACTAATTTGAAACCTTTGTTTTCAAAGCGTGCTACGATTTCTCCTACTAAATTTCGTTGTACGCCATCAGGCTTAATCATGATAAAAGATCTTTCCATGTGTCATCTCTCCAGTCATTATGTATAATTATCATTTTTATAAAAATCATTTCACATTTTATCAAAATATGTAATGAATGGCAATAAGTCAAATACACCAAGGCTACCTTTATTCGGACGAATAAAGGTTAGAATTTTCGTTTTCCAATATATTTCGCAATATTTAGAAGAGCCGTTTTTTCCTTGCAGTTCGGTAACTCTTTAATGATCCCATGTGCCTTTTTCAAGTAGTGTTCACTGATCTCCTTGGAATACTCAATTCCACCAGATGTTTTCACCAACGAGATAATATGGCGCATTTTTCCCTCGTTATTCGGGTCAAAATTTGTGATAATTTCCTTCCTCAGTGTCTCATTTCGTAAAGCATAGAGAACAGGTAAGGTTATATTTCCTTGCTGCAAATCACTTCCAGCAGGTTTCCCCAATTCTTTCTCAGTCCCCGTGAAATCCAAGATATCATCTGTTATTTGAAAGGCCATTCCAACGTTATATCCGAATTGATACAATTGTCGTTGAATTTGTATCGGAGCCCCGGATACAATTGCACCAAGCTCACAGCTGACTGCGATAAGAATAGCAGTTTTTCGCTTAATTCTTCTAAAATATGTACGAAGATTTTGGTCCCAGTTATACTTATCTTTAATTTGTTCAATTTCGCCAATGACAAGCTCCACCATCGTTTTAGATAAGACTTGATGAGCCTCTATCTTGTTTATAGTAGTCATCAATTCAACGGCTCTTGCAAAGATATAATCGCCAGTATACATAGCAATGCGATTATCCCATTTTGCCTTTACCGTAAGTCCTCCCCTGCGCAGTTCAGCATTGTCGATGACATCATCATGAACTAAGGAAGCAGTATGTATTAATTCCAGGGCTACAGCTACATTTTTTATTTCGTCTATATTATAATTACCAAATTTTCCTGACAATAAAACAAAGACTGGTCGAATGCGTTTCCCACCAGCTTGTAATAAATGCATAGAGGCTTCTTTCAGCACTGGATGTTCAGCCTGAATTGTCTCTTCCAATGCTTTTTCAATTATATCTAAATCAAAATTAATAAATGTGTAGAGCCTTTTAAGTTTCATTTATTTCACCTTAATTAACAGCTTATTTAGAAATGGGTTTAAAGCCTAAATGCATTGCAGCTACACCACCAGTATAGGCCTTCACTTTAATATTTTCGAGTCCTGCCTGTTCGAACATGTGTGCCAATTCTTTTCGACCCGGAAAATCTTTTGCAGATTCTTGCAACCAAGAATATTCCTTATAGCTTTTGGCAAATAGTTTTCCTAAGAAAGGCATTATATATTGGAAATATAAATAGTAAATTTGCCTGAATCCAAACGTGGTTGGCTGTGACGTTTCTAGGCATACAACCTTTCCTCCAGGTTTCACCACTCGACACATTTCACACAATACTTGCAAATAATCAGGTACGTTTCGTAATCCAAATCCGATCGTAACATAATCAAATGTATTATCCGCAAACGGTAATTCCATTGCGTTTCCATGAATAAGCTCTATATTTTCAAGCTGTAAATTGGCTACCTTTTGTTCGCCAATTTTCAGCATATTTCTACTAAAATCAAGTCCGACTACCTTGCCTTTTGGGCCGACAGCATGAGATAACGCAACCGTCCAATCCGCTGTTCCACAACAAACATCAAGAGCTGCTGAACCGGGCTGAACGTTCATCCTTTTCATTGTGTCCTTACGCCAAGCTTTATGACGTTGAAAACTAATAATAGAATTCATAACATCATATTTGTCTGAGATCTTTTCAAATACGTTGTGGACACGTTCTTCTTTTGAATACCCCACTCTTCACCCTTCTTTCACAGCTTTTTCCATCACAATATCGATATTAGTAATAAAACTCCTTATTTTTTCACAAAGAAACCGATATGTTCCGGAATGATTTTGCAGGAACGATTCTATATAGTGAATGGATGTTATGATTTGATTATCAACTAAAATGAGTGCTTGTTTTCTAGCAATATTTTTTGACAATCCGCGTGTTCTTTCTTGAATCGTATAAATCCCATCAAAAAATGCAGAATAACCACCTGATAAGTAGCTACTTTTTTCGTTATTCAATTTGTTTATTAATAATAATTGTTTTGATAATTCTACCATGTCTTTATTTCCGACATATTGTGCAATCTTTTGTACTAGAAGAGATTCAATCATAGCAACACTTTCTATAAAATCCCCGATATTGTTTTGGTCCCTTTGATAGACAGCAACTTTGTATTCATTAATCTCCTTAATAGCAATCGATAATGCTTGTAGCATTGGAATATCATCAATTAGTGCTAATAAATAATAATAAAGACCGCTATAATAATCTCCACCCAGCACCGTTAATTGTCGTTGTTTCATATATGGATGATCTTCTTCAATTCGATTAATTCCCACAAGTTCATGTGTATCCAATGCCATTTGAATGAGCATCGTAGCAATAATTAATTGCTTTATTTTGTCGGATGAAATTTTTGATTCACTTAAAATACAGTACAGCAATAACACTTTCTGTTCATCTATAACAGGGACATCAATAAACTTTATTAAATAAGGATGTTTGGCCCGCTCGTCTATGTCCGCTTTAATCTGTTTAATCTCATCATAGATGTCTTTCACGCTCATCACCCTTGTCTTCCTAAAATGAGAAGGTTAGTCTCCTCGAAAAACTACCTTTGAAAATTGCGAGGCTCGCCGGAGGCTTTAACTTTATTCAGCCTGCTGAATGAAGTTAAACCTCAGTATCCATTTCACCATGGGCGGTTTGAACAACGGCTTTGCCGCGAATTTTTATCGCTGATGTATGCTCTGTAAACTGAGCAATCATGACTTCACCTTTATCCAATTTCTCAGTATGGTGGAATTTCGTATCTGTTCCACGTGTAAGACCGATTACTGTTACTCCATCACTTTTTGCTTTGATTACAATAAAATCATTATTTGTAGAAGATTGACTTTTCACCTGCAAATCCTCCTAAACTCCAATCCGTATCTCATAATAATATCTCATTCACTACCTTGTATTGTCAATCCAAAATTAGAAACAGCCCTTATTCTTTTATTAAAGATAAAACCTCTGCCCTTGCAGCTGCATCCTTTTCAAAAATCCCTCTTACAGCAGATGTAACTGTTTTCGAGCCTGGTTTTTTGACACCCCGCATTGTCATACACATATGTTCAGCTTCAACAACCACCATTACACCGTATGGCGTAAGCTTTTCTACAATGGCATCCGCGACAGTAGTAGTAATCCGTTCCTGCAACTGTGGTCTCCCGGCCACTGCTTCAACTGAACGAGCTAATTTACTTAAACCTACCACTTTCCCGCCTTTAGGTATGTATGCAACATGGGCTTTCCCAAAGAAAGGAACTAGATGGTGCTCGCACATCGAATAAAACGGAATATCCTTTACAAGCACTAATTCTTCGTGGTTCTCGCTAAAAAGTGTATCAAAGTACTCCTTCGGATCTTTTTTAAGTCCAGCGAATACCTCAGAATACATTTTAGCCACTCTTTTCGGTGTATCTAAAAGTCCTTCCCGATTTGGGTCTTCTCCAACTGCCTCTAATATTAAACGAACCGCATGTTCGATCTGTTCAAGGTTCATGTTCACAATTTTTCCTCCTAATGACAAAACACCTCATAAGGTTCATGAAGATAGTTTATCCCGAACTTTAATTGTAATTCGCAGATAAACATTTCAGCGAAAAAGAAGGGTCGCACAACAATTGTGCGACCCTTTAAAAGCCCATATGTCCAGCTTCAGCCGATAACCCCTCGAGGTCAAATAACCTTCCTCCTTAGGAAGTCTACGACTTCTTCATCGGAAGAACATTTGCTTGTCGGGGCTGAACAATCGGCTTACGCCTTTCTATGTATGATTACTTAACAGCGTCTTTAAGGGCTTTACCTGGTTTGAAAGCAGGTACTTTACTTGCTGGGATTTCAATTTCATCGCCTGTTTGTGGATTGCGTCCTTTACGTGCTGCACGCTCACGTACTTCAAAGTTACCAAATCCGATTAATTGAACCTTGTCACCTTGTTGTAGTGCGCCCATAATAGCGTCGAAAACAGCATCAACAGCTTTAGTAGCATCTTTCTTTGATAATTCAGTACCTTCAGCTACTGCATTAATTAAATCTGTTTTGTTCATGCCATTCACCTCCTCCCAAATAAAAGGTATAGGTAATACTTTCGTAAAAATAGATTACCTGAGTCGTAAATTCAATAAAAATGTTGAAACTATCATGACTACTATTTTAAATAGTTTTTGATAGAAATAAATAGCTGTTACTACCTTTGTTAACAGTATTACCAGATTCTATACATACTAACAACTATTTATTAACATGCTAATATTAACCGACAATTGAAGATAATTCAATATTTTTCAGTAGTTTTTCATATAATTATGGTAAATTTACGAAATTCACAATACTTATAGTGGAAAAATAATATCATTATGATGTTTTATTGGCAATAAAAAAAGCCAAATAAATTGGCTTTTTTTTTATAATATTATTGCTATTAGCCCGCCGGAACCCTCATTAATAATTCTTTCCAACGTTTCTTTAAGCTTATAGCGTGCATTTTCCGGCATTAATGATAATTTTGCCTGGATTCCTTCTCGAACAATCGAACTTAATGAACGACCGAAAATATCGGAATTCCAAATGGAAAGCGGATCATCCTCAAAATCTTGCATTAAATAGCGGACGAGCTCTTCACTCTGCTTTTCAGTACCGATTATTGGAGCAAATTCAGATTCAACATCTACCTTCACCATATGAATAGATGGAGCTACAGCCTTTAAACGGACACCAAATCTAGAGCCTTGGCGAATGATTTCAGGCTCATCGAGACTCATATCCTGCAAGGATGGAGCTGCGATACCGTATCCCGTTTGTTTAACCATCTTTAATGCATCAGCAACCTGATCATACTCAGATTTAGCATGCGCAAATTCCTGCATGAGCTGTAACAGATGGTCTTTACCTCTGATTTCGACGCCAACAACCTCTTTTAAGATTTGATCATACAAATCATCCGGAGCATATAAATCGATTTCGGCAATTCCTTGACCCATTTCAATTCCTGCCAAACTTGCTTGGTCAATAAAATCATATTCACCGAAATGACCTACAACACGATCAACATCCCTTAAACGCTTGATATCCTTCACTGTATCTTTTACAGCTTCTTGATAGCTTTGACGAAGCCAATGATCCTCTTTTAATACCATCACCCAGCTAGGTAAATTAACATTTACCTCCAAAACCGGGAATTCATATAATGTTTCACGCAGAACATTGATGACATCCTGTTCACGCATGCTTTCAACGCTCATCGCCAACACTGGAATATCATACTTTTCATTTAGTTCCAGTCTTAAACGCTCTGTTTCCGGATGATGTGGGTGAACCGTATTAATAATCATGATAAACGGTTTACCAACCTCTTTAAGTTCCTCAATAACGCGTTCTTCCGAGTTAACATAATCTGAGCGCGGAATTTCACCAATTGATCCATCAGTTGTAATCACAACACCAAGCGTTGAGTGTTCTTGAATGACCTTTCTTGTTCCAATCTCAGCCGCTTCATGGAATGGAATTGGCTCTTCATACCAAGGTGTATTAATCATCCTTGGACCGTTTTCATCCTCATAGCCTTTTGCACCAGGTACAGTATAACCCACGCAATCAACTAATCTAATATTAACCTCTAATCCTTCATCAACAGCCACTGCCACGGCTTGATTCGGGACGAATTTTGGTTCAGTTGTCATTATTGTACGGCCTGCAGCACTTTGCGGCAGTTCATCCTGTGCACGAACCTTATCAGCTTCGTTTTTGATGCTTGGTAAAACTACTAATTCCATGAATTTCTTAATAAAGGTAGACTTCCCAGTTCTAACTGCACCTACGACTCCAAGATAAATGTCGCCGCCTGTACGTTCTGCAATATCCTTAAAAATATCTACTTTTTCCATTTGAACCCCTCCCGCTCTTTGGTTCTGGGTACCATACTATGTTAGACAGTATTAATGTATGATGTTGTCCCAATTAATTATGACCAAAAATAAAATTTTATGAATTTTTATTTAAGAAAAAAGAACTGGATCATTAAAAAAACCTGCTCTATAAAAAAGTATTAATTAAGAGCAGGGTTCATGACTAATTTTCTGTTATTCTTTTAAAAAAATTGGATCATTATCTTTAACTGTATAGGGAACGGAAAAAGCAGGAACAAAATCGTAATTTTCGACCAATATATAGCGAATATCATCACCGGTTTTATAGTTATGTTTAAAGTTTTTTAAGGCATCATACAAATCCGGGCTGTAATCAACCAATATTTCACCCTTCGTATCTATGAATAAAGATAAATTTTTTCCGGTATATGGACTGACAACAAATGGCGGTGTATCTTTATAACCTAATTTGTCATAATCTAGTGAAAAATAACCTTTTTCCTGATCTAAAGGTTCTTTGTAGGGAGGATACCCGTTTCTTTCCGCAAAAAATTTAATCCGGAGTTTCAAATCACGAATGGCATCAACCATCGTTAAATCTAGTAACTTAACAGTTGGATTTGTTTCGACATCCACTAATACATATTGGAAAATCCCGCCGCTTTCAAAGGCACTGCCAGGAGGTTCAGCGATAAAGCGTGGGCTTAGCTTTTTAAAATCAATTAAATACTTTTGAAAAATAGGTGTTTCATTTTCTTTTGTTTTAATGGGAAGGATACCACCCTCCGCATCTTGAAACTGATCCACCGCACTTTGAACCATAGCAATTTGGTCTTTATACGGTACCCTGTTCTGTGCCAGTCTATCTTCCGGATACAGACAGCCAGAAAGGAACGAGATCATTACAATTAAATTCAAAAACAATACAAATTTCTTAAACAACGCAAGTCCTCCTTAATCGGCAACCGGGCCGCTAAATACAACAAAAAAGATGATGATGCCAGCTAAAATCATGAATATATAAGCTATGACTGCTGTTATCATTTTTAAAAAACCTTTAAACTTGTATCGACTTAAATAAATTAAGGCAACAGATAAAAACATAAAACCAATTCCAAAAAATGATATGTACATTTTTAACATCCCTGGGGTCATTGTAATCGCTCCTTTTCAAATCGGAGATATTATACCATACCTTGTCCTACGGGTCCTAGTAGAAAAGTGAAAGCGCCCGTTCAGCGAAGTCCACTAGTCGCTGGGCGCTAGAACTAGACAAAAAATAAAAAAAGCTAAAGCACGGGGTAATGCTTTAGCAATATCTGACTAAAATATTCCATTAAATCACAGCTCAACAAATGTGATACACTTTATACTATGCAAAATATTGACAGGGCGTCTCCTAAAAGTGCCTACCCTTCTTTATTTTTTATCCGTTATTTCACCAAGATGGTTAAAGTCTAATATTCCATTATGATTTATGATTGAATCTATAATCGAATCTTCAATATCCTCGGACACAGGTACATTCGCAAGAGATGATAGCTGTCTCACCAGATACCGAATGGTTTCCTCGTCTTTGAAATTTGCATCCTTTACAGAATCAACAACAGCAAAAATATCTTCAGATTTTATTTTAGTTTTATTTTCTATTTTTTCGAATAACTCTTTATGAATGAATTCGTCCACTATGAAATCCTCCTTGTCGGGTAGCGCTCAACACACTATCACTGTATGCAAGGAGTACAAAATGGGTGTTTGACCTAAAAGTCCTCCATTTCATGGGTTTTAACTCTTCCCATTAAACCTTCAACCGCATCCTTGGGTGGACAGTTATTAAAAAGAATTTCGTAAATCGCAGTCGTGATCGGCATCTCAATATTTTCCTTTTTTGCAAGCTGATAGGCTGCCTTTGTCGTCCTGACACCCTCTACGACCATTCCCATATTATTTAAAACTTCATCAAGATTTTGTCCTTTTCCGAGTAGGTTTCCGGCACGCCAATTACGGCTATGAACGCTTGTACAAGTGACTATCAGATCACCAATCCCTGCTAATCCAGAAAATGTTAATGGGTTTGCTCCCATTTTCATTCCAAGACGGGAAATTTCAGCTAAGCCTCTCGTAATTAACGCTGCTTTGGCGTTATCACCGAACCCCAAACCATCAGAAATTCCTGCACCAAGGGCAATAATATTCTTTAGGGCCCCTCCAATTTCAACACCAATAATATCAGGATTTGTGTAGACCCTAAAATGTTGATTAATAAATAAGTCCTGGATTTTTTCCGCTGCCTCGATATTCGTTGAAGATGCGGTTACTGTTGTGGGCTGTCTTCTGCTCACTTCCTCGGCATGGGAAGGTCCGGATAAAACGACAACATCCTCTAATAAATGCTCAGGGACTTCTTCCAAGATCATTTCTGAAATGCGCTTTAATGTATCGGGTTCGATTCCTTTACTAACATGGCAAATTAAAACCTTATCAGTTAGGAAGGAAACTAATTTTTTTAAAACTTCACGGATTGCTTTTGTTGGAACAGCCAATATAACTGTATCAATATCTTTTATGGCCGTTTCTAAATCAAAATAGCCAACTATGGAGGTTGGAAGTTCTACATCAGGCAGATATTTTTCATTTGTATGCCTTGAATTAATTTCATTAATTTGATCAACCCGGTGCCCCCAAAGCCTTACTTCGTGTCCATTATCAGCAAGAACAATGGCTAATGCTGTCCCCCAGCTTCCAGCACCGATAACAGTACATCTCCCCATGATTACCCGCTCCTTAATGTTGATTTTAATCTAAAATCAATTCCTTGCCCGTGCAATAATTTTTATCGGTGTTCCTGTAAACTCAAACGCCTCACGAATTCTGTTTTCCAAGAAACGAGCATAGGAAAAATGCAATAATTCAGGATCGTTAACAAAGATTACAAATGTCGGTGGTTTTATCGCTACTTGGGTAGCATAATAAATTTTCAATCTTGTTCCACGATCAGTCGGTGTAGGATTCATCGCAACCGCATCCATAATAACATCATTCAAAATATTCGTTTGAACACGCATATTGTGACTATCCGACGCTAAATTAATCATTGGCAACAGCGTATGGATACGCTTTTTTGTTTTAGCTGATAAAAATACAATCGGAGCATAGTCCAGGAATTGGAAATGATCGCGGATATTTTGTTCAAATTCCTTCATCGTTTTCTCATCTTTTTCTACTGCATCCCATTTGTTTACGACAATAACAACTGCACGACCCGCCTCGTGGGCATATCCGGCAATTTTTTTATCCTGCTCGATAATTCCTTTTTCACCATCTAAAACTACCAACACAACATCTGATCGTTCTAATGCTCTTAAGGCACGTAAAACACTATACTTTTCTAAATTTTCGTAGACTTTTCCTCTTTTTCTCATCCCTGCCGTATCAATAATGACATATTCCTGACCTTCGCGTGTCAATTTTGTATCAATAGCATCTCTTGTTGTTCCTTCAATATCACTTACGATTACTCGATCCTCACCCAAAATTGCATTTACTAAAGAAGACTTTCCAACGTTCGGCCGACCAATTAAACAAAATTGGATGACAGCATCGTCATATTCTTCATCACTGCTTTTAGGGAAATGTTTAACCACTTCATCCAATAAATCACCTAAACCTAAACCATGGGATCCGGAAATTGGAAATGGTTCCCCAAAGCCCAGTGAATAGAACTCATAAATTTGGTCTTTCATTTCATGGTTATCAATTTTGTTAACAGCTAGAACGATTGGTTTTTGAGATCGAAATAAAAGCTTGGCAACCTCTTCATCAGCCGCCGTAATTCCTTCCCGACCATTAACCATAAAAACAATGACATCCGCTTCCTCAATGGCAATTTCAGCCTGATGTCTCATTTGAACTAATAAGGGCTCGTCCCCAACTTCAATACCGCCTGTATCAATAATATTAAATGTTTGATTCAGCCATTCTCCCGAACTATAAATGCGGTCTCTCGTAACCCCTGGAACATCCTCTACAATTGAAATTCTTTCCCCGACAATTCGATTAAAGATCGTAGACTTGCCGACGTTAGGACGACCAACGATTGCAACTACCGGTTTTGCCATATATATCTTCCTTTCCAATAAATCAGAACTCATTACGTATAAAAACCCTTCTATGTTAGAAGGGAATTTAATAATACCGTATCAACTAAATAATACTACCAAATAAACACATTTCAAACAACCTTTTCAAAAGGCGGAATATTCCACCTCGTCTTTGCCACTCTAATAATTTCTCCTTGCTTTTCCTTTATGAATATTCGCTTCAAAGAATTGCGCAATTTTTTCTAATGAATTCCAAATTAAAATAAAAAAGATCGTAAAGGCAAGCGCATCTAAAAAGACAAAATTACCAATTTCGATTTCACCGAAAAATTTCGTCAGTATCATTGAATACAATAATTCTCCGTTGCAAATGCCGATCAAAACAACGGCAAGTCGATGAGTAGGATCCTTCACTAACATCAAAATCAAATAAAGAATAACAAAAGAGAGCATCCACTTTCGGTCAAAAAAAAGCCAAATAGGATCGAATAACTCAAATAAACAAAAGCAGACGTAACCGATCGAAATAATAAGCGAGCAAATAAGGTAGTATAATTGCATGAAACCTTTTGTTTTAGTCATAAAAACTAAAGAAAAAAGGAATATCAGGATAAACGGGGCATGAACCGAATAACCAGTTAGATGATAGGTATGATCGCCAGCAATAATTAGCAATAACAAAATGAAGCTTACTGCTGTTCTAACCTTGCTTTTTTTCATAAAAAAGGTTGTAATGATCCAGCCAATCCAACCAAACCAATAAAAGAAAATTCCTTCCATAAAAATCACCACCACTAACCATTATGACTCAAATAGGGGGATTTCATTCTTTTCCCAATTTTCCAAGTGACTTCGGTATAAAATTTATAGAATGGAGAATATTACTAAAGAATAAGACATAGAAAGGAGTTATTAAAATGGGACGAGATCGTCAAGAAAAGAAACTAAAGGAATCTGGTAAAGTTAGGCCTGACAAAGACCCGGAAATTCACAACAAAGGTGCCACAATTCTTGAAAGCCCTGATGCATCAAGAGAATTGAATAAATAAGAAAAGCGAAAAATAAAAAAGAAGGATCAGCACGATCCTTCTTTTTTCATCCATTTATTGTCCGGTTACTATATGTTTTTGTTTCAATCCCCCGCTCATGTAACCAATGATAGGTGTTCCCACTGATAACAACCGGGGCTTTTTGCAGATCCTTGATTGTTTTAGCACCAAGGGCTGTCATAATAAATTTCAAATGATATTCAAGCTGCTCTATTTCTTTCATTAAAGCTTCTTCGCCTTTTGATACTAAAGTCTTTAAGAATTTGCCGGCAAAGGCGGCACTAGATGCCCCTAATGCAATTGATTTAGCAACATCGATAGAATCTCTTAATCCACCTGAGGAAATAATAGAAACAGTGGGTTCCTGTGAGGTTTCTATGATTGAGGCTGCTGTTTTGATCCCCCATTCATTAAAGAAGAGCAACTTTTGGTCACGTCTATCATTTTCTATTTCAGCAAAATTTGTTCCACCAGTCCCGCCTACATCTATAATCGAAACTCCGATATCGAATAGTTGTCTTGCCGTTTCACGGCTGATACCAAATCCCACTTCTTTAATGATGATCGGTACATTCAACGCTTTCATAACGCTCTCGATTCTTGTTAATGCACCGCAAAAATTACGATCTCCTTCTGGCATCGTTAATTCTTGAATGACATTCAAATGAATTTGAATCGCATCCGCTTCTATCATTTCGACTGCCTTTTTAGCCTGATCAACGCTTGCCTCACTACCAAGATTGGCAATGACAATTCCATCTGGATTTTCTTCGCGAACAACCCGATATGAATGTTCTTCATCCGAATCCTTTAATGCGGCCATCTGTGAGCCAACCGCCATTGCAATTTGACACTCCTTGGCTACCCTTGCCAGCTGTCGGTTAATCCGAGCGGTTCTCTCACCACCGCCTCCAGTCATCGCATTGATAAAAATAGGCGAGCTTAAATTAAGTTCGCCTATTTTAGTGTTTATCGACACTTCATCAATAGAAAGATCTGGAATGCTACGGTGAACAAATCGAACGTCGTCTAACCCATTATCGAATTCCCTGTTAAGTGATAAAGCGGAATTAAGGTGCTGTATTTTTCGTTCGAATCTCTTCACGTAATATCACTACTTTACTATTTTAATTTCTTTAACTGGTCACCGAGTCTATCACCTAAAGAGAAACCAGAGGATTCTTCCGTTGATTGATAGGCTTTATAATCTTCCTTTGGATCTTCTTCAAGTAACTCTTTAATACTAAGTGAGATTCTTTGATTGTCTTTATTTATATCAAGAATTTTCACTTTTACTTTTTCGCCTTCTTTTAATACTTCGTGTGGAGTACCGATGTGGCGATTGGAAATTTGAGAAATATGAACAAGCCCTTCGACACTTGGAGCAACCTCAACAAATGCACCAAAGTTGACTAAGCGTTTCACAGTACCTTCGACAACATCCCCTTGTTTGTATTCAATCAGATCCCATGGTCCAGGTAATGTATCCTTAATAGACAATGAAATTCTTTCATTATCTTTATCAATGGAAAGCACTTTAACTTTTACTTTCTGACCTTCTGCTACGACATCAGCAGGTTTATCTACATGTTGATGTGCAAGTTGAGATATATGTACTAATCCATCAATTCCTCCGATATCAACAAAAATGCCAAAATCAGCTAATCTTTGAACCGTACCTTCTAAAACCTGGCCAACTTTTAAAGCATCGATAGTCTGCTGTTTTTGGGAAGCAATTTCATCTTCAAGAACAGCACGGTGTGAAAGAATGACACGATTTTTTTCGCGATCAATCTCAACTACCTTTAAGCTTAAATTTCTTCCTTTATAATCGGAAAAATCCTCGACAAAATGTCTTTCAACTAAGGAAGCCGGAATAAAGCCGCGTACACCAATATCAACGACTAAGCCACCTTTAACGACATCCTTTACTTCTGCTTCAAAAACTTCACCAGTTTCAAACTTATTCACAAGCTCATCCCATGCATTTTCTGCATCCACTGCTTTTTTAGACAGGATGATTTCTTCTTCTTCCACTTTTATTACTTTTAATGTTAAATCATCATCAACCTTTACAGCATCGCCAGCTTTCTCAATATGCAAGGAAGATAGCTCACTAATTGGAACAATTCCCTCTACCTTAAAACCGATATCAACTAAAACATGCTTATCTTCAACTTTTGTTACTTTGCCACCAACAGTATCCCCTACGGCAAATGATTTAACTTCCAAATTTTGATTCATTTCTTCTGACATAAAAATACCCTCCTCAATCCACAAACAACAGTCTGCTTTTCAATGTATTTTTTGTGCTTTTTTCTAACTTCTAATAAACGGACCCATTTGTCAAGTAGAACGTAATCGTCAGCGATTATTTTCAATCAATAGTCCAATCTCTTTCATGATGATATCTGTCGCATCCTGTGCAGATAATTTACCTGCGCGAATAGGTTCGAAATCGATCGGTTTTCCATATACAACCTTCATCTTGCCAAACCGTTTATAGGGTCCAATCACGGCACAAGGGACGACAGCGGCATTTGATCTAAGTGCAAAAAAACCTGCACCGGCGAGACCCGTCCCCAATTCACCTGTCTTGCTTCTTGTTCCTTCTGGAAACAATCCCAAAACGTTTCCTTCCTTCAACAAGGATAGTCCCGCTTTTAGCGCATTTCGGTCACTCATCCCCCGTTTTACCGGGAAAGCTCGAATTCCATTCATGATTGTTTTTATGACAGGCATTCTAAAAAGCTCTTCCTTCGCCATAAAACTTATATCCCTCGGACATGTAACGCCGACAAGGGGGGGATCATTATTAGATATATGATTGCTGCAGAGCAAGACGCCCCCATCTTTAGGAATATTCTCTATACCTACTACCTCTATTTTGTATTGCAATTTAAGATAAATGCTGCAAAGAGCTTTCCCAAACTTATATAGCCACATGGTCTCAACTCCTCTCTTCTATTAATTTAATAATCTGAAGAATGACTTCATCAATTGATAAGGATGTCGTATCAATTTCTACAGCGTCGATTGCTTTTTGTAAAGGAGCCACTTCTCTCTCTGAATCTAATTTGTCTCTAAGAGAAATCTCTTCTTTTAATTTCTCTAGATCTGTTCCAATTCCTTTTTGTAAATTCTCTTCAAATCTTCTTTTCGCCCTTTCATCAACAGAGGCAATCATAAAAATCTTAACTTCGGCGTCGGGGAGGACATGCGTTCCAATATCACGACCATCCATCACAACTCCGCCTTCACGGCTAAGTTGCTGCTGTCTTTCAACCATTAATTTTCTAACCCCGCTATGCCTAGATACAATCGATACCTGATTGGTTACATCATTTCCGCGTATTTCCTTTGTAACATCTTCTCCGTTAACCAATACTTTACCGCCTCTATCTGCCGGTTCCAGTTCGATCTTCGTCTGCAATAGCAGGTCAACAAGTTTCGGGCCGTCCTCAAGATCAATCTCTTTTTCAAGGGCTTTATATGTAAGGGCACGGTACATCGCACCAGTATCTATGTATATGAACGAACATTTCTCGGCAATACGCTTGGCAACAGTACTCTTTCCTGCAGCGGCGGGTCCGTCAATAGCAACATTAATCTTTTTCAAAAAAAATCACCTCAAATTGATGTAGTCATAATTAAGTATAAGCTAAGTTCATAACTTTGTAATCTAAACAAAAAAAGCAGGTAAACCCTGCTATTATCTGTTCATCGTTTCAATTATCTCTGAGTGCTGATCTTTCATAACACCCTCATAATAAACAATTTTGTTTAAATAAGGTGCCAGAGTTTCAATAGAAATCAAATATTGACCAATAATTAAAAATATTAGATGCAGGAGCACGAACTTATATATGTATTTTTCAACTGTTTTCATTTCCCAACACCAACCATTTTTCGGTTAGTATTTCACAGTTTTCGGGAACTATGCGTTACCTTTCTCTTTTTCTTTCAGTTAATTGCCGTTCAAAACAATAGCGCATAATTTGTTGAATTTGGGCTTCCTTTAAATCGATAAATTGAATCGGTGCCTTATCTCTCGTACCCATATCCCCATTAATAATTCTTATAATCTTACTATGAACTTTTATATAATTGTATTCACCATTAGACAAAGGTAGTACCAAATAGCATAAAATTTGCGTTTGCGATTTAAAATTATGGTTCGGAGGCAGGATGATGACAGCTCCCCCCGCACTTATATCAACTGTAACAGTTGTAAAAGGCATAAATTCATCATTAATCGAATGAACAGCCATGTCAACGGACGCGTCAATTCGAACAAACTCTCTCCTTTGTACACGGAACAATTTATCTTGACCTGGATAGCTAATTATAATCATCGGAATATTTTCCTTTGTTCGGCCGATAATCTCGGATTCGAACATATAGGCACCATTATCTTTCGCAAAAAAAGAAACTTTAATTTCAGTACCATCTAAAAAAAACGCTGTTTTCCCAGTCTTTTCGCTAACTGGGTAATCGATTAGAAGTTGATTTCCCCTTTTATCAACAATTTTACATTTGAATTTTTCACGACTATCTGAATATTTAATCTCTAAATTTAACGTATCTCCAATATTCAGCATATTAGTCCCCCCATATCCAACACTACTCATTTCATTATTATCTCATGGAACAAAAAAAAGGAAAAGTCAAATAGTGACTTTTCCTTAAACTTGCTCATAAATTGGTTCAGCATTCTTTAATTTTTCAACCTTTTCCTCAGAACCATCCATTGCATTAATGTAAATGCGATACGTATCATTATTGATGATCCCTAGTATTTCATAGCATAATACTTCTTCACCTAGGTCTCCATTGATAATCGCGATTCGGTGTTCCATCACTTTTACAGACGGATTCACCTTCCCACGGGCTTGTTCCAATGATATTTCCGGCTTTGAAATCTTGCGCTTATGATGCGCTATTAAATAATCATTAGCTGAAAATCCGATAATATCCCCTTTATCAAGGGCAACCTTCACTCTAATCGAATCTGGATAGACTCTCACGCCATCCTGCACAGTTACAAAGGTAAAGACACCGACATGATCATATTGAGCACTTTCGAAAAGCTGTAAATCTTTAAAGTTTTGATCATTTAAATATTCTTTAGCTTTTTCAGCGGCCTCATTTAAACTAATATTCGATTGACCTACCTCTCGATTGTTCAATACCCAAATTGGGTAACCACCCTTTTGGGTTATATCCATATTGATTTCAGAATTTTGTTTTGGACTATTAATCGTTATACTGTAAAACCCAATATCCGAACCTTTTCCACTTTCTGTTACATTCATATTTACCCCTTCTTTAATTTGCAAAAACTTCTTTGCTTCATTCATTGCTTCTTCTTTTGTTATTTCTTTCCCACTTAAATATTTAAAACTATTATCATTTTTTGCATTCATTTGCGTAAATTCAGGACCAAAATTACTTTCGGAATATCCTTCAACATTTTTTTCTACAGTTTTAAAACCATCAATGATTGTATTATCGATATTTTCTTTTTCCGAAGCTAAAGCAAGTTCAACATCCATCCATCTTAAATTATTTTGAATAACCTGATGCTGCACCTTTCTTAACTCTTGTTGAATTTCGGTTGCATGGGAATATAATTGCTGTAATGTTTTATATTCTCCATCTGTTAAGGGTTCCTTTTCCAAATCGCGAACAGCCGTTTTATAAGAGAAATCACCGATCTTTGCTAAAAACTCTTCCGTTTTATTAAACGGCATTAACGTTAGCGGCAATTGGCCCACATCTGAATGTGCTTCCGACGTAATTCTCCAAACATCAGCCAATGCCGGTGAAAGCTGTGTCCTTGAGTTCATCGCTAAGGTTGTCCCAATTTTATCTTGTAATAAATCAACTTGATAAGTTAAATCATGGAATGCCCGTTGATAATTGTTTTCCGCATGAATTAAAATCGCATTTTTTTCCTGGTGTTCTTGATAACCCCAGAATCCAGTACCAACGACGATGATTGCGAAAAATATTATTAATAAGACTCGAAGCAAAAACAATCACCTCAATTTTTCACATACAGAATATGTGTTTTCCAATTTGTTTAATTTGTGGTCTACTCCAAATCCATGCAGAAGTGGCTGTATCGGGATTAAAATAATAAATTGCGTTACCTGTTGGATCCCATCCATTAATAGCGTCAATAACAGCCTTTTTGGCTGTTTCGTTCGGAGTCAACCAAATTTGTCCATCGGCCACAGCCGTAAAAGCCCCTGGTTCAAAAATAACTCCCGAAATTGTATTTGGAAACGAGGGGCTATTAACACGATTTAAAATTACGGCAGCTACCGCAACCTGTCCGGCATACGACTCGCCTCTAGCCTCACCATATACTGCATTTGCCATTAACTGAATATCATTTTGTGAATACCCATTTGGCATATTAACAGCTGATGGTTTTGACGGTGCTGGTTGTTTTTGTGAAGTATTGGTTTTTGGATTGGTTTGTGGCTTAGCTTGATTGTTTTTCACTTGTTGTTCCTGCGGTGTGCCACCATAGTATGTAAAACTTTTGCCTTGATCCACATTTTTTTTAACAAATGCTTTATCATATTTTGAGGCGTTAACTAGTTTTTGTTTTGTAGTAGCGCCAGCCAAACCATCGATCGGCATTCCAAATTCGGATTGGAAATTTCGCAATGCCCAGTAAGTCCCCCAGCCAAATACACCATCTATTTTCCCGTGGTAAAATCCCAAGTATTGAAGCCTAGCCTGCAATTCGATAACATCATCACCAACAGCCCCTATTTGAATGATCTGATTTGAAAAAGCGCTTGCTTTTTCTTCATTTGAAGTAGAGGCAGCAATTCCGACAAGCAGTGTAAGCATAAGCAAATATTTTACTAAATGTTTATAATACATGTTTCCCGCAAACCTCCTTATAGGAATGTTACCTATAAGTATTTTCTGTAGAAATTGTCATTTTATGCATTAAAATCAAATTCGACTTGACGAATTTGCGCCCAGATTTTTTAGGCCCACAGGACGTGGGTCACAAAGACGTTGCCACAGGATGTGGCGTTCTTAGTCTTTGATCTGCTTGGAAAATTACCTTTAAAAACACGACAGCTACCATTATGGGTAGCTGTCGTGTTTTTATTTGGAAATATGATGTGTTTCTTCGAATAACTGGATTACATTCGACTCATCAAGTTGATTTGCTTCCTTAACCTTTCTTAAAGCATTGATCCAAAGCAAGATCATAAATGGACCAATAATGTACCCCCAATACTCTTTAACAGTCAATAAAATAAAATCGTACATTCCATGAAGAAAAACAGGTATAAATAAAGACAAGGCAAGCCATAGTTTCCTTTTTTCGATAGCGGTAAATTTCCCTTTCCCTAGATAAAACCCCATTACTACACCGAATAAAGCATGGCTTGAAACAGGTAAAAGGGCTCTGCTAAAAGCAAATCCGATTCCATTGGCAAATAAATAAAGAATATTTTCCACCGTTGCAAAACCAAGGGATACGGATACTCCATAGACAATTCCATCATAGCGTTCATTAAATTCCGTATGCTGAAACACGGTGAAATAAAGAATAAACCATTTAAAAAACTCTTCTAAAAATCCTGATAATAAAAAAGCATTATTCCAATTGCTTTGTAAAACCCCTTCAATCGAAAAGGCATATTGAATAAACATAATGGGAAAAACGAGTAAAGCGCCAAATATAAAGGTCCGAAAAACCATACTTATTGGTTCCGCATCAAATTTATCTTTTAAATAAAAATAAGCTAAAAGGGCAAGCCCAGGTGCAATTCCACTTGATATAATAGCTAACATTTGGATCAAATAATCCTTTCCTAATACCATTATTTTTACATCTTTAATGGTAACATGAGACATGGTATAGAGGAAGAACTAAAAAATTTTGGAACTTTCACTTGAAATTTGCTTGCACAATTTTGTCAACTGAAGCTAATAAAACCGCTAATTTTATTCTTGCTTTTTTACTATCGTAATCTTCACCTAACAGGACCCCATTTTGCTTTAGGTCATAGGCGCTTCCTACATATCCATAGGCTGGGTAGACTTTGCCTTCTTCCGCACTTGTAGTAACCATTACGATCGTTCCCGCTGCAATTGCATTTTTAATCGCATCCATCATGTAAGGTGAAACCTGTCCTCTGCCTACTCCTTCCAACACAATTCCTTTCGCACCAGCTTGAACAGCGGCTTCGATGAATACCCCATCTGCCCCCGAATAGCACTTAATAATATCCACTCTTGGAATTTGTTTTTTGAGTTGGTAGTTATCTTTAGAAATCGGCCTCTGGTAAATGCCGACAATGTTATTATCAATGATTCCAAGATAGCCATATCCGAATGATTCAAAGCCTTGAACATTGGAGGCATGGACCTTTTTAACATATTTTGCTGAATAAATCCGCTCATTAAAGACGACGACAACCCCAACATTTTTTAGTTCTTCAGTTACGGCAGCATAGATAGAATTCCGAAGATTAGAATATACGTCTGTACCTATGTCCTGTGGCGCCCTTTGTGAACCTGTAACAACGATAGGTCTTGGATCATTAATAGTTAAATCAAGAAAATAGGCCGTCTCTTCCATTGAATCGGTACCGTGTGTTACGACAATACCACGGATCGTTGGATCATTTAATTCAGTTACAATTGCACGACGAATCTTTAACATTAAGTCAAAGTCAATATGCATGCTTGGCTTTTGCATGACATCAATAATCTTCACTTCTATATCCTCAGGTAAAAGGCACATTTCCGCTAATTCTTCACCTGTCATCGCTCCGGAATTAAGTAAGCCTTTTGATATTTCTTTACTTGCAATCGTTCCACCGGTTGTAAGTAAGGCAACCTTTTTTTTCAATATCTTCACCCTTTACTATTTTCCACGAAGATAGTTGGCTATGAGGTCTCCATGAAAGCGGCCGTTTTCAATAAAGATTTCATTTGCATTGTTTCCAGCTACTAGGACTCCCGCAATAAATATCCCGGGGATATTTGTCTCCATTGTATCTGGATTAAATAAGGGACATCCTGTTTCTTCATCAACACCTACGCCCATTTCCCTTAAAAAGGCATGGTCTGGTTTATATCCGGTCATTGCAAAGACAAAATCATTCGAGAGAACTTTTTCCTCCTCATTGACAGTATAAACAATCGTGGCATCGGTAATTTCTTTTACGGTCGCATTAAACTCCATCCTTACGTGACCATGGCGAATTAATGACTCAAACTCAGGTAAAATCCACGGTTTGATGCTTCGCGAAAATTCACTCCCGCGATATAGTACTGTAATGCTTTTTGCTCCCGCTTTATGTAGTTCAAGTGCCGCATCTACTGCAGAGTTTTTTCCACCAATGACCGCTACCTCTGTATTAAAGTATGGATGCGCTTCTTTAAAATAATGCATAACCTTATGCAAATCCTCACCCGGAATATTCAGATAGTTTGGATTATCATAATATCCCGTAGCAATAACGATGTGTTTACATTCATATGTAGTGTTCTCCCCATTTTTCAATTGGGTATAAACCATAAATTGTTGCTCACTTTTCTTCTCGATGCGAAGAACACGTTCAAATGTATGAATGCGCAACTGTTTTCGTTTTACAACCTCACGGTAATAGCATAATGCTTGATTTCGTGTTGGCTTCCTGCTTTCAGATACGAATGCCACATCCCCGATTTCTAATTTTTCACTTGTACTAAAAAATGTTTGGTGAGTGGGGTATCCATAAACAGCATTAACGATATTTCCTTTTTCTATAACTAGTGGTTGAAAGCCTTGGTTTTCGAGGGCGATTGCCGCTGCTAAGCCACAGGGCCCACCACCAACAATGATGACTTCTTCTTTGTTCATTTGAATTTCCTCCTTAAATGCAGAAGTCCCCGTAGATTTTACGAGGACTCTTGTGTTTATGTGTCTAGATCCAGCCCCTAAAGCGAGATGCTTCAGCCATTTTGCGCACACCTACCATATAAGCTGCTAATCTCATATCTACTTTTCGAGTTTGTGCCGTTTCATAAACATTATTAAAAGCTTTAACCATTACTTTTTGGAGCTTTTCTTCAACCTCTTCCTCTGACCAGTAATAACCTTGGTTATTTTGAACCCATTCGAAGTAGGATACAGTCACTCCACCAGCACTTGCAAGGACATCAGGCACAAGCAAAATTCCACGATCCGTTAATATTTTTGTGGCTTCCAATGTAGTTGGACCATTAGCTGCTTCTACTATAACCTTCGCTTTAATATTATTTGCATTTTCTTCAGTAATTTGATTTTCAATTGCTGCCGGGACTAAAATATCACAATCCAATTCCAGAAGGTCATTATTTGAAATTTTATTTTTAAACAGCTTCGTTACAGTACCAAAGCTATCGCGGCGATCTAACAGATAATCGATATCAAGACCGTTCGGATCATGGAGCGCTCCATAGGCATCTGAAATACCAATTACCTTTGCACCAGCATCATGCATAAATTTGGCTAAGTAGCTGCCAGCGTTGCCAAAACCTTGAACAACAACTTTTGCATCTTTAATATCAATATTCCGTTTCTTTAAAGCCTCATAGATGCAAATGGTCACACCTTTCGCAGTTGCGGATTCACGACCATGGGAACCTCCAAGCACGAGTGGTTTTCCTGTAATAAAGCCTGGATTATTAAATTCATCCATACGACTGTATTCATCCATCATCCAAGCCATAATTTGTGAATTAGTAAACACATCCGGTGCCGGAATATCTTTTGTAGGACCGACAATTTGGCTTACTGCCCGAACATATCCACGGCTTAAGTTCTCCAGTTCTCTAAAAGACATATCACGTGGATCGCAAATGATCCCGCCTTTCCCACCACCATATGGCAAGTCAACAATTCCGCACTTTAGACTCATCCATATTGATAGGGCTTTGACTTCTTTTTCAGTAACACCTGGGTGAAAACGAACCCCGCCTTTTGTAGGTCCTACTGCATCATTATGTTGGGCACGGTAGCCTGTATAGATTTTGATTGAGCCGTTATCCATCCGTACGGGGATACGAACGGTCATAATTCGTAACGGTTCTTTCAGTAACTCATATACTTCATCAGAATAGCCAAGTTTATCCAATGCACTTTTTATAATAATCTGCGTTGATTTTAGGACGTCTAGTTTATCATCATTTCCGATTCCTGGTTTATCGGCTGCCATGGAATTTTACCTCCTAAAGATTCACTATAGTATACATACCCAAATATTTGAAGCAAGCGGCGATTTGTTATTTTATCGATAATTCTATAAGCCTTTCGATCATATCCTCGTAAGATAAACCAATTTCCCTCGCCGCATCCGGAAACAGACTTGTTGGAGTCATTCCCGGTAAGGTATTAACTTCTAATACTACTGGCAAAGTACCATCAAATGGGACAATGAAGTCAGTCCGTGAATAGGTTTTACAGTTTAATGATTGATGTGCTAAAACTGCATTTTTCTGAAGATATTCAGTTATCTCAGCGCTTACCCTTGCAGGAATAATATGATCACTGCCACCTGGAGCATATTTAGCCTCATAGTCGTAAAATTTACTTTTTGGTACAATTTCAATCACTGGTAATGCCTGTTCCGCACCTTTTTTTCCTAAAACAGAAACAGTAACCTCCATTCCAGCAATAAATTCTTCAACTAGGACATCCTCATCGTGTTTGAAGGCTTCTTCAATTCCTGTCAGTAATTCTTGTTCATTACCTGCAATTGTGATGCCGATTGTTGAGCCTTCACTAGCAGGCTTGACAACAACAGGATAATCTATTTCGAAGACAAAATTTTCACGATTAAACGTTTCAGCGTTTATTGCTTGGTCCTTGGCAACGCGAATACCAACACTTTCCATTATTCTTTTGGCTTTCACTTTATTCATCGCAAGCGCTGATCCCAAAACACCGGAGCCTACATAAGGGATATTAAGCATATCTAAAAGGCCTTGTATTCTTCCATCTTCTCCAAAACGTCCATGTAATCCGATAAAAACAACATCAACATCTAATGTTAATAGCTCATTAATTTTACTTGGGTTAAAATCAATCCCGATGACCTCATGGCCTTTCTTTTCTAAGGCATTGATAATTCCTTTTCCTGATGATAACGAAACTTCCCGCTCCCCAGATGTTCCCCCATATAAAACAGCTACTTTCATAACCAACATTCCACTCCTTGTTCATGTTAAAAATCATTATCATTATCATTTCATATGATAGAAACACTATTATACCGTATTCTTCCAATATAGATGAGTGCCTATTTATTTATCATACCACTAGAGATAAACAAGACAAATCATTAATTTTTTTCATTAGAAAAACACGATATTTGCCCGCAATAGCAAATATCGATGTTTATCTTATACTATATTCAATTAAAAATAATAATTTATAGTACAAAAAAGAGGCTGTCTAAAGTGTTATCAGCCTACTCATTTATTTACGCATTTTTATTAATAAAATAGTGATAGATTTGCTCAATTGCTTTTTCATTCATCAGTTCTTTACCATATTCAATAACTCTGTATATCGTGATCGTTGCAGGAGTTCCAAATTCTGAAAGTATGGCTATGATATTTTCAGTCAGCTGCTCATTCAGCTCATATTCCTGTAATTCTAAATAAAAATGGTCTTGAAAAGAATAAAGTTTACCACCCTTTATCCCCAAAACATGTAATCTCGAACTTAATGAAATGATATCCTCAAGTGACCCAAATTCATAAAAAATATCATCACTTTCGTCTACAGTAACCTGCATTTCAATATATTCATCATTAAATTCCTCATCTTCGTCTTGGGCTACCATATCCTTTGTCACAATAACGACCATCCCTTGAGCCTGAAGAGAGTATACTTCAATCGCTATCGGTCCATCTGCTTCAAACCCTAATTCGTCGCTGGCTTCACTCATCATATCACGAAAGAGTTGATGAACCTTCTGGCTGTCATGCCATAAGTCTTCCTTTGTTAAACCACGTTCTGTTAAATCATCAAAAGTTAGAAAGATTTTGATTTTATTATAATTTAAACGCTCTAGCCTCATGAGTTACCCCCCTTACCATCAACTCCCAAACATCCCATACATTACTATATGTTTGTATTTATAGATGGTTCATATTGTGTATGTGTAATATTTTAAATTTTATCTTACACTTTTAATGAGGGTGTAGACAAGCATTTTGTTTAATCCATTCATCCCATTCCGTTTTATTTTGTCCAACTACATACTTTTGGTATTTTTCGTCTAATTCTTTCTTAAGACAAGGGATAGCCTCTCCCACTATTCCAATATGGAGGTCATGATATTGTTCGGTTATTGTGCTAATAAAATGGATTGCTTCCTCGGTTTTAATGGTTGTAAATGAAATAAACAATAATTTAGGCTGTAGTTCGTTGAGGGCAGCATATAAATCTTCATCCCGGACGCCTGTCCCTAAATAAATAACTTTATATCCTCTACATTTCAAGAAAATAGAAAACATCAATAAGTCTAGTTCCTGATACTCATTTGGTCCGCAGACAGCGACCGCATTCGGCCAGTGGGGATCGGATGGCATTGTTTGTAAAACTGCACCTATTTTTGAACGGATGAAGCTTATAATGTATCGTTCATGAACACTTGATATCTTGTTCTCTTCCAGAAGACGATTCATTTCATCCAAGAGTGTTTTTAGTAAATTTACAAGTGCAAATTCGACAGAAAATAAACAGAAAGCATAATCCCAAACCCGGAGAGCACGATCTTCTTCAAAGTTAATTAATGCTTGTAAAAGGTTTAGTTTGATTTCATGAAATGTATAATCAAGTTTTTCGGTTTGTGCATCATAGTTTACATTTTTCTTAGCTTCACTTTCTTCATAAAGGGACACAGCCTGACTGATTGTAAATCCTTCATCTACTTTTTTTATTAACCATCTTAAAATAGTAATATGTCTTTCAGTGTATAATCGGTGCCCGGATTCATTCCGTTCAGGTGCAATAATTTTATACCTTCGCTCCCATGCTCGTAGTGTCCCCGGCTGAATCCCAAGCAACTTCGAAACTGCCTTCATATTATATTTCCCTTGCCCAAGATCCATAAAAACTTCCTCCGACGCTATTTCTAACTCAAAGTATAGATTATTAGCATTCTCATGTAAACGATCGATCTAAGAATCGCCTTCATCTGACCGGGAGTTTCCTCCACCAAACGTAAGAATGCCGAAAACAATTGAAAAAACAACCAATAAGATTGTGACCAATACAGAAAATCTTATCAGCAAAAAAAAGGCAAGAAACAAAATTATATCTATGACAAGGGTTTTATGTGATTGAACAAGTGATCGAACAAAATGCGATAAAGCAAGAACTGTCGTAATAAAGCCAATCATCCCTAAAAAGAAACGTAGCGGGTTTAAAATAAGGGCTGAAATGAAAAACGACAGGTCAGTAAAGGTCATTCTTGGTAATATTGAAATTGTTAAATAACCGCTAATAAAAGCAAAGAAGAAAATGAAAAATTTAATGAACATAAAGATCCCTCCATTATCAAATATGTAATGGAAAGGAAAATAATGTATCAAATGCGCCTTGGCGTATTGGCGCCCAGATTTTTTAGCTCTTAAAAATGGTATAGGACATTCCTCGCATTCCATAAAATGAAATGACTCTGTATGTCAAAATAAAGAAGGAGGAAATGCAATGTTTACTTTAAGGAAATACTGGCACCCGTATGTCAGTCCCTTAGACCCTTGTCCGCCAATGACGACGAAACAATATGTAACTGCCCCAAACCTTTATATAAACTTTCAACCCCCGGGCATGCAACAATTTTCCCCAAAGGAAGCATTATATGCCGGAACACTTTGGTGTGCCTTTTATGACCCTTATTTCAATGCACATGAAATGAAAATGAGGGAGGCAAAAACAGATGAATAAACAATTGCCTCAGGAATATTACACATTACTTGAAGAGCTGCAAACAGTTGATTTTGTTTTAGTAGAGCTCACATTATATTTAGATACCCATCCCCAAGATCTTCAGGCTATAGAACAATTTAACCAATATGCTAAATTGAGAAAACAGGTTGCGAAACAATTCGAAGTCCAGTTTGGTCCGCTTCTCCAATATGGTCATAGCTACTCAAGATATCCATGGGATTGGAAAGAAGCTCCATGGCCTTGGCAAGTATAGAAAGCGAAAGCCACCTGGTGAGCGATGTTCACACTGGTGTAAATTCATTTTGGGGAGGAGAACAAGTACATGTGGATTTATGAAAAAAAGCTGCAATATCCCGTTAAAGTCTGTAAATGCAACCCCATGCTCGCAAAGTTCTTAATAGAACAATATGGTGGGGCAGACGGGGAATTAGCAGCAGCACTTCGCTATTTAAATCAAAGGTACACAATCCCTGACAAAGTTGCCGGATTATTAACCGATATCGGTACAGAAGAGTTTGCCCATCTTGAAATGATTGCAACCATGGTTTATAAACTAACAAAGGATGCGACACCTGACCAAATGAAGGCTTGCGGCTTGGGTGCACATTATGCTGACCATGATAAGGCCTTATATTATCATAATGCTGCAGGAGCACCATTTACAATTACTTATGTTACAGCTAAAGGAGACCCGATTACAGATCTGTATGAAGATATTGCCGCAGAAGAGAAAGCCCGTGCCACATATCAATGGTTAATCAATTTATCAGATGATCCAGACGTCAATGATACGCTTCGTTTCCTAAGAGAACGAGAAATTATCCATGCTCAGCGTTTTAAAGAGGCTGTAGAAATATTAAAAGAAGAAAAGGACAAAAAAGTTTATTTTTAAAAACATAAAGGAGCTGTATCGACCAGCTCCCTTTTACCTTCATTTTAGTCATTCTCATAGTAGAGATTGATGTCATGTTTTTCTTTCATTTCCTTTAAAAAACGGTGGCGGTTATTCCATTTTTCTCCCTTAGGCCATAGTTCTTCCGTTCTTTGAATGACCTCAGAGCGTAGTGCATTATATTCTTTTTCCGCTTTCTCCGCCTTTTTATCAAGAAACTTTAAGCGGTAATGGATTGTTGCCAACCCCCCTACAAAAACATAATGATAGACATCATTTATCAGCACAGAAATCATCGAACTATAATGAAATCGATACGGTAAAACTGTGAACAGTAAGACATAAGCTAAAAAAAATGCTGCAATTAAAACTAGTGCACCTTTATAAAATTTAAGCTCCGACTCTTTTTTTTGATGCTTTTTCTTTAAGATTTTCAAATCGTTAATAATAACCTGTCCGACATCATCTAATAAAAAGTGATTATGTTCCACTTTTTCACCCCATTGTCCGTGCATTCTAACCATCTACTTTACATGTATTCGCATGGACAATGATGTAGAACAGTAAAATCTGTCTACTTATTTGATAGGGATTTTTAGAATTTGTCCTGTCATTACGGTTCCATTCGCATCTAAGCCGTTTGCTTTCTTAATGATCTCTTCACCGGTCCTACTTTTATAGTATTTCATCGAGATTCGGTATAAAGTTTCTCCGGCCTTAACTTTGTGGTGCAGAACTTTTGCAGTTTGCACCGGAGTTGCTTCTATTTCTTTCACTTCCGTTGTTGTCTCTTCAATTGGAGCAGGTATGGTTTCCGTAGGCTGTGCAACCTTATGTTCATCTTGGATTTCTTCAACTGTTCCTCCCTCTTCTACTCCATCCTCCTTCATTTCGAACACATCTATATTAGAATTGTTTTTTATTTCGTTTTTAGTTTCGCTGGCATTTGTTAATTGGATATGATCTTTCCATAAATTATAACTAGCAACTATACAAACGATTAAAATAAATGTCAAGACAAGCAAGCGAATAAGCGGGAAACGAAATCGATAGTTAACTTTTTTATCTTTTTTACGGTGGACCTCACTCCTTGGCGGGAGCCCAGAAGTCTCCGATTGATTTTCTTCCATTCGCTCTCTAAGAATTTCTGCCTGGTCAAAAGAATCATGATTCTCCTGCATATGCTCACCTCTCGTTTAGAACTGTCCGTAAATAATTGATACGAATCATTAAGGCAGATACAAAATCAATAAGAAAATGCATAAATATTGTTACAAAAAGGTTTTCGGTAATGATATAAATCCAGCCAATATAAAAACTTAATGAAATAACGACAAATAATAATGCCCATTTAAAAAGATATCTGAAATGGAGAATTGCAAATACAATACTTGCAATAAAATATCCGAAATGTGTTTGAAGCACACCTCGAAAGAAAAGTTCCTCAGATAATGCTACTACTAGGCAAATGATAAAGGTATGCCAAACTGGTCGGTTTTTAAAAACCTTTTCGTTTATACCGCCATCATCATACATATGCTTTGGCAAAACCTTCATAAGAATAAAGTCAATAGCTATTACAATAATAGCACTTCCGCCGCCAAAAAGGAGTATTTCTTTCGGATTCCACTCCCACAGCTCAAAAAATGATTCCAAATCCTCAAATAAAAAGAAACCAATGATCCCAGTTAGGAGCATGATCATAATTTGTGTTAAGTAAAGGTGAAAAAGTACTTCTTTATCTTCCATTTGGTTTATGAGTTCTGCTTGATGTTTAACCATTCTGTCGTTCTCCATTTTGTTTAAAAATCAATCTTAATTCTTCCTTCCAATCCGTAAATTCATCGTTTTTTGAAGTATGATCGGTCTTTCTATATTTTTGAATATCAAATTTACAATAATCACAGCAACTTTCTGGATGGGCCTCCAGTGCCTGGTCAAATTTCCACAATAAGGTTTCCCGTCTGCAACTATCTTTGTTTTCAATCCATCTTTTTAAACTCGCTAAATTTTTTTGTTTTAAACGAACCCTTTGATGAACTGTGTTCACTATTTTTTGTTTGGCTTTGTCAACACATAGATTCAGGTTAATGCTTCCATTCACATATAGTTTTTCAGTTTCCAGCTGATATTTCATAAATCGCCATTTCACTTCGGAAATACCATATCTTTCATACAGCAATGCTTCAAGTTCATGTAATAAAAGTTTTTGTTTTGGGTTGGAAACCAGTGTAAAAACTAAGTTCCATTCCTCATCATTAGGTAAATCATGCAGGACCATACTTTTAGCCAGATCATGATCTTCATTGCAATATAGGAGAATGGCAATACTTAGATCCCCATTTCTCCCAGCACGCCCGATTTCCTGCAAATAGGATTCAATTTGAGATGGATAGTGGAAGTGAATGATAAATCTCACATTTGCTTTATCCACGCCCATACCAAAGGCATTGGTGCAGCAGATAACATCTAATTGATCCTGGATAAATTGCTGCTGGATTAATAAACGATCGTCATTTTCTAAACCACCATGATAGTAAGCAACTCGATTCATACCGTTTTCCCGTAAAATCATCGCCATTTTTTCAGTCCAAATTCTACTTGAAAAATAAATAATGCCAGGACCTTCGAGACATTTTACAAATTCTATCGTTTCCTTTATTTTATCATCAAGTGAATCCACTTTTTGTACATTAATAGCAATATTCGGGCGATCAATCGAATAAATGTGTTTGGCAACATCCGGTATGTCTAGTTGACGAATAATATCTTCGATCACCTTGCTGGTTGCAGTGGCGGTTAAGGCTAAACAAGGTGGATTGCCCAGCTTCCTTTTCACATCATCAAGTTTCAAATAATCCGTTCTAAATTCATGTCCCCATTGGGAAATACAATGGGCTTCATCAATAACAAATAAACTTATCTTGATCTTTTGCAAAGCATGAATAACCTCAGCCGATTGTAAAATTTCAGGAGAAGCGTAGATAAATCGGTATCGATGGAGTGAATGTAAGGCAGATTTCCTTTTTTGAAAAGATAAAAAGCTATTTAAACCAATAACATTTTTTTCTCCCCTGGATTTCAATTGTTGCACTTGATCTTCCATTAATGATAACAACGGTGAAACAATAAGAACGGTGCCCTCCAAAATATAGCCGGGAAGTTGATAACAAATGGACTTGCCGGCACCGGTTGGAAGCATGGCCATTACATTTTTACCATTCACTAAATCTTGGATGATTTCCTTCTGACCCTTCCGAAAAGAAGAAAAATGAAATTTCTCTTTTAATACTTTTTCTAATCTCACTCAACATTCCATCCTTCCGAGTACGAGACGAATCTGAAAATAGCTTACCGTATCGTGTAGTGAACTTCTGATGGGTTTAAGCCGTTTTGTTCCAAGCGTTTGAAAGGAATCGACAATTTTTCCTTGCAGATCATTGGAAACAAATAGATCAATATTAAAACTTTTCAATTCCGAAGCGATCTCAACAATATGATCTTCAATCGTACTTTCTTTTAAATTTCGGATAAGGGCAATTTCAGTAATAGATTTATTTAAACGTAATAATTCATATGTTTTTTGCGATGATTGAGTTAACGGTGCTATTGACTGATCATCTTGTTCAATGAATGACCTAAGATGACGAAACCGAATTGGATTCGTTTCGATTGTAGCTATCATGTGATGAAGAACCGCTTGAAAGAGTAGGAAAGTATATTCCGAATCGATGTGTCGTATACGACCTATTTGTTCAATTGTGTAGCCAACCCGTTGATATCCGCTCAAGTGTAATACAAATATTTCAGCCTGCACTTGTGGTAAGGGTTGCAGCAAACAGGTAACTTCATTAAAAATTCCTTCCGCCATGTCGTAGCGATTCTTTATTTTCTTAAAATAGCTTTTTACAAAGTGTTGGGTTTCTTCATCACTAATAACAGGTGTGAACGATGAATTTTCGTACAATAAAAAGGATAAGGTTTGGGTCATAAGTGAAAAGCGTTGCCAAAGCAAGCGTGCTTTTTTATGGTTTCTCCATCCATTTAAATAAGGCGGTATTGGATACTTTTGCATATAACTTTCTAAATAAAAAAAGCCCTTTTCAGTTAAAATATATGTATCCTTATTCGTCATCGAAATTACATCACGACATTGAAGTTCAAAAATAATCTCGTCAATATCTTTTTTTGATAGCTGTTGCATCAATTGAAAAAAGGATTCTAGCTTAAATAATTTTGCATCTTGAATCGTTTGGGAGGATTTTTTCCCCTGCAGTAAATGATAAATTGCATAAATCGACCTTTCACCGTTATATTTTGAAAGGCAGTACAATACGACAAAAAAACGAAATCGTTCCACAGCTTCGATCCCTTTCTTCCGTTTATATCAAATTCGCCTTGGCGTATTTGCGCCCAGATTTTTTAGGCCCACAGGACGTGGGTCACAAAGACGTTGCCACAGGATGTGGCGTTCTTAGTCTTTGATCTGCTCGAAAAGCTACCTTTTAAAA
>DULJ01000113.1 GCA_012840465.1 Caryophanales bacterium
ACGCAGATCATCACTGAAAGCCCGGGTCATATTGCCTCCAACCAAATCACCAGTCGGAGCGATGGAATCAGAATTCGGCGACCAAGGGAATCCTCAACGCGATTCCGCGTTCAATGGACGCGCTCTAAGTTAGATTTTTACTTAGGGAAAACGTCACTGCAGAGACGATATCATCATCAAAACCGTACGCTGCATCAAGATAGGCGCGGCCCGTAGCCTGGTTGATGAGAATGGCGGAGCGGACGGGACCGGGGGCGAACGTTCTCCAGTTGCGCGGTGACTTTGCCTGGCCCTCGAAGGGCTTGAGCGAGAAAAGCCAGCGAGGAAAACGCCCGGCCCGCCAATCTCCATACTGGCGAGCATGGGCTGGCTATTCCTACTCGGCGGCTCTGTTCAGGTGTTCCTCGCTTGCCAACGCGGTCCAGGCGTCGAATTGCGACAGGAAGACCCGGCCGGTGAGCTCGCTCAGGAAATGCGAGGTCTCGAGCCGGTCCATCACCGGGCCCTTGACCTCGGAAAGGTGCAGCCGCACGCCAATGTCCTTGAGCCGCCGGTTGATCGTCTCGAGGCTTTCCAGCGCCGAGAAATCCACCTCGTTCACGGCCGAGAACATCAGCACCACGTCGGTGATGCCGCAACCCTCGGTCACGCGGCTCTGGATCAGGTCCTCGAGGAAGCGGGCGTTTACGAAATAGAGGCTCTCGTCCACCCGCAGGGTCAGGAGGTGCGGCCGGGTGTCCACCTTGTGCCGCCGCACGTTGCGGAAATGCTGGGTGCCGGGCACCAGCCCCACCTCGGCCACGTGCGGGCGCGAGGTCTTGTAGAGGTGCAGAAGGACCGAGATCGCCACGCCGCTGGCCACGCCGGTTTCCACGCCCATCAGCAGGGTCAGGACGATCGTCGCCGCGACGGCGGTGAAATCGGCCCTGGAATAGCCCCAGGTCTTCTGCAGGATCGACAGGTCCACGAGGCTGAGCACCGCGACGATGATCGTGGCCGCCAGCGTCGCGGTCGGCAGGTAATGGACCAGCGGCGTCAGGAACAGCGAGGCGAAGAGCAGCCCCAGCGCGGTGAAGGCGCCGGCGGCCGGGGTCTCGGCGCCCGCGTCGAAATTGACGACCGAGCGCGCGAAGCCACCCGTGACCGGGTAACCCCCGGTGAAGGCGGCCCCGAGATTGGCCGCGCCCAGCCCGATCAGTTCCTGGTCGGGGTCGATCCGCTGGCGCTTCTTCGCGGCGAGCGTCTGTGCGACCGAGATCGATTCGACGAAACCGATGATCGAGATCAGGATCGCCGGCACCAAAAGCGCGCCCAGAAGGTTCGGCGCGAAGGCGGGCAGCGTCAGCGGCGGCAGGCCCTGCGGCACCTCGCCCACGATCCTGACGCCCCGCGCGTCGAGCCCCAAGGCCCAGACCGCCAGCGTCGTCACAACCACGGCGGCCACCGGGCCGGCCTTGGTCAGAACGTCCGCCATCAGCGGCGACAGACCCATGCGCCGCAGCGCCGGCTTGAGGTTCTTGCGCACCCAGAACAGGAAGGCGGTCGCGGCCACGCCGATCACGAGGGTGATCCAGTTCACCTGGTCCAGATGCGCGAAGATCGAGCCCAGCATCTGCGGCAGGGTGTGCCCGTGGGCCGAGACCCCAAGAATGTGCTTGAGCTGGCTGGTGGCGATCAGGATGCCAGAGGCGGTGATGAAACCCGCGATCACCGGGTGCGACAGGAAGTTCGCAAGGAACCCCAGCCGGAACACGCCCAGGAGAACGAGGAACCCGCCCGACAGGAAGGCCAGCGTCAGGGCGGCCACCGCGTAGCCCGCCGTGCCCTGATCGGCCACCTGCCCCACGGCGCTGGCGGTCAGGAGCGAGACCACGGCCACCGGCCCCACCGCCAGCGCCC
>DULJ01000111.1 GCA_012840465.1 Caryophanales bacterium
CAAGAGCACACGCCCCATTCCCGTCACAAAACCACCCAGATACAAGGCAAACACGGATTTGGACACAAAGCTGGCCAGATTCGCAGTCAGATTGCCGTTCCAATAAAACAGCCCTGCCGCCACCGAAGCCAGCAAACCGGGGGTCAGGCTATAGAGCACGATCAACGCGGTGGCATAAAAAGAGCGTCGTAAACGCGAAGGCTTGGTGTGGCTGATGGTAAAGCGCTCTAATCCCCGCACCGCCCAGACCGACAGGCCCAGCAGTACGGCGGCTAATGCTGCCGCCAACCACGGCACATAACCAGGCAAGTCCGTCACCCGTTGGGCCAGATCTTTGCGCATGCGCTCTACCCGAGCCAGGTCACCGGGCAAATCACGCGAGACATTGCGCCAGAAGCGCGGCGTCAAAACCGATTGCGACTGTCGCCCCAGCTCCGCCTGAAAAATCACCCGGCGCTGCTTGGACACTTGATCCAGACCTTGCGTGGTTTCCACTCCAATCAAACGGGCCAGCTTGATCATGCCGTCCAGCTCGGTCACCGCTTGCTGCAACTGTGCACGCTGACGGGCAATGTCCTCGGACTCACCGGCCGGATCATCTACCGGCCCCAACTGACTCAAACGCGCTGTGACACTCATTAACTCGGGTTCCAGGCGCATGCTCATATCCTGCGCCTGCTCTTGCGCCAGCAACAACTGATTGCGCAGGGCCACCAGATCCGAATCACCTAAACCGTCATTTTTCTGCAAACGCTCCTGCACCGTTTGCAGCGTGTCCCGCAATTCATTCAAAGATTCACTGGCTTGGGCAGGCGTCCAGGCCACCGTCTCAGCCGCAGTGGAAACCGTCACGATGCTCAGCGCAAGCACCAGCAGCCACAAGGACAAAAAAGCACACAGGCGCGAACGGCGAAAGGCGTGCATCAAGAAAACTCCGGCTAAACAATCAGGCCCCTCATGACAATGTCAGGGCAGCAGAAACATGCACAGAATACCGAAAGAATCACTCTCTTGGCACAAAACAAAAGGGACAGGCGAAAAATCCCCCTCCCCCAACCGGCTCAGAGCGCCTTGCGCTGCATGCCCTACCCAGTCAGCCACGGTCAATTTCGAGTCGCCCAGGCAGCAAGCCAGTCAACACACGAACCCAAGCTTAAAAAAAACCCTTACAAGCAGGCACAAAAAAGAGAAAAACCTAAAAGAATAATCAAAGGAAATTAAAAAACAATAAAAACCCCATAAAACAAAAAGCATTATTCATAATCATTTTTTTGATTAAAAATTAAGTTATTCTTGCAGCATGCTTTAACTATAAGACGGCTATAAAAAATAAAAAAAACAAATAAAACAAACAATCAGGTGACGAATAATTAACAAAAAAAATAACAATGAAAATAATTAGCCGATAAATAATCAGGTGACTTGAAATCGTTTTTTTGAAACACAAAGAAAGGAATAATTGTGCCCTCTACCGAACACAGCAAAGAAACCAACATGACATTCATCGTGATTTTTCTCAGGCTGTCACTTGCCCTCACACTTTTATCTGCGGTGGCAGACCGCTTTGGGCTTTGGGGGGCACTGAATAATTTCGATATCACATGGGGTGGAATGAACCGATTCCATCAAGATGTAGCGGTGCTAACGCCGTGGCTTTTTTCAAGCGCCATTCCCGCACTGAGCTGGTTCGTCACTCTTTTGGAATTACTGCTAGGCATTGCCTTACTGCTTAACTACAAAAGCGCACTGGCCGCTCTGATCAGCGGTGTGCTGTTTTTGATTTTTGCTCTGAGCATGAGTTTTTTTCTAAGCACAAAGCTCATGATCAATTTCAACGTCCTGGTCTGCTCGGCCAGCGCCTTTCTGTTATGGCAACTCGAAAAATACCGAACCGGCCAAAACGATAGCAAAACCCAAGGCTAAAACCGGCGTACTCACAAGAACGCCCCCCTTTTTCCCACTGACAGGAGATCCCGTGTCTGAGACTCGACTTAACCCATCTAATTTGTCCCCCAACATCTACAAGACCATCGTCAAGTACGACGCCCAGATCTACAGCGAGACCACACTGAACAAAGAATTGATTGAGCTGGTCAAGGTCAGAATCTCGCAACTGAACGGCTGCGCATTTTGCATTGATGTCCATAGCAAACATGCGCTGAGCCTGGGCATTTCCGAACGAAAACTTCTGCTTTTAAATGCGTGGAAAGAAGCCCCCCTGTTCACCGAGCAAGAGCAGGCCGCGCTGCGCTGGGCTGAGCAAGTGACCTTTATCCAGAATCTGGAAGACAAGCAGACGCAACTGCATGAACTCAAGGCTCACTTCAATGACAAGGAAATCGTTGATCTGACGTATCTGATCGGTTTGGTCAACGTCTGGAACCGGTTGGCCATCAGCATGAACTACGAAATCAGCCGCTAACAAACAGACCATTTTCCATACAAGAGGGTGACGTATGATCGACGAGCTGCATCTGGATGAACTGCTCAATGACGAGCATCTTGGAGCAGGCAATTTCATCCACAAAATCCATGAGAAGTTCTATCAGGGTAGTGATAAAAAGATTCTGTCCCTGATCGACAATGAAGCGTGCAGAAAGCAGGATTTCTCTATTCAGGAAATCATTGAAACGGCCAGACGGATTGCTTCATCCTACGAACAAACAGGTGTCAAACCCAAGGAAGTGGTCAGCCTGTATTTTCAGGACAGCATCGACTACTTCTTGCATTTCTTGGCCTTGAACAGCATTGGGGCCATTCCGGCACTGATCAATGGCGAGCTGAACACTGATATTTTGCTCAAGTTCCTGCACAGCGTGCGCCCCAACCACCTTGTCATCACACCCGAAAAAGAAGCGGAGATCACAAAGGTGTTCGCACAAGCGAACTACAGCTTGCCCGTACACACGATTGACGCGCTAAAAACACGACAACAAACCCCGTCACGACCTTTCTATTCGCATGAACCACAAGACGTGATCATGATTGGACACACATCGGGGACCACCGGCATTCCCAAGGCGGTCATTTTCACGCATGAGTCCATGTTTCATGGCGTCAGGTCGCAGGTCAAGAAACAGAAAGGGGACCATATCCTGTCCATCTTGCCCCACTCTCATGGGGCCTCGATTTCACTGTTGATGCTCTCTTTCACCCGTGGAGCACACGTCACTATCCTCAGCAAAAAAGATCCCGCGACCATTATCCGGGCCGTGCGGGAAACCCGTCCCAATGTGGTGATTGCTTTTCCGAAAGTCTATGTGGACCTGTGCCGCCACACACTGGACAAATCCGACTTCCAATCCGTCAGCTACTGGATTGCAACCGGCGATGCCAGCCATGAAAAACACATCAGAAAACTGATCTCCCTGGGCCATCACGAGCGGGACGGGCAAACGGTTCCAGGCTCGTTTTTTGTCGACAATCTGGGTTCGTCGGAATTTGCCTTTGCCATTTTCAGAAACGTCCACTCTCCCCAGTCCGACAATTACAAGCGTTGCATTGGAAAACCGTTTCCCTGGGTTGACGTGGCTGTTTTCAATGAGCAAGGACAGTACCTGCAAGAAAACAGCGTAGGCCGACTGGCGGTGAAATCCAAATCGGTCACGCAGGGATATTGGAACAATCACTCCCTGACTGAAATGAACAAGATTGACGGCTATTGGCTGACGGGCGATCTGGTCTATTTCGATGAAAAGCGGAATTTCTATCACGTAGATAGAACCAACGATTCACTCTCGTTTAATAACATGGAAATTTATAGTTGCCAGATCGAAGAAGCGATTATGGCGGAAATCAATGAAGTCTTCGAGGCCACGGTCATCATGACCGATAACAATGAGTTGGTCGCCTATATCGAACTGCTTGATTCCTGCGCAGCGTCAAAGGATGAAATCACCGAACAAGTCAATCAACTCATGCGTCAAAAAAACTGGCCGGCCCTGTCCACGATTGAACTGCAGTCTGCCAACGAATTCATCGGCGTAACGGGCAAGAAACTGAAAAGACAGCTACGTGAATTGGCACACTAATAAGGAAACACCATGCAAAAAACATGCCTGATCACCGGAGCCAGCAGAGGGATTGGCTATGAAACCGCCAAGGGCCTGGGCCATCAAGGCCATAAGGTTTACATCACGGCCCGCAATAGTCAAAAGGGCCAGGAAGCGGCCCAGAAACTGAGTCAGGAAGGCATACAGGCCCGCTTCATTGAACTGGACATTACAGATCCGCAGTCCATTGTCCGTGCACGCACGCAATTGGCCCAACACGAGGAAAAGCTGGACGTGCTGATCAATAACGCCGGCATTATGATCGACTCCATTTTCACCCCTGACAAGGTTTCGTTTGAAGACTTTTCCTCTACCTTGTCGACCAATACCACCGGCCCCTACTTTCTTATCCAGGAATTCATGCCGCTGCTGGCCAAATCGGCCGATGCAC
>DULJ01000108.1 GCA_012840465.1 Caryophanales bacterium
GGCACGCACGTCGAAATCATGCAAGCCGCTGTACGCGTCGCAAAGGCCCGGCAATGAGTCATTCCGTACAAGACCGTTCCCGAGCACAGTGGCCGGACCTGCCTGAAGGCACCCGCTTGCTGCATGGCGCTGTTGTGCGACCGCCTTATTGGCTCTACGAAAACGGCCAGTATCTGGGTGCCGAATTACAGTCAGTAGACCAACAAGCCGCCCTGCAAGTACCCGGCGTCGTGGCCTGTGTGCATATGGGGAATTTTCTGGGTGTGCTGGCGGTACAAGCCGAGCAGGCTCAACAAGGCGCCGCCTTGCTGGATGCGCGCTGGGCCACGCCCGTCGCTGCAAACCAGGCGGCCCTACCAACCGATGAGACTGTTGCCACTACGCTTAGCGCCCCCGATCAACGCTATGAGTGGCAATCTGCCGCCGAGCATCAGGAAACCGCTTGGGCCCGTGCTTGTTATCACAACAAGCAGCTTTATGTTTGGGCGCACACGCAGCGCCCCGCTGCCCTGCTGATTGAGCTGCAAGCCCTGAGTGGTCTGCCCAGTGAACAAATCCATCTACAAGATATTGCTGGCAATCAGGCCGATGCCTACGACTGTGCCATGGATGCAGCCGTCATGGCCTTTGGCCGCCCCCAGGCTGTGCAGGTTCGTGCCAGCCACAGCGAAGTCACCATTGGCCTGAGCGTCTATAAAGGCAGCACCGAGCGAAACGACCTGAATGCCTATTTGCGAGCAACCCGCTGGCAACTGAACACCTTGTCCGGTGCGCGCCCTTCTCTGGCCGCCATTCTTTGTGGTCAGCAAGACTTGCCCAGCAGCGGCCCAACCGTAAAGAGTGATTACTTTTCTGCACCCACGCCTAACTATGATGGCGCGGCCGCCAGCAGTGACCCCGACAGTCTGGCCCAGGCCACAGTCTTTGCCCAAGAGTCGCAGTTCGATCAGGACTGCCACAACTTGGGGCTGGATCCTTTGGAGGCACGACTGGAACACGTCAGCAGCCCCCAAGGTCGAGAACTGCTGCAACGGGTTGCCGAGCAATCGGACTGGTCCGCGCCCTTGCCCGCCCATCAAGGCCCTTTGCGCAAAGGTCGCGGGCTGGCCTACAGCCATATTGTGGAACACATCCCCGGACAGGCTGCACGTGAGCAGTGGTCCGCCTGGGCCGTGGATGTCAGCGTTGATACCCGTCAAGGCACGCTCAGCATAGACAAGCTGACCATTGGCCACGACAGCACAGAACTGAACAATTCCGAACACGCTCCGGAGTCTGCGCCCGCCTTGGCCGACCGACTGGGCCGTTGGGCCCAGCAACTGCTGAACAATGGCGTGGGCAAAGGCGGCGAAGGTAGTAGCGACAGCCCTGTCCAAGAAACAGGCGACAAGCCAGCCGTCCAACTGGTCAAGCGGGAGTCTGCCGTCGGCCAGCCTTTGGCCTGGAACCAAGGCGTGGAACTGCCAGCCGCAGCCGCCATTGCCAATGCGATTTTCAACGCCAGTGGCATCCGCCTGACCAGTGCCCCTTTTAGTGAACAGTCTCTGGCACTGGGCTATCAGTCCGATAAAACGGCCAGCAACAAAAAACGCAAAGCC
>DULJ01000012.1 GCA_012840465.1 Caryophanales bacterium
ATCCCTCCTCCATCGTTATATATTATAATTTATAACGATGAAAAAAACAACAAAAAACACCCGGAATCGTTGTTGTTACAATGAATCTGGATGTTTTTCATCGTTATACATATCGGGAATCCAGGTTTAAAACAAGAACGTTATGAAGGCAGTAAGAAAAAGTTTACATTATCAGAATTTGTTTCAAAAACAGATCTTGACGACAGCTATATGGGAAAGATTGAACGAGGTGAAAAATTACCGGATGCTCTAACTCTGTATAAAATATTCGTCGGTCGGGGCATTAGCATTGATCAGCTTTTTAACGACATGAAACCGCAATTCGAAATGCTAGTAAAGCTAAAGCTGGAAGAGGAGTAAAATCCCCAAAATAAGTAGTGCCTATACTTATTTTCCAACAATTTGCAAACGCTTTCATAAGTGGATATTATTTCTATTAGAAAAGAAAATGTCGATTGGTTACGTTGTTAAACTATCATCAAAATATTCTTAAATAGGAGAGTGTCATTATGAAACAAATCATCAATCATTATGAGGTAAATCAAAATACGATGGCTTTATTATCAGTTGCCCATATGGAATACTCCACACTTGTACTTGAAGAAAATCAACAATTCTATGTTCGAAAAACGCCTATTCAAATTGTCAAAGATGCCTGTCTAGAAGGCGGTTCTACCTATGATGGAAGACGTCGAGCTTTAAGTTATAGAACCGGTTCGCAGCAAAAGGTTCCCATTCCAATTAATCCAAAAGACAATATCTTTGCGTTTCCAACCCACTCACCAAAATCGTTTGAATGTAACTGGATTTTCTATCATCATGTCAAATACATATCAACATTTAAGTCTTCCGACCAACGAAGTATTCAATCAGTGATCCAATTTAAAAATGGACAACGCGTCTCTTTACATGAATCTCAATATATATTAGAAAAACAAATGCAACGAACAGCCATGTGCATGATCGAATTTTAGGAACATGGGGACGGTTCTTGTATTCTATTTTATACAAAAACAATACAATATTTATAACACCTTGATAAGGGGCTGTAGACCTGTATTGGAGGGAAGCAAAGTTTCTTTTGGATCTATCAATACCGCACTCCTTTACAAAAAAACAAGTGGTAATTCCAACCAACATGATGTATAATTTACTTGAAATTAAATAGCATTCCGAAAGTTAAATGGCAAACCTATTGAAAAATAGGGACGCAAAGCCACGGGCCTAACGTTATTACAACTATGGTAGCCGGGTTACCAAAGAGATGGTTATGTAAAGATTTTTCTAATCCACCTTTTGGGTGGATTTTTATTTTGCATTGAAAGGAGGATAGAGATTTTTGAAGACGAAAAGTATATTAAATAATTTGATTGATCAGAATCAATTTGAACATTACTTTCAACCCATATATAACCTGAATGATAATTCTTCAATTGGTGGCGAGTTCCTGTTAAGAACCAATATGGGCTCTCCTAATTTTATATTTAGTGAGGCCAAAAAAACAAATAAGCTCTATGATCTAGACACCAAGTCTATCCATAAAGCCCTAACAAGTTCCCATTTCATAAATAGAAGGTTTATGAAAAAAGAATTAAAGTTATTTATAAACGTCTTCCCATCGACTCTTATAAATAAAACTTTTCCTACATTTCTAAATGATATTTTTACAAAATTCAAGGAGTCCTGTCAACACATAATCTTTGAGATTAATGAAACCGATACTTTCGACTTAGATTTATTGCACGAAAGGGTAAAGTTGTTAAAAGAGTATGGACTTTCAATTGCCCTTGACGATGTTGGTAAAGGCTGGCCTTCCATGCAATCAATAATTGAATTTGAACCGAATTATATAAAACTAGATCGATATTTTTCTAAAAATCTTGAAAAGTCTGCAAATAAACAAGATATGATTAAATCTTTGCTTTCGTACTGTGACAATACTAATGCAAATTTAGTACTGGAAGGAATAGAGAATGAAGAGAGTCTGAATACTGCACGAGATATAGGTGTACGTATCGCTCAAGGATACTATCTAGGCATGCCTGAAAAGATTAATTAAGACATAATGAGCCCCAACTCTATTTGAGAAGGGGCTTGACCACTGACACCCAAAACTTATTGTTAAACATGAACACCAGCCACTATTCCCCTTGTCCGCTTTCAAACCGCCACGCATCGCGGCACATGGCGATCATATCACGTTTTGCCGTCCAATCTAGTTCCCGCTTTGCTTTAGAAGCATCAGCGTAGCATTCAGCAATATCGCCAGGTCTACGAGCCACGATTTCATAAGGAATTTCCATGTCATTCGCCTCTTCAAAGGCTTTGACAAGCTCTAGTACACTAGTACCCTTGCCAGTTCCTAAATTATAGATATGAACGCCAGCGGTTAAATGATCTACCGCTGCGACATGACCCTCCGCTAGATCTACCACATGGATATAATCCCGTACACCCGTACCATCAACCGTAGGATAGTCATTTCCGAAGACCCTCAATTTCTCTAATTTCCCATTAGCCACTTGAGTTACATAAGGCATAAGGTTATTGGGTACTCCATTGGGTGATTCACCAATTAAGCCACTCTCATGAGCTCCAACGGGGTTGAAATACCGTAGGATAGAAACTGCAAAAAAAGGATTTGCTTTTGCTATATCAGTTAGAATCCGCTCACTCATAGCCTTTGTTTCACCATACGGATTCGTTGTTGGTAAAAGCTCCATTGATTCTACAAATGGAACCTTGTTATCTCCGTACACTGTAGCTGACGAGCTAAAGACAAAACGATTTACACCATGCTTCTGGCACGCTTTAGCAAGAACCATCGTACTAACAAGATTGTTAAAATAATAGGTCAGTGGCTTTTCAACAGACTCCCCCACCGCCTTAAGACCGGCAAAGTGAATAACACCATCAATCTTATGATTAGTAAAAATAATGTCTACGGCTTCCTCATCAGTTACATCAATCTCGTAAAAAGTTATTTCTTTATCCGCAATACCCATAATCTTACCAACAGCATCCGCTTTACTGTTACTTAAATTATCAGCAATGATGACTGAATGCCCTGCTTCCAGCAAGGCTACACAAGTGTGTGAGCCGATGTAGCCTGCTCCTCCTGATACTAGAATGTTCAATGGTCTTCCGCCTACTTTCATTTGAAATTATATGATTTTAATATAGATAATCAAGAATTGATACCAAAAGAAATTGATTCGGAAAAAGTTCCCTGGATTCTTTCCATTTCCTTTTAATCTTCCACATCCTCCTCACCCTTTAGACGTTGAATTCCATCAAATGACAAATCAGTGATTTCACTAACTTCCTTATCTGCTATCCCAACTTCAATCATCTTTAAGGCGATATTCTTCCGTTGTTTCACTAATAACATTTCGTCCACATATCTCATAAATGGCAACTTTTCCCGCTTCTTTAACAACGTTAATGTAATTGTATGTTTCAATATCTTTATTCATATTAATCCTTTTTGTAAAACTGGTTATCGGTTTTATAATCTTTTGAGGATGAATCTGGCTATTTTTAGTTATATCCGTAAGAATCTGTGTTTTAACCATATGTTCTATATCTAGACACATTTGTAATACTAAATAACGAAGTCGCATATCAATGGTGGCAAGGTCTTGCAATAGTTTAAAATCCAAATTGACATACTTATCATATTTATTTTTTTCGAAGTTCTTTCTATAAGCAGTAATTTTGTAAAAGTAATTTGACGTTTGAAGAATGTTCTTGGCTTCGTCTTTAGTAATTAGTTCAAATTTAACATTCTTTTGATCTAAGTGTCCAATCATCTCATCAAAGCCTAGTTTCCATGATTATCATCTCCTTTCCTAAAAACGGAAAGAAGAATGACAACCAACCACCCTCACAATATGCAGTTTCCACTTTATTTTAACACAACCTACCAATCAATTATTCTCACATTCTTCGACAAATACTGGGGCGTCACAGTGAATTGCGCCCACAGAATTCGAGCGGTGCCAGGCACCCAAAAAGCGTCAGTTCTGTAGTAATCTCTTTACTACTGAACTGACGCTTACTTTCATTGCATAACAGGGGATAATTCATCAGATGTGATACCTTGTAGGGAAGGTATCTCACATTCAAAGTCCACTTTTAACCACCAATGAGGGGTTGACTTTTCATTAAGATAGACTACCCTAACATAAGGGGTAGCTCCATTTTCTAATAATGAAAAGATAGCCTTACTATAAAAGTTAGGTACGTATCCAAGATGTTTCCTACTTTGAGTGTAAATACCTACAGCGTTAGAATCATAGTTATTAGTAGGCTCCTGTATTAATTTTAGCGTATCATTTTTAGCTAACCATAAATACCATTGATCTGGTAAATTACGATGACGCATTCCGTGAACAAAGAAACTAGAATGTAGTTTTCCATCCTTTTCAAGTCGAAGAGGTTGTTCAAAAGAATACGTATCGGTTGCTAGTCGACCACGAGTTTGTTGAAGCAAATCCATCTTTGTTGAACTTTCATCCAAACCCAAATCAGATAGAATTGCTTTAAAATCCGAACGGTCATTTGTAGGTAAGCGGCGATCAAAAGCTGGAAAAAGGCTCTTTGATTGATAAAGCTTACCAGGATTCGGAAAAGCCGGATGATATATATAACCGTTTTTTATAGCATCACCTAACTTTCGCCCTCCTCGTTCTGAGTGTGTGTAAGTAAATTCGTACTGATTATTGTAATAAGAAAGAGTCCCAATATGATAATACAGACGATCACTTTTATTTTGCCACACAACTAGAAGAGTATGAACATTACTCATAATTTTCTTCCTCCTTCCCAATCCACTCTAATATTTTCTGTCTACGAAATGGTATTATATGTTGCAACCATACCCTTTGCTTCCCGCCCATGTTGGAACATGCGAACGTTCCCTACGTTCCGATATTATGCTTGAATACGTTTGCTCAAATTATTAATTTGTTTATCGTGTTTACCTGTTTTTTCACTTAAATACTCGATATCTATCTTTATTCCCCTTAGCTCATCAGAAACAAGCTCAAATGTGCGTTGTTGTTCTAATTTAGTCTCTATATGCTTAAAATAACTTCTATTTTCGGTTTGGTTATTTACAATCTCTTGTTTAACTGCCTCTAGACTTTGGTCAAGTTTGTCAAAACGCTTATTCATTTGACCTGTTTCTTGCTCAAGTTTATCAAAGCGCTTGTTCATTTGGCCTGTTTCTTGCTCAAGTCTGTCAAAGCGCTTGTTCATTTGGCCTGTTTCTTGCTCAAGTTTGTCAAATCGCTTGTTCATTTGACCTGGTTCTTGTTCAAGTTTGTCAAATCGCTTGTTCATTTGGCCTGTTTCTTGCTCAAGTCTGTCAAATCGCTTGTTCATTTGGCCTGTTTCTTGCTCAAGTTTATCAAAGCGCTTGTTCATTTGGCCCATGAGTTGCTTTATTAACTCTTCCATTACCCGACACCTCACTTTTTAACTAGTATAACAGCTTTTTACATAACAAGGGTACGGCCCTTGCGTTCCAGTGGAAATATTCCGCTGCTGTATTCCATCCAAAGATGTGTAAATTTTTATGTTAATTTTGTTCCATTGGAATCAAACTGGTTTTTGTAGTGTTCGTTATTGGGGACCTTATGGTTGATAGGACGGAAGCAGACACTTGATGGTATTATAAATCTTAATTCCATAAAGTTTTTGAAATATTTGCTTTGAAAAAATAGTATATTATCGCATTGAACACGTTTGTAACTATTCGAGCTCGAAATAATCTTTAGAGGTTCTATTCAAGGAATTATGATGGTATTTCAAAAAATTGGAGTACTTCCATTCAGTTCTCTGATACTCCTACGGCTAAAGCCAGTGGGGTTCTAGGGTACCAATACACTTCTTAACAGTACCTTATCTTTGTAATAACCTCCTTCCATAGTTGATCATAATCTTGAGTTTTAATTACATCAACCTCTTTCTGAAATGAAAAGTCACACAATACATATTATTCGACAAAAAGTTTAATAAAACTGCAAGAAAATGAATTACATTTAAATTTTTGTGCAGTGATAAGAATGATAGGACAGTTCGTGTGTTCTATGTTAACAAATCAAGCTGGAGGAAAAATTCAACCATTCTATTGTTAGTGATGCTTTGTAAGCGTCAAACTATCCCCACATGGTTTGGCGCTTACAAATAATGAGGATAACATTATTTTAAGGCTGTCTCAAAAAGATAAGCTTTTCAGAATAGAAAATCGTATAAATTGAAAAATCCCTGCTGCTATCAATCATAATGCAGCGGGGAAACTTTAGAAATATAACTTACTTAAATCTTAAAACCTACGAATTTTGACATTCTTCGGGGCCGTCACCGTGACGCAACCCCAATTCTAAAAAACCTCGGCAAATTCCAGGTGGTGACAGGCACCAAAAACTGACTAGTGAGCCGATTGATATAGACAAAATGAGAAAAATTGCTCAAGAAGAAGAAGCTAAATATATCTAGTTTCTGTTTCTCCCACTGGGGGCTTTATAGGATTGAATTTTCTTCGGTGAACACGAGCAATAATGGACGCAACCTTCCCAACCAATCACCAATAAATTAAGTCAAATAATTAATTCCCTTTAAACCGAGAATAATTTTAGGTATAATAGATATATAATAAAATGGACTGGACGCTGTGAACGCCCAGTCAGTAGCACAACAGACATACCGTATGAAGACCGGCTGAAACAGTTTAAGTATATTAGCAGTGTTAAAAAATAACCGCCGTTTACCATTGGTCGTGGAGTGGCGGTCATTTTTTGTCTTTTTTGGTGGCGAGTGCAATAATAGCTACAACAGATACTGATTTAAAATTTCTTTCGTAAGCTTCACCACTATTTCCTGTTTGCCAATCACTTGTGGTACGACTCACCGTGACATTTCTAAATGAGGTTTTCTATATTAAAGAGGGTATTAAATTCCCCTACTTTCTATACGCTGTTTTTTCTTTCAAATCAATGACTAAACCCGACTTAATCATAAAATCGATTCCAAGGATTCCGTTGAAGCCGTATGTCTCTTTTGTTATTCCTAATTGTAATTGAAAGGAATCCAGAAGAAAATTATCAATTTCCAAGTCTCTTATGGTTTGTTCAAAGCACAATTCACTTTCACCACCGACTCCATACATTCTTGTAGGTCTGCCATTTTTGCGGTCTATTATTAAACCCACTTCTTCAACTTCATCGGTATCAAAGATAGTGTTCGAACAACCTGTGTCTAAAAGCACATTATTCAATATTAATATTCTCCCTTTATATCCAAGTGAAACAGAGACTATCGGCAACCCATCTTCCATATGAATGTTCATTGGAGTTGTCTCCTTACTCCGATAAACTTTTGTTCTTTTACCTCAATTGTTTTATGGTCTGTATGGAAAATATAGTATTCACGTGATGGGTCGGCTAGATGTAGTTTTTTGTATTCTTTCCATGCAATAGTTGATTCGGGGAAATTTGAAATGACTGATAGTTCTTCAATATAGCGAATTGAATTATTAGAGTAGGCAGATATAGCTTCGACAAGCACCCATTGTTCTGGATATTGTTCACGAACTTGCTCCCATTTCATCTTTTGCACCTCCATTTTTTTATTACATCCAGTATATCATTAAAGTTTATCTATTGGACAAACGTAAACGTCAAATAATTCCCACATTTTAACCAATCCTATACTATGAGATAATCTCTTCAAATCAACTTTTGAGGAGGTTTTTTATGTCCCAAAACCAAAACAGTGAATTAATGACGCATTGCCGTATACAAAGCAAGCGGGCAACCCCAATCTAAATGTTGTGAAGTCAATGACATCAAAGTACACTAACTTAAATTCTGCAAATCTCGACATTTTTCGGGTGGTGACAGGTACCCAAAACCAAGTACTTCAAATAATGAATAAATTAATGTATAATGGTAATATAATAAAAAGACTGGACGCTGCGAACGCCCAGTCAGTAGCAACATACATGCCGCATGAAGAGCGGCTGACCAAATGAACTTGGGTTTAACTAAAGAGAAGTATACCTTATCCACTAGTCCAGAGCGGAAGGAAGGTTACTTCTTTTTTCTGTTGGTGACGAGTGCGATGATAGCTACAACAGCTGTTAATGCTGTAGCTAAGAAAATGCCGAATTGAAAGAGCACATTCATTGCTTCATATGTCACCATGTGCAACACCCCCTTTCTAAGGGAGTGTCAACCGCCCATCCGCCTTTATGTAATTGCTACGTAACTTGATTGTAGCAATTACAGCGTATAAAATCTATTAAAATACCAATGGGGAACCGATTATTTATTAAACGGCAGTCGCCTTTTCCCTCATTCTCCAATTCTACAAATCCCGACATTCTTTGGTTTGTGACAGTGAACCAAAACGTAGACATAAACTGTAATTAAACAAGATTATGTCTTGCCCATATTAAACCAAACTATTTAAACGTTTATTTAATACGGGAATCATCGCATCGCTTCTACAAATACTGCATCTTCAAGTCTGATATTCTGCAGATTTCGACAATTTCCGGGCGGTGACAGGCACCCAAAACTAATAAAGCTAGCTTATATTCGACAATTTGAATAAAAATCCTGCATTTTTTTCTATAAATCCTGCATTCCCGGAATTTATAACGATGACGGTTCAACTCCAAGCGCTCGATAAAGTTCGATCTGTTTCTTTGTCATCTCGCCAAGGATGCGACCGTGTCCAGGCGCTTCAAACCGCTCTATCGTATC
>DULJ01000013.1 GCA_012840465.1 Caryophanales bacterium
GACGCTACAGGGACTGTTGGATGAACTTGATACGATAGAGCGGTTTGAAGCGCCTGGACACGGTCGCATCCTTGGCGAGATGACAAAGAAACAGATCGAACTTTATCGAGCGCTTGGAGTTGAACCGCCATCGTTATAAATTCTGGGAATGCAGGTTAGATGGTCAAGGAACCGCAATGACCGAAATAATAACCCGCCATACCGAACGAAAAAAACATGCGGAATACTGCGAAATTTTTTCGTTGTATTTGTCGTAAAAAGTAGATTAGCATTATGTTTAAGAGATCTCTTAAAAAAATAGTTTTATATAATTGTATTAATCTATTGATGGGTGGTATTTAAATCTATTACAGGGAGACAATTTAAGAACTATTATAGAATGTAAAAGCACACCATCAAGTGTCATCTACGATAATCTGTTCTCAGTTTGATACATGAGGATAGAATTAGCTAAAGTATAGAAAGGGGTATTCAAGTAGCTAAAGGCTCATTATAAAAAAGAAGTATTTAAAGTTTTGAACAAATTTTTCATTCTAAAGTATAACTTCATTTTGGGAAATAGTCGGAATTTCTGAAAATTTAGGAGGAAAAAACAATGGGAAGAAAATATTTTAAATCTATTACTTTATCATTATTTACAACAGCATTATTAGTTATATCATCTTTTAGTACAGCAAGTGGAAATACCGATTTTTCAGAATCAACGCAGTCCCAGCAAGGACCTAGAGATGTTGAAGCGAATGAACTATATCAAAAAAATATTATGAATGGAGTACACTTAGTTTCGCAGCAATTGATAATGATGGGAATTATGGAGTAGTTATTTCAGGGCACGCTAATGCTGGTGTTGGAACTGCTGTTTATGAGGGGAATGAATATATAGGAGAAGTTACGAAAGACCCATCAGGTACTAGATATAGCAATGCTTCTTTCGTAAAAACTCAGTGGACAACTGTTAAAGGATATGTATTTAGCTTACCTGTTAATACCTACATTACTTCAAACTATGTTGCTGTTGGAGCTTTAGTAGTACGACATGGAAAAAATAGTGGTTCAGATACGGGCAAAATTGTAGCGAAATATGTTGATAAGGAAATTACGGGTGGTTATAAATATAATAAGGGATATGTACTTGACGCAGTTAAAACAGATATAGTTTCAGTAGCAGGAGACAGCGGGGCGGCAGTTACTGCACCGAAAAATGCTTCAGGGTATATACAAATATATGGAGTACATGCTGCAGGTTCATCAACTAACTCGTGGTATAGTCCAATAGAAGATGTAATAAGTGAATTAGACTTGAAACGTCCATTATACTCTTCCGATGGACCAAGATCTAATTAAATAATACCTTATTAAAGCGCCTATATTTAAAGGAAATCTATTAGAGCGTGTTCAAAAAGTCCAAAAATTTTTCAAAAAACAAAAATGCACCTTAGCGAAAAGTGGTAAAATGGAAGTGGCTAAACCACCAAAAATACCAATTTGCGAGGTGCATTTTCATGGATTTGC
>DULJ01000014.1 GCA_012840465.1 Caryophanales bacterium
CGAAGTACGTTCAGCCGACGCGAAAGTAGTTCAAACTCAACAACAAGTGCAGCCTACTCAACGCCAAAATGAACAGCCGGCTAGTGAAACTATAAAACAAGTAAAAGAAGATATAAAACATGAGCCCGATTTCCAACGTGCAATCGAAAAAGCCCGAGAACAGGTAATTAACAATCCGAAGGTAGACGTTGAAGTAGCCAAGAAAATAGATAAAGCTGTGAACGAAGCCCGCCAACTTCGTCAAATAGGTCGTGAAAACATGGGTCGAGAACGCCTTACCCAAGCCTTGACACAAGCTGAAAATGAATTAAAGCAAATCGAGTCACGCCAACAGTCTCAACAAGCAAGAGTAGAACAACCACAACCAGATGCAAAACCAAAAGGCGAGGCTCAAACAAACGAAACTCGCACAAATGATGTGAAAGTAGTTCAATCGCAACAACAACCCAAAGCACAACAACAACCGAAAGTAGAACAACCACAACCAGATGCAAAAACAAGGGGCGATATTCACACAAACGAAGTACGTTCAGCCGACACGAAAGTAGTTCAAGTTCAACAACAAGTGCAACCTACTCAACGCCAAAATGAACAGCCAGCTAGTGAAACTATAAAACAAGTAAAAGAAGATATAAAACATGAGCCCGACTTCCAACGTGCAATCGAAAAAGTCCGAGCCAAGGTCGTTAACAATCCGAAGGTAGACGTTGAAGTAGCCAAGAAAATAGATAAAGCTGTGAACGAAGCCGGTCAACTTCAGCAAATGGGTCGAGAAACAATGGGTCGTGAACATCTGTCCCGGGCATTAGCTCAGGCTGAAAGTGAATTAACGCAAACCGAAACACGTCAACAGCAGCAACAAATCAGCAATCAAAATCAACCCGAACAACGTACAATCGAAACAATAAAGCAAATCAAAGAAGCAGTTCAAAATGAACCAAGCATTCAGCGTGCCATTGAGGTTGCCCGTGACCTATTAAAAAACAACAAGGACATTGATCCAAAGATCATTAACACAATCGAAAAAATGACAAATCAAGCAAGCCAGTTGGACCAAGCGGGTCGTGAAAGAATTTCAAATATTTTGGATCAAGCCGTAGACCAAATAAAACAATCCAATACGGCACCAACTGAAAATACAAAAATTCAAAGTTCTAATATACCAGATGAAAACTCGACCAAAATCAAGCCTAACCAACAACAAAGTCAGCAGAAACAAACAGTACAACAGGAAACCAATCAAAAATTAAGTCAAATACTTGCTAATTTACTAAACCAAAAGCAAACAACTGAAAATCAAAAACCAAGCCCAAGTGCTCAGTTAAATGAAGCACTAAAACAAATCCAAAAAGAGTCAAATCTCGATCAAGCATTTGTTCAAATACGTAAAGAACTATTAAGCAACCTAAATTTAGATCTAAATACAATAGAAAAAGTCGAAAAAGCAATCGAGCGTTCTTCACAGCTCTTAGAAAAAGGCCGTGAACTAGGCGCCCGTCAACAAATCACAAATGCACTTACTGAAATCGAACAGGAACTTACGAAAGTCGAGCCGAAGCAGCAAAACCGACCAACGGAACAACAAAAAGGAATCCAAGATGAACTGATAAAACAATTCGACCAAAACGAAGAGTTCCAAACACTGCCGCTTCAAACGAAAAATATTCTAGTAACAAAAGTAACTCAGAAACTCGCACAGGCAACCCATGATTTCCGTGAATTAAAACGCGAGATTACTAAAAACCTGGATACAGTGGAACGTCTAGTAGATACATTTAAGAAAAATGCCTATCCACAAGCAAAGCAAATGCTTGAAACAACAATCAGCAAACTTGATAATGCCATTTTAAAGAGCGATATGATGCTTTTTACAGATATGAAAACCGAAAAGCAATTAATGCAAGCTAGCTCACAACTAGCGGATGCTAAAAAGCTGCTAGCAAAGGGTAACCATACCGAAGCAGCAAAAATTGTTCATGACATAAAAACATTATTAGATAAAATTAATTTCAAGCCATCTGAACAAAAGGTAATGCATTTTGTTTCCAAAGAAACTACAAATCTTGAGCGATTACAGAAGTCACCTACCCAACAGTTATTGAATCAATTTGATGAAACGGCACGTTCCTATGTGAGACAAGGACAAGAACCGTCTGCTCGTCAAATGTTTGAAATGGTCCGTTCACTTGGACTTAACTATGACAGTGACCTAGCGAAATCTCTAGTATTCCAAAAAGGCGGGGAATCACCCTTCCACCAAGGTCAAGCTCAAGCTCAAGGTCAACAGGAACAGCAAAACCAGCAACAACAAGAGAACTTAAAAGCTGCACTTTTGAAACTAGCCCAAACTGGCGGAGATGAAGCATCCACAAGGATTGCCCAACAAGCTGACCAAGCTCTTAACAACCTTACAGGCCAGCAGCTTTTAAGCAAAGCGGATTCAGGCAACAGTTTACAAAGCATGTTTTTTACCCTGCCACTCTTACTGGGAGAAAAGCCAGAAAATCTTCAAGTATTTGTGAACTCCAAAAAGGAAGGACAGCAAGTTGATTGGGAGAACTGTAATCTCTATTTTTTAATTGAAACCAAAAGGTTAGGCGATGTTGGAATCATGCTGACATCAACTGATCGTAATCTATCAATCACCATTAAAAATGATAAGCCTGGTTTCAAACAAAAAATGGAGCCAATCGCAGCAATCACAAAAGAAAAATTACAAGAAGTTGGCTATAGTATAAACAGCATAAATTTCACCAGAATGACATCAATTAATAGACCAACTGCCCAAAACCAACAACATGACAACATAAACAAGCAAGAACACGAGTCACAAATGAGACCAGTCTTTACCGAGAAAGGAATGGACTTCAAAATATGATCGTATCGAAATACTATAATCAGAAAAAACGAAAAGAAATCAACGGTCCTTCCGCTGCGGTCATTAAATACGATGCAGAATCCGGGAACGCACCCGTCGTCGTTGCCCACGGGAAAGGCCAAGTTGCTAGAGAGATCATAGAACTAGCGAAAAAAAATAATATTCATATGCAAGAAGACTCCAAGCTAGTTGAAAATCTATTAGATATGGACTTGGGGGACAATATTCCCCCACAACTCTATCAAGTTATGGCAGAAATATTACTGCTGATTGAAGAAATGGAAAAAAACTATTAAACTCTACAAAATTCGAGCCGATAAATAAAACAGATACCCAAAACGGAGGTGCACAATACGTGATCGGCATTTTAACAGAAGAAGCATTATATAAAAAATCACCTCAAGAAATTACAGCTCTTCTATATGAGGCATGCCTTACAAATTTAGAAGAAGCAATCGATGATATAAACAACAAAGATTATGTAATAGCAAACCAAAAGCTACAAAAGGCAAATGATATCTTACACCGTTTAGGTGCAGGACTTAACTACGAAGCCGGCATCATTGCCGACCAGTTAGACGCTTTGTACAATTACATGGCTGATAAAATAGTTGAGGCTAACTATAAAAAGGATACACTGCTAATTGAAGAGGTACTAAAAGGAATGGAGCCAATTGCCATCGCATGGAATGAAGCTTTGAAGAAAAAGCCGATCCAAACCGCAAACGTCTTGAAAAATAAAGCAATGGCCTATGAAAAAAGTGTGTTAATGGAAGATAAATAAAATTTTAAGTCCAAACCCAAAATTAATATAACGTGAGAAAAAAGGAGAAAATAATATGAGAATCAACCATAATATCCAAGCACTTAATGCTTATCGTAATCTATATTCAAACCAAGCAGCTACTTCAAAAAATCTAGAAAGGTTGTCCTCAGGTCTACGCATTAACCGTGCGGCAGATGATGCGGCAGGTCTAGCGATTTCTGAAAAAATGCGTTCGCAAATTCGTGGTCTAAAACAAGCGGAAAGAAACTCAATGGATGGAATTTCCCTTATGCAAACAGCGGAAGGTGCGATGACAGAAGTACATTCCATGCTGCAACGTATGCGTGAACTTGCGGTACAGGCCGCAAACGATACAAATACAACTTCTGATAGAGCATCCATCCAAAAAGAAATCGACCAATTATTATTAGAAATTGATAGTATTGCAGGAAAAACAGAGTTCAACACTAGAAAGCTATTAGACGGATCCAGTGCTGTTGATACACAATATTATCCTAATAGTGCTGGAAACGATGTTAATTTAAAAGATGTTCCAACAGTAACCGATCCAAGTTTAGCAACAGGGAAATATGGAGTAAAAGTATCCGGAGCAGGATCAAAGCCAACGTTTGAAAAAACTTTAAATCAGCCAGGAGCAGGGGTAAGTACTGCAAATGTGATTGCAAGCTCGGGAGCAAATTTAACTGGAGCTGGTGCTATTGGTAGGGACCTCCAACTTGGCGAATATACGATTGTCGTCAGCAAGTATGAAGAAGGTACTTCCAGTGCAACTGTTGAAGTGTTTGATCCAGATGGTTTTTCTATCGGTTCTTTAGCTCAAAAAGTAGGTTCTGGTGCTACTAAGCATACAGTAGGTACTACAGATGGAAAGCAACTTATCATTGACTTCAGTGAAATTACTGGGGCAGGCACTGCAAAGGTACAGCTAGAAGCAAAAGTGACTGTGTCCGTTGAAAAATATGCTATAACAGCAAGTGGTGGTGCAGGTGCTGGGACTGCAATTACATTTTCAAAGGATCTCACCACTGTCAATGGAAAAATTCAGCATGGTGGACTGGAATTGACGTTTGGCACAAATATTGCTTGTGGTACAACTAAATTCGATTTAACAAATAAAGCATTGATCTTCCAAATTGGTGCAAATACAAATCAAAACGTTAATATTGATGTACCGCAATTAAGTACTGTAAAATTAGGGATTGATAAGATAAGCGTCTTGTCTCATGAAGATGCTAATCAAGCAATGTTTAAATTAGATCAAGCCATTAATCAAATATCTGCAACACGTTCAAAACTGGGTGCAACCCAAAACCGTTTAGAGCATACAATAAACAACTTACAAGTAACACATGAAAACTTGACATCTGCAGAATCGCGCGTACGTGATGCCGATATGGCATTAGAAATGACTGAGTTTACAAAGAATAATATTCTTAACCAATCGGCTCAAGCAATGCTTGCCCAAGCTAACCAATTACCGCAAGGCGTATTGCAATTACTTCAAGGTTAATAGCTATAAGAAGAGGTTGTCCAACTTATTTGGGCAGCCTTCTTTATTCATAAAAATAGATAATCAAAATAGGTAGGACATGTTATAATACTTCAAAGGAGGTGTAAGCTATGGAAGAAAAGGTTTTTAATTTACTAGAAAAAATGTATGTTGAAATGCAGGAAATGAATGTTGAAATGCAAGAAATGAAAGCCAACATGGCAACAAAACAAGATTTATCAAAAGTTGAACAAAGGGTTGGAAGGTTAGAGCAAAACCTGATTGTACTAGAAAACAAAGTAGACACTAACCATAAGGCACTGTTTGATGGGTACAAACAAACTTACGAAAAACTAAACATCCTCGAAGAGAAAATCGATAGAATTGATCAAAAGGTTGAAAAACATGATGTTGAAATAAGAGTCATGAAGGGGGCTCAATAACAGCAAATGCTGATGGTAGGCTAAGTTTAAGCGCATACCCCGCCCGATTACTTTTTTCTAATGAATAAATTCATCGTAAAAGACCTCATCCTTTCATTCCTATAATCAATGCAGAAGTTATCTGATATAATAATAATCACTATATTTGAAACAAAAAGGCGGAAAAATAATGGATGTTCAAAAAATTGGAAAAACCGACCTAAATACTATAAAGTCAAAAAAAAGCGGACCTGCTGAAAGTATTTCCTTCCAAGAAGTAATGGGGAAAAACCGCCAGGAAATGGTCCATGAAAAATTAACAAAATTAGTTCGAGAAATTGAAGACCAAGGGAAAGTTCTTTCAGAATCCAGAACCGTTGATGAACTTCGAAAATACAAAAAGATGGTTAAAGAATTTATGGATGAAGCGGTTCAAAATGGCTTGCAGCTGGAAGAGCGTCGTGGTTTCAATCGCCGTGGCCGTACAAAAATCTATAAGATAGTCAGAGAAGTCGATAAAAAACTGGTCGACCTCACCAATGCCGTTCTGGATAAAGAAAAAAAGAGCCTAGATATTTTAAGTATGGTTGGAGAAATCAAAGGACTGTTAATTAATATCTATACGTGAACTACATCGCCATTGAAATGGTGAGCTTCCAGTTCTACGCTACGAACTGCTGTCCGTTAAACATGTATACATTTAGGTGAAGGCACAATTGGATTAGAAGGGTATAAAAAATAAGGCACTGACAAAGATTCGGTTGTTAGTGCTCTAGTTAGGCATTTTTTAACTTCTGAATATCGTGCTTATTGTTTTTGATATCTTTATTCATTCCTTCTAATTCATCATCTAAAAGTAGAATTTGTCGATCTAGATGGTCAAACCGTTCATTTGTTTCTTTTCTAAACTCATACATCTCATCTTTGAATTCATACATTTCATCTCTAAACTCATACATCTCATCTTTGAACTCGTACATTTCATCTCTAAACTCATACATCTCATTCTTAAATTCATTTAAATTTTTCTCAATTGCATCCGTCCTACTTGTTAACCCATCAACCTTAGCATCGACAACATCTATCTTATTTACAATAGCAGATAGAAGCTCTTTAATTTCTCTCATTTCATTTGCCATACAATTCACCTCCCATTAAAAGTAATATATCATTTTATTAGTAAAAAAACAAGAATAAAGCGAATGTTCGTTCTTTATTTTCTAAAAAAAAGGAAAGGTGCTGAAAATATGAGATTTACCATACAAAACCAAAATGACATAGAGGTTTTATACCCGGAAATACTAGTTTCAAAGGATACTCTAAACCAACAAACGTGTCAATCAATCTACAAGATAGAAAACTTACTACCACAAAAAATAAATGAGGAATTTCAATCCTCCCAAGAACTTCAACAACATCTTCAAGGCAAAAGACTACTACTAGATGAACTCCCTTTTCCAATCTCAGAAATTCATCAACACTATCTCAATGGCTACATTCAATACCATCACGGAATCACAACAAACGCTAAAAAACAATTCATCTGTCAACGCTGTGGCAATCAAAATCAACATAGATTCGCATCATTTCACTGTGCCCGTTGCCGTGAACAAAGCTGCACCTATTGTAGAAACTGTATCATGATGGGGCGGGTTAGCCAATGCACACCGCTCATTATTTGGACAGGCCCTCCTTCACCAAAAACAGCCCATAGCGATTCAGTTTTAAACTGGAATGGTCAGCTCTCACCCGGTCAACAAATTGCCTCAGACAAAGTAATTGAAGCAATCGACAACAAACAAGACCTACTAGTTTGGGCCGTGTGTGGATCTGGAAAAACAGAAGTCCTTTTCCAAGGTATAAAAACAGCCCTTCAACATGGGAAACAAGTTTGTATTACAATACCACGAACCGATGTCGTCCATGAACTGACGCCACGTCTTAAGCAGGCCTTTCCCAATACAACATTAATCTCTTTATATGGTGGCAGTGAAGACCGCAGCAAAACAGCCCAACTAACCATCTCAACCACTCATCAACTCCTTAGATACTACAAAAACTTCGACGTGATTATCATCGATGAAGTAGATGCCTTTCCCTATTCAGCTGACCGATCACTACAATATGCTGTCCAACAAGCGAAAAAGGAAAAATCAGCGTTAATCTACCTTACTGCCACTCCAAACGCAGAATTCAAACAAAAGTCCAAAACAGGCATAATACAAACTGTTACAATCCCAGCAAGATATCATCGTCATCCCCTACCTGTTCCAACCTTCCGTTGGTGTGGCGACTGGAAAAAGCGACTTAAAAAGAAACATGACATCCCTCCAAACCTAAAGAGCTGGATCACAAACCAACTTCAAAATAATAAGCAAGCTTTTCTGTTTGTCCCACATATCACAACATTAAATGAGGTCGTGCCCATCTTGAAAAAGATAAATCCAAGCATCGAAGGTGTTCATTCTGAGGATCCGAACCGTAAACAAAAGGTCCAAGCCTTCCGTGAAGGAACGATCCCCATTCTCGTCACAACAACGATCCTAGAACGGGGAGTAACAGTCCCAAATACAGATGTGGCTGTTCTCGGTGCTGAGGATGATATTTTTACCGAAAGTGCCCTTGTCCAAATAGCCGGAAGAGTTGGCCGCAGCCCTAAATATCCAGCAGGTGAAGTAATCTTCTTTCATTATGGAAAAACAAAAGCAATGAACGATGCCCGCATGCAAATTTTAAAAATGAATCAACAAGGGAAACACCTAGGTTTGCTAGATTGAAAATAAGTGCCCAATTATTAAAAAGGAGAAGACCCCAATATGCACTGCCTAATCTGCCACCAACCACTTACCGAAATCATCACCTGGAGTTCGCTATTCACGCTATCAAGCCAAAATGCCCAGCCCAAAATCTGCCACCAATGTAACCAAAAACTAGAACCAATTACGGGTGAACAATGCCGAATATGCAGTCGCCCATTATCCAAATTAGACCCGAAATTCCGTAAACAAGACCTATGCTACGACTGCTACAATTGGGAACTGGATCCCGAATGGCAAGGACTCCTTACCCAAAACATATCAATCTTTAATTACAATGATTTTCTTAAAGACCTCCTTGCCCAATTTAAATTTCGCGGTGACCACGAACTCGTAAATATCTTTGCCGAACCAATCCAAACGAAATGTAAACAAACATTTGATTACAAAAATCCACCGATCATAATTCCAGTTCCATTAAGCCCAGAACGCCAATATGAAAGAGGATTTAACCAAGCGAAATCTTTAGCCAAACTGTTAAGCCAACAACCATTAGCAGAAATCCTCGAACGCACTCATACCGAAAAACAAAGTAAAAAGAAACGCTCTGAAAGGCTACTAACAGACTCACCATTCCATTTTCAAGCCGATATCAACCTAGAACATTACAAAAACAAAAATCTTCTCATCATAGATGACATCTACACCACCGGCACAACATTACGACAAATAGCAAAAGTACTCCAATCCCTCTCACCAAATTCGATAAAATCACTAACATTAGCCAGAAGCTGACAAAAAGCCTAAATACAATCCACTCCTTTGACGATATAATAAATATAAGAAATGAACCGTCTCAAGGAGGAAATCAACGATGCCAGAACTAGATAATTGTTCGGGATGCGGTCGCATATATGTCAAAAATCTTAGTGGATTATGTGATGTCTGCCGAAAAGAAGAGGATCAATTATTCGATAAAGTATACCAATTTATTAAAAAACGCCAAAATCGCACAGCTACAATGCTACAAATTGTGGAAGCAACTGGAGTTCCTGAAGTAACCATTATGCGCTTTGTGAAAGAAGGGCGTCTAAAACCAGCGCAGTTTCCAAACTTAGGTTATCTATGTGAGCGCTGTGGCACGGTTATTCAATCAGGCAAGCTTTGTGCAACATGTGCTGGTAAACTTGAATCGGATTTAAAACAATTTGAACATGAAGAAGAACGGAAAAGGAAAATCCAAGAAAGAGAAAACAAGACCTATTTCACGGATGATGTAAATAATAACCGTAATTGACCAAGATAAGTAAACTTTTGAGAAAAAGTGCCGATACTAAAAATAAGGTATTGTTGTACTATCAACTATTGTTAAGAATTTGGTTGATAGTATAAGAAAATACATCGCTATTTGCCATAGGCAGATAACGTGTTTTTCTAGTGAAAGAGGTGAACGGTTTTGAAAATCAATCATTTTGGTCCTATTCAAACGAATCCATATAAAAATCAAATTGAAAAAATGGATCGATTACAAAAAACATCAAGTTCAGACCAAGTCCAAATTTCAACGGAAGCAATGGAGATGCAAAAAGGTAGCCGTATCGAAACCGAAAGACAAGCTAAAGTTGACGAATTAAAAAACAAAATTGAATCCGGCGAATATCAAGTAAATCCACGTGAAGTGGCGAAGAAAATGTATGAGTTTTGGAACAACTAACAGATAAAGGAGGATCAGTCAGTGTCTGCCGAAACACTCATTCAAACATTAGCAAAAATACTGCTTTTGCATAAAAGCTTAAACCAATTGGCAAAACAAAAGACGGAAATAGTAAAAACTGGAGACACTGCAGCCCTTACTAACCTGTTAAAAGAGGAAAAAAAGCATATCCAAGCTATCCAAAAATTTGAAACCGAACGCCAACAGGTTTCAATCGCTTTTTTAGCAAGGAAACAATCCAATGATTTTACGAATCCATCAATTGAAGAGTGTATCAATGTGGCCAACACAGCTGAGAAAATTAAATTAACGCAAATAAAGTCCGAATTACAACAACAAATTAAAATATTATCCAATCGAAACGAACTAAATCAGCAGCTACTCAAACAGTCCCTGCAGTTTGTAAATTTATCATTGGATATCTTAAAACCTGAAATAGATACTTATAATTACGAGCGCCCAGGTCAATTATTTCAGTACGAGGAAGGCCGCTCCATTTTTAACTCAAAGGCATAAATTTCAACGGAGGTGAAAACTACATGGTTTCAACGTTTCATGGATTAGAAACAGCTCGTAGGGGAATGATGACACAACAGGCCGCGATTTACGTTACTGGACACAATATGGCAAATGCCAATACACCTGGCTATACAAGGCAGAGGGTTAATTTTGAAACTACAGAACCATACCCGCCAGCATCAAGAAACCGCCCACAAATACCTGGGCAAATGGGCACCGGCGTTCGAGCGGGAGATATCCAACGAATTCGGGATTCATTTGTTGATACGCAATTTAGAGGTGAAAATAGCAAGCTTGGTTTTTGGCAAGCAAAAGCTGAAATGCTTACACAAATGGAAAATATTATGAATGACCCCTCAGATACAGGTCTAGCAAAATCAATGGATGAATTTTGGAACTCGTTACAGGATTTAGCCGTAGAACCGCAAAACAACGGGGCTCGACGGGTTGTGCGTCAACGCGGTATCGCGTTAGCCAACACTTTTAATTATATGCACAATTCTTTAAAGGCTATCCAAAAGGATTATCGGAACGAAATTGATATATCTGAAACGCAGATCAATTCGCTGTTAAGACAAATTAATCAATTAAATAAACAAATTGGATCAATCGAGCCGAATGGCTACTTACCGAATGATTTGTATGATGAACGTGATAGATTAGTAGATGAATTATCAAGCTTAGTCAATATAAAAGTTGAAGTGCAGCCAAGTGGTGGTTTAGCATCAGCGAATGCGGAAGGATTATATGATATTTACCTTGCTACACCACAGGGGGATAAGCTAACTGATAATAGTACTACACCTCCTAAGCCAATAAAGCTTGTTGATTCATCAAAGAATGAGGCTTTTGGGATTCACATTAAGTATGACAAACGAGCAGTGCTAGATAGTCCTGTCTCTGAAATACGGTTTTTTAAATTAAATGAAACGGAAAAAGGATTTGATGGCATAGCGGATGACGATGCTGCAGATACAGATACCAATCCGACCTATCTACTTGCTCAGTTTTCTGATTTTAAAACGAACGGCAGGTTAAAGGGCTTTATTGAAGGTTACGGCTATATAGAGAAAGAAGGGGGTAAAGAAACAACAAAAGGGCTTTACAATGCTATGCTGTCCGACCTTGATGAAATGGCTTTTACATTTGCCGAACATTTTAATCTTGTTCACCGAACTGGCTGGAGCTTAAATGAAATAAGAAACGGTACAAAAAATAATTACGATTTCTTTAACCTCAAAGATTTGAAAGCTGACAATCATGCAGGAGCAGCCGCACTAATAACAGTAGCCAAAGACATTATGGATGATGTCGATAATATTGCAGCAGCAGCAGAAGGAAATGTTCTCGCAGGGACAATGAAGCGGGAACAGGTTAAACCTGGTACTGTAGGAAATCCATCTTTTACAGGTGTTTACGATGCAACAGATAAACCTTCTTCATATACAGGAGGAACTTGGCCAACAAATGCAGATAAAATTGAAGTTTCGGTGCGACTAGATGCTGGGGGGAAATGGCAATATAAATTTACTGCGTTAGACGCAAACAAGCAGGAAATAGCAACTACGGATTATATCAATTTTGAGGCTAAATCTCAAACTATTTTTGGGATAAAGATAGATTATACTAACGTTTCAAAACAACAAAATGGTGATGAATGGTCATATGAATTTTCAACAGAAGGAGTTAAGTCAAGCGAGAAAGCTTTCATCGGCAACGGCTCAAATGCATTAGAGCTTTCGAAGGTGAAGGATGCCCTTCTTAGTTATGGTGGAAACTCAACAAATGTTCATACGTTTTACCAAGGTATGATCGGGGCATTAGGTGACCAAGCATCTGAAGCCTCAAGAATGTTAAATATATCGACAACGCTAACCAAGTCTGTTGAGCAACGCCGGATGTCAATTAGCAATGTATCTCTAGATGAAGAAATGACCAATATGATTAAATTCCAGCATGCCTATAATGCAGCAGCAAGACAAATTACGCTAATAGATGAAATGCTTGATAAAATTATCAATGGCATGGGAATAGTAGGTAGATAGGGTAGGTGAAAAATAGTGCGAATTACACAAAATATGTTAACGAACAGCAACCTCAGTTATATAAGTAAAAACTATGAACGTTTAGGGAAGTTACAAGACCAAATTAATACAGGGAAAAAAATAACCCGTCCTTCTGATGATCCTGTTGTGGCTATGAAAGGGATGCGATATCGAAGTCAATTAGTAGAAGTAAAGCAATTTTATCGCAACCTCACAGAAGGATTTATATGGATGGATAATACAGATGCCGCGCTTGAAGAAACAACACAAATTCTTAATCGTGTTCGTGAGTTGACTGTTCAAGCATCCAATGACAGCTATGATCCAGTTGCGCGCGGAAATATTGCAAAAGAGATTGAGCAACTCCAACAACATCTAGTATCAATAGCGAATACAAAAATTGGCGATAATTATATTTTCAATGGTACTGATACAGCTAAGCTGCCCATTAATGAAAATCAATTCAATCTTGAATTCAGTCAATTTACAAGTAAATTAGGTGCAGGTACCATTAAAGCTGAAGATTATGTAGTAAGCTATCATGGACAAACTTATAAGTATAGTACTGGAACCACCTTTGAATCATCTGACGGAAGTAAAATAACGATAGACCCAAGTTCAGGTGAAGTATCACGGACCTACACAGAAGCTTTAAAAAATAAAGATGGTGAGCCAGCAACTTTTACTGAAAAGATAAATAGTACGGATATAGTGATATCAAATAAAGATGCCGTTTCATCCAACAACCAAGATGTAGAAATAGAAGGTATGAAAGGTGTTACCGTTCCAATTAACGTTCGGCCGCAAGACGCATTTCCCGTCGATTTATTCAGCGGGATTGAATCCATTAAAAAGATGTTAACAAATCCTGATACAAAGGGAACAGAAATCACCAAAGCACTAGATGCAATAGATCAATTATTAAACGGCGTTGTATCAACGAGAGCAGAATTAGGTGCCCGTCAGAACCGAGTAGAAATGGTTGAAAACCGCTTATTGCAGCAACAGATTGTAGCGGAAAAAACGGTTTCGGATAACGAAGATGTTGATTTTGAAAAAGTAATTATAGATTTAACAATCCAAGAAAGTATTCACCGTGCATCACTTGCAGTAGGTGCCCGCATTATTCAACCGACATTAATGGATTTTTTACGATAAGCTATCTAATATGGATAGCTTTTTCCTTATTAAGTAATAACAGGAGTGAGGTTCATGCAGCTTCTTCATTTAAATATATCAAGTCAATTTGCCAAATTAGGGATACATTCGCAAAGACCTGGGCTTGAGATTAAACAACCCCCAGCAGATTTGCAGTTACGACAGCCCCAGCCAGACTTAACGATGACAAAAACAAAAGGAAAACTTGAAATTGACCAGTCAGAAGCATTTGCCGATGCCAATTTAAAGCCACCATTAAGAAGAACAAAAGAAGCAGCCGAGCAATCGAAAGAAAAACTATTACAAGACCTCGCTCAAAAAGCAAATGAAGGGCGGCGCTTGATGAAAATTGAAACAAAGAACAAAAATACAATCGCCCAAATTGCGAGAGAACATAGTGAGCCAAAACAAAAACAATTCAATATCGGATTTGTCCCAGAGTCAGCCACTAAGGTAAAATTTCATTATACACCTTCAGAAATTGATATTAATGTCAACCTAGATAAAGCAATTGTTAAAGCAAAACCGAACAAACCAATCATTAAGTATCACAAAGGAGATATACAAATCTACTTAAGACAAAAACCGTCGATTGAATTTAACGTAACAGCTTCAAAATACGATTTAAATATATAATCCAATGTAAACCGGTTAATGAATAATAATAAAGAAAGGGTGATCAATAAAATGAAAATCCAAACCAAATATCATGGTGAAATCGAAATAAAAGATAACCAAATCATCCATTTTGAAGAAGGCATTCCAAGCTTTGAAGATGAAAACCAATTCGTTATCCTACCATTTGGAGAAGATAGTCCGTTTCTTATTCTTCAATCCGTTCAAAGCTCAACGCTAGGCTTCGTCATTACAAGTCCATTCGATTTCTTTACAGACTATACAGTGAAATTAACAGACTCCGTCATCGAAAAATTAAAAATAGAAGGCGAAGACCATTTAGCAATATTTAGCATTCTAACAGTCCAAGACCCATTCCATAACACAACCGCCAACCTAAGAGGCCCGGTTGTCATTAATACAAAAGCGCAACTAGGCAAACAAATCGTATTAAATGACGAAAAATACACAACAAAGCATTTTATCATCAAAACTCCAGCTTCAGTTAGCGAGGAGGGAAAATAAATGCTTGTCCTAACAAGAAAAATAAATCAATCCATCCAAATTGGTGATGATATCGAGCTAACTATTCTGGCAATCGATGGTGAACAAGTAAAAATAGGCATCAATGCCCCTAAACACATAGAAATCCATAGAAAAGAAGTATACATCGCAATCCAAGAAGAAAATAATAAGGCATCAAGCGTCTCCATTGATTTACTAAAAAATCTGTCCGCACAAATCCATAAAAAATAAATTTTAAAAATCACTTAGAATAAAATCGACAAAAATTATCCTAAATCTATTAAACAATGAAATAAAAATGACGATATAATAGTTGTAAAGCCAGAAAGCAATTAAAGACGGCCGCTTTAATTGCTTCATCTGACTTTTTAAAAAACCACATGGACGTGGGATCTCTCAAAATCAAGGAGGAAAAAATCATGATTATCAATCACAACTTACCAGCGATGAACTCACATCGCCAAATGGGTGCAAACCAAGCCAATTCTACAAAATCAATGGAGAAATTATCTTCAGGTCTTCGTATTGGCCGTGCCGGCGACGACGCTGCAGGTCTAGCAATCTCTGAAAAAATGCGTGGGCAAGTACGCGGCTTAAACCAAGCACAACGTAACTCACAAGACGCAATTTCATTAATTCAAACTGCTGAGGGTGGATTAAACGAAGTTCATTCTATCCTACAACGTATGCGTGAACTTGCAACACAAGCATCAAACGACACAAATACAGACCAAGACCGTAGTGAGCTTCAAAAAGAGTTAAATCAATTAACTTCTGAAATTAACCGTATCGGTAACAATACTGAGTTCAACCAAAAGAAATTGTTAAATGGTGAACAGTCTTTAGATGCTGGTACACGTGTTGCGGAAGCAGGTAACACAACAAGTGGAAACGGTCTTCACATGCAGGTTGGTGCAAACTCAAAGCAAAACTTTACAGTTGATATCTTTGATATGCGTGCAGAGGCATTAGGTCTTGCATCTACAACAGCAGGTGCATCTGGTTCTATCGGTGGTAGCCTAGACTCAGTTAAAGGTCAGAAAAATCCATGGCAAACAGATGGTACTGAAGATTATTTTGATGAAAAAGGTGCAAAAGTAAATGGAGATAAGATTCTAACTGAAAACGGAACAACTATCGGTGCGGAATTAGTAGCAAAATCTTCAGAAGCGAAATTTGCATCTGGTTCAGCAAACGCATTAACTGATAAGGGTAATGCAACTGGAACTAGCGAAGTATATGCCTTAGATATTATGTCTCATAAAACAGCAACAGGTGCGATCTCTGTTATCGATGCTGCTATCAACCAAGTATCCGCTGAACGTTCTAAGCTTGGGGCATTCCAAAACCGTTTAGAACATACTATCAGTAACCTAGGAAATTCTGCTGAGAACTTACAAGCTGCTGAATCTCGTGTTCGTGACGTAGACATGGCAAATGAAATGATGGCGTTCACTAAGAACAACATCCTTTCTCAAGCATCTCAAGCTATGCTTGCCCAAGCTAACCAACGTCCACAATCAGTGCTACAATTATTACAATAATTTATTTATTAGTTTTGAAGAGTGTCGGAATTATATCTGGCACTCTTTTTAATGTCCCCAAAATGTACTATCTGTATAGTAGTCTATTTGTTTCGCTTGCAAATATTTAACACTAAATTTTTTCCGTATCTTGTCGATAATATAGAAAAAGGTGGAGGTTTTTGTATGAACGTAACGATTGGTGTAGATTCATACACTTTTGAAAACAATGAAGAGGGGCTTAATGAACTTTTTAACACAATTAACAAAGTGATCATTGAGAAAGATGTTCATTTTAATTACATGATTGTCGATGGACAAGAAATTTATGAAAATCATGAGGATTATCTCCAAGAACATCTTCGATTAATAAAAGAAATTGAAATAAAGGTAAATAGTGTACAAGAAATAATTAATGAGCTGTTAGTATCATTAAACGAATATACACGCCGGGCAATTCCGGAAATTCGGAATTTGATTGATCAGTTCTATCAAAATCCTGATGAACATTCGTGGAATACACTGCAGCAGTTTTTGGAAGGCATTGATTGGATTTATCAAACGATTAAGTCGATTGATCATACAGATAAATCATTTCAAGAATGGGATAAATATATCCATGCCATAGCTGTAATGGAAGTTGAGCTTCCGAACTTATTGGAAGCAATGGAAAATCGGGATGTCATTTTAATTGCAGATATCATCCAATATGAGGTTCTTCCACAATTTGAAATGATTTATGAAGAAACAGAAAAGGCGTTTCAAGAGTAGTAATTTAAGAAAAAGAGGCTAAAAGAGATGATGAATAGTATCTATTCGGACAAGAAGATATTAATTATTGGTGGTACGGGGACAATCGGTAAGCATCTTGTAAAAGAATTGCTTTTACATAACCCTAAAGTGATCCGTATTTTTAGCCGCGATGAGCATAAGCAATTTGAGATGCAGCAGGAGATGGGTGATTTTCGCAATATTCGTTTTCTAATTGGTGATGTCCGTGATGAAAAAAGAGTACTACGTGCCATGGAAGACATTGATTTTATATTCCATTTAGCTGCGATGAAGCACGTTCCTGCGTGTGAATATAATCCTTTTGAAGCAGTAAAAACAAATGTAATCGGCACACAGAACGTCATTCAATCAGCAGTTGCTGCCGGTGTAAAGCGTGTCCTTTTTACAAGTACAGATAAAGCCATTGCACCTACAAATACGTATGGGGCAACTAAGTTAACCGCGGAAAGGTTAATTTCAGCAGCTGAATATCAAAAAGGGCCAAAGCAAACGATATTTAGTTCTGTACGATTTGGAAATGTAATGGGCTCAAGGGGCTCTGTTATTCCATTATTTAAAAAGCAAATTTTGGAACAACGAAAAGTCACTGTTACAAATAAAGATATGATTCGGTATATGATGACACCTAAACAGGCGATTTCTCTAATGTTAAAAGCCAATGAAATGGCTGTTGGCGGAGAAGTATTTGTCTTAAAAATGCCAATTATTAGATTAACGGATATAGTTGAGGTAATGATTGAAGAAATAACTAAGAAATTTAATATAATTGATCAAATAGACATAGAGGAAATTGGTATTCGTCCTGGAGAAAAAATGTATGAAGAACTAATGACCGAGGACGAAGCGCGGATAGCACTAGAGACAAAAGAGATGTATATTATTGGATCACCTTATAATAGTTATCGGGATTATCCTAATACTAGGAATGGGACTGTTCAAAAGCCTGAACTATCAGGTGATGAAATTATAGATAAAGAATTATTAAGGGAATGGATTTTGACCGAGAAATTATTGGATTAAGTATCGGGGAGAGTTATTATGCAGGTAGATAATATAAACTATTTAAGACAATATCATCGTCATATTCTAGAAACACTTCGTAATTATGAGAATCAAGAGAAGGATACAAATATAGAAATTATCAATTCGAAACAAGGACTAAAGACAATCCAAGTAGTGAAGGATGGACGAACGCAATTCATCCATAGTAAATATGATCCAAAGAATGAAACGGAAAAGTTAATTGATCAATTCGGTGAAGAAATTAGTAATTATGAACATGTCCTTTTTTACGGAGTCGGTTTTGGTTACCACATTGAAGAATTTATGAACAGGTTTCCGCATTTTACATTTTCAATTTATGAACCCGTTATCGATATCTTTTATGAATTTACAAACCATTGTTCAATAAACTCGTTGCCCGTCCACCGATTAAAAGATATTTTTATTGAAACATCTAGGGAGGAAGGAAATCGATTTTTAACAGCGTTAACTGAAAGAATGCAGGAAAGAATTTTACTTGTGGTACTTCCAAGCTATGAAAGAATTTATCAAGAACAATATCGATTTTTTAGTGAGGCTTTTAAGGAAGCAGTGCAAGCAAAAAGAAATAGCTATTATATTGATACAACCTTTAGTGCAAGGTGGACATTGAATAGCTTAATCAACTTTCCAAAGACAATTTCAACACCCAATATATTAGATGGTTTTGATTCCAATTTTAAAAATAAGCCATTAATTATCGTATCAGCTGGCCCCTCATTAGAAGATGAATACGATAATTTAAGATATATTAAAGAAAATAAATTAGCATATATCTTTGCAGTCGGTTCTGCGAACCGGGCGTTAATTGCTCAAAAGATTATGCCAGATGCTGTCTGTACGTACGATCCACAAGAACATAATTATAATGTTTTTGCTAGCATTATCGAACAAGGTATTACATCGATTCCGTTAATTTTTGGTACTAGCGTTGGTTTTGAAACATTGGATTGGTACCAAGGTCCAAAATTGCATATGGTTACAAGTCAAGATACAATTGCACAATATTATATTCAGAAAAGGGATCAAACTGGTATTAATATCATTTACGATTCACCAACAATTGCTGCTGTTACATTTCAATTAGGTGCAAGATTAGGTTGTAATCCGGTTATCTTTGTGGGTCAAAACTTAGCTTTTAAAAATAATCAATTTTACTCGAAAGATGTTGAGTATAATAAGAAAAACCGACCTATTCAGGTGATTGAGCAGGACCGTCAAAATATACTATTGGTTGATGATGTCTACGGGAATCATGTTGAAACAACACCCTCATTCAACAACATGAAAGAAAATATTGAATGGTATATATCGCAGTCCTCCGAGGTAGAAGTAATTAATACGACAAAGGGTGGCGCAGCAATAGCGGGGACAGTATTCCAACCTTTAGAAGAACTAATTAAAGAGCGACTAAAATCCCCAGCTGTCGTTGAAAATTGGTATGAATCAACGGTGAACAACTATAACTTACTTTATACATCCGAGCGAATAACCAAAATGGAACATTCTATTAAAGAATTCCGTAAACTATATAAAGAGATTTTATATATCTTTGAAGATATCCAAAGATATATAAAGTCTAAAAATGAAAGTAAACTTTTAAAAAATATCATGAAATTCGATAAGTTAATGAAGAAAATAATTGTAAATGATTGTTATGTAAACTATATACAGCCGGTCAATCGTACTCTATATCAGGCATTAAGTATACGAGCGGCTAATATTCGAAAACAAACAAGTGAAGTAGATAGAGCTAAGTTAATTATTGAATCATTTTATCCTTACTTAGACCGATGTAATCAAACGTTAGAACAGATTGTTGGTAGTGTCTATCACGTTCATGGAGAACTTCAGGAAATTATAGAGCCAGAAAGTAAAAGTTATAAATTTTATTCTAGTGACTGTGGTGTATTTCATTATGAAGGTGAATGGGACATAAAAAATTATGGACCTGGAAAAACAATAGGGTTTCGAATACATCAGCATGTTTCTCAAAAGAAAGGTGCATTAATACGCTTTAAATTTTTGGGAACATCACTAAGAATATACGGATTTAAAAGTTCAAATGGCTCAGAAGATATAGAAATAATAATTGACGGAGAGAAGCGAAAATTCTCCCGGAAAAATTATCATTTCCATTTTTATGACACTCATTTTAACAAGCAATTATTAGTAGAAATTAAAAGTTTAAAAAATACAGACCATATAGTTGAAATAAAATTACAAGATGACAACTTATTAATATTTTCCGGGGTAGAAATAGATGTGGACTGCCGGGCTTTTCATATCGATGAAGAGACTGAGTTTAAGAATTTAACCATCGGTAAACGAATTCGGTGCCATTATAAAACGAACTATAATAATGTAGGTCAGTTTAGTGGGATCGGGAAAGAGACTAGTGCATTTATTCCGATAGAAGCAACAGCTTTTTCGTGTGGAGATTTTTATTTTGTTATGGTTGATGACGTAAATGGCGAGAAAAAATTGATTGCTGACCGAAATATCCAACACAGTATTTCGTGGGAAACGCTTTATGAATCAAGGATAGCGACTGCGGAAGGCCTACAGTTAAAATTTAAATCGATTTCAACAAGGTTAAGACTCATAACCGGCGGAAAGTCCCCAGAAGATTTGGAGAATGAATGGGACAAGTATATAGTATCGTCGAAAAAATTTCAGAATTCTATTGATACTTTTAATAGTAATTTTCTTTGGTCCTTAACTTTAACAAATCCGAACCATGGAATTACGAGTTTTAGATTTGGTGATACTAATAAGGATAGTAGAGTTATAAGAGGAGGAACTCCTTTTGAACATAAGCCTATAAAGACTGGATATGATGCTCTAAGATTTGATGTTATTCATAAAGATTTAGGTTTTAGACCACTATTGCTAGTAAAATTATAATGTTTACAAGGTATATGAATAATTTCTAATATAAAAGGAATTTTGCGTAGGATTATAAATCGTTATTAAATAGTATTTTTTTATATGGGGGTAAAACAATGTGCATAGAGGTTGGAGAAAGAATATATCCTGAATTTTTTAATCAGGCGTATGAAGATCATCGTAATAGGTATTACTTTGCACTGAAATATATTAGAAGGGATAGTAAGATTTTAGATATCAGTTGTGGTAGTGGATATGGAACTGATTTTATGTCGAAAAACTCCAACTGTAGCATAGTAATTGGAGTCGATAAATCGAGGGAAGCCTTAGAGTGGGCAAAAAAGTATTTTCTAAATGAAAAATGTAAATATATAGAATGCGACATCGAGAATTCTGTAGATTGTCTATTTGAATATGGTGATTTTGATTTAGTAACTTGTTTTGAAACAATTGAGCATCTTGTGGATGATAAAAAATTTATTAAGAAATTATATAATCTTTTAAAAAAGGGTGGAAAACTTCTTATCAGCTCCCCTAATGAAGATGTAATTCCTTTTGAAAGAAACCCTTTTTTTGATAATGGAAAAAATCCTTTTCATTATAGACATTATACTTATAAACAGTTAACGGATTTACTAGAAAATGAAGGATTTCAAATAATAAAAAGTTATACACAGGAAAATGAAATAGTAGAGGGAAACAACTTACCAGTATTGTTTTTTGTATGTAAAAAACCTTAGAATTTTATTATTATATTTGGTATTAACCGGAAGGTAAATGATATGGAAATAAATAAAAAAGTAATATTGTTCGGTGCATCATTAGCTGGAAAAAGGATGGCGTTTCTTTTTTTAAATACTATTGAAAAAGAAATTAGCTTTTTTGTAGATAATGATAAAAGAAAATGGGGCACAACGTTATTACAAAGAGAGATTTATTCACCTGAATATCTAAAATCCATTGACAAGCAAAATTATATAGTAATTATTGCAAGTATGTATTCAGATGAAATTTCATTACAATTAAATAACTTGGGCTTTAAAATGAATGAAAATTATTACCTAATGGAAAACGTAATAACATATCTTTTAGAAAGTTACTATAATGAAGAGAAAAATATTCTTCAGTTAAAAAGTAAATTCAAAAAAGCACCCGCAATGGAAAGTGACAATAACAAAGTTATTATTGTATTACCAAATGGATTTGTGATTGGAGGGCTAGAAATATGGAGCAAAAACTTATTTAAACAACTTTTACATGATCAGAAGGATTGCTATATATTAAATCTTAGCCCATTGAACACTAATAATTTTTTAAAAAGAAACATATTAAGTTTTGAGTTTGATTATTCTAACTATATACAGTCCCTTGAAGATTTGATGGTTCTTGTAAATGAATTATCACCGGTTACTATTATTTCTAATACATCGGAAGAGATTATGTTGGCATGTAAACTATTAAATAGAACTGGTATTAGTAAAGATGTTAATTTAATAGCTGTAATTCATTCTGATTTACTTTCTTCATACGAACAATATAGAAGATTCGAAAGGTATACAACAAAGTTTATTTGTGTTAGTGAAGAAATACAAAGGAAGTTTAGAAGGATATTACCACATAGAGATAAAGATATTGTAGCTAAAATTTCTCCTATATCAATTAAAAAATCTCACAGTAGAATGTATTCTGTTGAGAATCAACCAATAAAATTGGGTTATGTTGCTAGATTAATTAAAAAAGATAAAAGAAGTCATGATATCATTCCATTTCTTGAAGCCTTGGAAAGAGTAAAGCAAAAATATGAATTACACATAGCTGGAGATGGAGAATGTTTTAAACTAATAGATGAATATGTTAAAAAAAATGGATTAGAATCCAAAGTAGTATTATACGGACAAATATCTAATGAAGAAATATATAGTTTTTGGGAAACTAAAGATATCTTTTTAAACTTTTCTGAGCGGGAAGGAACGAGTATTTCCATGCTAGAAGCACTAGCGAATGGCGTCGTACCAGTTTTAACCAATGTTAGTGGAGTAGCAAAATTTGTAGACCATGGTGAAAATGGGTTTATTGTAGAACCAAAGGAAATAGGTAAAATGGTCGAATATATAAAATTATTGAGTGATAATAAAAAATTATTGCCTGCCTTTGGTCAAAAAAGTAGGGGAAAAGTTGAACGGAACTGTTCATTGGAAGAGTATGCTGATTATATTTGGGGCTGTTGTGAAATGGAGTGAACCTAGTGTTAGTTTCAGTCATTATTCCTACTTTTAATTGTGAAGAATATATTGACAAGGCAATTGAAAGTTTATTAGAACAAAGTTATCGTAATATTGAAATCATTGTGGTGGATGACGGGTCTACTGATAGTACTAGAAAAGTATTATCAAAATTTGATAAGGATATCATTTATTTCTATAAGAAAAATGGTGGAGAGGCATCTGCCCGTAACTACGGTTTATCTAAAGCTACAGGTGAATATATTGCTTTTCTAGATGCAGATGATTATTATGATCCAATAAAAATTGAAAAGCAAATAAATGTAATGATCCAAAATCCGGAAGTAGATATTGTTTATAATGATGTAACTGTTATTGATACCAACAATCAAGAAATTAATATATTAAAAAGTGAAGGAACTTTTAATAATAAATATGATTTTTTTTCTCAAATGTTATATAGACAAATTATTCCTGCAACTGCATCAATGATGATAAAAAGGAACTGTATAGATCAAGGTATTCGGTATCCAGAACAATACACGAATTCTGTAGATTACTGGTTTACTCTTCAATTAGCAGAGCGGTATCAGTTTTATTATTTAGAAGAATCACTATATTCTTATAGAAGGCACGAAAAAAATCTTACAAATCAACATGAAAAACAAATGAAATGTGAGAAGCAAATGATTAAAGATTTAGGATTGATTAAAATAAAGGATGCAATAAATAAATCCACATTTAGTTATGATGAGCGGTGCATACTCTTATCTAAGATCTATCAAAAAATAGATATGTATGATAAAGCATTAATAGAAATTCAAAAAGTTAAAACTCATACATGGAGGAGTTCATTCCAAGCAGGTATCTGCCTGTACCTAGCACATAACTATAAAGTAGCTCTTCAAAGTTTTTTAATTAGTATTCAAATGGATTCCTTAAAAGCAGAGGCATATAATAATGCTGGCTGTTGTTATCACATGTTAAACGAGGTAGAAAGAAGTATATTTTATTGGAAACAGGCGAAAAAAATAAGAGACGGATATCATGATCCAGATTATAATTTACAAATAGATAACAAGGTCAAAAAATTAACGGAAAGAGAATTAAGGGGTGTTCTGACAAATTATAATTTGTTTAATATATCTCCCAATCACTCTTGATTTAAGGAAGAGCTGTATTTACTACAGGCTCTCTATTTTTTCTGTTTCTTTCCGATACCAACAGTACATCGATATTGATAATAAAGGAAGAAGACAATGAGAAATTTAATTCCAATCTTTGATCTTGATGATACACTATACTGTGAGCATGATTATGTTCGTTCAGGTTTTAAAACTGTAGCTAATTTTATTGCCAATCAATATAGTTTTGTGACTAGTGATTTATTGTATAAGGACTTTATTGATGTATTGTCATCACAAGGAAGAGGACAAATTTTTAATATTATATGTGATAAGTATAACATCCCAATAGATATCTCTTTACTAGTGCAAGTTTATAGAGAACATAAGCCAGAATTAGTATTATACGATGATGCAAAAGAGGCTCTTATATATTTTATTACAAGGAGTATACCGATAGGTTTAATAACAGATGGAGATTCAACTACACAATGGAGAAAGATTGAATCCTTACAATTAGATAAACTGTTCAATGTTATTGTTGTAACTAATGATTTAGGTATTGAATATTGGAAGCCTAGTGTAGTTCCATATAAAAAAGTCGCTAAGGCGTTAAATGTACCCATTGGAAAATGTGTTTATATAGGTGATAACCCGAATAAAGATTTTATTACAGCGAAAAAGTTAGGTATGAAAACTATAAGAATTGTACGTGAGATTGGTGATCACATGAAGACAAGATTGGATAATATATATGAAGCTGATAAAGAAATTTACTCTTTAACCGAATTATTGGCGGAATGGAGTTGAGTCTTATTTGAATGTACTTATTACTAGTATTTCTAGAAAAGTTCCTTTAATAAGAGAAGTTCAAAAAGCTTGCAATAAATTAAATCCAAATATTTTAGTATATGGTGCTGATGCGGACAATGAAGCTATTGGTAAATTTTTCATTGAACATTTTTGGAATATGCCGCGCTTAAATGATCTTATGATTGATGATTTACTGAATTTTTGTAAATCTAATAATATTAGAGCAATCATACCAACAAGAGACGGTGAATTAATATTTTTTTCGAAATATAAAGAGCTATTGCAAAAAAATAACATATATCCGATGGTTTCGAATGAAAAAGCCATTCAGGTTTGTTTTAATAAATTAGTATTTTTTTCAGAGGCAATTAGAATGGGTTTTCCAATTATAAATACTACTAATAAGATTGAAAAGCTTACTTGTGAGAGTTTTGTCGTAAAGGAGCAGTTTGGAGCAGGTTCAAAAGAAATAGGTATAGACTTATCAAAAAAAGAAGCTATGGCACATGCAAAAAAATTAGACAATCCGATTTTTCAGCCTTTTGTAAAAGGTGATGAATACAGTATAGATGTATTTATTGATAGAATGGGTAAGGTAAGAGGAAGTGTGGCAAGAAAACGCGATTTAGTTATACAAGGTGAATCACAAATTACAACTACAGTATCCTTTCCGCAATTAGAGGCATTAAGTAAACAGTTCGTTTCAGCTCTTATGTTATATGGTCATATTGTTTTACAAGCTATTGTTGATAAAGAGGGCAAAATCCATATAATTGAGTGTAATCCTAGATTTGGAGGCGCTTCAACATTAAGTATTGGAGTAGGTTTAGATAGCTTCTTTTGGTTTTTACTCGAAGCTAATGGAAAAAAATTGGATAACATATTATTTCAAAGAAGTAAAAATGAAAAAAGATTAATCCGATATCCGAAAGATTGGATTATTGATTATGATGAAAAAAATTCTGATTACTTTAATATGTAGATAAATCTTATTAACATAGCTAAGGTATTTTTTGATAAAGAAATAGCACTGAAATACAGAAAAAGAGGGTCAACAATGAAAACAGTTATCATTATCCAAGCCCGAATAGGATCATCACGGCTGCCAGGGAAAATACTAAAACCTCTTGGTGATAGTGTTGTTCTTGATTATGTAGTGTCAAGATGTAAGCAGGTTGAAAGTGTGGATGAAGTGATTGTTGCAACGTCAACCCTTTCACAGGATGATACAGTGGAACAATGGTGTTTACAAAACAATGTTCCGTGTTTCCGTGGGTCAGAGGCTGATGTTTTATCGCGTTATTATATGTGTGCAAAATTATATGAGCCGGACTATGTTATTCGCGTTACATCTGATTGTCCATTTGTAGATTACGAGCTAGCTAATGACGTCATTGTTGAAATGGAAAAGAATCCTGCTGATATAGTTCTTCTTAATGGTAAGTTACCTCGTGGGCTTGCGGTAGAAATGATTTCTTTTTCAGCCTTAGAATATATTTTTAATAATGGTCATGAGCCGCGCCATCGAGAACATGTTACATATTATGCTTATGAGTATCCACAGCAATTTCAGGCAACTACCTTAAAGGTTGCAGAAGGACTGCAACATCCAGAACTAAGGATAACATTAGATACGGAAGAAGACTATCAACTTTGCCAAGCTATTGCCGAGTATTTCCGCGGGGATAAGCTTGTTCCGTCTCAAACTGTTGTGAATTTTTTATTAGAACATCCGGAAATTGCAAAGCTTAATGCCCATATTGAACAAAAGCCGGTAGTTTAGCCTGAAACCTAGAAGAATTTGTCGTCTGTTCCTACTTTGTCATTCTTTTTAGCGAAAGGTTTAAGAAGCAATCTATTTGTTCATAGTGTATGATATTAGTATAAAACCTAATAGATTGCGGGTGAAAATAGTGGATCTTCATAAACAAATTGTTGATCAGCGTGTTCGTAGAATTGTAGAAGATAATCAGGAGTGGTTTGGGCATCATCTTGATGATGAGAGAAAAATATCAAAAGCTTTTGTATTACTAGGTGTTTCTTCCTATTTAAAAATAGATATTTCCGAGGCCACTGAGCTTCTTACAGAAGGAGCCAATGATGCGGGAGTAGACGCACTTCATATTTCTGATGCGGATAATTTCGAATTTACGGTCACGATTTTTCAAGCGAAGTATCGACGAAAATTGACAACGGATGCTCATTTTCCAGAGAATGCGTTAGTCCGTGTAATAGGCAGCATTCGCTCTATTTTTGATCCGTCTAAAGAAATGACTTTAAATGAGGCTCTGAAGCCGAAAGTGGCGGAAATTCGCTCATTAATGTCTGAAGGCTATATACCATTTATTAAATGTGTATGTCTAAGCAATGGGGTAGCTTGGAATACGCAAGGTCAGGAACAAATTGATAATTCGGGTTTTTCGAGGGATCAGGTAGTTTTTGAGCATTACAACCATGATACCATTGTATGAGATTTACGAACATCAAAACAAATTAAAGATACGATTCGATTTGCCGGAAAGGGAATTGTCGAAGACTTTAATTTTAAACGGGTTTTAATTGGTAAGATTAATGTTAAAGAAATTGCCGCATTAATGACTCGACATGGAAATGGGCTATTAGAGAAAAATGTAAGACAATTTTTAGGGCTAAAGAAGAGTAGAATTAATGAAAGTATAAAAGAAACATTATTAAGTGAGAAACAAGGGAATTTTTACTTTTTTAATAATGGCATTACAATGGTTTGTGATAAATTTAGTTATAATGCGCTGACAGACCGCGACTGGATTGTCAATGTGGAAGATCTTCAAATTATAAATGGTGGTCAAACATGTAAAACAATTCAAGAGACAATTCGAAATTACCCAGACAAATCTTTCGCTGAAGGCTTTGTTTTAGTTCGCCTTTATGAGTTATCTAGTGACGAACATGAAGAACTTCTACAAGATATTACGATTGCAACAAATAGCCAAAATCCTGTTGATTTAAGAGATTTACGTGCGAATGAAGAAAAGCAAAAAAATCTTGAGATTGCTGTTGAACAATTAGGATATCGTTATATTCGTAAACGAGAAGAGGCTAATAATTCATTGGAAGCTATTCCATCTACAGTTGCTGCGGAGTCTATTTATTCCATCTGGAAGAAAAAGCCGCATGTAACGAAGTTTAGAAGAAATGAGTTGTTTGGTAGATTTTATGATGAGGTCTTTAGTAATGTGAATGGTGCCCAACTCGTGATGGCAGTGTTGATTTATCGTTATTGTGATCGTTTGCGAAAACAGCAAAATTTCGTTCAGCAATACCCGCATTTGCCATATAGCACATATTTTTTAGCAATGCTGATCGGTAAATTGCTTTTAAATAAAACAAATAAAATATATGAAGAATTAACACATATTTCGTTTGCTGAAGTTAAGAATTATTTCGAAATGAATAAAGAACAATTATTTCAGCAAAGTAATGATATGCTTGTAAGATCTTTAAATAAACTGTATCCGGATGGGTATGAAAACATTGAATTGAGGCGTCTATCAGCAACATTTAGGCGTGAAGATTTATTAGTAGAATTAAACAGATAACATGAAAGAATTAGTCTGCTGTAAGCACTGCTAAAACTTGTAATAAGTGTGTTTGATGTGGAAATAACAAATTTGAAATTAAACTGACTGAGTACGGGAACGCTCAGTCAGTCGATGTAATTACATGCCGCATTTATAGCGGCTGGCCAATTTAGTTTACTATGTGAAATAGCACTCCTTACTTGGCGGGCAGGGTGGCTATTTCTTTTTTACTATATAAATGAAATATTTTAATTCCCTAGAAACTGGGTGATCATTTGAATATCCTCATCCGTGCAGATGCCTCTATTGAAATTGGTTCAGGCCATGTGATGCGATGTTTAACATTAGCAGATATGTTGAAAGAAGAAGGGGCAACTATTTACTTTAATTGTAGAGAGATGGAAGGTCATCTTTGTGATCTGATAGAAGCAAAGGGGTACCAATGTTTACGAAATTTAAATATTAAACAAATGTTTGATCAAAAAACAGATGCGATAGAAACTCTGCGTTTAATAAACTCGACTGGATTAAGGTTCAACCTTATTATTATTGACCATTATCAAATCGATGAGCAATGGGAGCAGGTGGTTCGAAAAGCTGTACCAAAAATTATGGTCATTGATGATTTAGCTAACCGAAGGCACGACTGCGACCTCATTCTTGATCAAAACTACTTTAATAAATTTGAGACAAGGTATGATGGTTTGATTTCAGAGAATTGTCGGAAGCTACTTGGACTTAAGTATCTTTTGCTACGTCCTGAATTCTATGAGGACAACCTTACAGAGGAAAATAAGAACGAAACTATCATTGATGTTTTAATTTTTTATGGTGGTTCCGACCCAACAAATGAAACTTTAAAGGTTTTAGATGCTTTAGATTTGATTGATATTACCGGCTTTGCAATTCATGTTGTGGTTGGATCGTCCAATTCCAATAGAGAGCTAATTGAATCAAGATGTAAGGAAAGACACTATCATTTTTATGTACAAATTAATTATCTTGCCGAATTGATGAGAAAGGCTGATTTAGCGTTAGGTGCCGGTGGTGTTACGATGTGGGAACGCTGTTATCTTGGCTTACCGTCAGTTGTTACAGTTGTTGCCAATAACCAGAGGGAATCGACGGAGGCAGCAGCCGAAGCAGGAGCCGTCTGGAATTTAGGTTGGCATGAATGTGTAGAAATAGAAAACCTTGTCGATATAATAAATAGAGCTAAAGAAGATCCTGTTTCATTGAAGGAAATGTCTAAAAAAGCAAAGCAACTTATGCAATCGGATATAAAATATCAGACCCACCCAGTTGTTAAAGCAATCATGGAGGTTTAAAAAAATGATAAATACGATCAATATTGGAGGCCAGTTAATAGGCCGGGGACAAAAGCCTTTTATTATTGCTGAAATGTCTGGTAACCATAATCAATCATTGGAGAAGGCGTTACAAATTGTGGAGGCAGCTGCTGAAGCTGGTGTCGATGCACTTAAACTGCAAACCTATACAGCTGATACGATGACACTTGATATCAATGAGGGTGAATTTTTCATTAATAACCCAGATAGCTTATGGAAGGGGAAATCATACTACGATTTATATAAAGAAGCGTACACGCCATGGGAATGGCATGAACCAATTTTTAATCGCTGCTGTGAATTGGGGTTGATCGCTTTTAGTTCTCCTTTTGATGAAACGGCAGTTGATTTTTTAGAAGAACTAAATGTTCCTTGTTACAAGATTGCATCATTTGAGAACACGGACATCCCGTTAATTGAGAGGGCTGCCGCAACTGGGAAGCCGCTTATAATTTCTACCGGAATGGCTACGGTAGCCGAATTAGATGAAACAGTGCGGGCAGCAAGAAATGCGGGCTGTAAAGATATAATTCTCCTCAAATGTACAAGTACATACCCAGCTTCACCTGAAAACTCTAATCTATTAACACTACCGCATATGCGAGAATTGTTCCAATGTGAAGTGGGTTTGTCTGACCATACAATGGGAATCGGTGTAGGAGTAGCAAGTGTTGTTTTAGGTGCAACTGTGATTGAGAAGCATTTTACAACTTCAAGAGCAGAGGGCGGTACGGACGCTGCTTTTTCAATGGAACCTGATGAAATGAAGGCTCTAGTTACGGAAACAGAGAAAGCTTGGAGAAGTCTTGGTTCAATTAGTTACGGTCCTACCATAGCGGAGCAGCCATCATTGAAAGATCGCCGTTCATTATACGTTGTTCAAGACATTCGTTCAGGTGAAGTTTTAACAAAAGAAAATATTAGGGCAATCCGGCCTGGGTTTGGTCTACCTCCTAAGCACTTGAAAACTGTATTAGGTAAAAAAGCAAAAACAGATGTTAAGAAAGGCACTCCACTATCTTGGGAGTTATTATAGGTGTTACCATATGAATATTTTACTAACAGGCGGTGCCGGCTTTATCGGGCGGGCTGTAGCCAAAAGACTTATAGAAGATGATCATAAAGTTTGGATTTTAGATGACCTATCCAATGGTCAAGAACGTAATATAGCCGAATTTAGGAATCAGCTAGCTGATTTTATCATCGGAGATATTAAAGATGAAGCACTTTTAGGGAAGCTTTTTGATGAAGTGAAATTCGATATTTGCTATCACTTAGGTGCCTCTATCAATGTTCAAGACTCTATTGATGATCCCCGGACCACTTTTAATAATGATACAATCGGTACTTTTTATATTTTGGAACAATGCCGTAAGCACGAAGTGAAAGTCGTATTTATGAGTACTTGTATGGTTTATGACCGCTGTAATGATAAGTGTGGTATAACTGAAGAACATCCAATTAAACCGGTTTCTCCATACGCAGGTGCAAAAATTGCTGCTGAAAATATGGTGTTATCTTATTACCATGCATATGGCTTGCCTACCGTTGTTATTCGTCCTTTTAATACATATGGCCCATTTCAAAAAACGGGTGGCGAAGGCGGAGTCATTGCTATTTTTATCAAGAGAAAGATTGATGGAGAAATTCTTACTATTTATGGCGATGGTACGCAAACTAGGGACCTTCTTTTTGTCGATGATTGTGCTCGTTTTGTTGTGGAAGCAGGTTACTCTGAGGCCGTAAATGGGGAAATCGTAAATGCTGGACTTGGTCGGGATATTTCTATTAATGACCTTGCAAAATTGATTGTTGGGGACGAAACGAGAATTAAGCATGTGGAACATATTCATCCTCAAAGTGAAATTCCAAAGCTTTTGTGTAATTATGAAAAGGCAAAAAGACTATTAGGATGGGAACCTAAAGTAACTCTAGAGGAGGGAATTGCTAAAACGGAGGCTTGGATTAAGGAAGGTCATCTGAATTAGCCTGTTTTAATTTCTCAAATTTATTTAAAAAGGGAGAAGTTATTATGATAGCCATTAATGGCGGTTCACCTGTTCGGGATACATACTTAAATTATGGTCAGCAATGGTTGGGTGATGATGACATTCAAAGTGTTATCGATACTTTACGTAGTCCCTATTTAACACAAGGCCCGAAAATTGCTGAATTTGAACAGGTACTGGCTGAATATGTAGGAGCTAAATATGCTGTTGCTTTTTGCAACGGAACGGCGGCATTGCATGGAGCCTGCTATGCGGCTGGAATTGGAACAGGAGACGAGGTTATTACAACTCCGATTACTTTCGTTGCAAGTTCAAACAGTGTTTTATATGTTGGTGGCAAGCCAGTTTTTGCGGATATAGATCCAGATACATATAATATTGATCCTCAAGCAATTGAGAAAGCTATTACTCCAAAAACGAAAGCTATTATTGCAGTAGATTATACTGGACAGCCTGTTGCTGTTGATAAAATAAAGAAAGTTTGTAATAAGCATAGTTTAGTATTTATCGAGGATGCAGCACATTCATTAGGTGCTGAGTATAATGGTCAAAAAATTGGGTCATTAGCCGATATGACAATGTTTAGCTTTCACCCCGTTAAGCCAATAACAACGGCAGAAGGGGGCATTATCGTTACAAATTCCGAGGAGTACGCAAAAAAATTAAGACTTTTTAGATCACACGGTATTACGAGTGGACCATTTAGCAAGACCCAAGGACCTTGGGCTTATGAAATGATTGATCTCGGTATGAACTATAGGATAACGGATCTTCAAGCTACATTAGGAATCTCCCAGTTGAAAAAATTAGATTTATTTATTCAACGTCGCCGGGAAATTGCTAAAAAATATAATTTTGCTTTTAAGGATTATCCGTATGTAAAAGTTCCTTTTCAATCTTACGAAGCGAATTCAAGCTGGCATCTATATATGCTAAGGTTAAATTTGGAGATGGTAACAGCTAGCCGACGTGAAATTTTTGAGGCATTACGTGCTGAGAACATTGGGGTACATGTACACTATATACCGGTTTATTGGCATCCTTATTATAAAGATCTTGGCTATGAAAAAGGATTATGCCCTATTGCTGAGCAATGGTATGAACAGGCATTAACGATTCCTCTATTCCCCAAAATGACAGACAGCGATGTTGATTCGGTAGTCGAAGCTGTAAAAAAAGTAATTCAATATTATTCAAAATAACTGTGAGAATGTAAACTTTTACGGTTATTTTTATTAAGAATAATAATTACGAACCGATATAAAACATAGGAAAATAACGGGGAGTTGTTCAATATGAAAATTGATGGCAGTAGCCCAAATTTGCAAGTATCAACAAGTCCTATTCAAGAACTTGTAAAACGAACAAAAGAGCCTAACAACGGTGAACAACAAGAACTACAGAAGGTTGTTCGAGAGAAAAAAGAAAAGGACGAACAGCAGGAACTTACTAAAGATGATTTAAAAGATGTTGTTAAAGGCTTAAATGAGTTTTTAAAACCAACCTTTACATCCTTGAATTTTAAAGTACATGACGAATTGGACCGGTATTACGTTGAAGTGGTTGATCAGGAAACAAAGAAAGTTATCCGTGAAATCCCTTCAAAAGAAATACTAGATATGTATGCAAAAATGACAGAGTATTTAGGGTTATTTATAGACAAAAAGTTATAGTAGGGAGTGGAGTTAAATGGTAGATAGTATTCGTTTTAGTGGATTAGCAAGTGGCATGGACACGCAAGCTATTGTTGATTCAATGATGCGTGCCTCTCGATTACCATTAGATAGATTACAGCAACAAAAACAAGTGCTAGAATGGAAGCGCGATGATTATCGTGAAATGAATACTGCATTAAAGAATTTTGATACATTCTTATTTGATAATATTTATAAACAATCAAAAATGTTAGCGAAAACAGTTACAAGTTCGAATGAATCTGTAGCGACAGCAACTGCAAATGCACAAGCAGCAAATAATACATTTGAATTAAAAGATGTAACACTTGCAAAGGCAGCTCAAAGAACCAGTGGTTCCCCAATTAGTGTTAATTCAGCAAATAAAATTGATCCTTCTAAAAGTCTCTGGTCTCAACGGGCTAAATTTGCGAAAAGTATTACATGGCAACAGGAACACAAAAGTGAAGATTTTACAGTTCCTAAAGGTGGAGGTTCTGCGATCAACCTGCAGAATAAAGCTATTAGCGATGTCGAGGACATTAAAGTGTACGACACTGAGGGTAATCTCGTAAAAACATATGCTGTTACATATGACACCCCTCCCAATCCATCTGATCCTGATACAGCATATGTTAATCAAGAGACAGGTCAAATCACCTTTGGTGGTGACAAACTGACTGAAGATTATACTTTTAAGGTTAATTATAAAAATAATTTTTTGGAATTTAATGCTGAAACATTTAATGAAGATGGGACCCAAAATAGTATTGCTTTTAAAGTAGATGGAACGACCTCTCTAAACAGAATGCTAAGTGATATTAATAACTCCAATGCTGGTATTAACATTTTTTATGATAGTGGCAGTGATAAGGTCGTTGCAACTCGAAAAGAAACGGGGAACTTCACTGATGGTACTGAAATTAACTTTACGGGAGCATCTAGTGGTTTCTTTATGGGGGAAGATAGTAATTTACAGTTGAATTCGGAAATAGCCGGGGCCGATGCAACTTTTACAATTAATGGATTGCAAACATCTAGAAAGTCAAATACATTCACTATAAATGATGTAACAATATCTCTAAAGAGAAATATATCTGGTGACGAGTCTGTTACCATTTCAACGAAAAATGATGCGGATTCTACTTACAATAGCATTAAAGAATTTGTAGACAAATACAATGAACTACTTGACAAAATGAATGGTAAGTTAACTGAGGAGCGCTATCGTTCTTTTACACCATTAACCAATGAACAAAAAGGGGCCATGAAAGATAAAGAAATCGAACAATGGGAAGAAAAGGCCAAAAGTGGGTTACTAAAAAGAGATTCATTATTAACAAGTGGGTTAGGAAAGTTTAGGATTGATCTCTATACAGAAGTAAAGGTTAATGATGTAACGAGAACGGATAAGGATTATAATCAATTAGCTGAAATAGGCATAAAAACAACAAAGAATTATTTAGATCGTGGGAAAATTGAAATCGATGAACTTAAATTAAAAGAAGCAATAGAAAAGAATCCAGAGGCTGTCTATCAATTATTTATGGCAGATGGTCCAACCTATGGTGAACAAGGACTTGCGCGTCGACTTCGTAAGTCAATTGACGAAACAATGCTGAAAGTGGAAGAGAAAGCTGGTAACATTTATAAAACCGAGCAAGGTTATTCCATGGGTAAGGATTTAGTAAGAATTAATAGTGATATTAACTCTTGGGAAGAACGCCTGAAGCAAATAGAACAACGTTACTGGAATCAATTTAACGCAATGGAAAAGGCGATGCAGCAAATGAATAATCAATCCAACCAGCTGATGGCTCAATTAGGAAGTATGCAGCAACGATAATATAAACTCGACCAACTATGATTTTAACGTCCTAGATTTTGCGTATTAGATTTTAAGGGAGAGTAAAAAATGGCAATGAATCAACCGTACCAACAATATAAGCAAAACTCTGTAAATACAGCTTCACCAGGAGAGTTGACGCTTATGCTCTATAATGGGTGCTTAAAGTTTATTAAACAAGGTAAATTAGCAATAAACCAAGGAAACATAGAACAACGTCATGAAAGTCTAGTTAAAGCACAAAATATTATTAAAGAGCTAATGGTTACTCTAAATATGGATGTAGAAGTCTCAGAGAATATGCTTCAGATGTATGACTATATTTACAGAAGGTTAATTGATGCAAACACAAAAAATAGTATTGAAATTTTGGACGAGGTTGAGGGGTTTGTAACTGAATTCAGAGATGCCTGGAAGGAAATAATTCAAATCACTAGAAAGCAGCAATATGCAGGAAGTGGACAGGTATAGTGAAAGAATTAGATGAATTCATAAACAGGACTAAAAAGTTAGCATTTCTCCTCGAAGAAGGGCTGCCAAGTGAAGGGCGGGAAGAGTATATCCAAGCTATTCAGGATTTAATGGATGCCCGTGAACAATTATTAAAGACTCTTCCTAATCTATCAAAGGTATTAGATAATAATGAAAAGCAAGAGTTAATTAATTTAGAAAGAAAGATAAGCGGGTTGATGCTTGAACAACGAAATACGATTAAAAAAGATCTTCAAGTTCTTCAGTTGAAAAAGAAGAAAAGTAATAACTATGCTAATCCATATGAAAATCTTTCAGCTGATGGGATGTTTTTTGATAAAAGGAATTAAAGATGGCAGAAACGGGGACAATATTTGTCCCCGTTTAACATTCAATCCTTATCAAACACCAGCAACTTACTAAAAATGGTCTCAAGATCAATTTTTATACAGGATAGTAGTTCCGATCGGACAACATCCTTATATCCGTATGTGTTAGCAAGAAGGTATTTATTATCTGTAAGAACAAATTGGTCAACGTATAAATGTACGGGGTCTACAATCCAGTATTCTTTTACACCGAATCGCTCGTATACTCTTTTTTTGCGGATTTTATCATTGTAGCTTGTACTAGGTGAAAGGATTTCAATGATGATGTCAGGGGCTCCAATAATCTTTTTTGCGGTAACAATATGAAGATTTTCGTTCGTAATATAAACGACATCAGGCTGGAATTCGTTTTCCTCATCGAACTTGACGTCGATTGGTGCTGTTAGCACAAGGCCTTCGGTAGCACAAGTATCTTCGATAGAAGTTAAAAAATATTTAACTAATTGTTGGTGTCTAATCATCGGTGCTGCTTGCAGATCATAGCGGATTCCTTCTATTAATTCATATCGTTCCTCTTGGTAGTCATATGGTTGCAATTCTTCTGTTACTTTGTTTTTTTTACTTGACATTGCACTCACTTCCCCAATGATTTTTTAATTATTATACAATATTTCCACAAAGATGGGTAACTCTTCATTTCCGCATGGGGTAGGATATCACGACTTTCTTTTAATGGCGGTTTCGGAAAATTTCGAATAATGAATTTCAGTGTATGTTATAATAAAGGCAAAAAATGTACGCCGGCAAAGAGTAGGGTAGGGGTGAATTAATTTGGAAAGAATGATTATTCCTAGTGATGCAGAACTGATTATAAGCACCTCTAGTAAAGGTGATCAGTCGAAATGGTTAATAGGTAATACATGGGTAAAAGAAAATAATCGTGGCTATGAAAATATCGCTGAGTATGTAGCTTTTCTAATTTTAGATAGTTCTAATCTACCGAAAACCTCTTTTATTCCATATACGCCTTGTATTATTAAAAAAAGTGATGGTACAGTTACTGAGGGTTGTTATTCCAATGATTTTCGGGGATCTTTACAAGAAGTTACATTAGAACGATTATTTGAAGTGAATTTTGAAACAACAGATGATATTTTGGGAAATGGACGGTATTCAACCGAAGATAAATTTAATGCTGTCTTGGAAAAGGTTCATTTATTTACTGGACAAGATGTTTCACTTGAAATTTCACAAATGCTAGCATTCGATGCCTTTATTTTAAATGAGGATCGTCATACGAATAACATTCTGTTTCTTTATAATCCAATAACAGCCGTTTGGAAGTTGGCTCCTATTTTTGATAATGGATTAAGTTTACTATCAGATTTAAAGGATTATCCCATGAGTAAGCCTATCGATATATTAAAGAAGAAGGTAAAAGCCAAGCCATTCAATTCTTCATTTAAAAAACAGTTAGCTTTATACAAAGGGGCACCATTTATTAATAGGAAGTTGCTTCTTAATAGAGTAACTGAATCCCCCTACGATCTTGGCAGGGCTAAAGAAGTTGTAATGTCACAATTAAATGATGCGCATCTCCAAGGAATTATCATTGGTTAAAGGGTGGTAGGCGTTAACATGATTGATTATATGAAATTTGATATTATGCTGTTTGATGATGTGATTGCAACGGTTGATCTAAAACCATCCGGGAGTGACCAGCCCTACGTTATTAACTATATTGAAGGTTTTAATAAACAATTTTCGCCAAATCCAGAGGGTTATATTACAAAAGTAGAGTTGGAAAAGTGGCTGAAATGGCGGGTATTTCCCGAAACTAGAGCAAATGCTGATGAATTGCTTGCTTCCCTCGGATTAAATAGTTATAATCGCTGGGCGATTGTCCGTAAAACACATGGCGTGATGGCTGATGATGAAATTTGGTTACGTTTTAAAGGTGAACACCTTAAGCATTGTGATGTGACTTTACGGAAATCTCTTTACTATGGGAATTAACGCTTTACGGCAGTGCTTTTTTGTCAACACAAATTTCTGCAAAATTCGACATGTCACATTTCTTCCATATTTCACAAAAAAGTTTCACGTTTTTACTGTTTCAGCAGGAATTGGATAGGGTAAAATAGAAATATAATAACATAGCACAAATCAAGGAGGGGTACCCTTATGAAATTCAACATTCGGGGAGAAAACATCACAGTTACTCCAGCAATCAGAGAATATGTGGAGAAGAAAATTGGAAAGCTTGAAAGGTATTTTGAGCAAAAGCCAACTTCAGATGTGAATGTAAATTTAAGTGTATTTAATAATGAGCAAAAAATAGAGGTTACGATTCCTATGACAAATCTTTTGCTTCGTGCAGAGGAAAGTCATGTTGATATGTATGCGGCTGCTGACCTTGTTGTGAACAAGCTAGAGCGTCAAATCCGCAAACATAAAACAAAAGTAAACCGTAAGCTTCGTCAGGCTGAAGAGTCTCCAAGATATGGATTTGCTGAAACTGTTAGTGCAAGTGGACAGGAAGATCATGGTGACGATGATTTCGAAGTTGTTCGTAACAAGCGTTTTGACCTAAAACCTATGGATTCTGAAGAAGCCATTCTTCAAATGAACATGTTAGGTCATAACTTCTTCGTATTCGTTAACTCTGAAACAAACAGCACAAACGTTGTTTACCGTCGTAATGATGGCAAATATGGTTTAATTGAAGCTCAGTAATGGAGTTGATTTTGAATCTCTTAGGCGCAGTCCACTATGGCTGCGCTTTTTGATTCACCCATTTCTAACAAAATCTACTATCATGCCACAATACCCGCCTGTTGTAATACTTTTCACTTAAATGTTAATATAGAGGATAGGACTCTCCATGATTTTAGGGAAAGTCCCATACATAGATTTTGCTGTTATTTTTACTTTTTCATACTTTCTAACACATCGGAGTTTGCCGACTACTATTGGTGCATTCCGTAATAATGAATTGATTATAGAGGAGCGTAAAACAGATATGCTTGGAATGTTAAAGAAGGTTTTTGGGGATCCGAATCAACGCTATTTAAATCGTTATCAAAAAGTGGCAAATCAAATTGAAGCGCTTGAACCAGATATTCAAAAGCTGTCAGATGACCAACTTCGTGAGAAAACGGAAGAGTTTAAGGCTCGTTATCAAAAGGGTGAGTCATTGGATGATATTTTACCAGAGGCTTTTGCGGTAGTTCGTGAAGGTTCTGTTCGTGTCTTGGGCATGCGTCCATATCCAGTGCAGTTGATCGGGGCGATTTCCCTGCATGAGGGTAATATTTCTGAGATGAAAACTGGGGAAGGTAAAACGCTAGTTTCAACAATGCCGGCATACTTAAATGCGCTAACTGGTAAAGGTGTTCACATTGTTACTGTCAACGAGTATTTGGCACGCCGTGACGCTATGGAAATGGGCAAACTTCATGAATTTCTTGGTCTAACGGTAGGTTTGAACTTAAACAGCCTTACGCAAGAGGAGAAACAGGAAGCATATCGAGCTGATATTACATATGGTACAAACAATGAGTTTGGTTTTGATTATTTGCGTGATAACATGGTGCTCTACAAAGAGCAAATGGTTCAACGTCCGCTTCATTATGCGATCATTGACGAGACTGACTCAATTTTAATTGATGAAGCACGTACACCGCTTATTATATCTGGTACTGCCAAAAAATCAGCATCACTATATATTACTGCTGATACATTCGTCCGGACATTGAAGCTGGATGAGGACTACACCTATGATGTAAAAACAAAAGGTGTGCAGCTGACCGAGGAAGGTATGGAAAAAGCTGAACGTGCGTTTAAGATTGAAAATTTATTTGATCTTGCCAATGTTCAACTTGTTCACCATATTGACCAAGCTTTAAAAGCTCAGGCGAGTATGCATCGTGATGAAGATTATGTTATTCAAGATGAAGAAGTTGTCATTGTTGACCAATTTACGGGTCGTTTGATGAAGGGTCGCCGTTATAGTGAAGGCTTGCACCAAGCGATTGAGGCTAAAGAAGGCTTGAAGATTCAGAACGAAAGCATGACGCTGGCAACGACGACATTCCAGAACTATTTCCGGATGTATGAAAAGCTCTCTGGAATGACAGGTACGGCAAAAACAGAAGAAGAGGAATTCCGTAATATTTACAATATGAATGTTATTGTCGTTCCGACGAACAGACCGATTGCTCGTAATGACCGTCCAGATTTAATTTATAAAACAATGGCAGGTAAGTTTAATGCGGTTGTTGAGGATATTGCCGTACGCCATCAGGCAGGACAGCCTGTTCTTGTTGGTACAGTAAACGTTGATACATCTGAATTAATTTCAGGTTTGTTGAAGAAAAAGGGAATTCGTCACCACGTTTTGAACGCGAAGAACCATGAAAGAGAAGCAGAAATCATTGAAAATGCAGGCCAACTAGGGGCAGTTACGATTGCGACCAACATGGCCGGTCGTGGTACGGACATTAAGCTTGGTGAAGGTGTGCTCGAGCTTGACGGTTTAGCGGTTATTGGTACGGAGCGACACGAAAGCCGTCGTATTGATAATCAGCTGCGCGGACGTTCTGGTCGTCAAGGTGACCCAGGTATTACGCAATTTTATTTATCAATGGAAGACGAGTTAATGCGTCGTTTCGGTTCTGATAACATGAAAGCAATGATGGATCGTCTTGGTATGGACGATGATCAGCCAATCGAGAGTAAGCTTGTTACAAAAGCGGTTGAATCCGCGCAAAAACGTGTTGAAGGCAATAACTTCGATGCCCGTAAAACATTGCTACAATATGACGATGTATTACGTCAACAGCGTGATGTCATCTACAAGCAGCGTTATGATGTATTAGATGCGGAGAATTTACGAGAAGTTGTTGAAAAAATGATCCGTTCAACAGTTGAGCGCAATATAGATGCCCATATGCCGAAGGACGCCTTACCGGAAGAATGGGATTACAAAGGCATTGTTATGTATGTCGAGGGTAATCTGTTGAATGAGGGCAACTTAACGGTAGCCGATATCAACGGTAAAGAGCCTGAAGAGGTTGTTGATGTTATTCTTGAACGTGTGAAAGTGGATTATGATGAAAAAGAAGCAGAACTTTCACCTGAACAAATGCGCGAGTTTGAAAAAGTTATCGTGCTTCGCTCAGTTGACTCTAAGTGGATGGATCATATCGACGCTATGGACCAGCTTCGCCAGGGTATTCATTTACGTGCTTATGGACAAATCGATCCGTTGCGCGAATACCAAATGGAAGGCTTTGCGATGTTTGAAACTATGATTGCATCCATCGAAGAAGAGGTTGCGAAGTACATTATGAAGGCTCAAATCCGCAGCAACCTAGAGCGTCAAAAAGTAGCAGAAGGCCAAGCAGTAAAGCCAGAAAGTAGCAGCGAAGGCGAAACAAAGAAGAAGCCATACGTGAAACGCCAAGACATCAACCGCAACGACCCATGCCCATGCGGCAGCGGCAAGAAATATAAGCATTGCCATGGGAATCAGTAAGAATGCGGGGACAGGCACCGCGGAAGGTACAACTGGCGTACCAACTGACGTGTGGGGACAGGCACCACAATATATATTTTAGAGGTGAATGCGTTAATGGAATTAGTAGAGGTAAGACAAGAACTTGATAAAATTGCTAAAGTGTTAGCCAGATTTAGGGGGTCCCTTTGACCTCGAAGAGAAGGAAAAGAGGATTGCTGAGCTTGACGAACTGATGTCGATGCCGAACTTCTGGGATGACCAACAGGTTGCCCAGCAGGTCATCAATGAAGCAAATGTTTTGAAAGACGTCGTTGATGACTATACAGCTTTAAATGAAAGCTTTGAAAACCTTGAGGTTACACATGAGCTTTTAAAAGAAGAAGATGATGAGGCTCTTCAAAAGGAACTTGAAAAAGAAATAAAAACCCTTTCTGAAAGTGTAAACCAGTTTGAGCTTCAGCTTTTACTAAGCGAGCCGTATGATAAGAACAATGCGATTCTTGAGTTGCATCCTGGTGCGGGCGGAACCGAGTCACAGGATTGGGGCTCCTTGCTCCTGCGCATGTACACGCGCTGGGCTGAAAAGAAAGGCTTTAAAGTTGAAACCCTTGACTATCTTGCCGGTGACGAAGCGGGAATTAAAAGCGTGACATTGCTTATTAAAGGTCACAATGCTTATGGTTATCTAAAGGCTGAAAAAGGCGTGCACCGTCTTGTTCGAATTTCGCCGTTTGACGCATCCGGGCGCCGCCATACTTCATTTGTTTCCTGTGATGTTATGCCTGAATTTAATGATGAAATTGAAATTGAAATCCGCGATACTGACTTGAAAATTGATACGTACCGTTCAACCGGTGCCGGTGGACAGCACGTTAATACAACTGATTCAGCGGTTCGAATTACCCACCTTCCAACCGGCATTGTCGTGACATGTCAATGCGAACGTTCACAGATTAAAAACCGTGAACAAGCGATGAAAATGTTAAAAGCAAAGCTCTACCAGAAAAGAATTGAAGAGCAGCAAGCTGAACTTGATGAAATCCGCGGGGAACAAAAAGAAATCGGCTGGGGAAGTCAAATCCGTTCTTATGTCTTCCACCCCTATTCATTAGTGAAAGACCACCGCACAAACGTGGAAATCGGAAATACACAAGCTGTCATGGATGGCGAACTTGACCCATTCATCGATGCTTACCTAAGATCGAAATTAAGTTAACCAAATTTAACATTACCTTTTGCTGTAAATTAATGCAGAATAGGGTCTTCATTATTTTGATGAAGGTCATGTTTTATGAAATCTTTTATAAAATTTTTCCATAAAAAAATTTCACCACTATGGATATACTGAGAACCAATTGCAAATAATAACCCTGTAATCTAACAAAGCCACGGGTTAGCCGCCATTAGCACAATCAGGGTTTGTTCACAGGGTTGTCACATTTTCATGCCTTTCTAGTAAGGGACACTTCATAACCTATTGTAGAGGGTTTTACAAGTGTCGGAAATTGTTTATAATGGGGAAGTGTACATACTTATGGTACGCTTGTCAAAAATCACCAAATACACAAAGGGGGATTACCGATGAAGAAAAAGTTAGTAGCACTATTCATGGGTTCTGCACTTATTCTTGGTGCATGTGGCGGCGGTGGAGACACTGCTAAAGAGCCAGCTAACAACAACGCTGCAGCTCCTGCAGCAGACAATGCAGCGGCTGAAGGATTATTCGCGCAAAGCTGTGCAAGCTGTCATGGTCAAAATCTTGAAGGTGGCGTAGGTCCTGACTTAACTCAAGTAGGTGGCAGATTAGATGCTGCTGGTATCGAGAACATTATTGTTAATGGACAACTTGCAATGCCTGCTGGATTACTACAAGGCGACGACGCTAAAGCTGTTTCTGACTGGTTAGCAACTCATAAGTAATTTGATACAGACAAAAGAGCTTCTTCAAGGGGCTCTTTTTATTTTTATAAAAAAACTTCAATGAAAGCAAAAGATCAAACACGTTCCATTCTTTCCTTACATCCCCAATTTCCTATTAAAATGTATTTGTCGAAAATTCATTAATTTTAATAAAGTTTTGCCTCAAAATAGCGAATAACGGTGGTATAATAGAATAGTATGTCATGAAATATCATTTCATGGCGCTTTTCCTATGAACTGAATTTGAGATGTCGTCAATTGCTTACAACAAACAACAAGCTCCACTTTGCCACATGCATGCAGCCCTTATCTTTATTTTTCCAAACAACATCAAGAACTGAACTATAATAACAAAAGTGAAAATTCATAGGGCTGTAAATAGACTTTTAATTAGGTGTGATTGAAATGATAGAAATGGAAAACGTTTATAAGCAATATCCGAACGGGGTATTGGCCGTGAACGGGATCAATGTTCAAATTAAGCAAGGTGAATTTGTCTTTGTGGTCGGCCCGAGTGGTGCCGGGAAATCGACTTTTATAAAAATGATGTATCGTGAAGAGAAACCGACGAAGGGCACGATTATGATCAACGGAATTAATCTTTCGAAACTAAGAGCGAGCAAGGTGCCGCTGTTAAGAAGAAATATCGGCGTTGTGTTCCAGGACTTCAAGCTTTTGCCAAAGCTGACGGTTTTCGAAAATGTGGCGTTTGCGCTAGAAGTAATCGAAGAGCATCCGCGCAATATTAAGCGCCGCGTTCTTGAGGTTCTTGATCTTGTAAAATTAAAGCATAAAGCACGTTTTATTCCGTCAGAACTTTCAGGGGGAGAGCAGCAACGTGTTTCGATTGCAAGGTCGATCGTCAATTATCCGAAAATTGTAATTGCGGACGAGCCTACTGGAAACCTAGACCCTGATTCATCATGGGGGATCATGGAAATTTTCGAAGAGATTAATAACCGTGGAACGACGGTTGTTATGGCGACTCATAACCGTGAAATTGTGAATAAGCTTCGAAAGCGTGTTATTGCAATCGAAGGTGGACGGATTTCAAGAGACGAAATCAGAGGTGAATACGGCTATGACAACTAATACAATGGTCCGACATCTTAGAGAAGGCACCAAAAATATTGGTAGAAATGGCTGGATGACTTTTGCTTCTGTGAGTGCGGTGACGGTTACGTTGCTGTTAGTAGGGATTTTTCTAGTTATCATGATGAATTTAAATAACTTTGCAACAACTGTTGAAAAGGATGTTGAAATAAGAGTTCACATTGACCTTGTAGCGAATGATACGCAAATTAAAGAACTCGAACAGCGGATCAAACAGATATCTCAAGTGGCTACGATTACTTTTTCACCAAAGGAAAAAGAATTAGAGGAGATTATTATTAGCTTTGGTGAGGAAGGAAAAGCGTTTGAATCGTTAAAGGATGAAAATCCACTGCGTGACGTTTTTGTTGTAAAAACAAAGGATCCACAAATGACGCCGGACGTTGCGAAAAAGATTGAGAAGTTCGAGAACGTTGAACGAGTGAATTATGGTCAAGGAACAGTTGAAAAATTATTTAAATTTGTCAATATCGCCAGAAATATCGGCCTCGGCTTAATTATCGGTCTGATTTTCACAGCGATGTTCTTAATCTCAAATACTATTAAAATCACAATTATGGCAAGAAGTCGAGAAATTGAAATTATGAGGCTTGTAGGAGCGACGAATTCGTTTATCCGCTGGCCGCATTTTATCGAAGGCCTGCTCCTTGGGGTTATGGGTTCGATTATTCCGATCGTGCTGATCGTACTAGGTTATAACTATCTATATAAAACGATTGAGCCAAAGCTTGACGGTGCTTCCTTCATTCAGTTGCTACCGTTTAATCCATTTGCGTTCCAGGTGGCGCTTATTCTTGTGTCAATTGGGGCCTTTATCGGTGTTTGGGGTAGCTTAATGTCAGTGCGGAAATTTTTAAAAGCATAAATTGACAGATAGATAGATTTCCATACAAATGGACAAGCCTACAGAAATAGAAACAGAAACAAGCAGGGAAAGGTGGAAGCGAAGTGCGGAAGGTTTTTTCAATAGTTTTATCAGTAACGATCGCTTTAAGTAGCTACACATTATTTAGCGATCACGCATCTGCCAATCAACAACTTAAGGGTAAAATCAACGAAGTGCATGGCAAACGTGTTGAATTGCATCAGGATTCGAAGGAAAAGAAAAGTGAAATTAATCAAATTGAGCGGGACCAAGGCCAGGTCAATGCAGAGATAAAAAGAATAGATTTAGCTGTTGCGGAAACCTCTGAAAAGATTCGAAAAAAAGAAGGGGAAATAAAGACGTCAAAAGCTGAAATCGAAAAACTGGGTGCCCAAATTAAAGAGCTTGAAATTAAGATTCAAAAACGGGATGAAGCATTGAAAACGAGAGTTCGTTCCGTTCAAGAAAGCGGTGGCGTCGTTAGTTATTTAGATGTATTGCTTGGGGCCAAAAGTTTTGGTGACTTTCTTGATCGGGTTAATGCGGTGAACGTTATTGTCCAACAGGATAAAGATATTTTACAAGCGCATGTGAATGACCAAGAAATGCTTGAACAATTGAAGACTGATGAGCAGGCAGAGCTTGCTGGATTAGAACAAAAACGAAAAGAGCTTAAATCCGATCAGGAAACGCTTCTTTCTCAAAAAGGCCAAAAAGAAAAATTAATGGCTGAATTGAAGGAAAAAGAACAACAAATTGAAGATGAACTATTAGATCTTGCCGAACAAGATGAAATCCTGCGTAAACAGGAAGCATCCTATAAGAAATTGCTGGCACAATGGCAGGAGCAGCAACGCCGGATTGAGGAAGCGAAGAAAAGAGGAGAAACACCACCGATTTCTGATGGTTCATTTAGTAGACCAGCGAATGGTCCGGTAACGTCAAATTACGGCTCACGCTGGGGCAAGCTTCATGCTGGTATTGATATTGGTAAACGCGGATCAGATGTACCCATTGTTGCAGCTGCTGATGGGATCGTGTTCCGTTCTTACTATTCATCTTCGTATGGAAACTGTATCTTTGTATCTCATAATATTAACGGAAAAATGTATACTACCGTTTATGCGCACATGGAAAGCCGTAATGTTTCTGAAGGTGCATCCGTAAGTAAAGGTGACGTGTTGGGATACATGGGGAATACCGGTCATTCGTATGGAGCCCATCTGCATTTTGAAATTCATGAAGGCTCTTGGAATGCATCGAAGTCTAACTCAGTGGACCCACGGAAATATATTAACTTTTAAGAAAAAATAATACGGGCTAGCGGCAGGGATGCGGTAAACTTTAGTGAAATGTGATACACTATACATCATAATTCGTACAAGCTAGTCATATAATTATAGGGACACTTGAAAGGCATCGCACTGATTGGGTGAGATGCCTTTTCCTGTTCAGGCACATATATGTTAAAATACTTTACAGATAGATATTGGGGTGAGTGGTATGATATTTCGAAAAAGAATCGTATTTGTGTTGATGGCATTTTCGCTTATTGTTGGTGCGGGGATTTCTTACTTTTTACTAAATGGCATCAATGGGGCTCCCCATTCGGGCAGTGTGTTCGCCAAGGGGGATAAAAGTACAGAAGAGGATTTAGCTAAAGTCAAGCAGGCGTTGGAGCTAATTTCAGGAAGTTATGTTGAAGAGGTTAATCGGGATAAGCTTGTTGAAGGAGCCATTTCCGGTATGGTCAACACGCTTCAGGACCCATATTCCGTTTATATGGATAAAGAAACGGCCGGTCAATTTGAACAGTCATTGGATTCCTCGTTTGAAGGAATCGGGGCAGAAGTGAGTATGACGGATGGTAAGGTTACTATTGTGGCACCATTTAAGGATTCTCCTGCTGAAAAGGCTGGACTGAAGCCAAATGATTATATTCTAAGCGTTGATGGTAAAAGCTTAACAGGCCTTGACCTGTACGAAGCCGTTTTGAAAATCCGTGGTGAAAAAGGTTCAAAGGCCGTTCTTGAGGTTGAGCGACCGGGTGTTACTGGTATTTTAAAAATTGAAGTGACAAGAGATAAAATTCCAATTGAAACAGTGTACGGTTCAGTGAAAGACTATAAAGGGAACAAAGTTGGTTATATTGAAATTACAAGTTTTTCTGAAGACACAGCGAAGGATTTTGCAACGCAATTAAAGGACCTTGAAAGTCAAAAAATTGCTGGATTGGTCATTGATGTTCGTGGAAACCCAGGTGGTTATCTCCAAAGTGTGGAAGATATTTTAAAACTTTTAGTGACGGATAAAAAGCCATATATCCAAATTGAAAATCGGAACGGTGATAAGGAACGGTTTTTCTCATCTTTAAAAGAAAAGAAAAACTATCCAATTACAGTTTTAATTGATAAAGGTAGTGCTTCTGCATCTGAAATTTTAGCTGGTGGTTTAAAAGAAGCAGGCGGCTATGACATTATTGGTGAAACTTCATTCGGAAAAGGAACCGTGCAGCAGGCTGTTCCACTTGGAGATGGCAGTAATATTAAGTTGACGTTGTTTAAATGGTTAACACCAGATGGCAATTGGATTCACAAAAAAGGGATAGAACCAACAATCGAAGTGAAGCAACCGGATTATTTCTATTCAAGTCCGATTCATATAGAAGATCAACCCATTGCCTTTGATCAAAATAATGAACAAGTGAAAAGCGCGCAATTGATGTTGAAAGGTCTTGGCTTCGAACCAGGACGCCACGATGGTTATTTCAGCAAGCAAACAGAGGTTGCCGTTCAAGCCTTCCAAAAGGCAAACGGAATTCCAGTATCCGGTCAAATTGATAAGGATACAGCACAAAAGCTTCAAGAAAAAATCATCGCAGAAGTTCGTGATGAGAAAAACGACATCCAGCTTCAAACCGCAATCAAAATGCTGTATAAATAATAAAACTGGCAGGAGTCAGGGGAATTTTGTTGAATATATCCGTATATGAATACGGGTATATTTTTTTATCCTATATGTAAAATTCACCGGCTTACATTCATTTCCATATGGACAAAATGGAAACTATTCATTACGCTATAGTTAGATAGCTTTATATATTCGGAACACAGGGTGACCCCCTGGCTCGCACTCTGGGACATAGTGTCAGACCTTGCGGCTTGGTTATACAAAGGATGGTGTTTATGGTAGAAGTATGGGGAATGGAGCTATTGTTTGGAATAGGACGGTTTTTCCTTAATCCGGCTACATATATATTATTACTAGTTGCATTATTTCTAGGTTTTCATCGCATCAAAAGAGAACGAAAGGATTTCAATGTTCGCATCCATCCTTTTAATCTTGAATGGACAGAGCTTACTTTATTTGGAATTCTTGCAGGCGTATGCGTTTCCGCTGTGATGATTGCGCTCGGGGCCGTGCTGCCACTGGGTTTTATAGTTATTACATCCTTGTTAACTGTTCTTTTTGCACTAACGATGCAGCCTCGTTTGCTTTCACCAGCGATTGTATTGGGACTTTCGATCATTATTTCGTTATTCCTTCCTAGTCTTTCGTTTAATAATTTACTAGTTTCTAATCTAATAAAAGATGTAACAAACGGTCCGCTTCTGGTCATGGCGATTTTGCTTTCGGTTTTGATTTTTGCAGAAGGCTTGTTAATTTTAAGAAAAGGACATGCCCGTACGTCACCTAAATTACTCAAAAGTAAACGAGGGAAGCAAATTGGTGCACATGAGGCAAAAAAATTATGGATGGTCTCTGTGCTGCTATTGATTCCAGGAGATACTCTCACCGCGGTATTTGAGTGGTGGCCGGTTATTCAAACGCCATTTATGACTTTTTCCCTACTAGTCGTGCCGTTTGGAGTCGGTTTCCATCAAGAGGTACAGGCGTCAGTACCTAAACCTGCCATTCAGCAGACGGGCAGAAGGGTTCTATTATTGGCATTAGTCGTGGCGGCGTTAACGGTTGGGGCTTATTGGCTCCCAATCTTGGCGATTGTTGCAGCTGTGGTGGCAATGGTTGGTCGTGAATATATAACGGTAAGACAGAAAATGCTAGATGATGATAAAGTACCTTTCTTTGCAACCAATGAAAAAGGGATGGTGATCTTAGATGTGATCCCAGGTTCCCCAGCTGAAAAAATGGGACTTAAAGTAGGAGAAATCATCATAAAAGTAAATGGCAACCAAGTTCGGAGCGAAAAAGAATTTTATGAAGCATTACAGGTGAATCGTACCTATTGTAAGCTTGAGGTTTTGGACTATAACGGAGAAGTTCGTTTTGCGCAAAGAGCACTGTACGACGGTGAACATCATGAACTTGGAATTCTGTTCGTGCACGACGAAAAACAATGGACAAATGAAGCAGTATAGAGCCACAGGGTCTGAACCCCGTGGCTCATTTTTTTTCGAGCCGCTAGGTCGGACACGATGGCTCGCCCCAAGGTTCCATCTCTGTGTCTTCCTTAAAACAGCCCAGCTTCCTTTGCAGCAGCAAAACTATCTTTAGCAAATACAAATGGATCCCCAACATTTTCCCAATGAATATACATTAAACGTGGTTCATCGAAAAGCCAGTGGTTATGAAGTGCTGTAACTATTATGCCTCTGCTACGTAAAGCTGATAAAAATCGATTAATTTCTTTTTCAAGGATAACCGTTTCACCTAGATTTAGAGTTTTACCACCTTTATTATTTTCAAAGGATAGGGCGAATGGAAGGGCAAGTGGGGAGCGTGTTCGGCGACCTAAAATAGTAGCATTGATATCTCGATTGCGTTGAACTACACAGGCCGGGGTAGATGTAATCACATCGCCGCCAATGATATTGGCAAGTTGTTGGCAAGTGGATTTATTGAAACCTTTAGGAGTATTATGGGCAGGCTTGCTATGTCTACTACCCATACTCATCATGTGATCTGGAACCTTTGAACCTAATTCAGATTCATCATGAAAATGGTCATATGGATCAAAGTGGGTATTCCTACGGTTTGAGACACTTAAGAAATTCTGATTACCTGAGTGATCATATTCTTTTTTTCTCATAAACTATCATCTCCTTGTATTATTCATATCAGTTTATTCTGACAAGAAATGAATGTTTGGACATTAGGAATAATTTTTACATTTTGATTGGATTGTTTGTTATAAATGGATTTAGATAATAAGACCCAATCGATTTATTCCAAGTTTGAATAAATCATATTCATATAATTCGTTTTACTTATATATATTAAAAGTGTAAACTTTGTGGATTAGAATTGGAAGTGCTTCATAGACTGTTATATGGGCATAATCGACGAAGATTGGATCAATTTGCTGCAGAAAGTCGGCTTAAGATTACTTTTACAAAATAAACAAATCAAATTACAGACCGTGCTGTTATTGATGTGACAGAAAACGGCTTAAAATTAGAAAGGGATATCTGAATTTTAAGTATAATAGTTTAATAGTATATTAATTATAAATTGAAGGGAGATAACTTTATGAAAGCATTAGTATCCTTTTTTAACCGCATCATGCAGAGGTATTTGCCAGATCCATTTCTATTCGTAATCATTTTAACTTTTGGTGTATTTGGATTAGCTCTTATTTTCACGGATAACGGACCATACCAATTAGTCCAGCAATGGGGAAATGGGTTTTGGGGGCTTCTTTCCTTTGCGATGCAAATGGTTCTCGTATTAGTAACTGGACATGTCTTGGCGAGCAGTCAGATTTTTAAAAAAGGATTAGGGTCTCTTGCTTCATTCGCTAAGACACCAGGGCAAGCTATTGTCATTGTAACTATCGTATCAATGATTGCAAGCCTAATTAACTGGGGATTCGGGCTTGTCATTGGTGCTTTGTTTGCAAAGGAATTAGCGAAAAGAGTGAAAAATGTTGATTACAGGCTGTTAATCGCAAGCGCTTACTCGGGGTTTCTCGTATGGCATGGGGGAATTTCAGGGTCTGTCCCGTTGACAATTGCCACTTCAGGACACTTTACAGAAGATATAATCGGTATTATACCAACAAGTGAAACGATTTTTTCAACCTTTAATATGGTGATCGTGTTAGGGTTGTTTATAACCATTCCTATTATCAACCGTCTAAGTATGCCATCTAAGGAACAAACGATAACTGTTGACCCTGCACTTTTACAGGATGATATCCAGGCAACAGCCATTGAAAAGGAAGCTTTAACACCTGCTGATAAACTTGAAAACAGCAAACTTCTTTCTTTATTAATTGGATTAGTTGGACTTACTTTCCTATTCTATTATTTCGCTAATAACGGATTTAAGCTAAATCTTGATATCGTCAATTTCTTATTTTTATTCCTCGGCATTCTATTTCACGGTACGCCAAAACAATTCTTGGACGCTGTGTTGAACGCGGTCAAAGGAACGAGCGGCATTATCATCCAATTCCCTTTTTATGCAGGCTTAATGGGATTGATGACGGCCTCAGGATTAGCTGCGGTCATATCTGACGCGTTTATTGCTATTTCAAATGAATTTACCTTCCCAATGCTTGCTTTTTTAAGTGCTGGTATTGTCAACTTCTTCGTTCCTTCTGGCGGGGGACAATGGGCAGTTCAAGGTCCTATTATGCTGGATGCGGCGACACAACTTGGTGCATCACTTCCAAAAACAGCGATGGCAGTTGCATGGGGTGACGCCTGGACGAACATGATCCAGCCATTTTGGGCACTGCCAGCACTGGCAATCGCTGGTCTGAAGGCAAAAGACATTATGGGCTATCTTGTCATGGTCACCATTGTCAGCGGTGTAGTCATTTCATTAGGATTCTTATTCTTTTAATTAAAAACAATGCCGAAAGAAATTTTCGGCATTGTTTTTATGTGTTTATTTTCATTTTTGCTTCTTCAAATTTCCCTTTTCGACCTTAACATTGGATAAGGAAACTACGATTAAGGCGATAAAAAATAACAACGATAAAATAAAAAAGTATCGGCTACGAATATCATTAAGTCCATATCCTAAAGGTGATCAAACTTGTGATTCGGGTATTATTATGATAATTTGAAAATTGAGATATAAAATTGAGACATAATAACTACTTTGACTTTTTTCAGTTTTGAATGAGTTGAAAGGGGACTTCTCCTACATGGCCAAAGTTATACTTGCTGTAATAGCACCCTTTTTAATGATTATTTTCTTAACAAGAGTCACCTTTAATCATTACATTAGTACTCTATTAACTATCGGAATAATATTTGCGATATTTAAAGGATATGGAGAGCCATCGTTTGTCACTGCCACCTGGATCGCTTCCGTAATCGCTGGCTTTCTCGTTTCAGCCAGAATGATGAAAAGGTTAAAAAATACTAATAAAAGAAAATACGATCGCTAAGCATGGGGTACCGCAATGGCCCCATGCTTTTGTTTTGTCTGGTGCCTGTCCCCGCACGTCAGTTGGTACGTCAGTGGTGCCTGTCCCCACTCCTCCCCACTCCTCCGCTTGTCACGAATATTCGTTCGTTAAAATTGGAAATTTGATATGGGCGTATGTTACAATTAAGTACATAAATCAGTAGACGAACGGATTAATGCATAGCAATATATGGAACAATTTTAACAGAATGCAAAACATATAAATTTCAAGCTTGAACGGAGGTATGTACCAGTGGAAAATAATCAATTTGATCTTAGGTCGAAATATAAGCCGGAGGGAGATCAGCCGCAAGCGATTAAGCAGTTGGTGGAAGGTGTTAAACAGGGGAAAAGGTATCAAACCTTGCTTGGTGCAACGGGAACGGGTAAAACATTTACGGTTTCGAATGTGATTAAGGAAATCAACAAACCAACGCTAATCCTTGCTCACAATAAAACATTAGCGGGTCAACTCTATAGTGAGTTTAAAGAATTTTTTCCGAACAATGCGGTTGAGTATTTTGTGAGTTACTACGATTACTTCCAGCCTGAAGCGTATGTACCGCACACCGATACGTACATCGAAAAGGATGCTAGCATTAATGATGAGATTGATAAGCTGCGCCACTCGGCAACATCATCCCTTTTTGAACGGAATGATGTCATTATCGTTGCCAGTGTTTCGTGTATTTACGGCTTAGGTTCGCCAGAAGAATATCGTGACTTGGTTGTTTCGCTAAGGGTAGGAATGGAAAAAGAACGGGACCAGCTGCTTCGCAACCTGGTTGACGTGCAATACTCAAGAAATGATATTAACTTCCAGCGCGGTACGTTTCGTGTTCGTGGTGATGTTGTTGAGATTTTTCCAGCATCACGGGATGAGCACTGTATTCGTGTGGAGTTTTTCGGCGACGAAATTGACCGCATTCGTGAAGTAGATGCCCTTACCGGCGAAATTCTCGGTGATCGTGAACATGTGGCGATTTTCCCGGCTTCCCACTTCGTTACACGTGAGGAAAAAATGAAAATTGCGATTGAAAGAATCGAAGCAGAACTTGAAGAAAGATTAACAGAACTTCGAGAAAATAATAAACTGTTGGAGGCCCAAAGATTGGAGCAGCGGACTCGTTATGACCTTGAAATGATGAAGGAGATGGGCTTTTGCTCAGGAATTGAGAACTACTCGCTGCACTTAACGTTAAGGCCACCGGGGTCAACTCCGTATACATTGTTTGACTATTTTCCAAAGGATTTCTTACTCATCGTTGATGAATCACACGTGACACTTCCGCAGGTTCGCGGCATGTATAACGGTGATAAGGCACGTAAACAGGTGTTGGTCGACCACGGCTTCCGTCTGCCAACTGCCTTGGATAACCGTCCATTAATGTTTGCGGAATTTGAAAAAGCGCTACACCAAGCCATTTTTGTGTCAGCAACCCCTGGCCCCTATGAGCAGGAGCATACGCCAGAAGTAATCCAACAAATCATCCGCCCAACCGGACTACTCGATCCGGAAATTGATATCCGCCCAATCGAAGGTCAAATCGATGATTTAATTGGAGAAATCAATGCTAAGGTGGAAAAAAATGAGCGCATCCTTGTGACGACGTTAACGAAAAAAATGTCCGAAGATTTAACGGATTATTTAAAAGATATTGGCATTAAGGTTGCTTATTTGCATTCTGAAATTAAGACGCTGGAACGAATTGAAATTATTCGCGATCTCCGTCTAGGAAAATATGATGTGTTAATCGGCATCAACCTGCTCCGGGAAGGGCTCGATATACCAGAGGTTTCACTCGTAGCCATTTTGGATGCGGACAAAGAAGGCTTCCTCCGTTCTGAACGCTCATTAATTCAGACAATCGGTCGGGCAGCTCGTAATGCCAATGGACACGTGATTATGTATGCTGATAAAATCACAAACTCAATGCGAATTGCGTTAGATGAAACAAAACGGCGCCGGACCATCCAAGCAGAATATAACGAAAAGCATGGCATCACACCAAGAACAATTCAAAAAGAAATCCGTGATGTCATCCGCGCCACAACAGCTGCTGAAGAACAGGAAACATATGCTGCTGAAAAACCAAAAGCTAAGCTGTCCAAGCAGGAACGTGAGAAATTAATTATAAATGTTGAAAAAGAAATGAAGGAAGCCGCAAAAGCACTCGATTTCGAACGTGCCGCTGAGCTCCGTGATTTATTGTTGGAATTGAAAGCCGAGAGATAAGGTTTCACCTCGATTGAAAGAAAGGAGCCACACCCCATGGCAGTTGAAAATATAGTAATAAAAGGCGCCCGTACACATAATTTAAAAAATATTGATATCACGATTCCGCGTGATCAGCTTGTTGTCCTTACAGGGTTGTCGGGCTCGGGGAAATCGTCGTTGGCCTTTGATACGATTTATGCGGAAGGCCAGCGCCGCTATGTTGAGTCATTATCAGCTTATGCCCGGCAATTTTTGGGGCAGATGGATAAGCCGGATGTGGATACAATTGAAGGATTATCACCGGCAATTTCGATTGATCAAAAAACAACGAGCAATAACCCGCGTTCAACCGTTGGAACGGTGACGGAAATCTATGATTATATCCGTTTAATGTATGCCCGGGTTGGCCATCCGATTTGTCCAAACCATGGCATCGAAATCCAGTCACAAACGATTCAGCAAATGGTTGACCGTGTCCTTGAGTTTCCGGAGCGGACGAAGCTTCAAATACTGGCACCGCTTGTCAGAGGGAAAAAAGGCGAACATGTCAAGGCACTTGAAAGTGTCAAAAAACAAGGCTATGTACGTGTTCGTGTTGATGGCGAAATGATGGAAGTCGGTGACGAAATCAAGCTTGAAAAAAACAAAAAGCATTCTATTGAGGTGGTTATCGACCGTGTTGTTGTAAAAGAAGGCATCGCATCTCGTTTAGCCGATTCAATCGAAGCCGCGCTAAAGCTTGGAGATGGCTATGTCATCGTCGATGTGATTGACCAAGAAGAACTTCAATTCAGCGAGCATTATGCCTGCCCAGAATGCGGCTTTTCAATTGGCGAGCTTGAGCCAAGAATGTTTTCGTTTAATAACCCATTCGGGGCCTGCCCAAGCTGTGACGGCTTAGGGATGAAGCTTGAGGTTGACCTCGATGCTGTCATTCCGCACTGGGATAAGACTTTGCTTGGGCATGCGCTCGCACCTTGGGAGCCAACGAGTTCACAGTACTATCCGCAGATGCTAAAGAGCGTTTGTGAGCACTATGGCATTGATATGGAGGTTCCGATTGAGGATATTCCTAAACACCAATTGGATAAAATTCTCTATGGCAGCGATGGCGAGAAAATTCTATTCCGCTATGAAACTGATTTTGGCCAAACGATGGAAAAACAAATTGAATTTGAAGGCGTTGTCCGCAATGTGGAACGCCGTTACCATGAAACTTCATCGGAGTGGACCCGCGAACAAATGGAGCAATATATGGCGCATAAGCCTTGTCCGACTTGTAAAGGGCATCGTCTAAAAAAAGAATCTCTGGCCGTATTAATTGACGGCAAAAACATTGGTGAAATTACAAACTATTCGGTTGAGGAAGCCTATCAATTTTTCGCAACGATCAAGCTTTCGGAAAAAGAAATGAATATTGCTAGACTTGTTTTAAGAGAAATCAACGAACGTCTAGGATTTTTAGTCAATGTTGGTTTGGATTACTTAACACTGTCACGCACAGCCGGGACCCTTTCCGGCGGGGAAGCACAGCGCATTAGGCTGGCAACGCAGATCGGGTCGAGGTTGACAGGCGTGCTTTATATTTTAGATGAACCGTCCATCGGTCTGCACCAACGCGATAATAACAGGCTGATCCAAACGTTAAAAGATATGCGCGATATCGGTAATACCCTTATCGTGGTTGAGCATGACGAGGACACGATGATCGCTGCGGATTATTTAATCGATATCGGCCCAGGTGCCGGCGTTCATGGCGGGGAAGTTATCGCGATGGGGACACCGGAAGAAGTCATGGCCGATCCAAGTTCATTGACAGGACAATACCTATCCGGTAAAAAATTCATCCCACTGCCAGTCGAACGCAGTAAAGGGAACGGGAACTTCCTTGAAGTGGTAAAAGCAAAAGAAAACAACTTGAAAAACGTTTCAGTAAAAATTCCACTCGGCACATTCGCTTGTGTTACCGGTGTTTCCGGGTCTGGGAAAAGCACCCTTGTCAACGAGATTATCTATAAATCACTTGCCTATCAATTAAATCGAGCTAAGGTGAAACCTGGTGTGCATAAAGAAATGAAAGGGATCGAGGCATTGGATAAAGTCATTGATATTGACCAATCGCCGATCGGTCGCACACCGAGATCGAATCCCGCAACTTACACGGGCGTTTTTGATGACATTCGCGATGTCTTTGCGCAAACAAATGAAGCAAAGATCCGTGGTTATCAAAAAGGGCGCTTCAGTTTTAATGTCAAAGGTGGCCGTTGTGAAGCATGCCGTGGTGATGGAATTATTAAAATTGAAATGCACTTTCTACCTGATGTCTATGTTCCATGTGAGGTTTGTAACGGCAAACGCTATAATCGTGAAACATTAGAGGTTAAATATAAAGATAAAAATATTTCTGATGTGTTGGACATGACGGTGGATGATGCTTTAGAATTTTTTACAAATCTACCAAAAATCAAAAGAAAGCTGCAAACAATCGCAGATGTTGGTCTTGGCTATGTTAAGCTTGGACAACCAGCTACAACTTTGTCAGGTGGGGAAGCCCAGCGTGTGAAGTTGGCATCTGAACTCCACCGCCGTTCAACCGGTCGTTCCTTATATATACTGGATGAACCGACAACTGGCTTGCATGTCGATGATATTTCAAGATTATTGAAGGTGTTGCAGCGCCTTGTAGAGAATGGCGACACAGTCCTTGTCATTGAACACAACTTGGATGTCATTAAAACGGCTGATTTTATTGTCGATCTAGGACCTGAAGGCGGGGACAAGGGTGGTACGATCATTGCTACGGGTACCCCTGAAAAAATTTGTGAAGTGGAAACTTCTTATACAGGGAAGTTCCTAAAACCTGTGATTGAACGGGACCGGGCAAGAATGGAAGAGCGTCTGCAAATGCTAGAAGCAAAATCGTAACGAAAAAAACTAAAGACTCTACTAAAAACATCAGTGAGGTCCCAACCTTATTGATGTTTTTTCATGCATTACAACAGATTTTCTTAAACAATGTATAAGTATTTTCTATTTTCGAAATATTTATAATAATACCATTGGATAAGGTGGATAATTTTGATATGATAGTATGGGTTATTTTTTAAAACATAAATATCAGATTGAAATAGATTGGAAGTAGGAAAAAAGTATGGGTTTTGGGAATAAAATCAAGCTTCGCTATGCCATTGGCATTTTAGTGATTATGTCGGTGATCTTAACTGCCGTTGTTGCTTGGTATGCTTCGATGAGTACGTTAAAGAGGTCTTTGACAGAAAATTATTTGGAGAGCAACTACACCTACGCCTGGAAGCTTTCGCTAAGTATAAGTGCCCTGGTCGGACATATGCAGCAAAATTTAATTGCGATTGGCGAAACCTTTGGCAAGTCGACTCTTAATCAGATCGATTTGGACGCGTGGCGGGCAGCAAATAATAAATATTTCAATTCCTTATTCATTACCGATGCAAATGGAGTGATTCAATTAATAAGCCCTGCTGTTGTTCAATTTAACGAGGGCAATCCGGTGAAGGCCAATATGAAGGTTGAGTCTGAAGCTGTTCAGCGTTCGTTGGATCTTAAAAAGCCGTTCATTTCCGAACCTTATAAGGCGTTATCAGGCCAACGGATCTTGCTCATGACAGCGCCAATCTTTGATAATGCGGGTCAATACCAAGGGATGGTTGCTGGTACGATTTATCTAGAAAGTGATAATTTTATTAAAAATACGATAAACGATCAACAATACGCAAACGGTTCATACGTATATGTCGTTGATCAGAAAGGGCGAATTATTTTTCATCCGGATCCTAGGCGAATTAATGATAATGTGATCGAAAATCCAATCGTCAAGAAAGTGGTCAGCGGTAAAAGTGGGCAGGGAAAAGTAACCAACACGGAGGGTCATCAATTTTTCGCGGGGTACGCTTATGAAAGAAATACAGGTTTGGGAATCATTTCGCAGACTCCGATTTCAGTCATTAATGAGCCGCTTGAAAGCTTATTCAAAAGCATGATTATCCAAAGTCTGCCGCTACTATTAGTCATTCTTATTTTGGCATGGGTGCTTGGAAGTATGATCACGAGACCAATAAATAAACTCGCGAAGTTTTCCGAAAATGCTCTGCGTGAACATAGCTTCGTTCCTTATAAAAGCTTAAAAATAAATACCACTATTTTCGAAGTGGACTACCTGTACCACCATATTAACAATTATTTTCATCTTTTAAATAAACAAATTCAAATTGATGGACTGACAGGCTTATATAATCGAAAAACATTTGATTCTGTTATGAAAGAATTTATTGCAAAAAAAGTGCCATTTTCGCTTATCCTGCTCGATATTGATCACTTTAAAAAGGTCAATGACACCTATGGGCATCTTGTCGGGGACGAAGTATTAAGATACTTGGCAAATATGATTAAAAGTATTTCAGCTTCATGTGAGCTTTGTTTCTTTCGCTATGGTGGCGAAGAATTTGTAATTTTAACTAAAAGTGAAAATCTTGATATGGCCTTTGATGTGGCCGAGAAGTTGCGAATGAAAATAGCTGAAACGACAAGTCCGACGGGAAAACCAATCACCGTTTCAATGGGGGTAACCTTGGCCTCGTTTGAAGACCAGTCTCCAGGGGAGATCATTAGTAGGGCAGATGAAGCTCTTTACGAGTCAAAAACAACCGGAAGAAATAAAACTACCATTTTCAATGATAAATATAAAATTATAGTTTGATCATGCTATTTTACTGCTATTACATTGATAGTTAATGCTATCCACACCTATCCAAGCATCCTTCTTCTCCGTCTTAAGACCGCGGATATATAAAAATTTTGGGATTTATCGAAACTAAATAGTTTTAAATTCGTATATTTTAATTATCAGGGCGATTAATCTAGGGATTTTAACTTATCTTACATGGAGGAATGCACGATGAACGAAGAACGTAAACAAATTTTACAAATGGTAGAGTCAGGGAAAATAACAGTAGATGAAGCTCTCAAGTTAATGGAAGCAATGGAAAAAACGAAGCAGGAATCGAATAACGTGAATGACGCGAACGAAACGAACCAGGAATCAGAAACAAGTTTCGAGCCTTCCACTTTCGTAAACTATGATTCAAATTACTCGAGCACAAACGGTGAACAAAAAGATTGCAAACGTCCATCCTTTATAGACAAATTCACGGATTTTATTGATAGTGCGCTGCAAAAAATTAAGGATGTTGACCTCGATTTTAACTTTGGAACACCGGTGGAAGTGAACCATATTTTTCAACATAAGGATGTGTATTTAGCGAATCTCAATTTAGATATTTCAAATGGGAATATTAAGATCCTACCTTGGGAGGAGCGGGACGTTCGGATCGAGTGCAATGCGAAGGTTTATAAGTCTGATTCGTTTGACGATGCCAAAACCTATTTCCTAAAAAGCGTCCGCTTCTCCATTGATGGCGAGAACATGAAATTTTCTGTTGAACCGAAACAAATTAAAATGAGCACGGTGCTTTACATTCCACAAGCTCTGTACAATGAGATTCAAATTCGCATGTTTAATGGACATGTTGCTGGGGAAGGGCTTCAAGCGAACAAGCTAAAAGTAAATACAGCAAATGGAAATATTGATTTTTCTCGTCTACAAGGACAAGATTTTGAATTTGAAACGGCGAACGGGCATATAAAAATAGTAGACAGCTTTTCACAAGAAATCGAGGCGGAAACAATCAATGGCACGATCAATGTTCACGGTGCTTTTGAAAAAGTTGATTTACAAAGCTTCAGCAGCAATATTATTTGTAAGCTTCAAGATTCAAAGAGCAAGATTGCTTATTTAAACACGAAGACGGGAAGCATTGATTTATTTTTACCGACAGATCTTGAAGTAAAAGGAAAAATCAAATCCAATATCGGTGGCTTCAAATGCGAACTAAAAGACCTAGAGATTTTGGATGAGAAAAAAGATGTGATTCAAAAAGAATTGAATTTCATCGCCAATAGTGGCAAAACGGAGAAACTATATGTCGAAGCAAGCTCAAATGCAGGATCAATTTTAGTGAAAAATTTATAGGAAAGGATGCATGGTGATGAGTAAAAAGTTATTTAGGTCGCGCTCGGATAAAAAAGTGGCTGGCATTCTCGGAGGATTAGGAAAATACTTTGGAATCGACCCAACGATATTACGGGTGCTATTTGTTCTGCTATTAATTGGAACAGGAGGATTTCCATTTGCACTCATTTATTTAATTTTAATTTTCGTCATCCCATATGATGATGGCGTGATTGAAGGATGAAATGGATTGCCCAAATACTGGTTAACAGCTTAGTCCTGATCGTGGTAGCCGGGTACTTTGAATCTTTCTATATTGAAGGTGTCGGCGCCGCTGTCCTAACAAGTTTAATCATTTCGGTGTTGAATGCGATTGTGAAGCCGATCTTAATTCTGTTGACCCTTCCTGTTACCGTTTTGACATTCGGGCTGTTCCTCTTCGTCATTAATGCGGTCACATTGATGATCGCCGACAGCATCATGGGCTCAGCCTTTGAGATTGATGGATTTGGTGCAGCGGTTATGGCCGCCATTTTTATCTCAATCTTGAATTTGCTTATTCAAAAAGTCGTCATTGAGCCGCTAAGTAGGAAGGATGATTGATCACTGAATCTATCTGAAGTAAAGTGAAGCGTTGCTGCCGTCGGGGAAGCGGCGCTTTTTTATAGAATGAGAATTTTCGAGTAAAGCACCCCGCCATCTCCTCAAAAGCAACTTCTTCCGCAAAATTCCCTCCACACGTCAATAAATTTCGTGTTTACCCAAAAAAATGCTAAAATAAAAAAATAGTATGAACGGAGTGTGGAGGAAGCTTTAAATGGTAAAAGTGCGCACGAAAGATGTTATTGATAAGTTTAAGTTTGAGCTGATTTGTGGGGAAGACGGGATTAACCGTCCAATTACGACGAGTGATTTGTCACGTCCTGGGATTGAGCTGGCAGGCTTTTTTGATTTTTATCCGGCCGAGCGGATCCAATTGCTAGGGAAAACCGAGCTGTCCTTTTTTTATGGGCTAGATCCAGAAGTACGCAAAGAACGAATGGAACTATTATGTACGGATATGACGCCAGGGATCATTATTTCGAACGGGCAGGAGCCCCCGATTGAATTAATTGAGGCAGCAAAGCAAAATGATGTGCCTGTAATCCAGTCTCATTACAAAACGACACGTTTATCAAGCCACCTCACCAATTACCTGGAAAGTCTATTGGCACCGACGACGGCCATTCATGGTGTATTAGTCGATGTTTATGGGGTAGGGGTGTTGATTACAGGTAAAAGCGGTGTTGGTAAAAGTGAAACGGCATTGGAGCTCGTTAAGCGTGGGCACCGTTTGATTGCCGACGATTGTGTTGAAATCCGGCAAGAGGATCAAGATACGTTAATTGGAGGCTCCCCGGAATTGATTAAACATTTACTAGAAATTCGCGGACTTGGCATCATTAATGTCATGACCTTGTTCGGGGCAGGAGCCGTTCGTAATTATAAAAAAGTCAGCTTGGTGATTAACCTCGAATTATGGGACCCAACAAAAGTGTATGATAGACTTGGTTTAGATGAAGAAAAAATAAAAATAATTGATGCTCATATTCAAAAGCTCACTGTTCCGGTGCGCCCTGGACGGAACTTAGCTGTTATCATTGAGGTGGCAGCGATGAATTTCCGTTTGAAGCGAATGGGCGTCAATGCGGCCGAGCAATTTTCTAACCGTTTAACTGACGTAATTGAAGAAGGGGAACATGATGAGTTGTAATAGATGGCCGTCAATGGTGGACGATGTCATTTTTAACCGACCATTTAAGTATCAAATCTATCATTATCTAAAGCCCGAATATATAAAGGAGTGAAATCATGGAATCTGAAATCCAGCATCTGGATCGTGTGTTTTTAGCAATAGGACCATTAACGATATATTGGTACGGCGTGATCATTGCCGTTGGTGCGATGATTGGGCTCATGATCGCCCAACGAGAAAGCATCCGAAGGGGCTTACAGAAAGAAACATTTATGGATCTTGTATTATATGCCATTCCAATTGCGATATTATCAGCGCGGGCCTATTATGTTATTTTTCAATGGGGCTATTATTCAGAGCATCCAGGTGAAATTATCAAAATCTGGGAAGGCGGTCTGGCCATTCACGGTGGTTTGATTGGGGCCTTTATTACAGGCTATATTTTTGCTAAAAAGCGTGGATTATCATTTTGGCAGCTTGCGGATATTGCGGCGCCAAGTATTATCCTTGCACAGGCGATTGGTCGCTGGGGTAATTTTATGAATCAGGAAGCCCATGGTGGGGAAGTGACGCGCACGTTTTTGGAAGGGTTGCATCTGCCAAAGTTTATGATCGACCAAATGTATATCGAAGGGGTTTACTATCAACCGACGTTTTTATATGAATCATTTTGGGATTTATTAGGATTTATCGTGTTAATGACACTTCGAAAAGTAAATTTAAAGCGCGGAGAAATCTTTTTAAGTTATCTGATTTGGTACTCGATCGGTCGTTTCTTTGTTGAAGGCTTGCGAACCGACAGTTTAATGCTCACAGAAAGCCTTCGAATGGCACAGTTTATTTCCATTGTTTTGATCGTCATAGCGATGGTGGCTTGGTGGTATCGCCGCTCTAAAGGTTATGCGAAGGCTCGCTATTTAGACCAGGATAACCCTCAAGGAAAGTCATATTAAAAATGTCGCTATTATAATTTAGTGTTATCTATTAGGAGTCAAAATGGCGAGACACCTGTAGGAGCACTTTTCATCATTTGGGGGAGAGAGCAACAGTGGAAACTATCAAAAAAGGTTTAAGCGCCGGCTTAAGGACAACTTGGATTTTGGGAAAAATTATTTTTCCAATTACACTAATCATTACATTGCTGCAATATACACCCGTTTTGCCATGGATTGTTAAAATGGTTGAACCTTTTATGAAGTTTTTAGGGTTATCTGGGGATGCAGCTATTCCATTGGTTTTGGGGAACTTTGTAAACTTATATGCAGCCATCGGTGCGATTTTATCGATGGAGTTAACGGTTAAAGAAGTGTTTATTTTAGCGATTATGACATCGTTCGCCCACAACTTGATTATTGAATCAACGGTTGCTGCTAAAGTAGGTGTAAAACTTTGGATTGTGGTAACTGTGAGGATTGTTCTTGCAATCGCTTCAGGGGTTATTATTAATCTCGTTTGGCATGGCGGCAATGAGATCGCCCAATACGGATTAGTTTCCAATACAGCAAACGAGCAAGTCAGCGGCTTCGGGCCCATTTTATTACAAGGTCTTGAAAAAGCATCGCTTGGTATTTTACAACTTGCCATGATTGTTATACCGCTGATGATCATGATTCAATTTCTCAAGGATTTTAAATTAATTGCCCGTTTTTCAAATGTAGTGGCCCCTTTTTTAAAAATTCTAGGAATGAAAGAGAATACGTCTACAACGTTAGCTGCTGGCATTGTATTCGGACTTGCTTACGGTGCGGGGGTCATGATTCAGGCCGCGAAAGAAGACGGAGTTTCGAAAAAGGATTTGTATTTAGCCTTACTCTTTTTAGTATCATGCCATGCCGTTATTGAGGACACATTGCTTTTTGCACCGCTTGGAATCCCAATCTGGCCGCTCCTTGTCATCCGTTTAACCGTAGCCATGTTACTAACAATGATCGTTTCCTTCATTTGGAGGCAGGTCGAGTTATCAGGCAGAAAGGAAGCAACTTATGAAAATTGATACACTATTATTTGATTTAGATGGAACATTGATCAACACAAATGATTTGATTATATCATCTTTCATGCATACACTTGGGCATTATTTTCCCGGTCAATATCAAAAAGAGGATGTTCTCCAGTTTATGGGACCACCGTTAATGGATAGCTTTAATAAGCTTGATTCAACAAAGGCTGAGGAAATGGCCCAGTTCTATCGAGATTATAATCACAAAAGACACGATGAACTAGTGACAGAATTTGCAGGTGTTTATGATACGATTAAAACCCTTCATGAAAAGGGCTATAAGCTTGCAATTGTAACAACGAAAAAGCGATTTACGGTTGAGATGGGTTTGAAGCTTACCAAGCTTGATCCGTTTTTTGATGTAGTTGTTACGTTGGATGATGTCACCCATCCCAAACCGGATCCTGAGCCACTTTTAAAAGCGTTGGGGCAGCTGGGCTCAAAGCCGGAAAATGCAATTATGGTTGGCGATAATAATCATGATATTGAAGGCGGAAAAAATACAGGGACACTTACAGCTGGTGTGGCTTGGGCTGTGAAAGGCCGTGAGTACATGGAAAGTTTCCATCCTGATTTTGTTCTAGAAAACATGTCTGATTTACTTGATATTGTTGGAGGCATCGAAAGTTGAGCAGAAGGACAACCCGTTACAGTGTGGCAGAAGCAAATTCCTTATGGCATGTGTACAAAACCGTTCCTTTTTGGAAGGTTGTAAAAAACTTCGCTGTCATTCAGCTCGCCCGGTATACACCGTTTTTGCCGATGAAAAATTGGCTTTACCGAACCTTTTTACATATGGAAGTTGGAAAAAACACATCTTTTGCTTTAATGGTCATGCTTGATGTTATGTTTCCAGAAAAAATTAAAGTCGGGAACAACACGGTCATTGGCTATAATACAACGATTCTTGCTCATGAATACTTAATTAAAGAGTATCGACTAGGGGAAGTACGGATCGGTAGTGGGGTCATGATTGGGGCCAATTCAACGGTTTTGCCGGGTGTGATTATTGGGGATGATGCGATCGTGTCCGCCGGTACGCTCGTCCATAAAGATGTCCCAGCTGGGGCCTTCGTTGGTGGCAATCCGATGCGGGTGATTTATACGAAAGAGGAAATGGAAGCACGGGAGAAGGAAGCAACTAATAATGAGATTGTATGAGAGCTGGCTCGGGGTTTTGGTTAAGAAAACTTCGGGTCGTTTTTTTATTAAATGAACTTTTTGGTAAAATTTAAATAGATACTTTCCTTTTATATTGACGCATTATAATTTTCGTTGTAATATACTAAATAACTTTAATTTATTAGCACATTAGCGAGCTAAAGGATTTTTGATTCTTTTATATAAATAAAAAAGGGTGAGTCAGGGAAATGTCAAAGCTATTTATGTTCGAAAAGCCACTCGGGATGAGAGATACATTGCCTGAGCTGTATGAAACGAAAAAGCAAGCAAGGAATAAAATGCTAGAGGAGATTCAAGCTTGGGGCTACCAATCTATCCAGACCCCAACATTAGAATATTTTGACACAGTTGGTGCGGCTTCAGCGATTCCAAACCAACAGCTTTTTAAATTGCTCGACCAACAAGGTCATACATTAGTGCTTCGACCAGATATGACAGCACCAATTGCTAGAGTGGCTGCTTCAAGAATGAAGGGGGAAGGCTATCCGTTACGCTTAGCTTATGATGCCAATGTATACCGTGCCCAACAGCGTGAAGGTGGACGACCAGCTGAGTTTGAACAGGTTGGCGTTGAGTTAATCGGTGATCAAACATCTAGCGCTGATGCAGAAGTGATTGCTTTAATGGTGGAGGTATTGAAAAGTGCCGGCCTCGAGAACTTCTCAGTAGCGATCGGACATGTTGGGTTTGTGAATGCTTTGTTTTTAGATATTTTAGGAAATGAAGAGCGTGCCAATGTGTTGCGCCGTTTTTTATATGAAAAAAATTACGTTGGGTACCGTGAGCATGTAAAAAAATTACCGTTATCTTCGATCGACAAACAACAGCTTTTACAATTGTTGCAGTTCCGCGGGTGTCACCAGGTCATTGCCGAGGCTTGTGAAATTACAGAAAACAGTGCCGCTAGAAAGGCGATGGAAGAGCTTGATCAATTGTGGAGCCAATTAGAAAGCTATGGTGTGACAGACCATATTAAAATTGATTTAAATATGGTCAGCCATATGAGCTACTACACAGGAATTTTATTTGAAGGCTATGCGCAAAATCTAGGATTTTCTTTATGCAGTGGTGGCCGTTATGATCAATTGCTAGAAAAATTTAATCGTCCTACAGCGGCTACAGGCTTTGCGATTCGCGTGGACCGTTTAGTACAAGCATTAGAGGGGACAGAGGATGCTACTCCGATTTCGCTCATCATTTTTAGCCATGAGCGTAGACAGGAAGCAATCGAAATGGCACGGACGAAGCGGGAAAAGGGAGATAAAGTCGTTCTTCAAGATATTGCTGGAATTGAAGATGTCGATTTATTTACAAGCCGCTACCAAGATGTAGCTTATTGTATTGGAAAGCCTGGAAAGGAGAGCGGGCAATGAGTACTAATTCAACGATGTTAACAATTGCAATGCCGAAAGGGCGTATTTTTGAAGAAGCAGCCGAGCTTTTAAGACGGGCCGATTATAAGCTTCCTCCAGAATTTGATGATTCCCGGAAGCTAATCATCGATGTACCAGAAGAAAATATTAGATTTATTTTAGCAAAGCCGATGGATGTCGTGACGTATGTAGAGCATGGTGTAGCCGACCTCGGCATTGCCGGAAAGGACGTTATGCTTGAGGAAGATCGCGATGTATATGAAGTGCTGGATTTAAAGATAAGTGCTTGCTATTTAGCGGTTGCCGGCCTACCAAACGCAAAGGCTGTAAGCGTGGCACCGAAGATTGCGACGAAATATCCATCTGTTGCTTCTCGTTACTTTCGTGAACAAGGGGAGCAGGTAGAAATTATTAAGCTGAACGGTTCAATCGAACTTGCACCATTAATCGGACTGGCAGAACGGATTGTTGATATCGTCTCAACAGGTCGCACGTTGAAAGAAAATGGCTTAGTGGAGCTTGAACGGATTGAAGACATCACGTCCCGTCTAATTGTAAATCCAGTCTCCTACCGGATGAAGGATCAATTTATCGATGACATGGTTGAGCGCTTATCAGCAGTCATTGAAGGAGCGTACTAAAATGAGAATAGAACGTGTCACAGAAGGATTATCATTAAAACGAGACCTAGATTCTGGTACAGAACTACAGCGCAACGCCGTTCTTGAGATTCTTGAAAATGTAAAACAAAATGGAGACCAAGCACTTCTAGAATATACCGCTAAATTTGATGGTGTACAGCTTGATTCTTTAAAAGTGACGGCTGAGGAGATCGAGGAAGCCTATAAAATGGTGTCGGAAGAGGTTGTTGGCTACATTCGTGAAGCAGCGGCAAACATTCGCAACTACCACAGTCGTCAGGTTCGCCAATCATGGATTACAACTGAAGCCGATGGTACGATTTTGGGGCAAAAAATAACACCGTTAGATGCAGTGGGTGTCTATGTTCCCGGTGGGACGGCTGCTTATCCATCATCCGTATTGATGAATGTTATTCCAGCACAGGTTGCCGGTGTTGGCCGGATTGCGATGGTGACTCCTCCGGGTAAGGATGGCAAGCTGCCGGCGGGTGTATTAGTTGCAGCAAATGAAAGTGGTGTTCGTGAGATTTATAAGGTTGGCGGTGCCCAAGCGATCGGTGCACTAGCCTACGGAACAGAGACAATTAAAGCAGTAGATAAAATAACCGGACCAGGCAATATTTATGTAGCATTAGCGAAGCGCGAAGTATTTGGCGATGTTGATATTGATATGATCGCGGGTCCAAGTGAAATTGTTGTTTTGGCTGATGGTGAAGTAGGAAATCCTGCTTATATCGCAGCAGACTTATTATCACAAGCTGAGCATGATAGGAGAGCATCAAGCGTTCTTGTTACTCCATCAATGGAGCTTGCCGAAAAGGTGTCTGAAGAAGTTGAAAAACAATTGGCGACTTTGCCTCGAATGGAGATCGCTCGTGCTTCCATCCGTGATTACGGTGCCATTTATGTTACCGCAACAATGGAGCAGGCGATTGAGGCAGTGAACGAGCTTGCACCAGAACACTTAGAGGTGATGACAGCTGATCCGCTGAGCATTATCGGTCAGATCCGCCACGCCGGTGCGATTTTCTTAGGTGAAAACAGCTCAGAGCCAATCGGCGACTATTTTGCCGGCCCGAACCACGTCTTACCAACAAACGGTACAGCGCGCTTCTCCAGCCCATTAAATGTAGATGATTTTGTAAAAAAGTCATCGATCATTTCGTACAGTAAAAAAGCGGTAATGAATAACGGTCATAAAATCGCAGCACTAGCAAGGCTGGAAGGCTTAGAAGCCCACGCCCGCGCGGTGGAACAGCGACTTAAATAAATTTAAACACCCAAAATTAGGAGGGATTCAAAATGGTTCGTGAAGCAAGCATTGAAAGAAGAACAAATGAAACTGATATTAACCTTTCCTTTGCTATTGATGGCGAAGGGCAATCCAAGCTTGAAACGAGCGTGCCGTTTTTAACGCACATGCTTGATCTTTTTACCAAGCACGGTCAATTTAATTTAACGATTGACGCCGTTGGTGATGTTGAAATTGATGACCATCATACAACAGAGGATATCGGCATTTGCTTAGGACAAGCCCTTCGCGAAGCGTTGGGTGATAAAAAAGGAATCAAGCGCTACGGCAATGCGTTTGTTCCGATGGATGAAGCGCTGGCGCAGGTTGTTGTTGATCTTAGCAATCGCCCGCATCTTGAATTCCGTGCTGAGCTACCAAGTGCCCGTGTCGGCACCTTCGATACAGAGCTTGTTCATGAATTCCTTTGGAAGCTGGCGCTTGAAGCCCGCATGAATTTACATGTCATCGTTCACTACGGACATAATACACACCATATAATAGAAGCCATCTTTAAAGCGTTTGGGCGCGCGTTGGACGAGGCAACAATGATCGATCCTCGTGTCAAAGGGGTTCCTTCAACAAAAGGAATGCTGTAACTACGTGCATGTGGCGGCGGTCATGTCGTAAGTGGGTCACAGAACTCGGGCCCCGTGACCCGTCCCGCCCGAAAACGCAATAAACGAAAGGAATGTTAGAATGATCGGGATTATCGACTACGGGATGGGAAATTTATATAGCGTCTCAAAAGCGCTTGAGCGAATGAACTATCAATATATTGTGACTGACGATAAAGATAAACTGCATGAATGCAAAGGCTTAGTTTTACCCGGTGTTGGTGCCTTTCGTGATGCAATGACGATTTTAAATAAAACGGAATTATCGACTTTTATAAAAAATGAAGTTGCAGCAGGTAAACCACTTTTAGGCATTTGCCTTGGGATGCAGCTCTTATTTGATGAAAGTGAAGAAAATGGTCAGACAACCGGCCTCCAATTTTTAAAAGGAAAAATTATAAAGTTCCCAGGCGTAACCGCTGCTGGGGAAAAATATAAAGTGCCACATATGGGCTGGAATAAGCTGAATTTCCACCATCCTGAATCAGCGCTACTGCAAAATGTTGAACAAGGCCATGTTTATTTTGTTCATTCTTATTATGCCGTGCCAGAAGAGCAAGCTGTTGTCTTAGCAAGTAGCAGCTATGATGTCGAAGTACCGGCGATTGTTGGTCAAGGCCTTGTATACGGGACCCAGTTTCATCCAGAAAAGAGCAGTGAGATCGGCTTATCTATTCTCATGAATTTCGCGGGAGTTGTGGAAGGCAGGTAGTTTTATTATCGGTAGGCATTATAGAGGGGAGATGGAATCATAATGACATTTGCGATTTATCCGGCGATCGATATGCGCGGCGGCAAATGCGTGCGCCTATTGCAAGGTGATTATAATAAAGAAACAGTTTACGGTGATTCACCGTACGAGATGGCGCAAGTTTTTGCTGACGAGGGTGCGGACTGGATTCACATGGTTGACCTTGACGGAGCGAAAGCAGGTCAGCGTGTAAATCACGAACACGTACTTGAAGTTGCCAACAAACTGAATGTAAAAGTGCAAATTGGCGGAGGCATCCGTTCGGAAGACGATGTTGCGTTCTACCTCGAAAACGGTGTAAGCCGTGTCATCCTTGGGAGTGCAGCCATTTCCGACCCCGACTTTGTAAAAGCGATGCTTACGAAATATGGTGAAAAGATTGCGATTGGCATTGATGCGAAAGACGGTTATGTGGCAACAGAAGGTTGGCTAAATACATCGAATGTAAAAGCAACTGAGCTTGGTCAAACGCTGGCTGATGCTGGTGCCGAAGTGTTTATTTTTACTGATATTGCAACGGACGGGATGCTGTCAGGTCCAAATATAAAAGCGATCATCGAGATGGCTAAGGCAACTGGCAAACAGGTGATTGCTTCAGGTGGAGTAAGTCAATTAACAGATTTAGTGAATCTTAAAGAATATGAAGCCAGCGGTGTTGCTGGGGCGATTGTCGGCAAGGCTCTATATACAAAGCAATTTACAGTGACAGAAGCATTAAGCGAGGTGAACGGTCGATGATTACTAAACGGATCATTCCTTGTTTGGATGTAAAAGAGGGACGAGTTGTAAAAGGTGTTCAATTCGTTGAGCTTCGAGATGCCGGAGATCCAGTTGAGTTAGCAAAGTTTTATGACCAGGAAGGTGCCGATGAGCTAGTGTTTCTCGATATATCAGCTTCCCATGAAGGCCGTGAAACGATGGTTGATGTAGTGGAGCGTGTGGCGGCTAAGCTGGCGATTCCGTTTACAGTTGGCGGTGGCATTAACACATTGGAGGATATGAAGCGCATTTTGCGCGCCGGTGCCGATAAGGTTTCTTTAAATACGGCAGCGGTAAAACGCCCGGAACTGGTAACGGAAGGTGCTGAATTTTTTGGCTCCCAATGTATCGTTGTGGCGATTGATGCAAAATATGATGAACAGTTAGGCTCATGGCGCGTGTATACACATGGCGGCCGCAATGCGACAGACTATGAAGTGATCGCCTGGGCAAAAGAGGTTGTTGAACGTGGAGCAGGCGAAATTCTATTAACAAGTATGGATAAAGATGGAGAAAAGTCAGGCTTTGATCTGGCGTTAACAAAAGCGGTAAGCGAAGCTGTTTCCGTTCCGGTGATTGCTTCCGGTGGAGCAGGAAATGCGGACCACTTTGTTGAAGCATTTATTGAAGGAAAAGCAGACGCAGCTTTGGCGGCTTCTATTTTTCATTATAAAGAAACATCAGTGAAAGAAGTTAAAGACTATCTTCGCAAAAAAGGAGTGAATGTTCGATGAACGTTTCACAAGTAAAATTTGATGAAAAAGGGTTAATCCCTGCAATCGTACAAGACGCAGTAAATAAAGAGGTGCTAACCCTTGCTTATATGAATGAAGAATCATTACAAAAATCATTGGAAACAAAAGAAACATGGTTTTGGAGTCGTTCCCGTGCCAAGCTTTGGCACAAAGGTGAAACATCAGGCAATACACAAAAAATTATCGATATCAAATATGATTGCGACCAGGACGCTTTAGTTGTACTCGTAGTGCCCGCAGGTCCAGCCTGCCACACCGGTTCATACAGCTGCTTTAGCGGTTCGTTATTGGCTGATGGTGAGGGCGAATTAGTGGGCAACCAAAAATCCGCTGTTTCCAACTCTGACCGCTTTGCCGTTATAAATGAGCTTGAAAGTGTGATCGCCAAGCGCGAAGCCGAAATGCCGGAAGGTGCCTATACAACCTATTTATTTGATAAAGGCGTCGATAAAATTCTAAAAAAAGTCGGCGAAGAAGCAACAGAAGTGGTAATTGCGGCCAAAAACCGCGACCCGGAAGAGTTAAAATGGGAAGTGGCTGACTTGATTTATCACGTATTGGTATTATTACGTGAGCAAAAGCTTCCATTAGATGAAGTATTAAACGTACTTGTCGAAAGACATAGTCAGAAATCTAAATAATGGCTAAAAGCAAGATAAGAGTATGGTGGATCTGCAAAAAAATGCTATTCACCATACTTTTTTGTTTACAATTATAAATGTCGTTAATTCCATAAAGCGTCCAAGTGTGAAGTGTGTTATACTATGTTCGGTAAACTTTTTTCAAAAAAGTAATTACTTCATCTAATGAAAGTGTCACATTATGGAGGTTTTATGGAAACTCGTAAATACAATACGAACCAGCCGATTGGCCAGCTTGTGCAGTTTGCACAGGACGGGAAGTATTTTTTCAAAAAAGGAATTAAATATTATCGCAGACGTGATTTATATAAAGCAAAAAAATATTTTGAAAGAGCTGTCCAATTTGATCCGAAGAAATCGGTATTTTTGTGTCAGCTTGCTGTTGTTTTATCTGAATTGGCTGAGTTTGAAAAATCAAATGACATCCTTATCGAAATCGTTGAAAAACTTGAACCAGAAATGTATGAATGTTATTCATTTCTTGCCAATAATTATGCCTATTTAGGTTTTTTCCAAGAAGCGAAAAAGTATGCGAAAAAGTATCTAGAATTCGCCCCAGATGGTGAATTCTATGAGGACACAGAGGATTTGCTTGATTTATTAAGCATTGAAACGAATGAGCTTGATGGCTTCCATGATGAGGAAGAAGAGCTTATTAATAGACAGGAAGCGGCACGGGGACTACTTGAAAACGGGAAACTGGAAGAAGCAAGCCTGATGCTTCAAAAGATCGTCAAGGAGTATCCTGAGTTTTGGTCTGCCCATAACAATCTCTCGCTTGCCCAATTTTATCTCGGAAATGTAAGTAAAGCAATTAAAATTGCCCAAGACGTGTTAAAGAAAAGTGAAGGCAACCTGCATGCTTTATGTAATTTGGCCGTTTACTATCATTATCTTGGTCGGGAAAAAGAGGTTGCCCATATCGTCAAACAACTCCGTGTTGTATACCCGATTGATATGGACCATCGCTCTAAGCTTGGGGTTACGTTCGCCTTATTAGGCCAATACGAAATTGCATTCAAATGGCTGCGCTGGCTACAGAAGTTTGGCTATGAGGGAGACGGCGCTTTTTACTATTGGCTTGCCGCTTCAGCTTACCATACGAACAAAAAGCAATTAGCCGATGAAATATGGCAAAAGGTCATTAAGCTTAATCCGGAAAAAAAGGGGGCTGAGCCTTGGTTAAAGATTCAAGCACAGCAACCAAAAGGAAAAGCCGTCAATCACTCCTTAATCCAACAATTTAAGGAAACAGACAGCGATGAGAAAAAGCTATTGATTTTGCTTTTATTAAAAAGATCTGGAGACATCAGATCGTTGGAGGAAATAAACTCCTATATGCTGTCAAATAATGAATCCGACATTGTGAACGAATTTACTGTTTTAATGTTGAACAAACTAACAAATAAACAACTAAAAGCCTCACGCTTAGTAGAGGGACTAGAGGTCATTGCTGCTCTTTCAGATCAATGTACATGGCCTCAAAGCTTGGAGCAGAAATTTTACATGCTATGGTTTAGAATATTGTTGAATGCCTTGCATTCGCCTATTAGCTTTAAAAACAATCATGCATGGGCGGCTGCAATCGAATACTGCTGCTTACGAGCTGAAGACCAGCAAGTAACGCAAAAACAAATCGCTGAAAAATATTCGATCTCAACATCTACTTTGAGAAAATATATGAACTATGTAACAGAACTAGTATAAAGCCCCTGCCTAAGCATGAGCGTTTGTGAGCATATTAATAGACGACAAACAAAAGTTTATTTACTATAATAGATATAGGTTATAGGGTATGGGGTATCCGATGTTGAAGAAATTGAAGGAACCTAATGCCAATGAGCTCAAATTAAAGGAGTGTAAGAATAATGAGTGAAGAAAAAATTTGGGATGTTATCATTGCTGGAGCAGGTCCTGCGGGAATGACAGCAGCGGTATATACATCAAGGGCAAATCTATCTACATTAATGCTTGAGCGCGGCATGCCTGGCGGCCAAATGGCGAACACGGAAGATGTCGAGAATTATCCAGGCTACGAATCGATCCTTGGTCCTGATTTATCTACAAAAATGTTCGAACATGCGAAAAAATTCGGCGCAGAATATGCTTATGGTGAAATCAAACAAGTTATTAATGAAGATCCATATAAAATCGTAGACTGCGGCAATAAGCAATATAAAGCAAAAGCGGTTATTATTACAACAGGTGCACAGCATCGAACCATTAATATTCCTGGTGAAAAAGAACTAAGCGGACGCGGTGTTTCCTATTGTGCGGTTTGTGACGGCGCCTTTTTCAAAGGAAAAGAATTAGTCGTTATTGGCGGCGGGGACTCAGCCGTTGAGGAAGGTGTATATTTAACACGCTTTGCTTCAAAGGTAACGTTAATCCACCGTCGTGATGAGTTGCGGGCCCAAAAGATCCTTCAAAAACGCGCATTTGATAATGAAAAAATGGACTTTATTTGGAATAGTGTGCCGAAAGAAATCAAAGGTACAGACGGAAAAGTATCAAGCATCCTCATCGAAGATGTTAACACAGGGGAACAGCGTGACTTTAAAGCAGACGGCGTGTTTATTTATGTCGGTCTCGTTCCACTAAGTGAACCTTTCAAGAGCCTGGGAATCACGAATGAAAATGGCTACATTGAAACAAATGATTTGATGGAAACAAAAGTACCTGGTGTCTATGCAGCCGGGGATATTCGTGAAAAAACGCTTCGCCAAATCGTTACTGCAACAGGTGACGGAAGTATTGCCGCTCAAAGCGCGCAACATTACATCGAAGAGCTTGAAGAAAAGTTAAAAGGGTAAATTTAACAATTAATTAACGTTGTTGTAATATGATTGAAATAATTTTGGGGTATGATGATTGTAAATAAAGCCCCCCTTTATTAATAATACATTTTTGATCGTGTAGGGACTGTCTTCATAAAGACAGCTCTTTTTTTTTTACAAAAACATAGTAACACTAGAAAAAAGGAGAAAATTGTTACCTTTAGATAATAATAGTATAATTACTTCATGGGAGACGATTGAACGGAAAAAGAGGTGATGGTATTGCAACGGATTACGAATTGCGTATTAAAGAAGGGTGACAAAGTTCTTCTTCTTCAGAAACCGAGGCGCGGCTGGTGGGTTGCACCAGGTGGTAAGATGGAATTAGGTGAATCTGTAAAGGAATCGGTTATCCGTGAATATCATGAAGAAACAGGGATCATGTTAAAAGATCCAAATGTTAAAGGAATTTTTACAATCAATATTAAAGAAAACGATCAGGTCATTTCAGAGTGGATGATGTTTACATTTTTCGCCGAAGACTATACTGGAGTTAATCTTGATGAATCTAGCGAGGGTATCATTAAGTGGCATTTGGCCGAAGACGTGGTACAACTGCCAATGGCACCGGGGGATTATCATATTCTAGACCATTGTATAAATGGACATGGAATGGTGTATGGCACATTCACGTACACGCCGGATTTTCAACTTATTTCATATCGTTTGGATCCATCTTAATCTATACAGATGCATCTAATATAAAAAGTGATTAAATCAGTGTTGGGGAATTTTGCAAAGGAAGGGAAAGTAAAAATGGCTACACCAAATCAGGATGTACAAATGGTTATAATAACCGGGATGAGTGGTGCGGGTAAAACTGTCGCTGTTCAAAGTTTTGAGGACCTTGGTTTTTTCTGCGTTGACAATTTACCTCCAACACTACTGCCGAAATTTATGGAGTTAGTAAAAGAGTCCGGAAACAAGATGAATAAAATTGCTTTAGTCATGGATATGCGCGGACGAGAATTTTTTGATACATTAATAGACGCAATTGATACGATAAGTGAAGTAAATTGGCTTACCCCACAAATTCTGTTTTTGGACGCAAGTGATCAAGTTTTGGTGAGCCGCTACAAGGAAACAAGGCGATCACATCCATTAGCCAAAAGCGGTCTGCCGTTGGAAGGAATCATGCTTGAAAGAGGAATTCTGGATGAATTAAAAGGCAGGGCCCAACATATTATTGATACCTCTGATTTGACCCCAAGAATGCTGCGGGAAAAAATCATCAATTGGTTTTCGCAGGATAAACAACATGTTTTTACAGTGAACGTGATTTCGTTTGGATTTAAATATGGGATTCCGATTGATGCTGATCTCGTTTTCGATGTACGTTTTTTACCGAATCCATATTATATTGATTCGCTACGTCCGAAAACTGGTCTTGATGAAGAAGTTTCTTCATATGTATTAAAACAGCCGGAAACACAAAAGTTTCTTGAAAAGCTCATTGATCTACTAACCTTTATGCTTCCTCAATATAAGCGCGAAGGAAAAAGTCAGTTGGTGATTGCGATCGGCTGTACAGGTGGGCAGCATCGTTCGGTGACGCTTGCAGAATATATCGGGAAGCACTTTGAAAATGGCTATTTTGTCGGTCGGGGGCATCGCGATATTGAAAAAAGGAAGGGGAAAAGGTAACGATACATGGAATGGAGAAAACTTCCAAGGATTGTAGTGATTGGCGGAGGAACGGGGTTGCCAGTGCTTCTTCGCGGATTAAAGCAGTACCCCATTGATATCACTGCGATTGTGACAGTTGCGGATGATGGGGGGAGCTCTGGAAGACTGCGGAGTGAACTTCAGATCCCACCTCCCGGGGATATTCGCAATTGTTTAGCAGCCTTATCAGAGGTTGAACCTTTAATCGAAAGCTTATTTCAGCACCGCTTTCGAAATGGAAATGAGCTATCAGGTCATGCACTAGGTAATTTATTGCTTGCAGCGATGACGAATATCACCGGAGATTTTGTAAGCGGTATTCGTGAAATGAGCAAGGTTCTTAATGTAAAAGGCAAGGTATTGCCTGCAGCCAATCGGGCCATCATTCTCCATGCCGAATTGGAAGATGGGACCGTGGTGACAGGTGAATCGAAAATACCAAATGCAAATAAAAAAATAAAGCGTGTTTTCCTTACGCCATCTGATGTGGAACCACTCCCTGAAACATTGGAGGAAATTAACAACGCTGATTTGGTTGTTATTGGTCCGGGAAGCCTATATACTAGTATTTTGCCGAATTTGCTTGTTTCGAAAGTTGGCCAGCAACTTTGTCGCTCCAAAGCGAAAAAAGTGTATGTATGCAATGTCATGACGCAAGCGGGAGAAACAATGGGCTATACAGCAAGTGACCATGTCAAAGCATTGTACGATCATTTAAAATGTGCCTTTTTAAATAGTATCATTGTAAATGATGCCGAACTGCCGAAAGAAGTTCTACAACGTTATAAACTTGAGAATGCCCAACCAGTGAAATATGATAAAGAAAAACTCGAAAACTATGGGCTCAAAATAATCAATAAAGATTTGGTGCAGATCAAAAATGGCGTCATTCGCCATGATACTGAGAAAATCGCAAATGTGATTTATTCTTTATTGTAACTTGATTCAGCAAGGTTTTTATGAAGTGGGGGTGGAGACTTGTCTTTTGCTTCTGAGACAAAAAAAGAATTAACAAATATGGAAATCAAAAATTGTTGTGCAAAAGCAGAGCTTTCCGCTCTCATTCGAATGAATGGTTCGATGTCCTTTATGAATCGAAAAATTATGGTTGATGTTCAAACAGAAAATGCAGCCATTGCCAGAAGAATATACACTTTGTTAAAAAGAGAGTATAATATCTCTGTTGAACTGCTCGTAAGAAAGAAAATGAGATTGAAAAAAAATAATGTTTATATTGTTAGGTTGGTTCAACAAGCAAAAGAAATACTGGAGGACCTTGGGATTATTGGAGAAGGGTTCACCTTTAGTGGAACGATCTCGGATGTATTTTTAAAGAAAAAGTGTTGCAAACGTTCTTATCTGAGAGGCGCATTTCTTGCGGGAGGGTCTGTAAATAACCCAGAAACATCTTCCTATCATCTAGAGATTTTTTCATTATATGAGGAACATAATAATTCCTTATGTGATTTAATGAATTCATTTGGATTAAACGCCAAAACGCTTGAACGTAAGAAAGGCTATATTACGTACTTAAAAGAAGGAGAAAAAATAAGCGAACTCCTTAATATTATTGGCGCCCATCAAGCGCTGCTTCACTTCGAGGATGTCCGAATCGTTCGCGATATGCGGAACTCAGTTAACCGCCTTGTTAATTGTGAAACAGCGAACTTAAACAAAACTATAGGGGCCGCCATCCGCCAAGTGGAAAATATTCGCTTTATCCAAGATACCGTTGGCCTTGAGACACTTCCGGATAAGCTTAGAGAAATTGCGGAGCTTAGGATTACATACCAGGATGTCACTCTTAAAGAACTGGGGGAAATGGTATCTGGCGGACAAATTAGTAAATCAGGGATAAATCACCGGTTACGTAAGATTGATGAAATTGCTGAAAAATTACGTTTAGGTGAAACCATTTCCAATTCTTAAACGTATGATTATAGGTACACTTTTGTCAGATGGGGCTAGACTGGCGTTTTACTGATGTTTAAATTTTGGAAAAGATATAGATAATAATTTGTAACAATGATGAAACAATTTTACTGGCTCACTCTGTTACAATAGGATAAAATGGGGTTGTGTATGACAAGGAGGAGAACACTTTGATAGAAAAGACGGTTACTGTTAAGCTGAAAACTGGCCTTCAAGCCCGTCCGGCGGCATTATTTGTTCAGGAAGCCAATCGCTTTTCTTCTGATATTTTTTTAGAAAAAGAAGGAAAAAAGGTGAATGCAAAAAGTATTATGGGCCTTATGAGTTTAGCAGTGGAATCTGGTGCAGATGTTAAGCTGTTAGCTGAAGGGCATGATGAACAGGATGCTGTAACAAAGCTTACCAAATTTATAGAAAACGAACAACATCATTGATATTGCGGTAAAAAAACACGACATCACCCTTGTTTAGGGGCCCGATGTCGTGTTTCTTACTTTATTTACTTTTTCTCATCAATACTCTTTGTAATAACCTTATCAATTAAACCATACTCACGAGCTTGTTCAGCATCCATGAAGTTATCTCTTTCCGTATCACGGTTGATAATCTCAATTGGTTGTCCGGATCTTTCAGCCATGATTGCATTTAGCTTTTCACGCATTCTAATAATACGTTTTGCATGAATTTCGATATCAGTTGCTTGACCTTGAGTTCCGCCAAGAGGCTGGTGAATCATAATCTCACTGTTAGGTAAGGCAAAACGCTTGCCTTCAGCACCTGCTGTTAGTAAGAAAGCGCCCATGGAAGCAGCCATACCGATACAAATTGTTGAAACATCTGGCTTAATAAATTGCATTGTGTCATAAATAGCCATACCAGCAGTGATCGAACCACCAGGACTATTTATGTACAAAGAAATGTCTTTATCAGGATCTTCCGCAGCCAAGAATAGAAGCTGAGCTACGATTGAGTTTGCAACAGTATCATCAATTGCTGTTCCTAACATAATAATTCTGTCTTTTAAAAGTCTTGAATAAATATCATAAGCTCTTTCACCACGATTTGTTTGCTCAATAACTGTTGGGATTAAATGCATATCCATCGAAATTCCTCCTCATCTGTAATTAACATTACCTTCTAATTTAAATATACATGCATGGTCAATGAAGGTCAAACGTGACGTTATGTAATCTTGTGCTTTTTTCATGATTGCCAAATTTCCTTGTACTTAAACCATATGTGGAGAATGATTAATTTATTCTTAGTGTGGGTCATGGAGTCGGGTTCTCTGGTCTAACCGGGCCACAATTCCTGACCAGCGCCCCAATTACTACTTGCAAAAAATCGAAATCTTTCTTATAATAAACTTCGTTGTGTTCAACAACTTGCCCTCGTGGTGTAATGGATAACACGTAAGATTCCGGTTCTTGAACTGGGGGTTCGATTCCCTCCGAGGGCGTATGTAAGGGTAGTTTGAATTATTTTGGAAACTCTGAAAACATTTCAAAACGTTGATATAACAGTATTTTAAAGTGTTTTTTCTTAAACAAATATTGTTGGAAATGCGATTAAAAACGATAAAGATAAAAACTTTCTACACAAATTTTACACACAGTTTATTTTTATCATGCTTTCAATTATTTCAGTGTGCCCTGTAACTATTCCATGAATTTTATGCACATCTATTGTAAGTGCATCTAGTTTTGCATCTGTTTCTTCTTGGAGGTCATGAATGGCTTGTACAATTTCGTTTGTTTCTTTTTGTTGTGTTTGTATTAATTTGATTTCATTCATTAACTTTTCAAACATTTGTTCACTATTCATGTTTTATCTCTCCTTTTTTATATTATAAATCCTTTGTTACTCTAATGGCTTTACCAATTATTTTAAACTCATCATTTTTATTTAAAAGAATCGGTTCAAAAGAACTATTATCTGCCATTAATAAGATATTTTCTCCTTAGTTTTTCTTGGCTTGTTACTTCCACTTCCAAACACCGAGCGACATACCAATCTTTTTCTTTTTGTAACGGCAGCAGTTAGTCTTAAGATTCATCAATCCCCCATATTTTGTTGGGTTAAAATTATTATAATCATCATAGCATGAAATGTATTAATCATAAATAAGCAACCGATAACGTATGTAACGAATTGCTATGATTTCATGTTCACATGATACTTTTTTATAAAGATACATAAATTTCTATCAATAAACGTAAGCGTTTTCATACACTAGTAATAATAACTGTAGTATAATGTTTGTAAGGGGGATTGGAAATGAAACAAGGTCTTGTACAACAACAAACTACAAAACTAGTGATGACGAACGAACTAAGGCAAGCTATTTCGTTGCTTCAATATTCATCTGCAGAGCTCGATCAATTTCTTCAGGAGCAGGCAACCGAAAACCCGTTATTAAGTGTTGAATCATTTCGCGTAGAATCAACTAGGAAAAAGAAAAAGAATTCCCCTTCAACCGGACAGTCTTCTGCCAAAATGGAGCAGCAAGAATCTCGTATGACCATCCATGACCATTTGCAAAAGCAAATGGGTTTATTAAAAATAGGATCAACAGAAAAACAAATCATAAACTATTTGATTTTATCCATAGATAAATCAGGCTATTTTACAGGCAACATGGAAGAGATCAGTAATCGCTTTACTGTTCCAACCTCCGTGATAGAACGTCTTTTAGGTAAAATTCAGGAGTGTGAGCCGGTCGGCATCGGTGCTCGTAATCTCCAAGAATGCTTATTAATTCAACTGAAAAACCTGCCTGAAAGAAATCCACTTGCGGAAGAGGTCGTTGCAAATTACTTGCAAATGCTAGCGGACCGTAAATGGAAAGACATCGGAGCCAAACTCAATGTACCGATTGAAGAGATTCAAGAAGTGTTTGATTTTATTCAAACCTTAGATCCACGACCGGCAAGTGCTTTTAATGAAGGCGTTTCCAACTATATTGTGCCAGATATGATTATCAAAAAAGAACAAGATGATTTAGTGATTAGCTTTAATGAGCGGCTTATGCCGTCGATAAAGGTGGACAGTTCGTACGAGTCAATGATTAGGCAAAAGAATCATGAAGCGTACAAGTATTTGCGTGAAAAGCTGGACCAGGTTCACTTTCTAAAACGAGCCTTTGAACAGCGCTTAGAAACGATGCAAAAGGTAATGAACGCTATTATCGACCGACAACGGGAGTTTTTTCTACAAGAAAAAGCAAAATTAAAACCGCTGACGATGAAAGATATTGCTCAAATGATCGACGTCCATGAATCAACAGTCAGCCGTACCGTTAATGGAAAATATGTTCAAACATCAAAGGGTGTCTTTGAATTAAAATACTTTTTCACATCAACGATCCAAACGGAAGATCTTGAGGATGCCTCTTCGAAGGAAGTAAAGGAAGCAATAAAAATGATCGTGGCTGGGGAAAATAAAAAGAAACCATTGTCAGATCAGCTAATTGCAACCATACTTAAGGAAAAGCATGGCTATCATATTTCAAGAAGAACCGTTGCGAAATATCGGGACCAGCTTGGGATTTTAGCCTCATCTAAACGCAAGCGATATTAACATTTTTCCATAAGGGGTTATATACTAAATGAAGCAGCCACTACAGATAAATTTTTATACGAGACCGGTTTGTCCGCTCTGCGATAAAGCGAAAAGGAAATTGCTGGAACTGGCCGATGAGTTTCCTCTCGACATCCATGAAATAGACATCTATCAGGAGGATGAATTGCTCGAAAAATATCAGCTTATGATTCCGGTTATTGAAATTGCTGGGGAAGAAGTTGATTACGGAATGGTGAGTGTGGAAGCCATTCGACATTTTATCCAGTCCAAATATCAGCATATTGATTGAACGTTGAAATGATTCCTGTTAAAATAGTCATATAGCAGGAGTGATTTTTTTTACCGCAATTGGGACATAATATGTCTGTGTGGGACAAAAATTGTCCGTGTTGGTAAAAAAAACTTGTAAGGGGAAGTAAAGATGGATACAATTTTAAAAATCCAACAAAAATTATTACCGGATTTACTTGAAGTTATGCAGCATCGCTATCAAATCTTGAAATACATTCGTTTGATGGAACCAATCGGCAGACGAATATTGGCGACGCATTTAGGGATGACTGAGCGGGTGCTCCGGACCGAGATTCTTTTTTTAAAAGAGCAGGGATTGGTTAACGTCTTGCCAGGTGGAATGAGTTTAACTCCAGAGGGCAGACAGTTAATTAGATCGCTTGAGTCCATAATGAAAGAAGTTTCGGGATTAAAAGAATTAGAGTTGCAATTAAGAACAATATTAAATATTCAGGAAGTAATTATTGTTGCCGGTGACAGTGATGAACATGAACTTGTCAAAAAGGAAATGGGAAGAGCTTGTGCCAGTCGGATGAAGAAAGCTTTTTCTGAGAAAAATATTATTGCGATTACAGGAGGCAGCACTGTTGCTGCTGTTGCGGAGATGTTGACACCAACTATTGAGGAGCATAGTATGATGTTTTTTCCTGCCAGAGGCGGTTTAGGCGAAAATGTTCAAAGCCAGGCGAACACGATCGTTGCCAAAATGGCTGAAAAAACAAAGGGACAATATAAGTTGCTCCACGTGCCTGACCAAGTAAGTGATGATGTGTATTCATCTTTAGTTGAAGAGCCTGCTATAAAAGAAACGCTAGAGATGATCGGGCAATGCAGCATGGTTGTTCATGGCATTGGGGATGCTATAACAATGGCAAAACGACGGAAAACAGATGCTGAAACCTTTCAAAGGATTTCTGAGGGACAGGCGGTTGGTGAAGCATTTGGCTACTATTTTGATGCCAACGGGGATGTTGTTCATAAGGTTCGGACAATCGGCCTGCAATTAGAAACTTTAGAGAATGTGCCATGTATTATCGCAGTAGCCGGAGGTGCTTCAAAGGCCAAGGCAATATCCGCTGTCTTGAAGCAGCGTCAAGGTCGAAAAACGATTTTGATAACAGATGAAGGTGCTGCAAAAGAGTTGGTTACTAGGAAATAAAATATAAATTACAAATAATGATGGGGATTATAAGGAGGAAAAATCAATGGCAGTTAAAGTCGGTATTAATGGATTCGGAAGAATAGGACGTAACGTACTACGGGCAGCGATTAATAACCCGGACGTAGAAATTGTAGCCATTAATGATTTAACAGATGCAAATATGCTAGCTCATTTGCTTCAATACGATTCAGTTCACGGGACATTAGATAAGAAAGTTGAAGTAAATGGCAACAATATTATCGTAGATGGACACGAAATCGTTGTAAAAGCAGAGCGCGACCCAGCAAACCTTGGTTGGGGCGACCTTGGTGTAGAAGTAGTTGTTGAATCTACAGGTCGCTTTACAAAGCGTGTGGATGCAGCGAAACACTTGGAGGCTGGCGCAAAGAAGGTTATCATTTCAGCACCTGCAACTGATGAAGATATTACGATTGTAATGGGTGTTAATGATGACCAATATGATCCGGCTAATCATCATGTTATTTCAAATGCGTCTTGTACAACAAACTGCTTAGCACCTTTTGCAAAAGTATTATCTGATAAATTCGGTGTAAAACGAGGAATGATGACAACGGTTCACTCTTATACAAATGACCAGCAAATTCTAGATTTACCGCACAAAGATTATCGACGTGCCCGTGCTGCTGCAGAATCTATTATTCCGACAACAACAGGCGCAGCAAAAGCAGTAGCATTAGTCCTTCCAGAGCTAAAAGGAAAGCTAAATGGTATGGCAATGCGCGTACCTACTCCCAATGTATCACTAGTTGACCTTGTATGTGAATTAGAAAAAGATACAACAAAAGAAGAAATCAATGCAGCATTACAAGCAGCAGCAGAAGGTCCATTAAAAGGCATTCTAAATTACAGTGAGCTACCATTAGTATCAAGAGACTACAACGGTGCATCAGCATCATCCACAATCGATGCCTTATCAACAATGGTGATCGACGGAAACATGGTCAAAGTCGTTTCATGGTATGACAACGAAACAGGCTATTCTTACCGTGTCGTTGACCTAATCGATTTCATCGCAAAAAAAGGACTGTAATCGAATCGAAAACCGCGGGTCAAAGGGACATGGGGGGCGGGTTCTGCGTCCCACTTTAAGACAGAGGACCGACCCTCTGTCTTAAATTTTTATAAAATTGTTAAGAACAATAGTGAACTGTTCTCAAGGAAAGTTTATAATATCAAATGTAGGAATAGAGGGAGAAAAAAGGTAACGGACCCTAATGTTGAACCAAAACCAATCGGGTGTTAGTTTTCCCCCTATTTTTCGGTATTTTTACAAATGGCTAGATGACAAAATAGTTGGTCATTTTGTCTCGGATAGCCCTTTAAAGGAAAAGGAGGCCGCAAAACGATATGAACAAAAAATCGATACGGGATATCGATGTAAAAGGGAAAAAGGTATTTTGTCGCGTTGACTTTAATGTTCCAATGCATGATGGACAGGTTACAGACGATACTCGCATCAAGGCTGCTATACCGACCATCCAACATTTAAGTGGGCAAGGGGCAAAGGTTATTCTCGCTAGCCACTTAGGTCGTCCGAAAGGGAAAGTGGTGGAAGAGATGCGCTTAAATGCGGTCGCCACAAGATTAAGTGAATTAATCGGAAAACCTGTGAAAAAGACCGATGAAGCGTACGGACCAGATGTGGAGCAGGAAATTGGCCAAATGCAGGATGGCGATCTTCTTTTACTAGAAAATGTCCGCTTTTATGCTGGTGAGGAGCAAAACGATCCAGAACTGGCGCGAGTCTTTGCTGCATTAGCTGACATTTATGTGAACGATGCCTTCGGTACGGCTCACCGTGCCCATGCCTCAACAGAGGGGATTGCTCACCATCTACCTGCAGTGGCCGGCTTTTTAATGGAAAAGGAGCTTGAGGTTCTTGGCAAAGCGTTATCCAATCCTGAACGTCCATTTACGGCGATCATTGGTGGTGCAAAGGTAAAGGATAAGATTGGCGTTATCGATCATCTGCTAGAAAAAGTAGATAACCTCATTATCGGTGGTGGACTAGCCTATACGTTTGTAAAGGCACAAGGCTTTGAAATCGGAAAGTCACTGTTAGAGGAAGAAAGAATCGACCTTGCAAAATCTTTTATTGAAAAAGCAAAAGAAAAAGGCGTTAACTTTTTAATGCCCATTGATACTGTCGTTGCTAACGAATTTTCACCAGATGCGGAAGCAAAGGTGGTCGAAATCAATCAAATTCCGGCTGGTTGGCAAGGTTTAGATATCGGACCGAAAACAATTGAACTATATCGTGATGTTATTCAAAACTCAAAGCTTGTGATTTGGAATGGCCCTATGGGTGTGTTCGAATACGAAAAATTTGCTGATGGCACAAAAGGTGTGGCTGATGCATTAGCTGGAGCTGAAAATACATACACCGTTATCGGCGGTGGGGACTCTGCAGCAGCTGTCGAAAAGTTTAATGTTGCTGACAAGATGGACCATATCTCAACTGGTGGCGGTGCCTCACTAGAGTTCATGGAAGGTAAAGAATTACCGGGCGTTGCAGCGCTAAATGATAAATAAGTAGTAAAAGGGTTGACAGAAATAGATAACTTTATTCAGAAGTAGTTTTTCGAGCAGATCAAAGACTACGAACGCCACATCCTGTGGGCCTAAATATCTGGACATAAATACACCAAGGCATATTTGATTAAATAGTAGGAATTCGTGGCCTTATGCGTTACAATAGGTGTGGAAATATATGGAGGAGGGTCACAACATGAGAAAACCGATCATTGCAGGCAACTGGAAAATGCATAAGATTCTAACGGAAGCAACGAGCTTTGTAGAGCAAGTTAAAGGTTCCATTCCTTCACCTGAGAGAATCGATTCGGTTGTTTGTGCGCCATTTCTATTTTTAGAGCGTTTAGTAAGCGAAGTAAAAGAAACTGATCTGAAAATCGGTGCGCAAAATATGCATTTCGAAGAAAAGGGTGCTTTTACAGGAGAAATAAGTCCTGTTGCCCTTAAAGACATCGGAGTCGATTATGTCATTATCGGACATTCCGAACGTCGTGAAATGTTCGCAGAAACCGATGAAAGTGTTAACAAAAAAGTACAGGCAGCTTTTAAGAATGAGCTTGCACCAATTGTTTGTGTTGGCGAAACCTTGGACCAGCGTGAAGCAGGCACGACGAATGATGTCGTCGGCTCCCAGGTTGAAAAAGGGTTAGCGGGTCTAACACCAGATCAAGCTAAAAAACTTGTAATCGCCTATGAACCAATTTGGGCGATAGGAACAGGTAAATCTTCATCCGCTCAAGATGCTGATGAGGTTTGCGGTTTTATTCGTCAAGTAGTAGAAAAGATGTTTACAAAAGAAGTAGCAGATTCTGTACGAATTCAATATGGTGGAAGCGTGAAACCAGACAATATCGCTGAATATATGGCCCAGCCTAACATCGATGGGGCCCTAGTCGGCGGGGCTAGTTTAGAGCCCGATTCGTTCTTGAAGCTTTTGGAGGCAGTGAAAAACAATGGCTAAAAAACCACATGCATTAATTATTTTAGATGGATTTGGATGTCGTGAAGAAACAAAAGGAAATGCCGTAGCACATGCTAAAAAGCCTAATTTCGATCGACTTTGGAAAGAGTTTCCGCATGCTCAACTTAGCGCTTGCGGTGAAGCAGTCGGCTTACCAGAAGGTCAGATGGGGAACTCTGAGGTTGGCCACTTAAACATTGGTGCCGGCCGTATCGTGTATCAAAGCTTAACACGTGTGAATATTTCCATTCGTGAAGGTGAATTTTTCAAAAACGAAACATTCTGCGATGCGATCATACATGCGAAGAAAAATGATCAAAGCCTTCATATTTTCGGTCTTCTATCAGATGGTGGTGTGCATAGCCACATTAATCATATGTATGCCCTTTTAAAAATGGCAAAAGAAGAAGGTTTAGAGAAGGTTTATGTTCATGGATTCCTTGATGGACGTGATGTTGGTCCGCAAACGGCAAAAGGCTTTATTCAAGAAGCTGAAGAAAAAATGAAGGAAATTGGCGTTGGTCAGTTTGCCACTATTTCAGGCCGCTATTACTCAATGGACCGTGATAAGCGCTGGGATCGTGTGGAAAAATCGTATGATGCTCTTGTTTATGGTGAGGGACCATCATACAATACGGCAATGGAATGTGTGGACGACTCTTATAAAAACGGTATCTACGATGAGTTTGTTCTGCCATCTGTTATTTTAAAAGAAAATGGCGAACCGGTTGCAAAAATTTCAGACAACGATTCTGTTATTTTTTATAATTTCAGACCGGACAGAGCGATTCAAATTTCACGTGCTTTTACAAATGAAGATTTCCGTGAATTTGATCGTGGTGAAGGAGCACCAAAGGATTTATATTTTGTCTGCTTAACGCATTTTAGCGAAACTGTGGACGGCTACGTTGCTTTCAAAACAGTAAATTTAGATAATACTTTTGGTGAAGTTGTTTCCCAAAACGGCTTAACACAACTGCGTATTGCAGAAACAGAGAAATATCCGCACGTAACCTTCTTCTTTAGCGGTGGTCGTGAGGCGAAATTCCCTGGTGAAGAGCGAATTCTAATCAATTCACCAAAGGTTGCAACCTATGATTTGAAGCCGGAAATGAGTGCGTATGAAGTAACGGCTGCACTTTTGGCAGAGCTTGATGCGGATAAGTTTGATGCCATCATTTTGAACTTTGCTAATCCAGACATGGTTGGTCATTCCGGGATGCTGGAGCCTACTGTCAAAGCAATTGAAACAGTTGATGAATGTTTAGGCAAAATTATCAATAAGATTTTAGAAAAAGATGGTGTGGCGATTATTACAGCTGACCATGGTAATGCTGATGAAGTCATTACCCTTGAAGGAAATCCAATGACGGCTCACACAACAAATCCGGTGCCAGTTATCGTAACGAAAAAAGGCATTGAGCTTCGTGAAGATGGTATTTTAGGTGATTTGTCACCAACATTACTTGATTTGTTAAGCGTTGAGCAGCCAAAGGAAATGACAGGCAAGTCCTTGATTAAGAAGTAAAAACAACGGCATTGGAAGGCTTGGGCCCAATATATAGGAGTCTTACATGCTGATATTAGAAGCACGGGGACGACGGTTCATGTGTTTCAAAAGCAGTTTTATATTTTAACAAAGTATAGTTAAAAGGAGAGAATATAAATGCCAATTATCGTTGACGTTTATGCTCGCGAAGTCCTAGACTCGCGCGGCAACCCAACCGTTGAAGTTGAAGTTTATACAGAATCAGGAGCAATGGGACGAGCTTTAGTTCCAAGTGGTGCTTCTACAGGTGAATACGAAGCCGTTGAATTACGCGATGGCGACAAAGATCGTTACTTGGGTAAAGGTGTATTAAAAGCAGTTGAAAATGTAAATGAAAAAATTGCTTCAGAAATCATTGGTTTTGATGTTACTGACCAAGTGGCAATCGACAACTATTTAATCGAATTAGACGGCACTGAAAACAAAGGCAATTTTGGTGCTAACGCAATTCTAGGTGTATCCATGGCTGTAGCTCGTGCAGCTGCTGATTTCTTAGAAATCCCATTATACGCATACCTTGGTGGCTTTAATGCAAAAACATTACCAGTACCAATGATGAACATCATCAACGGTGGTGCTCATGCCGATAACAACGTGGACATCCAAGAATTCATGATCATGCCTGTAGGTGCTGAAAACTTCCGTGAAGCATTACGCATGGGTGCAGAAATTTTCCATAGCCTGAAAGCAGTTCTAAAAGCAAAGGGATTGAATACAGCTGTAGGTGATGAAGGTGGTTTTGCACCGAACCTTGGCTCAAACGAAGAAGCGCTGCAAACAATTATCGAAGCAATTGAAAAAGCAGGCTACAAACCAGGTGAGCAAGTAAAACTTGCAATGGATGCCGCATCATCTGAATTTTACAGCAAAGACGACGGCAAATATCATTTAAGCGGTGAAGGTGTTGTAAAAACATCTGCTGAAATGGTTGATTTCTATGAAAACCTCGTTAATAAATATCCGATCATCTCAATCGAAGATGGCTTGGATGAAAACGACTGGGAAGGCCACAAGATGTTAACAGAACGTCTGGGTGATCGTGTGCAATTAGTTGGTGACGACCTATTCGTTACTAACACGAAGAAGCTTGCCCAAGGTATTGAAAAAGGCGTAGGCAACTCAATCCTAGTAAAAGTGAACCAAATCGGTACATTAACTGAAACATTCGATGCAATCGAAATGGCAAAACGCGCAGGCTATACAGCAGTAATCTCTCACCGTTCAGGTGAAACAGAAGACAGCACAATCGCTGACATCGCTGTAGCAACAAACGCAGGTCAAATCAAAACAGGTGCACCATCACGTACAGACCGCGTTGCAAAATACAATCAATTACTACGCATCGAAGACCAACTTGGCGGCATGAGCAAGTACGGCGGTTTATCAGCATTCTATAATTTGAAAAAATAATGAATAGCTTTTTCAATTAGATCGTATGGCATAAAAGGACTAAGCAGTTGGCGCTTAGTCCTTTTTAGGTGCCTGTCCCCATGCGTCAGTTGGTACCGCAGTAGTACCCGCAGTGGTGCCTGTCCCCATATGCCAGTTTTAACTTGTTATTCGACTCTATATATGATAAAGTAGGATTATTGCAAAGAGCGTATGTTGTAGGATTTAGGAGGAATTACAATGCATACAGTGGCGGTTACTCTTTTAATCATCGTATCCATAGGATTAATTTTAGTGGTATTATTGCAGTCAGGTAAGAGTGCAGGCTTGTCCGGCGCAATTTCCGGTGGCGCTGAGCAGTTATTCGGAAAGCAAAAAGCCCGCGGTATGGATGCTGTTTTACAAAAAATTACGATTGTTTTGAGTGTGTTATTCTTTTTATTGGCATTGGCAGTAACGTATTTCGAAATATAATAACCAAGCAGCAGGTGATTGGCGCCTGCTGCTTTTTGCGTATTATACTTACTTTTTGCGCAGAATAAGAAAAAAGGAGTTTGTCAATATATGAAGATTGTTCCAGCTAGACCCTTCACATTTGAAGGTGACAACAAAGAACTGGCTGTGCTCTTGCTTCATGGATTTACAGGGAATACAGCGGATGTCCGAATGCTTGGCCGTTTTCTGCAGAAACGAGGCTACACAAGCCACGCCCCTTTATATAAAGGTCATGGTGTACCACCCGAACAACTAGTCCACACCGGCCCGGATGATTGGTGGCAAAACGTCATGGAAGGCTATCAATTTCTGAAAAATAAAGGCTTTGAAAAAATCGTAGCCTGCGGACTATCACTAGGAGGAGTTTTTTCTTTGAAATTGGGCTACACTGAGCCTATAGCCGCAGTGATCCCAATGTGCGCCCCCGTGTATATTAAAAGTGAAGAGGTCATGTATAAAGGGATTTTGACCTATGCAAGAGAATATAAAAAGAGGGAAGAAAAAACAGATGAACAAATCGAAACGGAGATGCAAGAGTTTGAAAAAACACCGATGCCAACTCTTAAAGCACTGCAGCAACTTATTGCCGATGTAAAGGCGAATGTTGATCAAATATATGCGCCAACCTTCGTTGTTCAGGCGCGTCATGATGATATGATTAATACCGATAGTGCCAATATTATTTTTAACGAAGTTCAAACAGATGAAAAAAAATTAAAATGGTATGAGGAATCGGGACATGTGATCACCCTTGATAAAGAAAGATATCAAGTTGAAGAAGATATTTTTGAATTTATACATAATCTCAATTGGTGAGGAGTGAAAAAAATGAGCGAAGAACGTGTCGAACGTCTACTATCGTTTATGCACGAGGAATCCTATAAGCCGCTGACAATTAAAGAACTAGAAGAGGTTTTCGGAATAGAAGATTCCTCTGATTTTAAAGAATTTGTAAAAATGCTCGTCCAGATGGAGGAGCAGGGGCTTGTTGTTCGTACGAGAAGCAATCGCTATGGTGTGCCGGAAAGAATGAATATGGTTAAAGGACGAGTGATTGCTCATTCAAAGGGGTTTGCGTTTGTTGAGCAGGAGGATAGATCACTAGCTGATATTTTTATCCCGCCTTCAGAAATGAGAAGTGCGATGCATGGTGATATTGTTCTAGCACGAATTGACCGCCATCCAGCAGATGGTCGACCTGAAGGGGCAATTGTGCGTGTCATTGAGCGTGGCGTCACCCAAATCGTCGGAACCTATGTCGATAATAAATATTTTGGTTTTGTTATTCCGGACGATAAGCGCATCGGCAACGATATTTTTATTGCAAGAGAAGCAAAAAATGGGGCAGTAGAAGGCCATAAGGTTGTTGTTAAATTAATCAAATACCCAGAGGGTCGGATGAATGCTGAAGGAGAAATTGTCGAAATTCTAGGTCATAAAAATGATCCCGGAGTTGATATTCTTTCAATTATTCATAAGCACCAGCTCCCTGAAGACTTCCCACCTGATGTCATGGAGCAGGCCCATAATACACCAGATGAAATTAGTCCGGATGAACTGAACAATCGCCGTGACCTTCGTGATCAGACGATCGTAACAATTGACGGTGCTGATGCAAAGGATTTGGATGATGCCGTTACAGTCACAAAGCTTGATAATGGAAACTACAAACTAGGCGTCCATATCGCCGACGTTTCTTATTATGTTACAGAGGGCTCAGCGATTGACAAGGAAGCCTTTAATCGAGGAACAAGTATTTATTTAGTAGACCGCGTGATTCCGATGATTCCGCATCGCCTTTCAAATGGAATCTGTAGTTTAAATCCGCTGGTGGACCGTCTAACAATGTCCTGTGAAATGGAGATTAACTCGAATGGTGAAGTTGTTTCTCATGAGATTTTTCAAAGCGTAATTAAAACGACGGAAAGAATGACCTATACGGATGTTAATAAAATAATCGATGACAAAGATCCTGAACTACTTGAAAAATACAAGCCGCTCGTACCAATGTTTCTCTTAATGAATGAACTTGCTGAAATTCTTCGTAAAAAAAGATTCGAGCGCGGTGCGATTGACTTTGATTTTAAAGAAGCAAAGGTTTTAGTCAATGAAGACGGAAAACCGACCGATGTGATCATCAGAGAACGTTCGTCTGGTGAACGTTTAATTGAAGATTTCATGTTGATTGCAAATGAAACGGTGGCTGAGCACTTCCATTGGATGAATCTTCCGTTTATTTATCGTGTCCATGAGGATCCGAAAGAAGAAAAATTAAGCCGCTTCTTCGAATTCATAACTAACTTTGGATATGTTGTAAAAGGTACTGCCAATGACGTCCATCCAAGAGCGTTGCAGCAAATTTTAGAGGAAGTTCGCGGCACGCCTGAGGAAATGGTTATTTCAACGGTGATGTTACGTTCAATGAAACAGGCCCGCTATGATGCGGAAAATCTAGGTCATTTTGGTTTATCAGCTGAATTTTATACCCACTTTACATCACCGATCCGACGTTATCCGGATTTAATCGTTCATCGTCTGATCAGAACCTATCTTATTGATGGCAAAATTGATGAAAAAACGCAAAGTATGTGGCGTGCAGAACTTCCAGACATCGCTGAACATACATCCAATATGGAACGTAGAGCAGTCGATGCCGAGCGGGAAACAGATGATTTGAAAAAAGCGGAGTTCATGCTTGATAAGATTGGTGAAGAATTTGACGGTATTATTAGTTCCGTTACGAATTTTGGCTTTTTTGTGGAGCTTTCAAATACAATTGAAGGTCTTGTCCATGTCAGTTATTTAACGGACGATTATTACCGCTACGATGAAGCACACTATGCGATGATTGGTGAGCGCACCGGTAATATCTTTAGAATCGGGGATGAAATTACCGTTCGAGTCGTTAATGTTGATAAGGATGAACGAATTGTCGATTTTGAAATTGTCGGCATGAAGGGGACTAGAAGAACCGAGAGACGGCAGACCCCTAAAGTCTTCCAAAGCGGCGGCAGAGGCCGGGGCAGTGGAAAAAGTCAAGATGGTGGAAGAGGTAAATCAAGAAATCAAAGTAAACAGGGCAATAGCAACGGGAATGCTAATAAAGACCATAAAAGTAAAGACGGTCAGCCTTATTATCGAAATGTAGCTAAAAAGAAGAAGAAAAAAAGAAGATAGTGAAGTTTTTTTATATCAGGTGAAGGCAGGGCTCTTCACCTGATTGTGCCCACATTAATTTTGCGGCTTATGATTTCCTATTTGATAGGCTCAATAAGTTTTTGCTATATTATGTATAGGTTGGATGCAGGAGGGGAGATTTTATGCCAAAAGGTGTTGGTAAGGTTATTGCGCAAAATAAAAAGGCTTACCATGATTATTTTATTGAAGATACATATGAAGCGGGAATCGTGCTTCAAGGTACTGAAATAAAAGCAATCCGTGCGGGTCGTGTGAATTTAAAGGATTCCTATGCCAGGGTTGAAAAAGGTGAACTCTTTTTACATAACATGCATATTAGTCCATATGAACAAGGAAACCGTTATAATCACGATCCATTACGAACTCGAAAACTATTGTTACATAAAAAAGAAATCGCAAAGCTTCTTGGTATTACAAAAGAACAAGGCTATTCCCTAGTCCCATTAAAGATATATTTAAAAAATGGTTATGCCAAAGTATTAATTGGATTAGCGAAAGGTAAAAAGAACTACGATAAGCGTGAGGATCTAAAGCAAAAAGAAGCAAAACGTGATATTGAGCGTGCTTTCAGAGAACGGCAAAAGATGTAGCAATTGTTTTGCGGTGCGCAATGTACATGTGTAAAATATTATGCTACTTTACTGTTATTTACAGTTGATTCGGTTCATGTTTGTGCTATAATAAATAATGTAAGGTAGTTACACATACACAACTTAACTTCATTCAGCAGAAGTCTCCCACTTCCATAAGTGGTGAGATGAATGCAAATTAGTATTTTAAATTCAGTGGAGATACAACCCCCTGCTGAATAAAGTTAAAGCCTCCGGCGGATGCCTCAGATTTTCAAAGGTAATTTTTCGAGCAAGCTCGAAAAAATCTGGGCGCAAATACGCCAAGGCGAATTTGATTATGCAGCAAGCATATAAGCTATACTATCCAGTACACCTTATATATCTTATATTATATATGGGGACGCTACGGATTCGACAGGGGTAGTTCGAGCTTGAGTTGCGAGTCGAGGGGATCGGCCTCGTTAAAACGTCAAAGCCTATAACTGGCAAAACAAACAATAACTTCGCTTTAGCAGCTTAATAACTGTCTAATGCGGTTCCTCCCTCCATCGCCCATGTGGTAGGGTCAGGGACTCACTCTTAGTGGGCTACGCCGGAGTTCGCCGTCTGAGGACGAAGGAAGAGAA
>DULJ01000015.1 GCA_012840465.1 Caryophanales bacterium
ATTATTCAGTTCCTTTAGCGAGTTTACGTTTACCTCTTTTACAATCACTCCTTTATCTTCCCAGTATGTATAATACCAATCATTATACTTATCTTGGAAAAGCGCAGAAGTATGACCAAATCCATAAGCCGCTTCCCTCGCTGTAACAATTATCGCATCATTTCCACTTGGATCGATGTGTTTTAATGGATTATTATATACATAGGTGTAAAGATTAAGGCTCAGCGGATTCGTTATATCCCCTTTATATGCATCCTCACCCTGCTCTGACTTCTCACCATCCATAGCCTCATCTTGTCCATCCCAGACTTGAATGAGGGTTACCACTTAGTGGAGACGATGAGACCTCCTTGGGTCACGTCATCGAGCCTTCCCCTGAATCCAGTCCTCCTAACTAACAGAGCCCTCTTGTGGCTTTGGACACTCCCTTCCTTTGCAGGGTTATCCGACTCTGCCAGCCAACATGGTTAAATTGTCGCCTGTTCCAGGTTTTGCCTTCAAGTCCTCCGCACATTTCCTTACGGCAATGCACTACCTGTCAGCTATACACTTCCGCCACCACGGCGTGTTCGGGACTTTCACCCGTTAGTCCGATGCGCTGCCAAGCGCACAAAAGACGGCTACCTCTCTCATAGCCGTCCTCAATTCTTTCTCTTATTTATCCATATCCCACCTGAAATATTTCGATAGATTAGATAGCGTATCTTCCTCCTTTTCTTCTTGACTTATTTTCACCAATCGTTCAACCGTATTTATTACTTTGTTTTGGTCGAAATCGTTCATTAGGAGCAAACCTCTTCCTACCTCAATATAAGTGCTTTCAAGTATTTTACTAAGTCGTTTGGGGCTTATAACATCAAACGAGAACATATCTGTTGCACCTAAGACATTCTCTAATCCAACATCAACTTGGTAGGAGATAAAGAAATCGTCTGCTTCTTCACCCCAATCCTCATTGATATTTGTAATAGCTTTTACTACTATCAAATCAAATCACCTCTTAATCAAGAATATCAATATGAACGTTTTTTATCTCAACTCTCTTTTGCCCACCTACTGTATTAAAGAAACTATTTTCTTGGAAATTTGCTCTCCACATTCCTTCTTTTTGCTTATACTGTAATCTAAAAGCACGTTCTTTAGAAGAATAACCTATTATTTGTCCATTTTCAGTAATTTCCTTTGCACCTTTACCTACCCAAGCCTTTCCTGCACTTAATGCGTCTGAACGTGTTGCACTACCTAGTGTTGATAACCCCTTACCTGATTGTTTAACACCTAATAATATCTGAGAAGAACTTAAATTATCAACATAACCTGGATGCCACCACTTACTTTTAACAGTACCCTTAGGAATATCTAAAAATGTACTTTATGAAAGGATGGCAGTTTTTCAACCACCACCCAAATTGATTAACTTGCCTTCGTTTCATGCATTTTTGGTAGAATATAAGCCGTTTTATTTTTCATCATACCATAGATTATTCTGACTAATCTTCTCATAATGCAAAGAAGGGCTTGTGACTTTGATTTTCCTTCTTTTAGCTTCTGTTTGTAGTAAGTGTAAAACACAGGATTACGAGGGATTTTGCTTCCTTTACATACTTGGACTTGTTGGACAGCTAGGTTGTAAAAGATGTCATATAGCTTTCGATTGCCTTGCTTTGTTTTCTTCATCGTTTCCTTACCGCCCGAACCCATTTTAATTGGGGCTATCCCTGCATATCTTGCTAGTTTGTCAGGATTGGCAAAACGATGAATATCACCTATTTCTGCAATTAAAGCGGATGATGTTACTGTATCAATCCCTGGCATAGTTTCAAGCTACATACCTAACTTCTGAATAGTAACCTTTAACTCTTTGTCTACCTTCTTGATTTCCTGTTTTTTAAAGCGAATATCTCGCACTATGCTTTGAATGATAAAGTCTCTTGTTGTCTGATATTCTCGTTTTATCTCACCGTCTGCTTGAACGAGTGATAATATCTGTTCTGCTTTTCTAGTTGAACAAGCATTGCTACTAGCTTCTAATAGGAATGTTCGTAATCCCTCTACCGTTTCCCACTCCAAATGAGAAGGTGAAGGGTAACTCTCCCAAAATGCTAAAGCGGTTTTGCCATCCACTTCAGAAAAGAAATCCTTGTAGCTTGGATAATGATAGTTTAATTGCATATGCAGTTGGTTTTTCAGGGCTGTTTGGGCTTTCACTAAAGCACTTCTTCTTCCGACAAGTTGAGCAATTATCCAATGAATATCTGATGGTGTAGCGTCAGGTAAATACGGTAATTTACGAATTAACACATCTGCCACACATTGAGCGTCCCAACTATCATTCTTTTGGGTCATGGCATAGCTGTTCCGTTCAGCGTTGGATAAAGAGGAATTGAATGTAGCCTTGTTCTATGAGAAATAAAGCTAAATCTCTTCCATAGCCGCCCACATCTTCTAATCCAAATACAGGGGTCAAACCTTCTGTTAGAAATCTGTTCACATATTCTAGTAAACTTGGAAAAATAGACGGTTTATTTTGAAACGTCATTTCCCCTAGCTTTTCATGCCAACAATCCAATATCACCGCTGTATGTTGAAACTTGTGTAAATCAAGTCCTATGTAAATAAACGTATCTCTTCTCATTAGAAAACCTCACCCCTATATTAGAATTGAACGGATAAAGCAAGACAGGGAATGTCGGCAACCTTAGGTCGAGCGTTAGTCTCATAAAGACTCGCAAGGGTACGAAAGCCTATCCATTCTCTATCTGTTAACCGTTATAAAATGGCCTGATGTTTGCCATTTGCAGTTATTTCTCCATAGTGGTATTTCCCACTATAAAACGCTTTTCTATCTAAAATCCGTTTGACTTGGACTTTCGTAAACAACTTTTCTTGTTTCGTTCGATGTCCTTCTTCATTCAGTTGTTCCGCCAGTTGAGTTAAAGACCATAAAGGATAATGTTCCTTTAAGTCAAACACTCTTTGAACGGTCTGTGCCTGTCCGTCATCTATGACAAGCGTTTTTTGACCTTTCTTAACTTTTCCTCCTGCATAGCCGCCCTGTTGGGCTTTCTTGTTTCGCCCTCTCCCTAGCTTTAATGCAATTTCTAATCGTTGATATTGGTCTAATAACTCCATTAAGCCATTGATTAAAAAGTCGCTAGGGTCTTTTTTGTGAATACTGTATTGCGGTTGTTCAATACTCCGAATGTCTACTCCATACTTTTTCAATTCTCGATGAACTAACACTTTCACAATGTCTGACCGCCATAATCGGCTTGTATTCAACGTAACAACATAATCCACCTTATGGTGGGTTAGATACTCCAACATCTCCTGAAAGCCTAATCTGTCCACTTCTAGCGCTTCTTCATCGACTTTAGCCCCACTGTGATACCCTCATCCTTAAACAAGCGTAAAAGCGTGTATCCTTGTGCCTGACAGTAGGCTTTGATTTCATCTTCTTGGTAAGCAAGGCTATATCCATCCCTTGCTTGTCCTTGTGTGGATACTCGAATATATCCGATAGCATTCATGATATTTTCCCCCTCTGTTACGCTAATTAGGATTAACGTAACGCTTAGCTACTATATTTTATATAAATTCATTGTATGCGGCTTTAGCGATACATTCAACCCTTTACCGATACAAATTTCTGATGTATCGTAAAAGGTAACATAAATAAGAGGAAGGGAAGTACCATGCCTATTTCAATAAAACTAAAGGAAATTCTTAAAGAACGTGACCTCTCACAACGTGAATTGGCACGAATGACAGGGCTTCGCCCCAATACAATCAGCCATCTCTGTTCAGACAACGTGGACAGGGTATATCTATCTACATTAGAAACAGTATGCAAAGTGTTAGACATTGACATTCAGGAGTTAATCGAGGTGGAGTAGTCCTCTCACAGTAGTAATCGTTCTATGTACGTCAAAGTTGCGAAAATTTTTAAAAGACATGGAGAAAGCGAAGATATGGTTTTGAAGAAAATAAATGGTGGTAACTAATGATATTGTGATTATTTTCAATAGTTACATACATTAAATAGGGCATACAATTTACAGTTGTTGTACGTACTTTAAAATTCGTAAAAATATTATAGTGCTTACGAGCGATATGTCTATTCTCTGAATAATATGCGTTTTATTCGGCACCCCACACCATATAAAAAGGACGGCTATTTTATATAACCGCCCCAAACTTTTTAGCTGAAAACTTATAAAATCACTTTATTAAATTTACTAAATTTTACTTTACTAAATCTTGTGTCTAATTTCTCGACATTCTCTTTATTACAGTGTATTACCAAATGAAATGGTGTGGGGGGTGTTGGAAATGAGTCATAATCTCTTCCTGATATCCATTCATTAATTGTTGAAATTAGAATATTAACAAATACCTGAAACCCTTCTTCATCCCCTATTAATACCTTGTCAAAATCTTTGATAAACAAAACAAATTTTTCACTATCTATCCACTCTAAATCATTTAAACATTCGTCAAAAGCCGCCCAATTTTCTCCGAAGTAATTGGGGAATTTTAATTTGGTTGCAAACTCTTGAAATAAATCTTCAACCTTTTGACAATTCTGTCCCTCAATCATTGAATAAAAAATTTTTTCTTTATCAAAATCGGTTTCAGCTAATTTATTTAATATTTTTTTAAATTCTTCTCTTTCTCCAATAACTAAATGAATATATGGTTCTTGTAAAAATTTAATAGCTTTAATCAACGCTTCCATTGACTCACACCTTACCTTTTACTTAATTCTAATAAACGTTTTATAATGGTCATTAGTGTACCATGCTGAGCCATCTTCCCCAATAACAAGTCTTTCCGCACCTCTGTCTTGTCCTTTTACTTTAGGGTTAACATCATATTCCTTATAGGTTGTATTTTTAGGTAATACTTGCCCACCATTTTTACCGCTGTTCTTAAACGGCTTTCCTCCTTTGTAACCTTTAGGAGGAGTACCATTCTTTTTGATGATTTCATCAAGTACATCATTAGCTTTTTGTGGAACTTTAACTTTACTAGCACCCTTAGTTACATCTTTTAATGCATTTTTGTGTATATGGTAACTTAAAAGTGAGCCACCATATTAATTGAAAACTGAGCCACTTATGATGACAATTAACCCTAATAACATATTAGGGGGATATCAGGAGTGATCACGTTGGACCAGAAGCAGAAAATAATTAAATTGTATATGGAGGGGGAAAGTATACGAGGTATTGCAAAAATCACAAAAAAGTCAAGGAACACAGTAGCCAAGTACATTCAGGAGTTTGAGGAAAGTAAGCTGGAGGATGTTAGGCAGTTACCCATACCAGAAAGTGTGATGAAGCCGCCAACGTATAAGAAAAGAATAGGGAAAAGCAAAGTGTTGACAGAAGAGATTAAAAATAAATTACGAAAGTTTATTACTGATAATGAGTGGAAACGAAATCACTATATGAAAAAGCAACAGATGAAAATAGTGGACATGCATGAAAAGTTACTGGATGCGGGGTATTCAATTAGTTACACAACTGTTCGAAATTTTGTTAATCAAGAAATAGCAAAATCAAGAGAAGTGTATATTCGCAGGTATTGTGAGCCAGGTTATGAGGTTGAGTTTGATTGGGGGGAAGTAAAGCTTGAGATTGATGGAAAGCTAAAAGCGTATTCACTTGCGGTATTTACCTTACCATATAGTAATTACCGGTTTGCAAGACTGTATCAATCTGAATCACAGGTTTGTGTCCTGGATGTTCATACGAAGTTTATAGAACATGTTGATTTTATACCCGCAGTATTTGTCTATGACAATATGAGAACCGTTGTGAAATCCTTCATTGGTAATGAAAAAACCATCACCGACAGCATGGTAAATCTGTCAAACTATTATCAATTTAAAATACGATTATGCCAAACTAGAAAAGGAAATGAGAAGGGCCACGTAGAGCGTAGTGTTGAGTTTATAAGAAGAAAGGCTTTTGCATCACAGTACACTTTTACTAGCTTAGGAGCAGCTCCTTCAAACATTAAATAAGCTTAATTTAAGGAATCATCATGAGCATGAACAAAAACACATTGAACTTATGAGAAAGGAGAAAGAAAAAGGACAAAAGGTTACCATGGCCCCATTTGATTCGGCAGATTTAATAGAGTGTCTTGTAGATAAGTATAGTACGGTAGTCATCAATCATAACCACCCTTCCAAAGGGTGGTTTGCTCCACGGCTATAAGCCGTTTACTACCGGCCAGCGTCTCAAGGCGCTGGCTTTCATCTATTCAAGCCTCTATTGCCTTTGCCGCTTTTGCTACCCC
>DULJ01000016.1 GCA_012840465.1 Caryophanales bacterium
GCCCAGATTTTTTCGAGCTTGCTCGAAAAGCTACCTTTTAAAATCTGAGGCATCCGCCGGAGGCTTTAACTTTATTCAGCAGGGGTTTGTACCCCCACTGAATTTAAAATACTAACTTGCATTCATCTCACCACTTATGGAAGCGGGAGATTTCTGCTGAATGAAGTTAAACTAATTGTTGAACAATTTGAAGTGCTGCTTTACCGCACATTTCATCCTCTTCAGCACTTCCGCCGCTAACACCAATACCGCCAATGACATGACCATCAACTGCGATCGGGAAGCCCCCGCCGAAAATAACAAGCTTCGGAGTGTGTACAATTCCATTTAATAGTGCTGGTTCATCCTTTATCATTGGATACCAATCACCCGTAGGTTTTTTAAATCCAATAGCAGTGTATGCTTTATTTTGTGATATGCCTATACTTAGAAGTGGAGCATGATCCATTCTAGAGAAAGCTACTAAATTTCCGCCTTCATCTACAATCGTAATATTAACAGCGATTTCCAATTCCTTTGCCTTATTTTCAGCAGCTTCAATCATTTTCTTTGCAAGCTCATTTGGAATGGAGAACTTCTCTATTAATTTCATCTAATCCCCTCCTAATTAATTCATTTTTGAACGGCGTTTTTCTACTGATTCACCTGCAATTCCCCAATGTGATGCAGGAATTTCATTAATAAGTACACGAACAGATTCAATCGGTGCCTCTAATGTTTCACAAACTGTATTCGTTACTTCTTTAATAAGACGTTCTTTTTTTTCAGGTGTGCGCCCTTCCATTATAGTAATCTGAACTAACGGCATACTTTGACACTTCCTTTTATTTATTATTTAATAGAATCTTCTTAATTTATAGTAAATCTTTTTTGTTCGCATAACAACATTAATGTTGCTTTATATGAAATTAAAAAAAATTTCGATTCAAAATATTAATTATTGTATATATTTTTTAGAATTTTTGTTAAAATGTTTTGTATCATATAAAGACTTTGTGTTGCTTTATAGGCAACAATTATGTGTAGCGTTTAGAAGGAGGTCATAAAATGAGAGAAAGAAGAATTCAAAAAGTCCTCGTTGCAAACAGAGGAGAAATCGCAATTCGCGTATTTCGTGCTTGTACCGAGCTTGGAATACGTACAGTGGCCATTTATTCGAAAGAGGATTCTGGCTCCTATCACCGTTACAAAGCTGATGAAGCATATTTAGTTGGTGAGGATAAAAGTCCAATCGATGCCTATTTAGATATTGAAGGAATCATCGAAATCGCCAAAGCGAATGATGTTGACGCGATCCACCCTGGATACGGATTCTTATCAGAAAATGTTCAATTGGCGAAACGCTGTGAAGAAGAAGGAATTATTTTTATTGGACCTAAAGAAAAGCATTTGGAGATGTTCGGTGATAAAGTAAAAGCCAGACATCAAGCTGTTTTAGCGAACATTCCAGTTATTCCAGGTTCCGATGGTCCTGTTTCAAGTGTTGATGATGTAAAAACATTCGCAAGTCAATCTGGCTATCCATTCATTATTAAAGCTTCCTTAGGCGGCGGCGGTCGCGGAATGCGAATTGTTCGTAGCGAAGAAGAGCTTGTTGAAAGCTATAATCGTGCGAAATCAGAAGCGAAGTCCTCTTTTGGTAATGATGAAGTCTATGTTGAAAAATTCATTGAAAATCCTAAACATATTGAAGTTCAAATTCTAGGGGACGAATACGGAAACATTGTCCATTTGTATGAACGCGATTGTTCAGTCCAACGTCGCCATCAAAAGGTTGTTGAGGTTGCACCAAGTATTTCTCTATCCGATGACTTACGTGAACGTATCTGTGAAGCAGCTGTTCGATTAATGGACAATGTAAAATATGTAAATGCCGGTACAGTTGAATTCCTTGTCACAAAAAAAGGAGAATTTTATTTTATTGAAGTTAACCCAAGGGTTCAGGTTGAGCATACCATTACTGAAATGATTACCGGGATTGATATTGTCCAATCACAAATCCTGATTGCTGAAAGAAATCAACTCGACTGTAAAGAAATCGGTATTCCAAACCAGTCATTTATAAGAACGCATGGTTATGCGATTCAATCACGTGTTACGACAGAAGATCCAGAAAATAATTTTATGCCTGACACAGGTAAAATCACAGCCTACCGTTCCGGTGGTGGGTTTGGCGTTCGCCTTGATGCCGGAAACTCCTTTGCCGGCGCTATAATCACTCCGTTTTATGATAGTTTGCTTGTTAAAATCTCTACACATGCCTTGACATTTGAGCAAGCAGCAGCGAAAATGCAGCGAAACTTAAAGGAATTTAGAATTCGCGGTATTAAAACGAATATTCCTTTCTTGGAAAATGTAATCACACATGAGAAATTTTTGACTGGTCAATATAATACAAATTTCATTGATCAAACACCGGAGCTGTTCATTTTTCCACAGCGTAAAGACCGTGGTACAAAGATGTTAAGCTTTATTGGTAATACCACTGTAAATGGTACTCCGGGCCTTGGAAAAGAAAAGAAACCACTTCTTAAAAATCCGAGAATGCCAAAAGTGAAATTATCCGAACAAGTAGCAACTGGAACAAAGCAAATTCTTGACCAAGCTGGTCCTGAAGGTGTTGTAAATTGGATTAAAAATCAAAAAGAAGTCCTATTAACAGATACAACTTTCAGGGATGCACATCAATCATTACTTGCAACTCGTGTTCGTACGAATGATTTAAAGCATATAGCTGAGCCAACAGCCAGACTATTACCTAACCTTTTCTCAGTTGAAATGTGGGGCGGTGCAACATTTGACGTGGCCTACCGTTTCTTAAAAGAAGACCCATGGGTAAGACTGCAAATTTTAAGGGAAGAAATGCCGAACCTATTATTCCAAATGCTGTTACGGGCTTCCAATGCCGTTGGTTATACAAATTATCCAGACAATGTCATAAAAGAATTTGTTCAGAAATCAGCGAAAAATGGCATCGATGTTTTCCGAATCTTTGACAGTCTCAACTGGGTTAAGGGCATGACAATAGCTATTGATGCTGTTAGAGACACAGGAAAGATTGCTGAAGCTGCCATTTGCTATACAGGTGATATTGAAGACGCTACTCGCACGAAATATAATCTTGAATATTATAAGAACATGGCAAAAGAACTTGAAAACGCTGGAGCACATATCTTAGGAATTAAAGACATGGCAGGTTTATTAAAGCCACAGGCAGCCTATACACTGATTTCGACTTTAAAAGAAACCGTGAATATTCCGATCCACCTTCATACACATGATACAAGCGGAAATGGAATCTATACTTACGTGAAAGCCATTGAAGCCGGCGTAGATATCGTCGATGTGGCAACAAGCTCTATGGCAGGATTAACATCACAGCCAAGTGCAAATTCATTGTATTATGCTTTACAAAATCAAAGCCGCCAACCGAATGTTGACATTCAGTCACTTGAGAAGCTGTCACATTATTGGGAAGATGTACGCCACTACTATAAAGCATTTGAATCTGGAATGTATGCTCCTCATACAGAAGTATACAATCATGAAATGCCGGGTGGACAATACAGTAATTTACAGCAGCAAGCAAAAGCTGTTGGCCTGGAGAGCGAGTGGGACAATGTTAAGCAAATGTATCGCAATGTAAATGATATGTTTGGTGATGTTGTTAAGGTAACTCCTTCTTCTAAAGTTGTAGGAGATATGGCGTTATACATGGTTCAAAACAAACTTACAGAAGAAGATGTGATCGAACGTGGTGACACCCTTAATTTCCCTGACTCTGTAGTAGAACTTTTTCAAGGTTATCTCGGTCAGCCATACCAAGGCTTCCCTGAAAAGCTGCAAAAAGTAATTTTAAAAGGACGCGAGCCAATTACAGTAAGACCTGGGGAATTGCTTGAGACTGTTGACTTTAGTGCAATAAAAAAAGAGTTAGAAAACACGTTTGAACATGGGGTTTCTGATTTAGATGTGGTCAGCTATGCCATATACCCTAAAGTATTCGAGGAATACCAACAATTCTTTGACCAATATGGTGATGTTTCCGTCCTTGATACCCTTACTTTCTTCTATGGCATGCGCTTGGGTGAAGAAATTGAAGTGGAAATCGAACAAGGTAAAACATTGATTGTTAAGTTAATTTCCATTGGTCAAACTGGGCGAGACGGTACAAAAGTCGTTTATTTCGAATTAAACGGCCAACCTCGTGAAGTTATTATTAAAGATGAAAGTATAAAATCTACCGTAGCAGCAAAACCGAAAGCAGAAAAGAAAAATCCAAATCATATCGGTGCCTCTATGCCTGGAACGGTTGTTAAAGTATTAGTCGAAAAAGGCGAAAAGGTTAAAAAAGGGGACCATTTAATGATTACAGAAGCAATGAAAATGGAGACAACAGTTCAAGCTCCGTTCAATGGGGTTGTTACCGACATCCATGTAAGAAGCGGTGAAGCTGTCCAAGCGGACGATTTATTGCTAGAACTGGAGAAGTGAGAAAAGCGGAAACGCCCGTTTAGCGACGTATAAACTGGAGCGAATTGACTGAGATAAAGGAAACACAACGAAAGAATTAAGTCGATGTTGACTTATCGTAGGGAGGTGAGCGAAGTTTACGAGTCGCTGGGCGCTGTAGCTAGACACTAGAAAAGCGGAAGGGCTGATTCCTTATAATATAAGGATCAGCCCTTTTTCTGATTATCTTAGAATTTTATTCTTTTCTCTGCAAGGTTCTACAACCATATCTGTTATCGGCATACTTTGACATGCTAACCTGTAACCTGATGAATGTTCGTCATCTGATAACACAGATTTTGAAGCAATCCCATCTAATGTATTTCCACTGACCACTTTTACTTTACACATCCCACAGCCGCCGCCTTTACAGCCGACAAAAATTCCACCTGCTTGACGTTGTGATGCATTAAGAATCGTTTCATTCTCCCTAACAACAATTTCTTTATCTCTTACAATTACTTTATAAGCTCCCATTTACATAACCCCTTTAATGAAAATTTCAATATAAGTAGAAGGAAGTTTCCCGGTTATTTGGTATCGCTCCCGAGCGCAGCCAAATCGAGAAACTTCCTTTAATTTAAAATTACTTTTTATGAGAATACAGTCGTAAATCTTTCGTTTAATTCTCTTTCGAAGTAGAATATTGCCTTACCAATCGTATCCTCTGTCCAAGTAATCGTAGGAGAGTCAGGATATGTGATATAGCCGCCACAGAACACTTCATTACGGTTACCGGATGGGTCAAAGAAGTAAATTGTCGTACCTCTTGTAATACCGTGACGGGTTGGTCCTGCATCAATCATGACGTCATTTTTAGCCATAATATCGGCAGCATTTCTTAGCTCTACCCACTCATCCAACCAGAATGCAAAGTGATGTAGTCCATTATCAGGGCCTTTTATAATAGCAATATCATGAGCTGTATTTGTTTTGAATAACCATTTACAAATAGTAACATCATTGTTTTCCCCTGCTACTAATTGCTCACTTACATGGAAGTCGAATAGATCTGTGAAGATTTTCACTGCGCCATCTACATCGTCCCCGGCAACCAATAAATGGTCTAGGCGTGTTGGATGCATTCCTACTAATCCATCTGGCCATGGATCTGGGTTCACTAATGGTAAGCCATTGCCAACTATTTCAATTTCGCTATAAAGTTCAACAGTTTGTCCAGTTGGAATTACAAAACGTACTGCTTCTCCTTCAGCAAGGCGAGTTCCAGCTGGTACTCGTTCAGTTGTAATGCCATAGTTATTTAATTTTCCTTCATATAGATCTAAATCAGAGGCAAACTCACATTTAAACGCTAAGTGAACTATACCTGCAGAATCGTTCTTTTTCAGAATAACACTATGATGGTCGTGCTCATCCCAAGCTTTTAAATAAACTCTATCTTCTTCACGAGCAACTTCAATTAAACCGATTACATTTTTGTAATACTCAATAGATTTTTCCCAGTTCGGACATCCAACTTCTACTTTTCCTAAGCGCATGATAGCCATTACAACATTCCCCCTAATTTTTTTATTTTTACTAATTTATAGATTAAAATATTTCAATTGTATTGTCTTCCTATGAAATATTCTAATTTTTAATTATTTTCAGACACTTACATACAGTATAGACTACATAATAGAATTATTTTTAGGCGAATTTTAATAGTTTGTTAACATTTTGTTACAAATCAAATTGTATTTCACCTAAAATAATAAGCATCTGTATGGCTAGAAATAATGGATAACTTGAGGCTGGTTGACGAATATCAACAGATAAAATATCCTTTATTTTCTCAATCCTGTATCTTAAACCACTTATTGATAAAGCTGAGCTGCAGGCAGTCTGTTCCAGGTTACCGCCATTCAAGATATAGTGATACAGCGTTTTCGTTAAATCCATACCTTTCCGGCTGTCATATTCTAATAGATCCTTTAATACTTGAAAGGAATATTTTCTGATAGCATTCTTATCTCCTGTTTGAATTAGAAGTCCAATAAACCCTAGCTCTTCATAACTAGTAATTGGTTTTGATTTCGTGCTAAGCTTTACTGCTGTCAAAGCTTCCTCGAATTGGTCTTTGGCTAGATCAATATTATCCTGGCATGTGCTAATACCACTATAAAAAGTAGGGCACGGGTATGACTTTGAACAAACCGCCAAGATCTCTTCGGTGAGACTCTTAATAGTCTTATTATACTGATGTAAAACATCAGCCTGAATATAGATTGCAATGTTTTCCGATTTATAGCTTATTAGTATTGGAATGGACATCTTTTTGAAAAATCCCGATATTTTTGTAACGAGGTCATCTTTCCACTCAATTTCTTCCCTCACATTATGTTCCGTATGAAAAACATTAACTACTACTAAATGGAAGGGCTTTAAAAAATCGACATTCACATAGTGTCCCATTTTGATAATTTCTTGTTTACTCATTTTGCCTGATAGAATCTCTTCTAAGAAATTCCCGTGCATGCGTTGTTCTGCCTCAATCACAGTTCGTTCATTCAGAAGATACATCGCGCAAACTAACGATGACCTCTCTATCATCATATTTTCCAAGATTGAAAAGTCGTCTGTCGGTCTTATTACGGAGCAATATCCCGTAATTTGATGATTTAATATAATCGGAATCATTAAGCGGTAATGTTGACTTGCAACATGTACAATAGCCGGTTTGAAATCTTTATGGAATTCCAACTTTAATTCTTTAAACCGGTGCCTTTTCGAATTTTTAAAACACTTCATCTGCTCATTACTCTTGATTGTTTCTTTTTCGTCTATTCCTGCTGCCGCCAACACGTTAAATTGATAGTCTTCAAACATGATCGGTACATTTAATGTATCAAAGAGAGCGCTTGCAATAGACTTTAAATCATGACCTTGGATTAATTCACTCGTTAACCGTTTATGAATGGTAAAGGATTTATCTAAGTTATCTCTTTCTTCCTTTATTTGTTCGTAAGCTAACTCTAATTCTTTAATTAAGCTAGTTTCATTAAAACTAAATAACTCTTTAACTTCTTTATCTTTCCATTCCTGCTCTTTCTTCGCGATCCAATAACAGCAATCATCACCCTTACCTTCACACTGCACCTCTGTTACTATAACCTTCATTCCCAAGATTGTTGATATATACCCGCTGGCATAGCCAATCATTGTGTAACAGGTTGGTCTGTCATCTAAACCAAAAAGCTTCTTATATTCTTCAGCTTCATGTGAATTCCGCCAAATTCCTTCCATATAGAAACTATTCTTTTTTATATCTAACTCCAGCTTTTTGTGTTGGACATAGACATGCCCTTTTTGCGTATGCAATACAGGTCCATCAAGAATCATTTCTTCTTTAGACTTATTTGGATTATTTTGTAAGGTTATAGCTGCATCATGAGCACCGAGACTCCATCCGTGCAACACAAGAAATTGTCTCGTTCTTTTTTCTCCAACCATCTCTAGTAAACCCTGACGCAATAGACTCATTGCTGCTGTCGAGGTAATAAAGACCCTTTGGTTATTTAAATAGATCTTTCCATCGATAGGCAACGAAACAACGGATTCTTTTTCAATAGAAGAGTGATTCACCAATACAGTACCACCTCAATCCAAGAAAATTATTCTGGTCTCTTGATGTCGAAATAAACTAAATGATAGCGCTTTAATTTCATTCAGCCATTACTGAATGAAATTAAGCCTCCGGCAGATGCCTCAGATTTTCAAAGGTGAAAAATATCTTATATAATCAATATATCAAATTTTGTCCTATATACAAGGATTGTGTTGCTATATATGAAACAACCATTGTCTTTTTTGATAACTTTCTTACTTGCTTTTAAAAAAAGGGGGATGTTATAAGAAGAATTCTATATGTAGTATATCACTTCATTCCCAATAACCGTCAGGAATCGACTTTTGATTCCCGACAATTTTTAATTCATAACTAAAATTCATCTAAATAGATATGCTTTCCTCTTAAGCCTTTTTCATATAAGGCATCTGTAACCGTTTCACACATAATCGGCGGTCCGCAAAGATAAGCGTCCATCCCACTGCATGAATCCATTTTGTTCTTTAATACATCAGCAATAAATCCTCTTTCGCCGCTCCAATTCGAATCATCTGAAAGATTAGATAGGGCCGGGATAAAGTGGAAATTCGGATACTTTCGCTCCCATTCAAGCCACTCGTCCACTAAATATAAATCCTGTTCTGTTCTAGCCCCATAGAAAAACCATGCTTCATAGTCAAAGTCTTTTGAAAATACTTCCTCTAATAATGCCTTAATTGGGGCCATACCTGAACCGCCGGCAACAAACACTAAATTTCTCTCACGGTCACGCAATTGCATTTTCCCATAGGGTCCCGAAGCATTCACAGTTGCTCCAACCTCAAGGTCACACATGTAGTTCGACCCAATACCATTTGGAATTCTTTTCACATGAAGCTGAAGCTTATTGTTATCAGTAAATCTAGTTGCCGCGGAATAGGACCTTAGTTCTGATTCACCTTGGACTTTAAATTCAAAAAATTGCCCGGCAGCATAAGGTACTGACTTGGGAGCGATCAACTCCAGTTCAATTATGTGGATATCCGGTGTTACCTGCTCATTTTTTGCAACTGTCGCTTCAAAGTCAAAAACCGGATAAAATGTTACGCCTTCTTCCTCTTCTTCTTCAATTTCCACTACTAGGTCACTCTCTGGTAATGTACTGCAAAGAAGAATCATGCCATCATCTCTCTCAAAGGAGAGAAGAGAGTATTCAGATACTCTCCCCATAATTTCATAATTCCCTTCCAGCACCCTAGCTTTACAAGCACTGCAGCTGCCATGACGACAGCCATACGGTGTTTGAATACCATTACGGATAAGGGCATCCAAAATAGTTTGACCTTCGTTCACTTGTATTTGATTCCCGCTAGGTTCAAGAGTGACTTCATATGTTTCAAGTGCTGTCTTGTTCATTACAAATGAGTCCCCCTTTTTATGCTATTTTAAGAATAGAATAGTAATAGATTACTAGACCGCAACAATTTGAATTGGTGCGCCGTTTCTTATTCCCATTTCTTCTAACGTCTTTTCTTCATTTATCTCGACATCTTGGCCGCCTAACCATGTTACTAACTTGTAGCGACTATTGTCTACATTCAAATTCCAAAGGTTTAGACCAGCCTGCTTTAAATCTAGTCCAGTCATATCATATTTTGCCCGTAAGGCAACATAAGTTAATAGTTCGTCACCACAAGTTAATGATGCTGGAACTATATGGACCAACAAATGATTCGGATCATGTAAATAACTGATTGCCAATGTATTCACCTCCAATTATTTGAATCTCTTGTCAAAATTAATAGCTTGGCGGTATTGTAGCCAACGTAAACGGTCTCTAGATGAGTAATGCTCCCCCGCTTCTTCAGGGCTAAACGCTAGATATTTAAAAAGATCCATCGGAACATTCTCACCAAATTCACCACTTACATAAGCCTCAGCAGGCCACCACATTTGCATATACTTTTGTGGTTCCAATTCAAATATATGTTTACAGCCTGGTGAACATGTCATATGGATATCACCATTGTATTCGCTGTACTGTGTCCATTGTTCTGTTGGCTTATCCGGATTTACAAATTCTAATGGAACTTGACACACTTTACATACTGATGGGATTCCCGGACTCGTAATAGCCAATGCATGGTCACCTTGACGTCTATAATAAGATGCATAATATTGGTCAAATGTATCGGGATATTCATTCGAAAACCACTCATAATCATCCGGCTGAAGCTTAAATGTTCTAAATACATTTGCATGTTTGTAATGATCCAAAATTCTCATTGTGGCATGGGAATAATGTTCTTTTTCCTTTATACTGTCTTCTGCATGTAACGGCAGCCGAATACCATATTTCCTTAAATCTTTAAATAAGCCATTAAATACTTGGTCTTCAATATAAATTTCAAAGGCTTTTTTCCATGAGATTGGACGAATGCGCGGATAGTAATCCACGATTACTGATACAACAGAAAACATTCTGTAGGCTCTCCAATACCATTTATCCAACCACTTCTGTACAATCGGAACGTTTCGGTCATCTTCTTCTAAAAGCATTTTCAAAGCCGACATTCCTAGCGCCATATGTCTTGATTCATCTGATTGCACTGTTTTTCCAGTCGCAGCAAAATGCTCATCACCAACTGCAGCAGCCGAAGATGCAAACGGTAGGAACAAAATATTTGTAAAGCAATATTCAAATGAAAAAGAAATGGCCATTAATGCTTCAAAGGGTCCCGCACTCAATGCATCTTCAAAAAATGACTTCGGAACTGTGTTAAACCAGTGATTCTCATTTGTTTTGGCATAAGAATGTAAGCCATCGTAATACTTACTCATATGTGCATAGTGTTTAATCTCGATTTGCGCATGGCGCAATTCATCGATTGCTTGGGCAAAAGTAGCAAAACGGATTGCTTCAATCGGAATATTCCTTCCAATATAAGCCATTAAACGGTGCGCTTGATATTCTGCCGGCTGAACTGCTACGGCAAACGCTTTTACCCCCTCATACCAACGGGAGTCTACTACTTTTGCATGTCCGTGATTGGCTTCAAAAGCATTAACCACAGAATGATAGATAGAATCTTTCTCGGATTGTATTTTTACATATTGATTGTAGGTCATGCGGAAAGGGTCTTCCCATTTTTTCGGATCTTTAATATGAATCCCTTCTTTTTCAATTAAAGGATAAACGGTTTTCATATCAAAGTCTTTTGGTTCCCACATTAAATCTCTAGTTAAATAGCTGTATTGATCTTTTGAACTAAGTTTAACTGCCAAAGAACTCACCTCGATTTTTTTTAATAAAATTAAACGTTATTCCAACGAATGATTAGCTGCTCGTCATCCATCTCTTCCATAAAGCCAAAATAGGATGCCATATAAATATGAAGTTCATCCATGGACCAATCTCTCCCTAGATGCTCTTCCACATTACATCTATTTATGATCAACTCATTGGGAGCCTTAAGTTTAATAAATGTCGAAAAATCATCCACCTCCACACCAGCATTATCATCCTTGGCTGCTGCGATAATTGCCCTAATAACATCTCCACCACTAGTATCTAAATCAATCCCTACATACCTTACCGTATCTATAGACATTTCCGATTCCTCCTCCTTAAATTGCCGAAACCGCACAATTAAATGGAATACCTGCTTTTTTGTAAAGCGGAATAAAATCCTCTTCTTCTATTTGTTTTAATGTTTTCTCCAAATCCATGCTAAGATTATGTTTTTCAAATAATGGAGCAAGAGCTAAAACAGCTTGATACGCCTTTGGATACCACTTTTCTACCCATTCTTGAATGATTTCTATATTACTCAGTTCCTCCTCGGGAGTCTCTCTAGGATCTGTGAGTGTTCTGCCCCAACGATAATCACCTGGCCAGTCCTCATAACCTAATGACTTCAAATAATCCCAACGGCTTGTTGGTTTATCATTTGCAAAATGTTTAAATAATGCAAACGCCCAATCTGATTGCCATTTCATTTGTTTATTAATCGTTAAATTTAATACTGAAAGATGATAATCGTTAAACTTTCCAGCTTCCTTAGTTAAATGTTTATACATTAAATTCCCTAACAAAAGATCTAATGTAAGGTTCTCTGCTAAAATCACTTCCGCCCAATCATTTGTAACTAATAATTCTTCAGCATAGCTACGTAATGGCTGATAAGCTGGCTCATTTAATAGAATCTCTTTACTACGATCTAGGAAATTACCATGATGTTCCTGCATATTCATCGCCCAAAGTGTAATCCATTGTGCTCTACCTGTTTTATCATAGGCTTGAAAAGTAGCACATTGCTCTATCGGTGTACCCAGAGCATAGCGAATTACATGCTGCATTTGGACATTTTCACCATATTCTATATGGCGTAAAGGCGTGTATATATCACGTAGCGCATCTACCCATTGGATTGGTAGATTTTCGATTATTCCTAATTCCTGTGCATTTTTAAACCCATTTTCCACTTCAATAGCTAGATTTTTTCTATCCCTAGTGTAGGTTGTATACCAATATCGTTTCGGATCTCTAAACGCTTCCCAATCAGAAGATTTAATTCTTGTATAGCGAGGATCATAAAGATCGTAATCTCGTTCATCAAAAATATTTCGATAATGGTAATGCATATAAGTTTGCATTCTTAATGTTACTTCTTCATATTCATTTTTCGTATCCCATGTAAAAGGTTTTTCACGAATCGGTTTGATCTGTGAAATTTGGTCAGCACTCATGCATAATTCCTCCTCTTTTTTCCGTTTCACTTGATAATATTATTGTAATGAAAGCACTTCCATTTTAATACAACACTGTTTGCTATAATTTTCTAAATATTTAGTATGAAAATGTTTGTAAAATTTAATAAACATCATATTTTTAAAATTTTAAGAGGAAATTGTATAAATAGAGCGTAATAATATATATAAGGTATAAAAATATATAAAGTTGAGGAGTTTTACAATGAAAAAAATATATCGACCAATAGATTTAGTGGAGGTAGTAACAAAAGGCTATGCACCACCAAACTGTGATTTAACATTACAACTGCAGCCAACTTTGTCAGAAGATGGTGTTGCGCGTGGAGTTTGGCAGGTAGATGAAAAGTTTATAAATGGCATTGGCGTAGTTATGGGTGGTTATCTTTCGGCAGCAGCAGACACAATGATGGCTTATGCTATCTCTTCAAAATTAAATGAAAATCAGGCATTCACATCTATTGATCTGCATACAACGTTTCACAGACCAGCCCAAGTCGGGGAAATACATGTAGAAGCAAGAGTGGAAAGGTTGGGAAAAAGAACAGCTTATGTTGAGGCAAATGTTATTCAAAATGATAAGATAGTGGCAAGCGCAGTCTCTTCCGTGTTAATTATGGAAACTAATAATAAGTAAGTTCTTTTGTAAAATAATAGAGGCATCCAAATAGTCAAGATCATGACTATTTGGATGCCTTTTTTTCGTTTAATTAGTTTTCTTATTTTTACGATAAACCATGCCATCAGCAGTTGCGATTAATTGATCTTGTTCGTTTCTAACTTCCATATTGTAAAAGCCTATTTTAGAATTTTTAGAAACCTCTTTGGCAACTGCTATTAATCTATTATTCAAAAAACCTGCTGCAATAAAGTTCATATTCATGTTAATTCCAACAGCTTGTTGTTCATACGTATTGCTGGCGATTGCAAACGCCGCATCTGCAAGTGAAAAAATAACTCCGCCATTTGCAGTGCCGTGAATATTCATCATATTATCAGTTACATCCATCGAAACCTTTGCATATCCTTCCGCGATTTCGTCAACCGTCATCCCCAAGAATTTCGCATAAGGATCATTTGTTACTCTTTCCGTAATTTTTGTATCCATAATCCCTCTCCATATTTATTATTTTTTCAGCATCCATTTTCCATCTTTAACTTCGGCCAATACCATACTATCTGCTGACAAACCATTATGATCTTCTGAGGAGAACGTAAATGTACCTGTTGCCCCTACAAACCCTTGAACTTTCGTCTCAAGATAGTCTCTGATTGCTTGGCGGTCTGTACCTGCATTTGTCAGTGCTTCAACTGCTAAAAGCATATTGTCATATCCGTAAGAACCGAATTGTGTTGGCTCTCCTCCAAATTTTGCATGATAAGCATCATAGAAGTTTTTGATCACTTCATATTGAGGATCTGACTCTTCTATTTGAGTTGGGAACAATAATTTACCTGTTGGGATAACAACGCCCTCAGCTCCACCTTCAGCAAGCTCAATAAAGGTATTATTAGCAATACCATGACTGCTGATATACGGCATTGTCATACTCAGTTCTTTCATGTTTTTCGCGATAATAGCGGGTCCCGGATTTGTTCCCCATACTATTAGAGCTTCCGCACCAGAATTATTAATCTTCGTTAATTGCGCACTCATATCTGCATCGTTTGTATTATACGATTCAGAAGTTGCGATATTGATGCCATTTTCACCGGATAATTCTTTAAGTACTTCCAAGCCAGCAGCACCATATGCATTTGAATCAGTCAAAGTAGCAACTTTTGTGATTCCCTCTTGTTTCAAATACTGATAAATCCGTGTTACTGCGTGTAAATCTGAATGAGGTGACTTAAACACCCATGTTGACTCCTCTACAGGCACAACTATGGATGTTGCCGCTGCCGCAGAAATCATCGGAATTTGGTTTTCCATTGCCAGCCCTTTCATTGCAAGACTTGGTCCCGTTGTTGAAGTACCAATAATAATATTCACTTTTTCATCATGAATCAAACGATTCATTTCTTCTATTGCCTTTTCTTGTTTAGACTCATCATCAGCAAGAATCACTTTCACTGGAACACCATTAATGCCGCCATTAGCATTAATTTGTTCTTCTAGAAGTACTGTTGCATTCCATTCAGGTTCACCAAGTGGACTTGCGGGACCTGTTTTGGAATAAATTGCCCCAATTTTGTAAACCTCCGGCGTTTTTGTTTCCTCCGCCTTGTTTTCTTCTGCTTTAGATTTAGAACCACTGTTTCCTGTTTGTTGACCTCCACAAGCTGTAAGGAGCATTCCAACAAGAAGGAATATAAACCCAAAACCTAACCACTTTTTCATTTCTTAACCCCCACTTTTTAAAAGTTTTATTTTAGTCAAAACACTATTCAGAACATTGGTAATAGACAGAAAATTACATGTGTACCTGTGTACCCTAAATTCCAAATATTGAATTAACATAAAACCAAATCTAAAAAAATATTTTCTATTAAAGTGCTTATCCTACGGCATGCCCTAAAAATGCTTCTTTAACTTTTTCATCTCGTAACAGTTCTAGGGAAGAACCTTCCTTTACAATTTCACCGTGCTGCATTACATAAGCGCGGTCAGATATTTTAAGGGATGCAAAAACATTTTGCTCAATCAATAATACAGTTGTATTGTATTGATCTCGCAAATTTTTAACCAGTTCTAGTACTTCTTTTACAATAAGCGGAGCTAACCCCAATGAAGGTTCATCTAAAAGCAATAAATCAGGCTTTGACATAATCGCCCTAGCGATAGCCAACATTTGTTGCTGTCCACCCGATAAAGTGCCTGCAAGCTGATCCTTTCTTTCTTCAAGAATTGGGAAGATTTCAAAAAGCTTTTCAATTTCTTTCTCAACATTCTTCTTTTTAGTTTGATGATAGTGGTGGTAGGCGCCTAGATGCAAATTATCGAAAACACTCATTGTTGAAAATACTTGTCTATGCTCTGGAACATGAATAAGGTGACGTTGTACAATTTTTTCAGCCGCTAGCCTCGTTATGTTCTCGTCTTTAAAAATGATTTCTCCTGAAGCGGCGCTATTTAAACCAGATATGGTTTGAAGCAAGGTCGTTTTCCCGGAACCATTGGCACCCAATAAGGCAACAATCTCACCTTTATTGACATGAAAGGATAAATTATTAACAGCTTTAATAGGCCCATAACTAAAATGTAAGTTTTTAATTTCGAGTATTTTCTCGTTAGCTTTGTTTTTTTTCATCCTGTCACCTCCACTTTCACTTCCGTTTCCTCGCCAAGATAAGCAGCTATAACCTTTTCATTATTCTGAATTTCCTTTGGTGTTCCTTCTGCAATTTTCATACCTTGATCTAGGACGATAATCCTATCGCATATCCCCATAACCAAATCCATGTCGTGTTCTACTACAAAGATCGAGATTCCCTTATCCCTAATCTTTTTAATAAGTTCACTCATTTCACTGGTTTCGATATGATTTAAACCCGCAGCTATCTCATCTAATAGTAACAGCTCAGGCTTAGTAGCAAGTGCTCTTGCTAATTCTAATAATCTTAGTTTACCTAATGGCAAACTGCCGGCATTTACATTATACAGGTCCTCTAACCCAACAAATTTGATCTCTTCCATTGCCGCATCATAGATTATTCGTTCTTCCTTTTTGGCGCTTGGCAAACGTAAGGCAGCAGACAGCATACCTGACTTTGTTCTGGAATGATGACCAACCATTACATTTTCTAAAACAGTCATATTTTTAAACACTTGCAGATTTTGAAATGTTCTCGAAACTCCTAACTCACAAACTTTATAGGAAGGCAATTTGTCGATTCGTTGCCCTTTATACTTTATCTCTCCTGTTGTTGGAGAAAATACAGCAGATACCATATTAAACATCGTACTTTTTCCGGCACCATTTGGACCAATTAAACCAACAATTAACCCTTCTTCGAGGGTAAATGAAACATCACGATTAGCAACCACACCCCCAAAACTTTTAGTAACACCATGAACCTGTAGTAAGTTTTTCATTCTTTTCGGCTCCCCTCCCTTTATTTACATTTGCATATCTTGAGAGACTTTTACTTTCCTAGACTTTGAAGATCTAGATTCGAAAACTTGTAGAAGCGATGGAAATAATCCTTTCGGAAGGAAGATAACGACTACCATTAAAATTAATCCGTATAATACTTGTTCAAAATCACTTGTAATAAACGGAACATACTCACCAAGAATTTTAACAATAATTCCAATTAAGGTGATTAGTAGAGACCCAACAACCGCTCCCCAGATACTAGTACTTCCACCTAAAACAACCATTGCAAGAAATACGATTGACGCCTCTAGAGTAAATGAAGTGGGTGAAATACTATAGCTCATATGTGCCATAAGCCATCCGGCCAATCCCGAAAACATCGCTCCGACAATAAATACTTGCATTTTGTACTTTCCCGCATCAACTCCCATTGAACTTGCTGCAATTTCACTGCCATGAATAGAGCGAAGAGCACGTCCAATTCTAGAATTAATAATATTTAAGGAAATTACGATAATAATGAAAGCAAACGCCCATACAAAGTAATAGTAAGGCAATCCCTGTGTTAGGCTATATCCGAATAAATTCACCTTTGGAATCCCGTATAGCCCGGAAGCTCCTTTCGTAACCGACTTCCATTCTACCAATAGAACATGAACAATGATCCCAAATGCAAGTGTCGCCATTGCCAGGTAATATCCGTTTAAACGAGACATTGTAAAACCGATCATATAAGCAATAACCCCTGGTATTATCATAGAAAATAGTAATGCTAACCATGGATTAAAATCGTAAGTTGTTGATAGCACAGCAGTTGTATAAGCACCGACTCCGTAGAATGCAGCGTGTCCAAGTGAAATTTGACCGGCAAATCCCATTAATAACCCTAAGCCAACAGCAACAATTGTATAAATGCCTGCAAACGTTGCCTTTGTTATATAAAAAGATTGCGAAATAATGTGCGGAAAGACAATAATTGCTAACGCAAATAGTAATAGACCTAACCAACTTGTTTTTTGAAGACCCTTCAAACTCAAAACTAGAGCCCTCCTTTTCCAACATTCTTTTCCCCTAGGATTCCATAAGGGCGAATTAATAAAATAATGAGAATTACACCAAAGACAATGGCATCCTTCAGTCCTGAACTGATATATCCTGCACCCAACGATTCCATTAAACCAAGAATCAAGCCGCCAATTACTGCTCCAGGTGCACTACCCAATCCTCCAAGAATACTTGCAGAAAATCCCTTGATCCCCAGCATTGACCCCATATCATAGGCAGGAAATAATATAGGTGCGATTGCAAGTCCGGCTAGAGCTCCTAATGCTGCACTAAGTACGAAAGAAAATGATGACATTTTCGCCGGACTTATACTCATTAACCTAGCAGCCATTGGATTTGCTGAACAAGCCCGAAATGCCTTACCTATCATTGTTCTCTCCATAATGAAAAATAGAAGTGTCACACTAATTAGCAAAATAATCATGACCCATATGCTTTGCGGGGTTATGGCTGCCCCCATAATATTTATTGGGTCATTCTTCATAAACGGCTCAATTTTCACCGGATTTTTTCCCCAAACCATACTCGCAATCCCGCGTATAAAGATGGACGCACCAATTGTTAATATAATAAGGCTAAGAGCATCTGCCTTTCGTGCCCTCCTGACAACTGTTAATTCCAATAAATAGCCTAATACTATAACAATAATAATTGTTAATATAAATGCTATGAAATAAGGTAAGCCAGCAGATAGTAATGTATACATCGTCATTCCGCCTAGCATTACAAATTCTCCCTGGGCCAAATTAATCACCTTTGTAACACTGTAAACCGTTACAAAACCCAAAGCAACAATTGCGTAAATACTTCCAATCGTCAAACCAGTAATTAAAAACTGCAAAAGTTCTCCCAATCCTATCCCCCCAACAAAATCAATATATGACGTTTAAAATACGGTTATTTAAACCGCGATATATTACGAATGATATCGCTTTCACTGGTTAATTGCAATAATATTTTAAAAATTTTTTAAACTTTTTATATTTTTATGTTTATTTTGCTCAAAAAAAATAGTACAGGACGATTCCTATACTACAAATAATCATATTTATCGGGACTTTTCCTACAAAGTCTCATTCTGATGTTACATCTTCGTATATACCGTATTATTTACGTAATGTTGATATATTGTTAATAGAGGAGTTCGCTTCTTCAACCATCCGCTCTAATAATTCTTTTACGCTCGGAATATCATATATTAATCCGGATATTTGACCACCATTGATAAAACCTTCCTCCAAATTCCCTTCAACAGCACCGATAATATGGTACTTTTCACTTGTCAATTCACTGAATTTTTCTAGCGTATAATTCGAACTTCCTTCATATTCTAGTAGTTTTTTAGAGTATGGCGTTTTTAAGACACGGCGCACACGTTTGACAGTACGTCCGACTATAACGGTATCCGTATCTGTTGCTGATAATATTTTATTTTTATATTCCTGACTAAAAGGTGCCTCTTTTGTTGCTATAAATCGAGTACCTATTTGAACTCCACTCGCACCTAAAACTAGCATAGCAGCTAAACCGCGTCCATTAGCAATGCCACCAGCTGCCACCACTGGTACTTTTACTTTATCGACGATTTGGGGTATTAATGTCAATGTTGTACTTTCGTAATTTGAATTAATGCCAGCTGCTTCATATCCTTCCGCCACGATTATATCCGTACCGGCAGCCTCAGCTTTTAGGGCATGTCTAACTGAACCGACAACTGTTATTATTTTGATCCCTTCATTGTGAAGGCGCTCTACAAAAGGCGTTGGGTCACCCGCTGATAAAGATACAATCGGAACATCATGTTTTATTAATAATTCTACTATTTCCTCTACATAAGGTGATACCGTAATTGCGATATTAACGGCAAACGGTTTATTAGTCCTTTCCTTTGTCTCCATGATAATTTGTTCCAACTCGGTCGGTGTCATCGTCCCTGCACCAATCGTTCCAAGCCCACCTGCCTCAGATACAGCTGAGGTTAAAGGAGCATTACTTATATTCCCCATACCCCCTTGCAATACTGGGTATTTAATCCCTAATAGATCACATAATATATTCATTTTTTACCCCCCCGTTAAAAAAGTGTTATAATAACCATGTATATAAATTACCATAATCGGGGGGAATTTGAAATGCTTTATCCATATAAAAATAAACTGCCGAATATTGACGAAAGTGTTTTTATTGCACCAGGGGCACGGATTGTTGGGGATGTGACCATCGGAAAGGAATCTAGCATATGGTTTAACGCGGTCCTAAGAGGGGATGAAGCCCCAATTAAGATTGGTGATAGATGCAGTATTCAGGACAATACGACATGCCATTTATATGATGAATATCCACTTGTAGTGGAAGATGATGTTACAGTTGGACATAATGTAATTTTGCACGGCTGTATCGTAAGAAAAGGAGCCCTTATTGGAATGGGGTCAACTATACTAGACGGTGCGGAAATAGGAGAATATACGATTATTGGGGCAAATACACTCATCCCTCCAGGTAAGAAAATTCCGTCCCGCTCTTTAGTCGTCGGCTCCCCTGGAAAAGTTGTTAGAGAATTAAATGAGAAAGATTATGAACTTATTCAACTTTCAATCGAAAGTTACGTTCAAAAAGGAAAAGAATTTAAAGAGCAATTATCGAATTTAAAAAGAGGCTGAATCAGCCTCTTTTTCATGAATTATTGTTAACCATAAATGGATGGTTTAAAACCTCGTATTCACTGTCTTTTTTATGCATTTCATTATCTTTTTCAAACACACTTTCAAAGAACTGATTAGCCGGCTCTGCCAATTCTTTATAGTAATCGCTAAACAATGACGCCGCGTGTCCCCCAAGCCACTTCTTAGGAAGCAATTCTTCCGGCAGGCCTGGGTCTATAAATAAGAACTTTCGATATTCATGTACTAATTTTGCTCTTTCGACAAAACAGGATGCTTCTGTCATTTCACCATTAGAAATTTTATTTTTGTCCACAACATATTTTTTGCTGTAAACATTTATAAACTCCTCATATTTAGCATTAATATTATCAATATCCCAGCATTGTCTAACAAGTGCCTCGTTTTCAGCCGGGCCTTTATATTCTGAAACAAAAAAATGAACATATGGTTCAATTTTATATTTTTCAAGTAATAATTTTACTTCACTTTCTAAATTATTGGGCGAAATCCAACAGCTATTTAAGAGCATACCAAACCCGCTCCACACTAGTTCCTGACGCAATTCATCACGTGAATTTCGTTTTTCTTCAGGAATTGTATAGCTTAAAATTCGCCAATGACCATCCCATTTATCAGGATCCAATTTATATATACGTTTTGCTGCTTCTTCCATACGGGTTACACCCATTTTAGTCAGGGAATAATAACTCTTATTCCCTTTTTTCACGGAAGTAACCCATCCCTGTTTCCCCATCCTCGAAATCGCTGCCCGTACCGATTGGTCATTATGACCGAATTCTTCGAGCAAACGAATTAAACTGCCAGTCCATATTTCATTTCCATAATGGCGAATATAGTCCCCATATAGTGTAAAAATCATTGATCGCGTATTTATATTTGTCACCTTGACTCATCCTTCTTTATTTTTACTATAAGTATAGTATTTTTTGTTTATAGTATAAGAAAAGACATCGTAATCTGCCATTATGGGCAAATTACGTGTTTTTCTAAACTAGTTTATATATTATTATAATGTGAGGATGATATCAAATAATAGAAATGAATGTAATTCTTATTCCCCGATAAATACAGGAGGTCTTTTTTCGCCAAAAGCCTGCAAAGCTTCTACTCTATCTTTCGTTGGAATTGTCAATTCATAGGCTTTTGCTTCTATTGCAAGGCCAGTCTGCAAGTCAACACCCATACCATAATTAATAGCATATTTCGCCTGTTGCAATGCTATAGGACCATTTGCCATCATTTCTTTGGCCAGTGAAATGCATTCATCGATTAAATCATCCCGCTCAACTACTTTTGTTAATATGCCAAGAGTAGTTGCCTCATCCGCACACAGTTTTTTCGCTGTTAATATTAATTCCTTCGCTTTTGCCTCGCCAATAATTCTTGGAAGACGCTGGGTACCACCAGCACCTGGAATGATCGCCCATTTTAATTCAGTAAGCCCCATTGTCGCTTCTTTAACGGCAATTCTAAAATCGCAAGCCAGCATTAACTCGAAACCACCACCAAAGGCATGCCCGTTAACGGCAGCAATAGTCGGTTGGGGCAACTCGGCAATATCATTAAAGACAGTACGAATTTTATTGACGTTCCTCCGAACCTCGGAAACTGTCAATGTTTTTCGTTCCTTTAAATCTGCGCCTGCACTAAATGCCTTGTTTCCAGCTGCAGTAAAGATTACCACTCTAACTTCATTATTTGTACGAATATCCTCTACAATTTCTCCAAGCAATGACAAAGTTTCATAATCAAAACAATTAAGTACATCTGGTCTGTTAATAGTTACATATCCTATATGATTTTTTACCTCAAACGTAACTTTTGCCATAGTAATGCTCTCCTTTTTATCAGATAACTAAAGATTAATCAATATTTTCGACAATAGTTGCAATTCCTTGACCAACACCTATGCACATAGTAGCCAAACCGTATTTTACATGGCGTTTTTTCATTTCATAAATAAGCGTAGTTAATATTCTGGCCCCGCTTGCACCTAGTGGGTGTCCAAACGATATCGCTCCTCCATTAACATTCACAATGTCTTTATTCAGCTCTAATTGTTTGATGCATTCAAGTGATTGGGAGGCAAAAGCCTCATTAAGCTCAACTAAGCCTAAATCTTGTACTGTTAATCCAGCACGTGATAATGCCTTTTTTGATGCATAAATTGGTCCCAGTCCCATAATTGCCGGCTCTAATCCAGCTGTCGCGGACACTTTATATTTCACCAATGGTTTAACTCCCAATTCTTCAGCCTTTTCGGCAGACATTAATAACAATACCGAGGCACCATCATTAACACCCGAAGCATTTCCTGCCGTAACGGTTCCATTTGGAAAAATAGGCTTTAGCTTTGCAAGTGTTTCAAGCGTTGTTTCAGGTCGCGGATGCTCATCCTTATCAATAACAACTTCATGCCCTTTACGGTCGTGAAGCACTACTGGAACGAGTTCTTCGACGAATCGATTTTCTTCCATTGCCTTTTTAGCTTTTACTTGACTTTCATAAGCAAATTGATCTTGATCCTCACGTGAAATATTGAAACGCTGGGCTACATTTTCTGCCGTTTTCGGCATTGTGTCAGAGCCGTACATTTCATGTAGTTTCTCGTTCGTAAAGCGCCAGCCAATGGTTGTATCAAACATTTTGACATCCCCTCTTGGGAAATCATTTTCCGGCTTAGCCATTACAAACGGAGCACGGGTCATACTTTCTGTACCACCTGCGATAAATACATCTCCCTCACCAGCTAAAATCGCGCGAGCGGCATAGTTTACAGCATCCAAGCCCGAACCACAAAGGCGGTTAATTGTTGTCCCACCGACCTCAATCGGAAGGCCTGCTAATAAAGAAGACATTCTAGCAACATTGCGATTATCCTCTCCAGCCTGATTGGCGTTTCCCAAAACCACCTCTTCTATTTGTTCAATCGGTACCTTTGGATTTCTTTCGATTATTTTTTTTATAACAATTGCACCTAAATCATCGGGTCGAACCGTCTTTAATGCACCTTTATAACGTCCTATCGGGGTTCTAACTGCATCAACAATTACTACTTCTTTCATTCTTTACAACTCCTATCATTTCTTATCTGAATAATCGTAAACGCCTCTACCAACTTTTCGGCCCAGTCTACCTGCTTTTACATACTGTTCTAAAAGAGGGGCAGGGCGATATTTTTCCCCTAATTTTTCATGTAAATATTTTAAATTATTCAAGCGCACATCCAAGCCCACTAAATCTACAAGCTCGAATGGACCCATCGGATAATTCAAGCCAAGCTTAATGGCTTTATCAATTTCCTCAGGTGTTCCAATTCCTTCTTGAAGCATATAAAATGCTTCATTGCCAACAAGAGTGCTGATTCTACTAGTAACAAACCCTGGAAATTCATTTACAACCACTGTTTCTTTTCCCATACCTTCAGACACTTTTCTTGCAATTTCAGCTGTTTCATCAGCTGTTTCCAAACCGCGGATAATTTCTACAAGCGGCATTTTTTGAACAGGATTGAAGAAATGCATAGCAATCACTTTTTCAGGACGCTTCGTGTAAGAAGCAATTTCCGTCGGACTCATCGTCGATGTATTTGTTGCAAAGTAACAACTTTCAGGTGCATGTGCATCAATCGTTTCAAAAACACTTTTCTTAATATCTCTTATTTCGGGTACAGCCTCGATTACAAGGTCAGCTGTTTTAGCTGCATCTGCTAAATTTGATTCATATGTTAAACGTCTCTTCGCTTCATCAGCTTGATCAGCTAAAAGTTTTCCACGCTCGATTCCTTTTGCAAAAATACTATTAATCTCTTTTTCTGCCATTGATAATGCTTCATTATTAACATCCACAAGTTTTACATCAAAACCGCCTACTGCCGAAACATAGGCAATACCTCTTCCCATCGTACCTGATCCAACCACAACTATATGTTTAACCACAATTCTTCCTCCTAGTTTCTTCATTTATATATAGTTCATAAAAAATGAACGAGCACTCTTATTAAAAAAGGTGCTCGTTTTGTTTAAATCATGAACTTAATAAATCTAAATTACACACCTAATGGATTTAATGGCTTGCCGCCATAATATGATAGAACACTCTTTGTTTCTGTATATAAATCTAGTGTTTCAATACAAAGCTCACGACCAAACCCTGATTGCTTATAGCCGCCAAATGGTGTTCCAGGGAATGCTGAGAATGGACAATTCACCATAACGATTCCAGCACGAATTTGGTTGGCAACACGAGTTGCTGTGCCTTGATCCTTCGTCCAAATGGCAGAACCTAAACCAAATTCAGTATCATTTGCAAGCTGAATAGCTTCTTTTTCATTACTGAACTTCATCACAACAACAACTGGTCCGAAAATTTCTTCTTTTACAACCTTCATATCATGGTTAACATCTGTAATAATCGTTGGGGCATACCAATAACCATTTTCAAAGCCTTCAACTTTCACTTCATGTCCACCTGTAACAACTGTCGCACCATCTTCAATTGCTGATTTTACATAGCCATCAATTACTTCAATCTGTGCTCTGTTAATAATGGAGCCGACTTGTGTTTCTGGATCCAACGGATTTCCTAGACGGAGCTGTTTTGTCTTCTCGACGAATTTTTCCATAAATTGATCATAAATGTTTTCATGTACATATAATCTAGAACGAGCTTCACATGATTGACCTGTGTTATAAAAAATTCCAAACACTGAACCATAAACGGCAGCATCGATGTCTGCATCCTCGAAAACAATATTCGGAGACTTACCACCTAATTCAAGAGTGATTCGCTTCAATGTTCGTGATGCTTTCTCCATAATATCCTTTCCGATCGGTGTTGACCCTGTAAATGCAACTTTATCAACACCTGGATGTTCAACAATAGCATCCCCAACGCTTGATCCCGGTCCGGTTACAACGTTAACCACGCCTTCTGGTACGCCCGCTTCATGACAAATTTCAGTTAAAACAATGGCAGTTAATGGAGTCAGACTTGCTGGTTTTAAAACAACCGAACACCCTGCTGCAATTGCAGGTGCAATTTTCCAAGCTGCCATCATCATCGGATAGTTCCAAGGAATGATTTGTCCACACACGCCTACCGGTTCTTTTTGTGTATAGTTAAAAAATCCGTATGGCAGATTATTAACTTCGCCACGGTGCGCCACGATTGCTGCTGCATAAAACTCAAAGTCTTCGATAGATTGCATCACTTGTCCTTGAGCAGTTGATAATGATTTCCCGCTGTTTAGAACCTCTAATTCAACTAATTCATTAAAACGCGCTCTCATAATTGAAGCGATTTTATTCATCACTCTTGATTTCTTATTTACCGGGAACTTTCTCCATTTCCCGTTTTCAAAAGCATTACGGGCAGCTTCCACTGCTTTATTCACATCTTCTTTTGAAGCTTTCGCAACTTGTGCAAGAACTTCACCTGTTGCAGGATTATATGTAGTAAACGTTTCTCTCGATAATGCGTCTACACGTTCACCATTGATTACCATTTGGTAATCATCGCGTTTCATATCAAGAAACTCCATTTTTTCAACTTTAACTGTGGACACAAACAACACTCCTTTTCATTAATTACCCTTAAATTTCGGTTTTCGTTTTTCTAAGAAAGCAACTACACCTTCTTGATGATCCGCAGTTAATCCAGCGGCCCTCTGTCCATTTGCTTCCTTTTCAAGCATTTCAGCTAAATTACAATTCCAGCTGTCATTTATATAGCGCTTTATTAATCCAATTGCCTTTGTCGGCATGTTCGCCAACTTTTCGGCAAAACTTGATACTTCATCAAACCAATGATCTACCGGAATAACCTTCGTAACTAAACCTAATGCTTTTGCTTCTTCGGCCGAGATCTTTTCCCCCAATACGGCTAATTCAAGTGCTTTGGCTTGACCAACTAATCTAGGTAAATAATATAAATTGCCTGAGTCTGGTATTAAGCCGATATGAATAAACGCTTCAACTAAGCTAGATTTTTCGGAGGCTAGACGAAAATCACAGGCCAATGCAAGACTTACACCAGCACCTGCAGCAACACCATTAATTGCAGCAATAATAGGTTTTTCAATGGAAGCAAGCTGCCTGACCATTGGATTGTAGCGCTTTCTAAGAATTTCCCCATGATTTGCTTCTTCACCTAGACTTCCAAGATCTTCTCCAGAACAGAAAGCACGGCCTTCTCCCGTAATAACTAAACAACGAATCTCAGTGTTTTTTGCAACATCTTTTAATGCTTTCATGATTTCGTCATTCATTTGTGCTGTAAAAGCGTTTAATTTATCTGGTCGATTTAACGTTAACCAAGCTACACCGTTTTTTACTTCGTATTTAATCGTTTCAAACATAAGGAGCCTCCTACTTACCTTCAAAATTAGGCTTTCTCTTTTCGATAAAGGCCTTCATTCCTTCTTTTTGGTCCTGTGAAGAAAATAAAAGGTAGAAGTTTTTTCTTTCAAATTGCATTCCTTCATATAACGAATAGTCCACTGCCTTTAAAACGGCCTCTTTTATGAGTCTTAGCGAAAGAGGTGGTTGCTGCGCGATTTTTTCAGCAAAGCGGACTGTTTCTTCAAGTAAAACTTCAGGAGCAATAAGTCGGTTTACGATACCATAATGTAAGGCTTCCCCGGCAGACATTGGTTCTCCCAGCCACAACCACTCCATTGCTTTTGTCTTTCCCATCAATTTGGTTAGACGCTGTGTCCCACCTGCACCCGGCATTACGCCAAGTTTAATTTCAGGAAAACCAAATTGTGCATTTTCAGCAGCAAATAAAATATCACAGCATAATGCCAATTCGAATCCGCCACCCAATGCAAATCCATGTACAGCACCAATCACTGGCTTTTTAATAAGAGCAATTCGATCCCAATCTTTAAATTGGTTCAACAATTCAAAGCGCACTGGATCATCCTCAGCCATTTCATCAATATCAGCTCCAGCTGCAAAGGCTCTACCTTCCCCGCTCATTACAATGGCTTTTATTTCATCATTTTGGTCAAAGTTTTCTAATGCTTCAACAATTTCTCTAACCATTAATCGATTAAGTGCATTTAATTCTTTCGGACGATTCAGAGTGATATAGCCAATTGATTCACTGTTCTTAACATGAATATATTGATAATTACTCATTTACTTCCTCGCCAATCATTAATGTAACGATATCCTTTGCAAAGGACATTAAGTCTTTGCCAGATGCTTTTGCCTCCTCAGTCTTCATCGCTGCTTTAAATGTATCCATGCTTTCATAATACATTTCACACATTAAGTAATACTCGCTGTCGCCACCCATTGGACTTCCAATAAATTTCGTGACATCCATTTTTAATAGACCAGGGATTTTCTTCGTAATTGGTGTATGTGTTGAATAATAATGCTCATCAAATTTTTCCTTATCCTCAGGATGTTTATATAGGGCTACAAATTTTATCATTTTACATACCTCCATGTTTTCTTTTTGTTTTTTATAAAGTAGAAATCGGTTTCATGGCCTCAAACGGATTTTTACATTCCTTGCAATATAGAAGACTTCTGCATGCGGAAGGGCCAAATATATTTTCGAGTGTGTTATATGCTGAGCCGCAATAAGGGCAATCAACGTGCCAAGAGCCATCACTATTTGCTTGAGTCGGAGGCGGAGCAATACCAAATTGCTTTAAAGCTTCTCTCCCTTTTTCTGTAATGGAGGCGGAAGTCCAAGGAGGGTTATTGATGTAGTTAACCTCGACTTCTTCCACTTCACTTATTTCCTTAACAGCTTTTATTACATTTTCTTTAATAATTCCTAATGCTGGACATCCTAAAAATGTTGGAAGAAGGTCAACAGTTACTTTGTTTTCGCGGATTGAAATATTCCCAAGCATCCCTAAATCAACGATAGTAATCGTGTCTATCTCGGGATCACAAACGGTTTCTAATTGCCGCCTAACCTTCTCTTCGAGAGAGTGTGAGACTTTCATTTTCACTTCACCTTTCTATTGTTTTTTTCAAAAGTATATGCTGCGGTAAAAACTAGTAAACTATTAAATTATAAATATAAGGTTTGCCGCAGCATATATCCCTTTGCTTACCAGGGAACAGCAGGATTTAAGTTATAAACTTCCGCAAGTGTATCGATCGCTTCTTTTAAATCTGGAGTATGGTTTCCATTTCTGCCATCCCCGCGTTCCATTCCAAGCTCTCCTGGATAGTCTAAATTAAGATGTGCAACCGCATCTTTAATTACCGCCACAAAGCGTTCTTTTAATACATCTTCACTGTCAATTAGACCGAAGTTCGCCATAGCCTGACGATTTTGACCAAGTGATAGAAGTCCACCAACGTCCTTCCAAGCTTTTTCAATGGCTGCTTTCATTCTGTCTCTTGCTTCGCCTTCTGCACTTACTAATTGATAGAACCAAGTTCGCCAATGCATTAAGTGATAAATGGTTTCAGATTGTACCTTTACAGCAACTTGTGCAAGCGGCTCGTATGAGCTAGTCTTTAAAGATTCAATCTTATGCTTTTTCATTACTTCGTAAAAATAATTGCGGACAACTGTGAAGGCCCAATCATACATAGGCTCTTGGTATAACCAATGACCTGTACCGTTTACTTCTTCTAAAAGAATGGCATTTTTACGCACAGACTCCGTACGGGCATGTGCCAAATCGTCTGCCTTACCTTCGCCAAGTTCCTCTAATAACTGATAATAAACTGCAGAATGCCCCATTGTGTTTTGTACAATTGATGAGTAGGCAACATCTTCCTCGATATGAGGAACTAACCCAAGCCATTCGGATCCTCTATAGGAAATGAGGAAATCATCATCAGCTAACTGGTATAATAAATCTACTAAAGCTCTTTTGTAATCCACGTTTTTTGGATCGTTTACTTCATTTACAGAGGTTATCTTCATTATTTTACACGCCCCTTACTCCAAGACAAGATTTCTTTCTCATCTAGCATTCCTTGTTCAGCTTCTCGCCAAATTCTTGCTAAATATCCGTAGCCTTTGGTTGTACGATAATCTTTATTATCCATACGTTTTAGACCCTGACGTTCTTCAGGAGTCATTGAACGAATGTCCGAACGTTTTACAACCCAAATATCGCATACATCCTCACGTCTCATAAAATTTTCTTGTGCCATCATTAAAGCGATCTCATGATTTGGCGCAAGTAATGTAAACTGCTCCTGTGCATAAGAGGTTGGAGTTTTCCGACTAAACACTTGAAATTCTTCATAAAATTGCGCACTGCTTTTTTGTCCCATTGAGTAATTACCCTCCTTCTTTTTCACAATCACATGACCCACTTTTGCTTTAGTAACCTACTTCACTATTTAAACCCAACGCTTCACGTACCCATGCATTATTTTCATAAGAAAGCTTTCTTAGACGCAGTCTTTCTTTTGACATCGGACCATTATTGCTAATAACTTGCTTGAAATAATCCCAATCTGGTTGTTTGTAAACCCAGTTCTTTGTATTTGGATCTAGATATATCGTTTCATCTGGAATTGTTAAGCCGATTCCTTGAATTCTCGGAATATATTTAGTAAGATAAAATTGTCTTAAATCTTCATTTGTATTTTTTCTAATTTTATATTTGATTGTTATGTCTTGCTTCGAAGTGCCTGTTGTTTCTGAAGTTGGAGGTCCAAAGAACATTAATAGGGCTGGCCACCAACGATTTAAGGCATCTTGAAGCATTTCTTTTTGTTCTTTTGTTCCTTTGGCTAACGCAACTGAAATTGCTTCACCATGTTGGGCGTGGAATACTTCCTCCGCAGCAATCCGTTTTAAAGCTCTTGCATATGGTGCATAGGAAGCATCTAACATATTTGTTTGTGTAATAATTGCCGCACCATCTACTAACCAGCCGATTAAACCTGCATCTGCCCATGATTCTGTTTTCCAATGGAATACGTTATGGAATTTTAAATCTCCGTTGAATAAATCTTGCATTAAATCTTCACGTGTTTTTCCAAGTGGTTTAATTAAGTCTTCAGCAACCCTTAATAACAGCTGTCCATGTCCCATTTCATCTTGGACCTTTGACATAATACCAAGCTTCCGATAAAGGGATGGTGCTTTGGGAGTCCACTCCTTCTCCGGCAACGCCCCCATAATCTCACTAATACCGTGCATGGAAATCAACTTGATCAGTGCTGTTCGATATTCCACAGGCATCCAGTCATCAGCTTCGATTTTTTCACCAGCTTCGATTCTTTGCATAAAAGCTTTGTACTTAATCTCATCCGATGAATTTACTAATACAGACATTTTAATTCCACCTTTCTTTTCTAAAATTCAAAAACGTGTATATTTTGTATAACGTTTCCATAACGTTATTATATATTCGTGTCATATAGATTACAAGTACGATTTGTAAAATTTTCAGATATTTAATAAATAAAAGTTGATTAAACGCCTAGACTAACATTTCTTTTATCGATGACTCTTACAGCCTTCCCTTCTGACCGTTTAATCGATTTAGGACAGTGGACTTTTACATCCATTGAAACTAAACAGCTATTTTTCATAATATGCTGAACCTTCTTCCTTAGGAACTGAATGACTTCGTGGTTCATATCTCCTGCTACTTGTTTATATACCGCATCTGTGACTTCAACATTAAGCTCAATTGAATCCATAATACCCTTTTTTAACAGGTGCACTTGGTAAAATGGTGCCAGTTCATTTACTTGCAATAGATAATGTTCAATTTCGGACGGAAATACATTTACTCCCCTTATAATGATCATGTCATCAATGCGACCTTTCACGCGAGACATTCGAAGAGTTGTTCTGCCACACTTACACTTTTCTCTTGTAACTGATGCAAGATCTCCAGTTCTATAACGTATTATAGGAAAAGCTTCTTTTGTCAAACTAGTAAAAACTATTTCGCCATCCTGTCCATCTGTCACTGGTTCAAGCGTTTTTGGATCAATAACCTCTACATAGAAATGGTCTTCAGCAACATGCAAACCATCCTGAGCATGATGACATTCCATCGAAACCCCAGGACCCATAACTTCACTTAAACCGTAAATATCACAAGCCTTTATATCAAACTTTTCTTCTATCGTTTTTCTCATTTCCTCAGACCAAGGTTCTGCTCCGAAAATTCCATACTTCAAGCTTGTTTTCCGAGGATCTTTTCCTAACTCCTCCATATGCTCTGCGATGTTTAATACATAAGAAGGAGTACCACAAATAACTGTTGGCTCAAAATCTTCAATTAAGGTAATCTGTCTTTCTGTATTTCCGCCCGAAATTGGAACTGTGGACATTCCTAAATGCTCACTGCCGTAATGTACTCCTAAACCACCAGTAAATAGACCGTATCCATATGCATTATGTAAAACCTCTCCCGGTCTTCCGCCAGCGATAACAATCGCTCTTGCAACAATTTCACTCCAGCTTTTAATGTCATTTCTTGTATAAGCAACTACTGTTGGCTTCCCGCTTGTACCTGATGAACCATGTATACGTACTATTTCTTTACGGTCAACCGCAAAAAGGCCGAATGGATAATGATCGCGTAAATCTTGTTTTTTAGTAAATGGTAGTTTTGTAATATCCTCCAAGCCTTTAATGGATTCTGGTGTAATGTTTTTTTCGTTAAATTTTTGTTTATAAAATGGTACGTTATTGTATACTTTCTGAACTGTCTCCTTTAATCTTCCAAATTGAAGTTCTTCAATACTTTCTCTACTTTCAGTCTCAATTTCGTGTAAAATCATCACATTTCCTCCCTTTTTTCATATTAACGTCATTTTTTCGGCATGAATCTGCATAAAAGCGTTTTCAAATCTTGGTCAAAATTTACGCCACATTTTTGCCCATATGACGTTAAAATAACGAATAAATTAATTTTGTAATGTTTGTTTAAAATTTACAACTATCTAGACAGATTGTCAATGGGTTTTCAGATTTTTTAAACTTTTTATTTTCCTTTGTTTCATAATCGATGTATTTTTCTTCTGACTTAAAACAAGGAATAAACAAATCAAACTGCCAAGGAATACCGCTCCTGCTGAAACATAAAAAGAAATAGCATAATTATTGGTGTAATCTATTAAATGACCAGTAATGATTGGTGAAATAAACTGCCCGATTCCAAAGAAAAGTGTTAAAAATCCCATTGCCACTGGAATAAGCCGACCCTCAACAATTTCACTAACAGTAGCATTTGTAACAGTTGAGGCTGCCCATAAAGAAAGACCATATAAAACAATTTCCAACAGCAATAACAAGTCATTTGTTGTAAATACCATCAATAGCAAAAGTAACGACTGGGTAAAATAAACAAAGGACATCGTTTGGAGCCTACCAAATCTGTCAGAAATGCCCCCCCATAAAAGGCCACTGCCAATACTTACAAAACCAGCGATAGCAAAATAATGACCTGCCTTTCCTTTTTCAAAGCCAAGGTCGGTCATTAAATAGTCCACTAAAAATGTTGAAAAAACTATATAACTAAATCCCCAGACCATATAGGAAATTCCAATAGCCCAAACTTTCTTATTTTTGTATACAGATGAGCAGTTTAAAGATGTCTTTGCGTTCGAGCCTTCCCCCTTGGTGCTCCCTTGCTGCATTAAAGAGCCCATACCAACTTCGCTAGGGTCATTTTTCAAAAAAATAAGATTAAACATAAGAATTGCAGTAATAAAAACCGCTAATATCAACCAACTATACCTCCAACCTAATTCAGGGTGAAGATTGATTAACAGTGGAACGGTCAGTCCACTTAACGTCATACCAATACCACATCCTGAGTTCGCAATGCCCATTGCCATTCCCCTACGGCTGGGTCCAAACCAACGTGCAATCAGGCCTAAGGCAGGAATATTAGCTCCCCCTGAACCAATACCCAATAACAGACTTCCGATGGTAGCAAACAATAGGTTGTTAGAAAATGAGATCATCCCCATCGAGAAAATAATCAATAACAACGAGAAAATAATGACCTGCTTTGCCGTAAACTTTAACACTAAATGACCGGAAACAAATGAACTGAGCAAATACCCTAAAAAAATGCCTGAAGCAACAAGCCCTGTTTGTTGATAATCAAAATTAAGACCAACTCTCATAAAAGGCAGGATTGCTCCGAAGGCAAATCTTGCAAAACCAAGACTTGCAAGCACACACAACGTAATTGCAAATAATATTAATCTCAACCTTGTACGTTCCTTCATTTAACCACCTCACTTTAAATCTAACTGAATTTTTAAACTTTTTAAAGTATTATATTTATTTTTAAAAATAAGTAAAAAAGAATTGTAAACTTCTTTATTTATTAATAAACTAATATTTAGATTTATTGAAAAGAGTTGAAATTGGGTGAAACAGAATGAACGCCAAAATAATGGCACAAGAGAATCAACGAAGGACCATTTTCTTGGGGTTTTTCTTGTTGCGATTGCCTTTGGCTATATATTTAATTATTTTCTCGAATCACAACTTCTCGAAAAAATTTTGAGTGTTGGAATTGTAGTGTTCATAGTCCTTTCTTTATCCGCCCTACAAGGCAGTTTAAAAATTATTACCTATTTCTTATTACTAGCAGCAATTGTAATCTTTGTTGGGGTTAGGGCCCCGATCGGGGAATGGCTGGATGGTGTTCGAGTCAATTTAACATTAGTTTCTATTTTTACACTCGTACCTTTACTAGGAATCCCAGTGCGATTGGGCGGGTATTTAGAATCTTTAAAACAATTATTTGCACGAGTAAACCCTAGGTCCTCCCTTGTCTTTCTAGTAACTCAAACGTTGGCACATGCATTGGGGGTCGTTTTTAATATTGGTTCCATTTCAATTGTCCATTATTTATCAAAGGCTGCCCCTATACAATCAACACGCCTTCTGGTCAGTGCCATTAACAGGGGCTTTCTGAGTGTTATTTTTTGGTCCCCTTACTTTGGAGCAGTGGCGGTAGTGTTGAGTATGTTATCAACTAAGTGGGGAACCATTCTTCCGTTCTCTCTGGGATTTGTGTTAGTAAGCTTTTTAGTTAGCTTTCTTGTCGATTGGTCGCTTATTCAAAAAGCGGACGCTTCCTTCGCAATGGAGATGTCTGCAACTAAGGAAGGGGATTATGCGCCACATTTAAACACTAGATATGTAAAGAAAAAAGTAATTGAATTATCTTTATTACTTTTAGTAATGATGATGATTGTTCTTGGAGTTGAATTCTTTTCCGGTTTAGAGGTGGCGGTCATTATTTGTCTTGTCGCCCTATTATTTCCGCTGTTATGGAGCTTTTTCCACCGGAATCAAGCTATCTATTTTACTGAATTAAAAGGACATGTCTTTGAAACATTACCTCGCATGAGAAAAGAGGTTGTCCTTTTTCTCGTATCCGGGTTTTTCAGTGCTGCCTTTATGAAAACGAATATGAGCAGCACACTCATCACCTTAGTTACTGACCTATTTGGCGAATTTACGATTGGAATCGCCTATTGCATTGTTTTGGTTATCGTCATATCATCAGTAGCCGGTTTGCATCCCATTGTTCCTGTTACTGTTTTTGCCTCTAGTTTTGACCCAAATCTTTTAGGATTTAGTCCCGAATATTTTTCTGTATTGCTGCTTGCTTCCTGGGGTGTTTCCAGCACCATTTCACCAGCAACAGCTTCTAGTAATCTATTGGCGAACTTATGGCATATTGAGGTTACAAAAATTGCCTTCCACTGGAATTTGAAATACGGAATCATTATGGCGATATTGCTTCCCATCTATTTGAAGGTTGTTGAAGTATAGGCGATTTACAAAAAAAAGAGCAGTGTATCTAGTGTTAATTTTACATTTCATTAATGATGATTCCTCCAATTATTTAGTGTGTGTATGTATTCATATTTTACCCATTTTTAAAGCCTCCAAGCAATGATAATGAATGTTCAGAGGCTTTATTTAATTTTACAGTATAATGAATTTTAGAAATAGAGGTTATCGTACCTTTCAAAATGCTCCATTTCCTTAAAATCTATGGAAATGACTCGATCTGTATTTGGATTATAGACTACATTGCCTTGAATTCTAATATTATCTTGCCCGGAATGAACAATATATTCATAGGTTTCTTTAGTCTGCGTCGGAGAGACATGGGTTTTTCTGATAAAATGAAAATCTGTTACCTGATAGCTTGGATAGGCTGTTCCAATAACCTCCAGTAAATATTTTCCCCATTTTTCCTTTTCAAGTTCAGGTGATGGAATAATTTCAACATTTATAACACCCATACTTGGATTCGCTCCAAGAGCCATAAATGCATTACGATGAAGATTGATTTTATTTGCCGGATAACCAGCCACTGTATCCACGATTGTCACAATAATTTCTCTTTGTCCTGGTGAAGTTAAGTTTCGTATTTTAAGAGTTTGACCACATTTATAAGGGGAATTTTCGCTGACAGCAACGGTCATAAACTCATTTTTAGACCAAGGGATCCCGCATTTTGTAACTTGTCCCCCCGTCGTCCATGTCGCTTGACCTCTTATGGGACGTTGCCGATTCCAATAATCAGTTGTGTCTTGTGGGTAGCTTGTATTGTAATCGTAATATGGTTGCTTAGGGCAAGTTGGATACTGATAGGTTCCATATATGTTTGGGTAAATGTTGGACCCATGGTAATAGTTAGACCACATTCTTTCCTCCTCCTTTTAATTTCTTACACGTTACCATATGCCTTCAAAAGGTTGACCTGTTACAGCGCTATAAAATTTGTGAAATTGATTAATCATTTTTTATAATATAATTTTTAAAAAATTGTGAAAATAGAGGATTTAAACGAGGGTTTGTCGAAATTCAAAATGAAGTATAATCAGATTGGAGGAATTTTTGTGTCAGTCGAGGAAGGAAAATTTATTGAGGTAAAAGGCGTCAACACTCATTACCATGAGGATGGTCAAGGTGAAGTTGTTTTACTTATTCATGGTTCCGGACCTGGGGTTTCCGCGTGGGCAAACTGGCGTTTAGTATTCCCGCTTCTTTCACAACATTATCATTTATACGCACCAGATGTTGTTGGTTTTGGCTACACTGATCGACCAGAGGCTGTTCAATATGGAATCGATGTTTGGGCAGACCATATGATTGATTTCCTTGAAACTGTTGGTGAGAAGAAGGTTTCTGTTATTGGAAACTCTTTCGGCGGTGCTATTGCCTTACACATGGCTAAAAAACGCCCTGACCTGATTAACAAACTCATCTTAATGGGCAGCATGGGAATTGACCATCATATTGCTGATGGATTAGACCAAGTTTGGGGTTACGAGCCGAGCCATGAAAATATGAAAAGTCTTATTAAGATATTTGCCTTTGACAAAAGCATGGCTGAGAATGGCGATTTAGTTGAAATGCGTTATAAGTCCAGTATTCAACCAGGTTTCCAAGAGTCGTTCTCATCCATGTTCCCTGCACCAAGACAAAGACATGTTGGCACAATGGCTTTAACCATTGACCAATTACAAGAAATTAACTTCCCTACTTTATTGATTCACGGTAGAGATGATGAAGTTATTCCTTTAAAAGAAACAAGCTACAGACTGGCACTTGCTCTTCCAAATGCTCAGCTGACTGTATTCCCTGAGTGCGGCCACTGGGTACAAATTGAAAAAACAAATGAGTTCGCAGCCCAGGTTGTTGATTTTCTGAATAGATAATTGCCTCAGAAGCCTGTTAGGATAACGGGCTTCTGTTCTTTTCTTATGTCAATGATTGTATACACTCGACCTGGTTATTACGTTAAACTAATAATATTGACTATATTGAAATATTCTTATATAATTATATTTGTTTCGGTCTGTTAGCTCAGTGGGAGAGTACTTGCTTGACAGGCAAGGTGTCACTGGTTCGAATCCAGTACAGACCATCATTGATAAACCATTGTACCATAAGGGATTATAGAAAATATGTAAAACGACTTACCTATGAAAATTATCCCTTATGGTCGCCAAATGGTTGCAACGGTTTCCAAGTGAAAAATTCCAAAAATTTATCTGAAATTGAAATGCTTATTTTTATGCATCAAACTAAATAAATATACTTATGGAACTAGTGGTTTTTATATACTATTAGTTCCTTTTTTAATTGTCTTTCTATCTCTTCACACTTCTCAATTACATAATTAGGAAACCTTTTTCTATTAGTGTCATTATAAGTATATCTACGTTTCTTCCCCTTTATCTTAACAGATACAAAAGGTATAATATCTGAAGGGAATATGATGCCGAATACCTCATATTTTCCGTTGGGACTTATCCATTTGTGGCGAATGGGAGTCCTTTCTTTATCTATTCGATCATGAAGTTTGATTTTAAAATTCAATATTTCCTCATTTTGTGAATAGTCCCTATTCTTCGATGCATCAGCAACACATTTTGTATAGTAAGAAATAGCCTCATCTACAGTTTTAAATGAATTAATATCTCTCATCTTCTGCACTTCCCACATAATCAATTTGACAAAAGAAATCATTAACTATTGGTGAAATGACATTCCCATTTTGTAGAAGGAAAGTCACAAATGCTTGTTGAATGCTCATTTCATTTAATTGACAATCCGCTTTAAACTCCGCTTCATTAATATCCATTGCCTCAATAATTAAAGAAATCGGTAACTCAACAGTAGCATTAACTTCAAATTGCTTTAAACCTTGCTTATTTTCCAATATGTTCACTAAAATCCTCTCCCTTTTAACAAATTAATGTTTGTTTATATCCAATTCATCAATATCCAAACCTCTGCCAAAATGATTTACCATGAACTCATAAAGAGTCATTTTCTTCATTGCATTTAAAACTCTTTCAATTTCCTTTTCTTGATTATTAACTGATTCATCATAGTAACCTAAAACAATAAATGATCTACCATCTCGATTGTAAATCCCTTCTCTTTCTGTTGGTTTAACTCCCTGAAGATTAAGTGAATTGTCTGAGTCATCAAAGTACATTACATTGTTTTTATCAATGAGAAAGCCTTGTTGAAAAACTATTCCTGCTTCAAGTTCAAACATCACATCTACCTTTTTCATTTTTTCACCACCGTCATTAGTATTTGACTATGAATTATAGTCTATATATGCACTATATACCGACTACAAATTATTGTCAATACTCAACCGTTATTTTTTGACTATTTTTTATAGTCATTTTATAGTACAATATAGTAGTCAAGAATAGAGGTGAATAATGACAAAACGTGCAAAATCTCAACTTAAGAAAATTCTAGATGAAAGGGGAATGTCAATAAGGGAATTAGAAAGATTAAGTGCTGGTAAACTTAAGTTTGAAACTCTAAGGAAGTTATATAATGATGATGCAAAACAATACCAAAGAGACACCGTAGGAATTATTTGTGAAGTACTCAATATTGAAATTAAAGACCTGTTAATATTGATTGATGTAAACGAAAAAGAACCGTCAGGAAATTAATTCCTACGGTTCTTTATTTCATTAAATTCATTTTCAATCATTCATATCCCTCAGTTTCACCCTTCAGCCATGCTTCAAAAATATCTCGGTGTACTAGGATTCTTCTACCAACTTGCTTAGTAGGAAAGTTATTCAGTTTCATTATTTCTTCTGCATTAATTCTACCAATACCCATAATTCTCATGATGTCAGGTATACCTAACATTACTTTTTCTGTATTATTTTCATTAACTCTCATATTAAATGTTCCACCCCAATTAACAGCACAATGTTTCAATCCAAATTAAGTAATCCTCCAATTTTTGTAAGGAATTAATCGGTATTTGTCAAAATACTTGTCGCTATTTCATTTTCGCAATTATTAAATCTACTTCCTTTTGAAAATATTCCTCAAGTGTAAATTCACCGAGAAAAATGGCATATTTCAGTTTTACTTTTTTCTCTTTATTTTTAGTTGGCTTTTTACCTTTTTCTTCAGAATCTTGTTGTGAACACATAGTTGATTTCCTCCAATCTTTATTTTAATAATTTACATATTATTACATCTAAAAAATATTGTAAAAACATAAATTAAACTAATATAAACAAAAAAGACAGCTAGAGATTAATCTAACTGTCTTTCTTTATGGACTAAATCTTAATTTTAATCGTCCCATTTTCACTTTTATAAACTGGTTTGTTTTCTGGTTGTGGCTTAACACTATTCATAAATTCAGTAATCGATCCTGCCTGAAAAACCTTAAATGGATAATCGTTTTTAATGTTGTACCTTGAATCAGTTATGATTAATATATATGGAAATACGGGTGTTTTTCCTTTCGGCTGCCATGTTTCCTCGTTAACTATTCCACTTTCAAATAACTTCTCATACCTGTCTAGTTTCTTAGTCATTTCATCATCTGAGTAGATTGATCTTTGTACTTCTATATAAAAAGGAGTCCTCATAAATATGGTGAAAATATCTGGTCTAACCATTTCATATCGAGGCTCTACCTGAAATATTCTAGGTTCCTCTATTGACCTTATTTCCTTATAAACATGAAGTAATTCAAGAAAGTGCGGAATCTTATTACTATCTTGCTTGATCTTGGATTCACTCAACATATACAAATATGGTGAAAAACCTCGTAACCTTCGAATATATTTCAATCTAGTCAATCTCAATAATACATTGCTTGCACTGGAAGCTGGATTCTTATTATTATCAAAATGTAAATTAGCTATGGAATTTGTGTCCATCACACGAAATTTTCTAATATCATACAAAATATTTCTGTCTCTTTGTGATAAGCTCATTCATCAAGCACCCCCAGAATATTTTCACTTTTAATTTCCTGTTGTTGCTCTGGTTCGGCTTGAACATGACCTTTAACTTTATAATTTTTCAATATCATCTTTGCTTCAGCACTATTTAAATAAAACCCTTGAAATTCCCGAATATCATCAAGTTTAATTAACATTCTTCCCCTTTGATTCATTCCAATGTTTTCGGCACCTTCAACACCTGCTACTTTTGCATTCATTGAATTGGATTGTCTACCTGAAATACGTACCCTTAAATTATTCTTCAAGTTACCTGATTCAAGTATTTTAGAATCGGGTCTTTGCATTGATAAAACTAAATGAACACCAAGACTTCTACCAATGGAACTAATGTCTTCAACAATACTCATTATCTCTTTTTCTTTTCGTAATAAAGCCACTTCATCAATCACAACTAAAATTCGTTTTAATTTAATATCTAACTCATCAATGGAATTAACTTCATGTTGATCTAATAAGTCCCCTCTGTGCTTCATTTCCTTTTCAATTTTCTTTAATGTAGGAAGAATATCACTTGTAGTAATATAAACACCTTTTACATTTCTACAATTACGGAACATACCAAATTCAGACCTTTTCAAATCCATTAAATACAATTCATAGTTCCCATTTAATTCAATCAAAAAAGTAATATTGGCTCTTAGAAGTGATGATTTACCGCCCCCAGTTTCAGCCGATAATAATAAATGGGCTTCAGTTGCTAAATCTATAATAATTAGTTCACCATGAATATCTAATCCACAAATAAAAGGAATTTGCATTTTTGCAACATGATTCTTTATTAAATTAAAGTCATAATTTACTGTTTTAGGAATCCCATTTTTATAGACATTCAAAACACATTTCTTTATCTTGTCATGCTTAATCTCAATATTTTTACCAAATACCTGTTTGAAAATTGTTTCATCAATTGCTTCTGTTGAAAGTCCTGTTTGAAGAATAAAGACCACTTCTAAACGATCTTCTAATGGTCTAATATTTACTATTTGAGGATATATCCTTATTTTCTTATCTCCCTGTTTCTTTTCATGGTACATCTTGCAATGTCTAAAACATTTATGCATCTTACTTTTAATTTTCTGTTTTTCAATCCATTGTTTGAACATTAGAACCACCTCACAAAAAGAATGATAAACTTTGTATCATATGCCAAATGAAACCTGTTATTCCGGCTTGAATAAGAATCTTTATGGTCGTTTCAACCTTCTCAAATATTTCTTCATAATCATTCCTTTCAGCATGGCTTCCCCAAAGATGTAAAACGATTCCTGTACCTGCAATTCCACCGATTAACAAATAACCAGTTGTCACCATGTTGTTATCCTCCCAGAAGTTTTTTAAAAAACATTTCAATTACGATGAATAAAACTTTCCCTCATTGAGCACTAACTACACTCATTCTCGCTTTGCTCTAATTTCGTTTCGTTTTAATTAGGGATTTAAAATACTATCAATTCAATGACTTCATGCATTTTTAAGTTAATTACTACAAATCAATTTCAAATTAATTTCACTATGATTTAAGTTAAATAGAAATGAAGGATTCGTGAAATCTACCTAGAATAGATATATGTGATACTGCTTGTCCAACTTGCATGATTTTTTTAACAAGTGTAAAAATTTTTGAGCAGAAAGGATTTTATAATGGTTGTCTATGGAAAGGGACTTGGTAACTGGAATACTAAATTTGCCGATTTTTTGAGGAAGTATAACTATTCAATTTCTAAGTTTGCCGATGAATGTAATGTCAGTCGTAACACCATTGGAAAACTTTGCTCAGATAATGATTACATTCCTAGTGCCAATGTTCAGAAAAAAATAATGGAGGTAGTTAGGAAACATGAGCCAGAAAAGCCAATTACAGATTTTTGGACTATTTGATTAATAGTAATAAAAGTTATCGTGATTATTCTTTTAAAGGAAAATAAATACATTTGTCGAATATTGTTTACAAATGCATTTTCTTAGAAAGGATGATTGTTTTTGGAGATTCAGACATTATTAAATTTTTTAACAACTAATGGATTCGGGATACCAACTACTTTTATTTTAATTTTTTTATCAATTCTTAAATTAAGACCAATTACATTTTTTACTGCTACTGGTTTTGAAAGAAAGCTATTTTCAAAGGAAGCAGATGCAATATATATTTTATACTATTACTTTATCAGCTGCGTTTTTATAACATTTATGCTCTTAGGTTTTACGATTATCAGTATCGGTATTCCTTTTAATATTAATCTTGGTTTAATCCTTTTTTATTTAAGCGTAGCCCTATTTTTCTGTCTAACTGAAACTACCTATACTAGACCCTTTATTGAGAAAAGAATTAATCAAAAAACAAAACAGAAGATTAAGAAATATGCTGAGACTTTAGTCAATATTTATTTATTATTTTTGATGTTTTCAGTTGTTTATTTCTTCGGAAAAACCTTATTACTTTCTTTTAAAAGTGAACTTACTGTTACTTCTTCCAATATCCAATTATTTCTTGATAACTTCATAGCTTTTACTATTCTTTATTTAATGTTATCTGTTTTACTATTACTCATGTTCAGGAAATTATTTCAAACGTAAGCGTCAAACTATCCCCACCTACCCCGTAGATGGGGATTAAGTTATTATTAAGACAAATAGTCCCCACCTTCTTCAAGGCTGAGGACTGGAGTATTATTTAGATAACTTGTTGAACACTATGCA
>DULJ01000116.1 GCA_012840465.1 Caryophanales bacterium
CGGCAAAGGTCGCCAGCGGTTCGGTGAAGGCGCCGTGCACGGCATCGGACATCGCGGCGACCGCGGGCAGGTCGTCGGCACGCATCGGGCGCCATGTCGCCGTGCCGCCGCTCATGGCGCGTCCAGAAAGGGCGCGACGACCGCGGCCGTCACCCGCAGCGGCCGCCCGCTCGCCTTGTCGAGCAGCGCCCACACCGTCCGCGCGCGGACATGGACCCGCCCATCCGCGCCGGTGAATTCCATGAAACGATCGAACTTCGCGCCCTGCGGCGCATCGGCGACCCACGTCCGCGCGGTGACGCTCTCGCCCGGCCCCAGCGCGCGCAGATAGTCGATCTCGTGCCGCACCACGACCCAGACATAGGCATCCTTGTGGCTCTGCGGCGCCGCGGCATCCCAATGCGCGGTCGCGACCTGCTGGATCCACTGGACCCAGACCGCATTGTTGACATGGCCGAGTTCGTCGATCGTGTCGGGCGTGGCAGTGAGGGGGAGGGTGAAGGTTCGCATCATCGATCCCATAGCATCCCCCTCCCGCAAGCGGGAGGGACAGTGAGACTTGCGAACTTGTTCGCTAGTCGCAGTGGGATGGGCATGGAGCGTTGGCGGTTTGCCCACCCCGCTGCGGCTAGGCAGCAAGCTGCCACGCCTCGCTACCCCTCCCGCCTGCGGGAGGGAAAAATCACGCCAGTTCGACCGTCGTCACCATATAGCCCGCGTCGCGCAGCGCCCGGACCAGCTTGTCGAGATGTTCGCGGTCGCGCGCCTCGCACTCGATGTCGGTGATCAGCCCCTTGGCGGGCAGCGTCGTGAAGATGCGCTGGTGATAGATTTCGATGATGTTCACCTGCTCGGCGTTGAACACCTCCATCACCTTGAACAGCGCCCCCGGCCGGTCCTGCAACCGGATGCGCAGCCGCGCGATGCGGCCCGACCGCGCAAGGTCGCGCAGCAGCACGTTGGCGAGCAGTCGCGTGTCGATATTGCCGCCGGTCAGGACGAGTCCGACCTTGCGCCCGGTGAACTCCTCCGGATGCGCGAGCATCGCCGCGAGGCCCGCCGCGCCCGCGCCCTCCACCACCGTCTTCTCGATCTGGAGCAGCAGGCTGACCGCGCGCTCCAGATGTCGTTCGGCGACGAGCACGATATCGTCGTTGAGCTCGGCGACGAGGCGGCGGGTATAGGTCCCCGGCTCCTTGACCGCGATCCCCTCGGCCAGCGTATCGCCCTCGCACGCCATGTCGACGCCGTTCAGTTCGGCGTACATCGAGGGATAAAGCTCGGCCTGCACCCCGACGAGGCGGATGTCGTTCTTGATCCCGCGCGCCGCGGTTCCCATGCCGCTGAGCAGCCCGCCGCCGCCGATCGGCACGATCAGCGTATCGAGCTCGGGCACGTCCTCGAGCATTTCGAGCGCCACCGTCCCCTGCCCCGCCGCGGTGTGCGGATGGTCGAACGGATGGACGAAGGTCAGCCCGCGTTCCTTTTCCAGCTCGCGCGCATGGGCATAGGCGTCGTCGAA
>DULJ01000122.1 GCA_012840465.1 Caryophanales bacterium
AGGATTATCATGACACATTTGATGATGCTTTAAAACATACAATTACTGAGACATATAAAAAAGCCCGAAATGATGATTTTAAATATGAATACAGCTCATTAATTTATCAATTCCCTGATTATCCCAACAGATATTATGCGCAAATCGGAGATACATGGTTAATGAATGATAGGGTCTATTATAAGCCAAGAATAGAAGAAAATCCAGATATTAATATTATAGCAGGTATCCATACGCACCCATATGAGACACAATCAGTCTTTACACAACGAGATGTTGAGTTTAATAGAAAGCATAACGCTCATACCTATGTTATTGAACCATTGAATGGCGATAGGTATAATAAGTTTAATGTATATGTTTTAGAAAAGGATAAAACATTATACGATAAACTTCACAAGATTATCTTAGATTAATTTGATAGTGGGGAGAAGACTAATGTGAAATATATTAAACTATTGTCCTTGACAATCTTCATACTATTATTTTCTTGTTCCTCTGTTAGAACATTAAAAATTTACAGGGAGAATCTAAAAACTGATATTTTAAAAGCAAGTATAATATCTCTCGATCATTCAGAAAATCCTTTTTATTGTGATCTGAATGTACTTGAAGGGAAAAAGATCTTTGTTCAGGAAAGCCTTGAATTTAAAAAAACTCATTTTGCAGCAGTGGATTATATCTATTATGTAGGTGTCGACTGCGGCGAATTTGGCGGTTGGGTTGGTCGCGGAGTGCACTTTGAAGATTTTTCAAAAAGAGGGGAAATTATAGTTAAAGAACAGTGTAAAGGGTTAATAAAAGTTGATAACGAAAAGGTGTTGCTATTAACTGGACTTGGACATTTGATAACAGATAAAGGGAAGCTATATATGCTTGGGAGCGATAGTATTCATGAATTATACAACTTCAATAGCTGCCCACAGGTATATTTGTGGGAAGATGAGGTTCTTTACATAAAAACTACTGATAAACTTTATTCGTATAAAATAAATGAAGAACCCATTGTTTTGTATGAATTTGAAGATGATGAGAAGTATATATATTCGATATCTCTTATAAAAATTGATCAGTCGCTGTTTTTAGGAAGCCTAAACGGTATATTAGAGTTTCAGATGGATACTAAAAATTTATATTGGTATCCGGTTAATTAACCCATATTATGGCGAACCACTTGAATATAACTACGACGATAACGGCATACGAACATACAAGCATGTGTTTGATGAAATGTCTTCGGATTACACAAATACATACTATGTAAACGACGGAAGCAAAATTCTAAAAGAGACAAGGGTTTCTAATTACAAGCCGAACGAAACTCTATACTATTACTACGACGCAAATGGTTCTGTAATCGGTTTTTCCTACAACGGCACAAGCTATTACTACGGTAAAAATATTCAGGGTGATGTCAGGTTTATCTATGACCTCTACGGAAACCGCGTTGTTCAGTACAACTATGACGCCTGGGGCAACCTGCTCTCAATGTCAGGCTCGCACGCCTCAACCCTAGGAGAAGCAAACCCCTTCCG
>DULJ01000017.1 GCA_012840465.1 Caryophanales bacterium
AACCACATGAGAAAATTGTAAGTGTTTTTATTCTTGAAAGTAACCTGAGGTATGGTAGGCCAGGTATGTATACGGAAGAGGACGAAGTAAAGGTATCGATTTTTGATGATTTGGTAATTGATTTAAGGAAAGTGTTTTCATTTGAATGATTATATAGTTCATCTCAAATTGCTACGGGTTCTACAGTATTAAAGCACGGCATAGTTACTGATGTAACACAAGGTAAAATTTTTTCTAAAAATGCGACCATATATTTAGATAAGTACAAATATAATGGTGGTAAAATGACGAATTTGATTGTAGCAGACTATTCTTCTTCAGAAGGAGATAGTGGCGGAACAATTACAAGTCCTATAAATAGTAGTGGATATGTACAATTATACGGAGTACACGTTGCTGGTGATTCAACGAAAAGATATTACAGTCCAATTGAAATTATATTAAGTGAATTAAACTTAAATCGTCCATTATATCTTTCCGATGGAACAAAACATAATTAATTTGGTATATTTAAAAAGAAATTATACTTTACTTAGTTCAACTTTAAAAGATAATCTAAAAAAGTAGTGATGGAAAATGAAGGATAAATGGTTTAATGTATTATTATTTGGCATATTGTTTTTACTATTGTTTGCAACAGCTTGTAATAAGGAGACAAATATTTCAAATCAACTAATAGATGTTTATAGCGCATATGACAAATTGGATATAGAGGTATCAAAACCCGATAATTTATTTAAGCAAAACGGGATAGAAATAGTCTCTTACTCGATAGATGACGTGAACAATCAATTGGTTATAGGAGTGCTCAAGTTAAATCCTAAAATAGAAAAACAATTTAAAAAAATATTTTTAAATCAAATACTTCACGGAGAAGTAAAATATAATATTTCTCAAGAAGATAGGCCGATTGCCGAATAAGTACCCTATTATACTGGTTAAAACACAACACAAAATCTCGATTTTATCTACTGACAAGTATCTAAGATAAAATCGAGACTCTTATTATTCTTTCATTAAATGACAGAATGTAATTGCTATGATAAAATAAACGAATAAAATAATAATAGCGAAAGGAGAGATTTTAATGGAAAAGCAAATACTAGAACTTCTTCAGCAAATGGATAAAAAGTTAACCGTTCAAGGTCAGACTTTAGAAAAACATACTCAAATATTAACAGAACATAGTCGAATATTAGGAGAACATAGTCGAATATTAGGAGAGCATGGTCAAATATTAGAAAAACATAGTCTGGTACTAGCCGATCATGGTCAATTATTGAATGCATTAAGACATGGTCAAGAATCACTTAAAGCAGAGATAAGTGAATTAAGATTGCAAAATGCTAAAGAGTTTGGTGAGGTAAAAGAACAAATAAAGAATATTGAAATCAGCAATGAGCTTTTAAAAGAAGATAATTGGAATAATAAAAAAGATATTCGTAAAATTCAAAGAACAATGGGGATGGTTTGAATATAAAAAACTATCGTGAATTTTTGATCGACATAACCTCTTTTTCCGCAAATAGTCAATATAACAATGGAAAGAATCCACTACTGCTAATCATCAAGATTATACTTCCTTAATTAAATGGTAACTATTTAGTTAGCCTGTTGCACCAGACGAAATCATCACAACAGGCTTCTTCATTTATTTCTTCCTCAACTTCAAAATCAATTCCTCATCCGGCGCCACATACAAGGTCGTTTGATTCTCATAAATGGCAAATCCGGGTTTAGATCCACTGGGCTTTTTAACATGCCGTATTTTTGTATAATAACCAGAACTGAGCTTGAATTTTTTGCTTTGCTGAAAAAAGCAGCGATGCTTGCCGCTTCCTGCAATGTTTGCTGTGATGGGTCTTCTCGTTCCGAATGACCACATGGGACCCTAGAATATCTTTTGTATGAAGACAAATGTCGTCTCTTCTCGCAAGCCTATTCGTTAAATATTCATTTTGCATATTATTTTTACCAACGATGATTTCATCGCCATCAGAGGAGATATAATTGTCTAATGTTGGCTTTTGGTTTTTAGCCTTCATTTTTTGCATTTTTTCGTGTCTTTTTGTAGCCTTCTTCAGCCGGATTACTGCCACTGAAATGTACCACTAATGCCATCTTTTGTACCAAGGAGTGCCAAGGAATTTACCATCGATCGCCAAGCAACTTACCAGAACTGTCTAATCCTAGTGGAAAAGGCAAGCGAAGCGGCCCTTGATACTGAGTAGACAGGTATGATAAGCTGTCTAGCTGGCTACCCCCAGCGACCATCGGGAGCGCCCCGAGAGGGATACCGGCAAGGGCTGCCACATCATACCCGTCGATAGCAATAGGTAAGACTTTGATATAATCTCCATCTTTTCCCCTGCTCCACACCGTACGTGCAGCTTTCACCGCATACGGCGTTCCATCTTATCTATGATTTATTAATCAATAAGTTCCAAATTACTCATTTTACGAAGTTTATTTACTTTCTCTATCTCAGAAGAACTGAGACGGAGCATTTTTTTAAGAGTAATAATCGTCTCGTTTTGGGTTGCGTGAACCAATTTGTGAATATCCTTATGCAGAATACATAGGTTATTAAAGTTATCGTTACCTCCAAGACTTAGTGGCAGTTTGTGATGGCAGTGAACTTCATTAGCATAGAGAAAAGCACCGGTTACTTCACATTTGCCGATTTTCATGCTGTATCTGCTCAACCTATTATCCATGTATTCTATACTTTTATCTGAAATCGGAGATTTCATCAATTTTGTTAGTTCTGCTTGGACATCCCCTTTAATTTTTGTGCCAATTGTTAATCTTCCCTCTTTCGTGAAGGGTGTTATGGATTGGCTGAAATTCATGTTATTTGATGTCCGCACGTCACCTATTTGGAATAGATAGATTCCGTTTATACAAAATGTCTTACGTGTTGTTGAGTAATATTTCTTAAATGTTGGTGGTGCGTTTATAGGATATCCATATTTGGATATGCCCTTAAGACGATTTTTTGTGAAATACATCAGTTCGAAAGAAAGTCGTGAGAACTCGATTGCTACATGGGTTGCTTTTTGGAAATAGTTATGAATCCCCATAATGAAACTATTAAATGCTCGCGCATTTTCAACAGTAGGTGATTTTTGTATTTGTTTGATTAACTCCTTGTATTTTTCTTTTAATTGGAGTTTTTTCTTAGTAACTATTCCTGTATTTGCAACCCTCTTGTTCTTCTTGGAAACAGCCTTAATTGTAAATCCTAGAAATTCAGAATGTTTCTTTCTTAAATTTACTACTTTTGATTTTTCTAGTGAGATATCTAATTTTAGTCTCTCTTTTAGGTAAAGCCTTACCGCATGGTACCACTTAAAGGCAGTTCGGCTATCCCTACAAAGGATTTTAAAGTCGTCCGCATATCTTACAATAAATCCCTCTTTGAGGTTTGTCCTTTTCAGGACTTTATATTTCACTTGATTCTGGCTATATATTTTTCGTGTTTCGAAGTTTTCCCATTGTCCTGCTATCCAGTGGTCAAGGTCATTTAATACAATATTCGAAAGTAAGGGTGAGATTATTCCGCCCTGTGGTGTTCCTCTGCTTGGAATACCTTCCCCATCAATTTCAGCTTTGAGCATTTTACCAATAATGCGTAAGACTTTTCTGTCCTGTATTCCCAAATTCCATATTTGTTTTAATAAGACAGTGTGATTAATATTATCGAAAAATCCCTTAATATCGATATCTACAACATAGTTAAGTCCACAGATATTGACAAGGTGTTGTACTCTTGCCAATGTATGGTGTGTTGACCTTAACGGTCTAAAGCCGTAACTGTGTTTGTAAAACTTAGCTTCTGCGATAGGCTCAAGTATCTGCCTAAAACATTGTTGAATAATCCTATCAATTATACATGGAATACCTAACGGTCTTTCTTTGCCGTTTGGTTTTGGGATAAAAACACGTCTTACTTTCTTTGGTCTGTAATTTTCTAGTTTTAACTTTATAAGGCTTATTATCTCAAGTTCCGATTTTATTTTGATGTCGTTTATTGTTCTTCCGTCTGTTCCTGCTGTTTTAGAACCTGTATTACTCTTAATTGTACGGTAAGCTAGTAAAATATTTTCCCTGGATACGATTAGGTCATACAAATTATTGAAAATACATTCGTTCTTTGCATCTTCGTGCAGTTTTGTAAACGTATCTGTGAGATTATAATATTCCCATGTTCGTAAAGTCGTCTGCATTGTGGCAACCTCCATTGTTAAGGTTGTTCCCACATTCTTACCAGACCGATGCAGTTCATTATTGAAAAATTGATTGTTTCATAGACAAGACTTAGGGCTATTCCTCCATTCCAATTACAGAAACTTCATCAGTCACGCCCTTACTCTCACAAGGATAAATGCATTTCGGTATTCACCTTATAACAGCCACTAGGTTGATGGACCTGTGCAGTGTCCCTTGCTTTCCCTGTTCCGTTATTTTTAGCTGTGCATCAATCTGTAGGTGTTTCCTCTGAGCCTGTAAGCTGGATACCCTCATTGTTAGGCATAACGTATTTCATAAGCCTCACTTTTACTTTACGTCACTTACTCTAATAGCTTATGCAGTATTAGACTACGCTTTTCAGCGCATTCACTGTTTAGACCCGTACATTCGGAAATTCGTCAGATTAAAATCATTCTCACCATGAATTGTTTGTAGCCGCCCGACCTATCACGTACCATATAATTATGCGCTAGCAATTACTTAGGTTTGTTTCAGCCGACTTCACCTAACTTCATACTCTTCGAGCTATCACTCTTCCAAGCATGTAGGAGTATTAGCGAAATAGTTTCAAGAAAACATGACTTCTATCATTCCTATTTTCAAAATAACAGTTAGACTAAAAAAAATCCTTACATTTCATGCCAAATCGGCATTTATTGCAAAACAGTTCGTACGAGGCTCAGTGTCAAGGATGCCTTTGAAACGGCTGATAGAAGCGATTGCCACGCCTTTAACGGTTACGTAAAGTTTTTTATGGTAAATGGGGGGCCAACATCTGGCAAAATGTTTGTCAATGAGTGGTACAAAAGATGGCAGAGGTGGTAAAAACCCGTGGCCGTAATCATTCAGCCAATTCTTCACGCATTTCTTCGATATCCTTTGATGATACTGATTCAATTTACTGCATTAAAGCTTCAAAGTATTCTATTTCAATTTCAGTCAGGTTGATGTGCTCTTTGACTACATCTACTGAATTTTTTAACTTTTGGTATTTCAAAAATAAGCTTTGCGCATTTTTAGATGGTGTCTTTAATTGACAAGTGCCAGGCACCTGTCGATTAAAGGAACACTATAGATCAAATTATAGAAGAGGAACCCAATCATAACCGAAACAACGTAAAAAGACGCTATAAATATAGCACTTTCCAAATACTTACGCAATGTAAATAACTCCAATAGAACTTAATTACATGATGGGATTCTTAGATGGACAAGGAACCGAAATCACCGAAATGAAAATGTGCAATACCGAACGAAAAAAATATGCGGAGATTAGCAATATATTTTCTTGCACTATTTTGATAGATTAATAGTGTACTTAACTAGTTAAGCAATAAAAAAGGAAAAACAATATTTTAGGAGGAATGTGTAAATGAAAAAGAAAATACTGGGTCTAATCATGGCTTCAACAATGCTATTGGTGATTACCAATGGAGCTAATGCAGGAACTATACCTGAACAATTAAAAGATGTAAATCTTGAACTTGGTAATGGATTAAGTTTAGATGAGAACATCGCGACAAAGCAGGTTATTGATTTTGCTAATCAATCAAAAAATGAAATTGCAAAGTTAAAAAAAGAAAAAAAGACCTTTAATTTGAAAAATAAAGAAGAAAATGTACTGTATAGCTATACTTTAGTTGATGATGAATATATTTATAGTTTTGAAACTAGTGAGGACTCTGACGTACAAAATGTTAAGGTTTTTAAAAATAATTATACCGAGAAAAAAGAGAATGATAGTATACAAACTGTAGCAGCAGCTAATTTACCAGACGGATATGGTGGAAGATTAAAAATAAATAGTAATGGAACTTCATTCACTAGTTCTGTATACACTCCATCATCATTACAAACAGATGGAAAAGGAACACCTTATATTTACGCTGGCTTTAGCGGTAAATATGAAACTGATCTTGGTTTACAATACAATAGCAATAGAGGCGCTAATCAAAATGAAGTAGCTTGGGCACCATATATGCGTGTCTCAAATGGAGATACTGGAAAGCTTGATCCTAGCTATAATGGAGTACAATTTAAAAATGGATTTGCGCCTGGAGTTAATGTTTCTACAATAATCTATGCAAATAATAATGGGAAGATTCGGTTAAAGCAGCAAGGATATGCTATTTGCGCTGATATGAACTGTAATAATACAACTGATACTTATATGGTAAGTATTGTTGACAGCAATAATACATATAACCTTGGAAGTACTAATATTAATTCATGGAAAGTATTGGGTGTTTTAGCAGGTTCAGAAACAGGTAAGGTAAAATACACAACTGAAATTAATGATATAAAAATCGATAACCAAGTTGTTCAAAGTAGTCAATTTAATACTCCAGATGAAGAGAAGGCTACAGTTACACGTACAGGAAATAATGTTAAAATACAAGTAAATGGGTATTAAAAGGAGCCAATTCCTATAATGAAACATTTTCTAGTAATAATCTTACTTGTTAGTGTAATTTTTTCAAATTCAAGTATTACATTTGCTGAGCATAAATCGTTTTCTGATGTAAAAAAAAATGATTGGTATTTTAACCTGATTAATTGGGGAGTAGAAAACAAGATTATCAACGGCTATCCGGATGGGACATTTAAACCGAATAAAGAAGTTTCTGAAAAAGAGTTTTTAACAATGGTTGCTAATTTCAACGAGATTAAAATGAACCCATATGATTATGCTAAAAGTAAGCACATTCCATTACTATATAAACTTGATCTTCCGTTGACTAGGCAAGAGATGGCAACATATATTACTGCATTTATGGGTTTTACAGAATCAGGAAAGGAAGCTGTTGAATTCCTACTGCGCAACAACTTGGCTTCAGGTGTAACAAGCAATGATTATAATGGATTTAAGCCGAATAAATCATTGACTCGTGCTGAGGTATTAGCCTTTATTCAAAGGGTAACTAAACACCCGGATTATAATTTAACAAAAGGGCTTATAGAAACACCTGATGTTAAGTATCCGTTGGAAGTCATCTTTAATGGAGATAACTATAAAAATTTCCTTGAGGTTACCAAAAATTTAAAGGCAGTTCAAATGGTTGCAAAAAGTAATATCTTTTTGAGTGAGCATATTTATCCGCCGGGATTTAGTACTTTGGAATTGAATTCAAGCAAAACACCGCCAATTACATCATATATTAGTATGGGTGTTGCAAATTATGGGGTCGACGGAGCCAGACAGCCTAATAGTAATAAGGATTTAATCAATCAAGTTACTTTATTTATAAATTACATTGAATTAAGGCAGACTCCACAAGCATATTTATTGGAAGATGCAGCAAATGAGTTTCTTGGATTATATTTGGAAAAAGAAGAAGATATTCAATTTGTTTTAAAACAATATGAAAATCTAGAAAAAGATTATATCGAAAATCATAATAGTAAGAAAACAAAGATACCAACATCCTCATCCATGTATACCATATATGTAGAAACGGGTGCGTTGTATATCCTTACCAAGGAGGATGAGCAATATTTTCTTCCTTAACCTTTACCGGCAAGCGTAAGCGTAACGATAATCCGTATTCTGAGGCCGTGTTTCGGATGTTGAAGTATCGAGCTGAGTACCCACACGAGGGGTTTGAGTCACTAGAAGCAGCGCGCAAATGGGCAGCGGAATTTGTGAAGTGGTACACTTATGAACACCAACACAGTGGATTAAATTTTGTGACACCACACCAAGTTCATACCGGAGAATATGTTGGAATTTTGGAGAAGCGAAAAGAAGTTTATGAGCTAGAAAGGTCCAAACATCTAGAATGTTGATCGTGCTCAACGAGGGATTAGTCTACCCATAAATCAATGGCATTAAATCCGATGAAAGATCAACTTGAAGACAAGTAAACTATCGGAATACCTGATAAAATTTAACCCTCTTCGCAAAAAGAAGTTTGTTATAACGAATATTTTGTGAAGAGTATTTTGAAGTAAAATACGACAACTTTCTTGACAAACACCGCTCAAAAGAAAAAGTAAGAGAACCAGGAGATAATGAAGCAACAGTTCGTGAATGTTGTTATCATATGGTATAATTATGGAAAATAACTTTTTGGAATGGAAGTGATGATATGCCATTACCGAAAGAAAAGCGAATTTATACCTACGGGGATTATTTATCT
>DULJ01000112.1 GCA_012840465.1 Caryophanales bacterium
AGGGATCGGCCTGATCGGTCCCGGGAGCACGCCCCCGCTATCCGGAGCATCCTTACGATTGACGTGGATGCGTAGCATCGTCTTATTCTCGACGCCATCGATAGCTTCCAGTATGACTTCACTTTCTCCGAGCGGCACGTCGATCGTTTGACTAAAGCTGCGGCGATCAACCTCGCCTTCACGATATGGCATATAGGGAAGGAGGACATCCCCGTTCACACTAAAGACAAAAGATGTTAATTGATCTTGGACCGTTCCGCTGAGCTTGATCGATGGCTGGTTCGTCGGCCACGCTAAGTCGTAGACACGGTGGGCCGCTGTGCTTTCTCCTTCGTTCAAAACCGGGCCCGGGTTACGTCCCAGGTCAATCTCGGGCGGTGTCATATCCGCGTATATCTTGCGATTGTGCTGCGCACTGTTGCCGGCCATATCTGTGATTTCCAAGCGGATATTCTGATATCCTTCTTTCTCGAGAGCGATATCTTCCGCGAAGATGAGCGTGAGATAGCCTAGACCCGGCACGTATTCTGGGTAGTCCATCCAGTATAGTTTATCGCTAACATCTTTCCAGCCGTCATCGCTGCGAATGCTCAGTCTTAGCGCATCTTGCTGCCTTGGGTCTATGAAGTTAGCCAGCTCTCTTGGCAGGTAAGCTAGATACGATACATGTCGTCCCGTTTCCGCATTGAACGTTTCAAACGGTTCGGGCGCGAGCACGGTTGGAAGAGGCACGCTGAGTGAACGTCTGAACGTAACTACCTTGCGGTCAAGCGGTACATTGAGACCTTCTCCGTAGAGCGTAAGGTATAGCTCGAGCGAACCTTTATCCGGTACACGTGTAAGATCAAGCGGTGTTGTAAATGATTGATCCTGATAGGCACTAAGTGTAACGGTATCCACTGAATATGCATCGAGTACCTGACGGTTCAAGTCGAAGATGCGCGCGTACAGTTCTACACGGGTTGGCTCGGTATAGACATCTTGACCGACGCTTATATGCCATGTGGCCGTTGCCGCATCTTCACGAGTCGTGAGCGATTGAAGGATCGGATCATCGATGACGATGAGATTGGCTCCCGGTAGATCTATGCGCAGGTGGTCCTGGTCACGGTACACATCACCGTTTACGGTCGTCGCATCAAGCATGACATCTAGGGCACCCAGACCGAAATAGGGTTGCAAGTTAAGCGTCACTGTACTTGTCCGCGAACCGTGCACGTTTTGTTCGAACGTCTGCATGAGTGTATGATCAAACGGATCGATCAAGCGGAGCGTCACATCCTGCACTTCCTGCGTATGCAGAACTTCAATATCTACCGTGTTTGCTGAAGGTCTTAAGGTTTTCTCAGCAAACTGCGCCAGGCGCGTATAGTCGATATTGAGTGTATAGACGGCCTCGCCGGTGATCATCTGCGCGATCGGCTTTTGCGCCGAATCCGTATAAGGAGGTGCCGACATCGTCGTTGTGAGCCGCACCGTATAGGAGCCAGGTACGTCTAATAGAACGTTAAACTCGCCTTGTTTCTGTGCCGGATCACTCACGGACGTTTCTTCTTCATACAGTGTATCTCCCTGACTGTTATACATCTTAAGCGTAAGCACGTCAGTTGACGAGCCTTGAATGCTATAGGGTATGCGCACGGTCACCTTATCTTTATCCGGC
>DULJ01000018.1 GCA_012840465.1 Caryophanales bacterium
AAGTGTCAACGTTAGTGATAAATTGGGTGTATCGTTAGTATTCATATTTTTGATTGTATCAACATTATTTACATTTATTTCATTTACTAACAAAAAGGAAAGGAGAATGTTAGCGGTCTTTTCTTCTATACTGTGGGTTATTAACACTTCTATCATTATATTATTCTTATGGTTTGGAGCAAATTTTGCACCTTAGTTTTAAAGATTAATTTTTTTGTTTAAATTTAATGATATGGTGCTTTTTATTTTTACCTTTACACCTTGATTCTATTTTCCATTTCATATACCATACACTTTCGGGATGTCAAACGTATTCTATTTAGCCCCAAAATGTACTTGGACAATTTGTTTCTCAAATATCTTATATTCCTGCATCCCTATTTTCCCTGCTACCTTTTGTGACGAAATATTTTTGACCGTGGTATATGAAAATACCTTGGGATAATTGAAAACCCTAAACGCATAGTCCTTACAGGCATTTGCGGCTTCTGTTGCATATTCTCCTCTACTTGAAGATGAAATATACTTTACTCCTTATTAAAATAAAGCACCCAAAGCGGAAGTAGAGAATACTTTTTATCTTTCTAGAAAAACACACCGAATTAGATACGGGTAATAAGTTTGTTTAATCGACTTTCCAGCGTTTCCTTCCATTCGTTAGCCAATTCTTCTACAGCTAAAATTTTCTTTATCCCTTCAATATCCTTTTGCCTATGAAAATAAATCTCATTTCCATAAAGAATGGATACCTGTTTTGGATGTGAATTCAATAATGTAATTTGAGAATCTTTACGTACAATTCCTTCTTCCAAAACACGACATAGATAACCTGTAAAACCCATCTGTACCATCCTCTTTAAAAGTAATGGATTATTAGTTCTTTTTGTAATCGTACTACATGGAACTCTACCTTGAGTAATTTGTATAATAGCTTCTCCAAGACGAAAGATGTCCCCAATATGAACGTCCTTTTCCAGCATATTTGTTACGGTCAAATTCTCACCAAAGTTCGATGGTGCTAAAGGTTCCTCAAATTCTTTTTCCCAGAGTAAATAGTGTTCAAACGGATATACACATACAGCACGATCGGGTCCCCCATGATATCGTAAATCCGCAACTCCATCCCCAAGAAACCCCTCTTTTGTTAAGAAAGCTCCTTCAGTTGTTTGTTTACAAATTCCTGTATTTATTTCTTTATCATTTCCGTACTTCATTATTTTGGGTAAACCAATGAAAATTTTTTTTAATTCTATAGCTTTGCTACCATTCACTTGCATGTACATCTCCTAAGTAATAATTTGTCTATTATTAATATTATCACCTTTTAGTAATTTTAGTAATTTCTTTTACTAACCTGCCCCGTTAGTTCAATAAGAAAGGACGCTGAATCAAATCCGCCAAAGCGAATTTGCGCCCAGATTTTTTCGAGCTTGCTCGAAAAGTTACCTTTGAAAATCTGAGGCATCCGCCGGAGGCTTTGACTTTATTCAGCAGGAGTTTGTACCCCCATTGAATTTAAAATACTAATTCGCATTCATCTCGCCACTTATGGAAGTGGGAGACTTCTGCTGAATGAAGTTAAACAAACATGCCCGATAGCTGAAAAACTTGGTATTGCATAATTTGATTACTATTAACTTTTCTTAACTATCTACTTTTTTAAAATAACGATAAATCTTTTCTAATTTTTTTATTTGTTTTCCTTTTGGACTTTCCATATTACCAAATTCAAAAAATTTCACCTTTTTTATTCCTACAAAATTAAATATGGCTTTTTTCATTAATATTTTGTGAGCATTATTTAAAAAAATCAATGGATAATGTGTAGGCCCCTTCATGTTGGAAATGCACACAACTGACTTTCCTTTTAAGAGTCCCTCTGGCAGAAGTCCGCCTTTATCTTTATATGCAAAATTAGAAGCAAATATTTGATCTATATACCCTAGGAGCATTGCAGGAGGTCTTCCCCACCAGATTGGATAGATAAAGACAATCTTATCGGCCCAACTAATTTGTTTTCTATACTTTTCAAAGTTTGGGTCACAATACATATCACGTCTTCGCTTTGTCTTATTAAATACAAGGATGGGATCAAACCCTTCTTCATATAAATCTAATACCTGTAACTCTTTTATATTAGGGTTCATGCTACTTCCTTCGATGACTTTTTGCAAAAATGCATAGGTTAAGCTGTGATGATTAGGATACGTGTAAATAACTAGAGTTTTCATAATCCCGCCTCTTTTACTTATCATTTGATAATAAAAATAATAACATCTTGTTAATTTTATTGTCAAATGATAATTGTTTTTTGATAATTTTTTTGTTATCTTGTCATTAAGAGGTGATTACTGTGAACAAAAAAGATATTTTTCATAAATTCGTGGAGTTTACAACTTCTGTTCATCGTGTAACACACGAGTTAACAAAAGATGCTAAATCAAATGACGTCACGCAAGTTCAATATGGCATTCTTGAATATATAGCTGTTAATCATCCTGTTACTCCTAGCCAAATTAGTGATTGCCAGTGTTTATCGATGCCGAATACAAGTCGTGAGCTGAGAAAATTAAGTGAAAAAAACTTAATCGAAAAATATGGAGATAACGAGGATCGAAGAAAACTATATGTTCGTCTCTCGAAAGAGGGGGAAATAATGATGAACAAAGCCTTTGAATGCATAGAATCCCGGTTCCTAAATCGAATACAAAATGCTTCAAAAGAAGATATAGAGGATATTGACCGTGCAATAGATATTCTTCATACAAAACTATTTTATTAATAGACTTAAACTGTTCAATAAATATTGCATACAAATACAATCCCTTCTTTTACAAACTGGCCGTTCATGCAATCATGAATGCATTTCTTATTCCGGAAATGCACCCGTTTGCGGAATAAAGCAATTTAATTGTTGTTCTTGGCGATTTTTCTATCTTTGAACTCTTCCATCCATAATCGGGCATGCGTATTTTTGATTTATTCATGTAAATCGCTCCGCTCTATTCATGCCTCCCGTAGTATACAAGGGTCATTAAATATGCAAGCCAATAGAAGCTAATTAAAAGCGCTGGAACAATAAAGATAAATCCCCATGCAATGTTATTTGTAATGATATACCCCACAAGGCCGCCAATCATAATAACGACAAGGCACCAAAATAAAATATCTAATGTTCTGGCTTTGCTTTTAAGCTTTATAAGACGATTTCGTTCATCCTGTTCTTCGACAAACGCTTCTTGTGTAGCTTTCCGGGAAAAAGCACGAATAAAACCGCCAATGCCTATTGCAATAAGCAGAGCAGAAAGCAAGACCTCTTTTATTTGTCTAGGCAGGAAGTCATTGGGTTCCATAATATCAAGCACAAGGGTCCATCCCCCTAATATTGTCCATATTACTCCCCATACAAATCCCTTTTTATTATATACTTTCATACTTTTCATCCTCCAATGCTTTATTTTCTTTCAAACAACACAGTTCCTCAACTGTTGTTTCAAATACCTGTGCCATTCGATATGCAAGCATGAGGGAAGGACTGTATTGTTCCTTTTCGATGGATATAATTGTTCTGTTAGAAACATGCACCAAATCGGCAAGCTGTTGCTGCGTTAGCCCGGCAACCGTACGTAGTTCCTTCACTTTTGTTTTCAAATCTTCCCCTCCTATCATATGAAGTAAGCCTCATATGAAGCTTACTTCATACTACAACCCACACATCAAAATGTCAATATTGAATTGAAGTTTACTTCACATTTTTTACATAGCAAAGTCCCACCAGCCAATTAAGGTATATAAACAGCTGTCGTCGCCATTGGAGAAACTAAAAAGGTTTGATCATTTTATGGCTGTGATCCTTAACAATCACGTCCGTTTGCGGAATTATGTCCTTCAAAACTCACTAAACTTTTCTATCTTTTTCGTTCAAATCCTTGGTTATTTTATATACAACACTGCTAAATGTAAACTTGACAGGATATAAAAAAAGAATAACAGCAATAATCCAGCTAAATGTCTTTATCCATCCCGTTAAGTGCAAAATATCGTTGATCAAGTAATTGGATAATTGAATAAGACCAAATACAATACCCACTGATATAATAAATGAAAATAAGATTAAAATGACTTGTAGTATTGACATCTGTTTTATCTTTCTTAACTTTTTAATCCTGCCATCATAGATTGAAAATGAAATATAAGCCAATGGGAGCAATAATAAGTACCAACTTGAATAGCCATATCCTATCCACGAAATACCAATCCCCAAAAGCAAAGCCCATCCGATTATGTTAAATACTTTTTTATTCACTTAACCACCCCCCATAGAAAATTTAGGTATACAGTTAAATAGCTCGTTTAACTTTAACCCCGGTCAGACCCAACAATAGTAGCTTTAAATATGATTGTGAGGAACAGCCAACCCATATAATTTACTCCTTTTCTTCCAAGTCCTTTTGTTGTTTTATTCTAAGACGATAGACATATAAAACAGGGATAATTCCGCTAATGAATATAACTCCCCCCATCAGCAAGCCATCGCTCCACTTAAAGTCTGGGGTAATGGATGTAAGGACGGCAAAAACAGTAGCAACAATTGTAACCACAGCAAGACTGATAGTCAACGACTTTACTGGCCTTTTTTGTTTCTTTTCATTCTCGACACTTACACTCATGTTTAGATAGTTGTAGATAATTGCAGTTAACATGAAGACCAACCACAGAGGGTTTTTCGTCATTCCTTCCATTCCGTCTTGAAAGAACTCATAGCCAAGAATACCGAAAATCCCTATTGTTTGTACGATAAAAGCTATTCTGATGTTTTGTAAGTTCCGCACTATCAATCGCTCATCCGTAATTTTTTTCATTCGAAATCCCTCCTATCTATCCAAAAAATTTCATCCAACTTGGCATTCACTGCATAACAAATTTGCAGGCACAATTTTAATGATGGATTATATTTCCCCTTTTCAATTAAGCTAACTGTCTGCCGGGTAATCCCTACAGCATCTGCTAGCTCTTGCTGCGTTAACTCCGCCTTTACACGGGCAAGCTTTACATTATTTTTCATGGCACATCCTCCAACTAATAATGTAACATATATACTACCTTATGTAAACTATATATTACAAATAGTCATATCTTTGAAATAAAGTTTGATCAAAAATACCATGTAATAAATAAAAGACGCAAGTACTTATATCATACAAGCGCCCTTTTGCGGAAAATGAATCTTAAAACGGGAAGTTTTGGAAAAGGTAAATTACTATAATTAGCGTTGATAAGGATCCTGCAGATAGTAATATTATCATCCTCTTCCAATTTGTACTTTCTGAAGGCTTTACAGCTTCCCGGCACACTACAATCCATATAACAACAGACAATAAACCTACTATGGTAATAAAATCTGTGGACATATATGATACCTCCTCAATCTACAACTTTTCTGAATTTTTCACAGCATCTACGAGATGCTTGGCATCCACCATAGACATACCTTTTTCTTCTCTCAAATACTTTACGGGGTCCACTTTACTTCATTATATAGAAAACTATCGGAAGGGAACAAATAATCATTCCGTATTCCAAAAACTCAACTACAAAAATTTAGAAACTTGTTCGAAATCAACAAGGCAAGCCCCTATTAGGTACTTGCCCGTATTACTAAATAAACGGATAAACTGTCATTAATGTAATAAGAAGTAATTCAAAAAGGACGAGTGACATGATTATCGGAGTGTAAGGTCCGTAGGCACGATTGGGGTTTTCAACACGTAGGTATAAAATTCCTCTTTCACAGTTAACAATAGTACCTTCAAAAACTTGACCATGAATCGTTTCGACTCTAACTTTCTGATTAATAAGACCTCTACATAAATTGTGTAGATGGTCATGAAGTGACTTCATGTGGTGAACCATAGTAGGGTCTGCTTTATACACAACTGGCATTTGTTGTGTACCAGGGACTTGGAAACTCATTGAAAATACCTCCTCATTTGTTTGTAATATTACAATTCATCGTATGCCTTCAACTAATAAGTAGTGTTATGACTGTTTTTTCTTTACAGTTTTTTTGCGTTTACGCAACATGCGGACATTAGGAATCCTAGTGCCCGCTACGCTGGGATTAGGCATTTTGAATATTTAAGGTTATTCTCCTTGGAATCTTTTGTATTGTATGATTTGAAAAATTAAGTTCACTTTATAAGATGTACCATCTTAAAGGAGGAATTGAACAAATGACAGTTATTAATCAAGGTCAGCAGACAAATCAGCAACAGCAACAAAGGAATACAAGTAGTCCTATATTAAATGACCACGGAGAAGCACCCTTTGTAGTGAACATCAATCAAGCTGCTAAGCAAAATAACACCTATCGTGACGCTATATGGACTGGAAGCCACTTACAGGTCACTTTGATGAGTATTAACGTTGGAGAAGATATAGGCTTGGAGATTCATCCTGTCGTTGATCAATTTCTGCGTATTGAAGAAGGTCAAGGACTTGTTCAGATGGGTAAGAGCGCAGATAGCTTAAACTTTGCAAAAAATGCAAGTGATGATTTTGCCATTATAGTACCTGCTGGTACATGGCATAATGTAACCAATACAGGCAATACGCCGTTAAAGCTTTATTCTATCTATGCACCGTCTAATCACCCATTCGGTACTGTTCATAGAACGACAACGGATGCTGAAATTGCCGAAGGTTAAAGTTTTATAGCCTTCTGCAATCGGGCGCTTTAATGAAGTAACTTAAAAAGCCTAATTTCTCAAAAAAGATGCTGAGAAATTAAGCTTTTTAATATGAGAATTTCCTTAACGTTGCAAATGCGCGTTTATCTTAACCTCGATGTGAGAACTATTAGAATATCAATGATTCCCACATCGTTTACATGTATTCATTGTAAATTTCGATTTTTTAAAAGTTGATCATTTTATCATGTCAATGTTCGCTTATGAAGTTTTTAATTTCTCCTCAAGAAAATCAGTAATTCTCTCTTCCGAAACAACTTGAATTCCATTTCTTTTAAGTAGAGCAGTTGTCACTCCATTTCCAACAACTTTCTTACCTTTAAATTCACCGTTGTAAATCATTGAACTTCCGCAGGAGGGGCTAAATTCCTTTAGAATAACTACTGTGGCGCCGACCTCTTGAGCTTTTCTTAGCGTTGAATAGGCTCCTTTTATATACAGCTTTGTAACGTCTTTACCCGATTTTTCGATCACTTTAGCCTTACCATCAAGGACATCTTCCCCATTACCACCAACAATCTCAGCTGGTTCTCTTGGTGTTGAAAAACCACCAAGTAATTCTGGACACACAGTAATTGCTTGTTTTTTTTCAATCATTTGGCGTATCTTTTTATCTAAACAGTGCGTACCATTATATCTTACCTCTAACCCTGCTAAACAAGAGCTAACTAATATCATTGATATCACCTCAATCTAATACTATCGTATTTCCTTCTTCAACTAAATTGTATCCGTACAATAATAATGTTTTTTCTTCTCAAAGTTTATCGTAAACCATTCCACGTAATTTCAATAATTCATCCTTCAAACGTTTGTTTTCCTCTTCAAGCCTTTTTATTCGGTTATTTTTAGCTGCGATAAGCGAATCTTTACTGGCATCCGTCATATTACGTTTTATTGTTTGCGGTGTATTTAACCCTTCTTGCTGCTTTCGTAATCCTTCTATTCGGTTCCGTATTTCTTGATTGTTATAGAGAAATGCCTTAGATACTCCTGATTCCATCGCAACTTGATTAAAATTAATTTTCGCCTTCGTTTTGATAAGACGTTGTATAGCCTGGTCTACCTTTTGAGCAGCCTCTTGGCTTTTCATCTGGGCATGTTTTTTAACACCTTCGGTATTTCTAATATGCTTACTCGTCATGAGTGCGTTCCTCTCCAATATATTCGCGGCCATTTTTCCCGGCTAAATGATGAGTTGTACCATCCTTCAAAGTTTCTAGAATAGGCTCTAGGCGATCTAGAGTGGTTTGATTCTTATCTATCCATACTTGTCTCCCTAAAGCCCTGCCTCGCTCAATTACATTTTTAACTTCCTTAATTTCCACTTCAAATTGGGGGATGAATTCGGGTGTAGTACAGAAATTACGACAAGACAGGCAAGGATTCGCTTGAGTGGGACATGGTTGCTTAATTGGTTTCACACAATAGCCAAGCCCCATCTTAACAGCGTCTAAATTATGGCGTATATATTCCCATTCAATGATATCTTCATTCTCAATATCCGTAAATTCAACTTTAACCGGATGTTTATTTTCAATGTCTATCCGAAAAATACCTTGTTTTGTAGCTTCTTCCCAAGATTTACGCATGGTAGTATCGAGAATTTTTGCATAATGTAAAGTCACTTCAGGGGAAGCGTGGGCCATCCATTTTTGAACATGCAATATGTTCATTCCGTTATTAAGAAGCTCTACACCCTTGATATGCCGGAAGGCATGATTTTTAATAAAAAAAGGATTCCCTGAATCGTCAACTATGTTTTGTTCTTCCGAAAAGCGCTTCAAACTTCTGTGAACGTCATAATAATTATAGGGTCGACCTCTCCGGACACCTTTCAGCTGTATGAATAAATAGTTTTTATGATTATTGATCGTATTGCTTTGATCTTTAATCACTTTTATTACAGCCTCTACTATCTCTGCTACTTCTTTTGTAATCGGTACACGATGATTCATTACTTGTGTTTTTTTAATATCGCCGCATAAGTACCATCCTTGCGGTGTTTGTTCTAAACAATTATCGTAACGTAGATTAAGAATATCTGATATTCTCCAACCAGCAGCCCGAAGTAATACAATGATCGGTATGTATTTTGATGATTTTAAGAACTCGAGCTTTTCCTCAATTTGTTGAAGAACCCCTTCAGGAATGTATTTGATATCATTTTCAGATTTTTTTATCGGTCTAGGGAAATCTTCTTTAAACAACAATAGATTTACAGGCAAAGCAGGCGCCTCATCAAATTGCAGTTTTTCAATTGTTTCCAAGAAACACATTTAGGACAATTAAATAACTTCTCTTTGACGGTATTTTGTCATGAAACTTCTTATTATGGAATATAAGATAATCTTCGATATCTTTTCGTGTTAAGTCATTTAAATCCTTCCAAGAAGGATTTTTATCATGTATAAATGTCAAAAATAACTTTAAAATTCTAACATCGAGAGTACATTGGCCAAGAGATAAATGACTGATCCTAAATTTTAAATATCTTTTTGCTAAAGGGCGAAAGGGTACAGGGACATCCTCGAAATTCAGGATATGTCTTGATTCATGATCAGGAAATCTTGCACCAGGCATATTTCTAACATCCCAGATATCTTTTTCAAATTCATCTCTTGTATCATAGAAGTCTTTGTCAACGTACCCCCACTGAGAACCTTGCGGTTCCCGTTTCAGTGGGGGCTTGAGTTAGCTGCTCAGGTCTCTTCGCTTAATGTTATGGCGATTTGACGCTCTGAATAGCAAGCGCTGTTAAGCACTCCCCAAACACTGTTTTTGGTTGG
>DULJ01000019.1 GCA_012840465.1 Caryophanales bacterium
AGATAAATAATCCCCGTAGGTATAAATTCGCTTTTCTTTCGGTAATGGCATATCATCACTTCCATTCCAAAAAGTTATTTTCCATAATTATACCATATGATAACAACATTCACGAACTGTTGCTTCACTATCTCCTGGTTCTCTTACTTTTTCTTTTGAGCCAACAGACAAAACTCTTAATCCCTTGGTACTCCTGGCTTTATCTATTCTAAATTTAAATTGTGTTCCTGCAATAACCACTTGGAACGAGTCCAAAGTGATTTGTCAAATGCCGTATAGGGCAAAAATAAAAGCCATAATAAATTTCCTTTTGTAAAATAGAAGTGACTAAACAACTACAACGAAAGGAGTTCATTATGGCACCCTCTATTGTACCAGAATCTTATTCCAATGTAATCTATCTTCAACCCTCATTTTCGTTTATACAAGAGAACTTTTCCTCTTTGCGCCACCTTCCTTATGTAAAATTGGCGCTTGACTTCCCTTGGGAGCAAGTTTTTGCTCCCATTGAACAAGAATATATCCAAGCTCGCTTTGAGCGAAATAAAAAACTTCAAAAGTGTTTTGACAGTAACGAGTGTTTTTCAGCAAAGCGAAAAATTCAAGTTCTGTTCCGGTTGATTACACAAAAATACGGCATGTTAAAAAGCCCAGTGGCTCTTTAAACCCAGCTTTGTCATTTATGAGAATCAAACGACCTTGTGTGTAACACCGGATGAGGAATTGATTTTGAAGTTGAGGAAGAAATAAATAAAAAGACCTGTTGTAACGGATTTATCCGATGAACAGGCTTTTTTATGCTAATATGTTTACTTATTGTATACTCGATAATCAATGATATGATCGGTATTATCCAAAGACTGCGTAATAACTTCATATAATATTGCTTCGAATTCACTGACTTTTTCACCATCCAAACTGTATAAATCATATTTAGAAAATAGTTTCCAAAGTTGATTTTTGTAGTCTTTTAGAAAATAATTGATAAACAGCAAGAGTAACTCAAGATTTCCAGTTTGAATGCAATTTAATAACTTTTTGGAAAATTTAATTAGTTGTAAATCCTCCATATTATACATCGAATTTTGAACATATGATATTTCTTCCATGTCTAATTTCACTTCCATTAAACTAGGATCTACTCCATCCGTAATCAAATCAAAGCCCTTCTTGAAAAAATCAATTATTGGTTCTTTATCAGCTTGAAATTTATAATCCGATATCCAATAGAATCCTCTTACTCTTGATAAAATTACAATATGCAATGTCAATATACTTAAATTAAATAGCCTTTCAGTGAAATCTTTACTCATAGGAACTCCCTTTTTTAAGGATAGTAGAATTTTAGTGTTAAAAAATACCACCAAACTTAATTGTTATATTGCCAGTCCGTACCATTACTTACTGAGGCAAACTTACCATCTGGGTCAGTATAAGTTAACGTGTAAATAAATGATATCTTTTTACCCATATGAAGCGTATGCATCCTTGCTACTTCTGTAGTTAATAAGGATGGATTTAAAATCGGTTCTAAATAATCTTGTTTTTGTAAAAGCTTTTTAGTATTAGCATCGAAAGCAAAAAGGGTCCCTTTTATATTTGTTACAACTCCAGACCCCATATGTGCTAATTTTAAATTAAATACACAATTAGTAGGAGTTATAGAGCTTGGTATTACCCCAAAGTCTTGATAAAGTCCACCATATGCCTCAATTGAGATTTCATCATTACTATTATTGGTTGTAAAATCAAATTTAATATCATTATGTTCAAAAAGTTTAATAATATCCTCTTGATTTAATATTGTTACCTGTTGTTGTTCCAAATCTATTTCATTATTGTTATCAACTTTTTCAGCGTTAGCAGTCATAGGCAAATTAAGGATAAAGCTTAAACTAGATATTAATATCAATAATTTTAAAAACCTTTTCATTCAAATCTTCCCTTCATATTGATTTATTTAAAGCATCATCTTCCACTTATTCAACAAACTCAGCACCTTTTGAAAATTTATAACTTTGTTTTGCCGTTTTTTAACTATTACTTTTTATTCTACTTCAGTCTTAATTACTAGCATTATATAATGCTCCCCTTAAATCTATTACTCGAGATCTCTTAAATATAATGATATTCTATTTTTTTGTAATATAACAACGAAAATTTTTTGATATTTTCCGCATTTATATTTCGGAATTTATTTCGTGGATTTTCGGTATTCTTAAGATTTTCAATTGTTGCGGAAGAAGTTCGAAAATTAGCAGAACAGTCGGCACAATCTGCTCAACAAATTTCGCAATTGATATCAATCATTCAGGAAGAAACGGAAAATGCAGTTTTAACTATGGAAAATGCAACAAAGGAAGTAGCCGAAGGTATTGTTGTTGCAAATTCTGTCGGTTACTCATTTGACCAAATACAGCTTTTGATTAATGACGTAACCGATCAAATTCAAGAGGTTTCTGCAGCTGCTTAGGAAATATCGGCTGGGACAGACCAAGTTGTAAGTTCAAGCAAAAAAATTACTGATATTGCGGAGGAGTCTGCATCTGGAACACAAAGTGTAGCTGCCACTGTGGAAGAGCAATTGGCTGCGATGGAAGAAATCTCAACCTCCGCCTTTGCACTTTCCAATATGGCCGAAGAGCTGCAATTATTAATCGCAAAGTTCAGGGTTTAGGGAAGCATACTAACTAAATCGGCAAGTCCCTATAGCACTTGCCAATTACTTTGAAAGAATTTAATCTTTAATTGTTAATATTTCACTTAGCACAAGCCTCAATTCTCTGTGTTTTTATAAAAAGGATCCTTAGAATTGCATTAAAGGGTTTTCATTTGTCAAGGTATTTCTTAAAGGAATAACCATACTAACAATTTTTCTTAGTAGTTCGACAATCCAGTATTCTTTTGAACCAGATAGTTTATTTTTGTTATATCATTCAAAACCATCCTATAATTTCCCCCAGAACCGGTAAGTTTCTGGAATCTTTATATTTCGGTACCGAAATATAAATGCGGTAAATATCAGTAGTTTGTTAGACAATAAATATGCTAGTATGAAAACAACTCTTAAGTGATGACCATCTAATAGTAGAGCTAATTAGCAGATTTATCAATACAAGCCATTGGACAAAATCAAGTTGATTAAAGTAGTAAATTTGTATATTTATAGTAATTGTTTATTGGCCAATACCTATTCAGTGCCATATTAACCATCCTTATGTATGTAGGGAAAACAACTAATCCTTTACAGTGTTTAGAGGAGTTTTATTATTCTTACTAAAGGTAGCTTTTGCTATTAATGATAAGAAAAATGAATCCCTTATTGCTGTAGGAGCTGTGAATCAGTAGAATCATTATTTTAATTTCTCCAGCGTGGGATGGCAAATGTACATTGAAGATTCTTTCTCCTATGGCATACTGTTTATAATGGACCCAAGAAACTAGACACGAAATTAGGAGATGTTAAAGTAGATTTATGAGACAAAGAAATAGCTATACACCAGAATTTAAATCTAAAATTGTGATTGAAATCTTGAAGGAGGAAAAAACAATAAATGAAATTGCCTCCAATCATGGTGTCCATGTAAACCAACTCAGACAATGGAAAAAAGCAGTTTTAGATCAAATGCCCCAGCTGTTTGCCAATGAAAACAAAAGGATTGACCAGATGAAGGCAAATTATGAAGAACAAATTGACAATTTATACGCCGAAGTAGGAAAGTTAACCACGCAATTGTCGTGGCTTAAAAAAAAATCTGGCATTAAAGACTAGGCAAGAACGAATCGTAATGATTGATTGGGATGGTGATGAATTACCGTTAAAAACACAAGCGGAACTATTAAGTTTAAATCGTTCTAGTCTTTATTATAAGCCGGTAGAACCCTCTCCGGAAGAAATCTTTATTAAACATCGAATAGACGAAGTTTACACGAAATATCCATTCTTTGGCTCACGTCGGATTGCAGAATATTTGAGTCAAAGGGATCTACTTATTAATCGTAAAGCTGTCCAACGTCATATGCGTGAAATGGGGATTGCCGGGATCGCTCCTGGACCTAATTTAAGTAAGCGAAATCATGAACACCGCATTTATCCCTATTTACTTAGGGGATTGGCTATTACGCACCCTAATCATGTATGGGGAATTGACATCACATATATTCGTCTTCAACGTGGCTGGATGTATCTTGTTGCCGTTATAGATTGGTATCTATGGAAAGCTTTCCATAGATACCACTATGAAAAGCCGTTGACTATGGAAAGTTAATTTGATTAAACCTTGAATTAAAAGTAATTGACATGCTCTCAACTTTCCATAGTATTACTCTTGTAATCACAAAAATATTACAGGAGGTATTTGTTATGCAACCCGAGGCAACTTTTAATCCAATTCTAGCAACCGAGGTAATTCAATCAGCCAATCAATTCCTACATGCCAAACAGTATTCCGACGAGACAATTTACCAGTACAACCGTATGTGGAAACATTTAGTGCAGTATGCAGACAGAAAACAGATTCTGTTTTTCACTCCTGAATTATGCATGGACTTCCTAATTGAAGAAAAACATGTTAAATCCATACGTCATATGAACAAATATGAACGATATAAATATCGGTCTATTAAAATACTAATCGATATTGCACAGAAAAAACAACCATCTGTAAAGTATACCCAAGTCCCTAACTCAATCCCGCCGCAATTTATGGATATATTCAATGGTTATCAGGACTATATGGAACAGAGGAGTCATAAAACACGAACGATCATTACAAAAATGTCCCGTATAAAAGTGCTTTTTAATTACCTTGACAGTCGAAATACCAATACTATCACCCATCTCGACTTTCAAGCCATTCAGGGATTCATACTTTTTTTGCAAGGAGTTTATTCCCCTGTCGCAAAAAGTAATATACTATTTACATTACGTGATTTTTTGCGTTATGCAGAACATTTCGGAATGGTACCATCAGGAGTTTCTGAATACGTGAATAAGATATATGTGGGCGATGACAGCCGTCTTCCTTCTTATTACACTTCCGAAGAGACAACTGAAATTCTTCGGGGTGTAGATTGCGGTACAGCAGTGGGTAAAAGAGATTATGCTATCCTGTTAATAGCCATTTCATTGGGAATGCGGGCTGGTGATATATGCCATCTGCACATATCAGATATTGACTGGGAAGGGAATGAAATATCTTTTATCCAACAAAAGACGGGGAATTATCAAACCCTTCCTATGACAGATAGTATCCGTTATGCACTTGCAGATTATCTGAAAAACGGGAGGCCAGATACGGCCTCTAGTAAACTTTTCATAAAGATCATGGCACCTTATGAGGGTTTTTCAACAAGTAGTGCATTGTATCGTATACTTAATAAATACATGGATAAAGTAGGTATTCATACAGAGGGAAAGCGACATGGGATGCATGCCATGAGACATAGCCTGTCCTCAAAACTCCTTGAAAAAAATACACCCCTGCCAGTCGTTTCCGGCATATTGGGACACAGTAGTACGAAAGTAACCAGCCGTTACCTTTGGATGAATACAGAGCAGTTGAGGAAAGTGTCGCTGGAGGTGCCTTATGGAAAACAGTAAGGTTTCCGCCCTATTTGAGGAAGGCCCATTTAAACATCTGTTCCTAGACTTTGTCAGCTATAAACGTGGATATGGACTGCAGTATGAAGATTCAATACTATATACACTCCGTCGCATAAACCAACAACTAAATAGCTACCATGTCAAGGAACCTGAACTGACGAAGTGCATGGTGGAGGAAATTTGCGCCAAACGACCACATGAGACCTATTCCACCCAATCCAAAAGGATTGGAATGCTTCGGCAGTTTGCTACATTCCTAAGGAATAAAGGAATTAAAGCATACATTTATCCAATTATCAGCCGTCACAGTGAAAGCAAGGGCTTTGTACCATATATATTTAGTTATGAGGAGATTGCATCCATTCTGGAGGTTTCAGATCATTTGCCACCCGTATCACGCTATCCGGCAAATACATTCATTTACCCTGTACTTATGCGACTTTTATACAGTTGTGGTCTGCGCATATCTGAAGCACTATCTTTAAGGTATCATGACGTAGACCTGACACAAGGCATACTTTTTATAGAAAAATCAAAAAAAGATAAGAGCCGGCTTGTTCCTATGTCGCATTCCATGACTGAAACCTGTAAGGATTATGCTAAAAAGATGTCATTTAATACTAAAAGCAATGGCTATTTTTTCCCATCTCCAAGCGGCGGAAATATAGCAGGCATTCAGTAAGGTCTACCGTACAGAATATATATGCCAAAGCAGGTATTTCAAGGCTTCCAACTGGTAGCTATCCTAGAGTTCATGATATCAGACACACACAAGCTGTCCATGCATTAGAAAAAATGCATTCAGAGGGAATGGATTTATATTACAGCTTGCCGATTCTCTGTAGTTATCTTGGACACAAAGATATCCGTTCTACAGAAAAATATCTACGTCTTCCCTATTTTAAACATGACGAGGTTACATTATCAAGCCGTGAATTGGTAGAGGGTATGATTCCGGAGGTGCATTGGGATGAAGAATAGTTTTCCGAAGCACCTCACAGCTTTTTTCACAAAACACCTCACACTTCACAAAGGTTTGAGTGAAAATACCATTGCTTCATACAGTGATACATTCATTCTGTTTTTTCAGTACTGCCGGGAATCTTATTCCGTTAGGCAGGAACACATTGATTTTCCTTTTATTAGTAAAGACTTGATTATAGGTTTCTGCAATTGGATAGAGTCCGAACGGAACTGCAGCGTCAAAATGAGAAATCTTCGACTTACTGCATTGCATTCCTTTTTTAGGTATGTCCAAACAGAATCACCTAAATATGCATCTATTTGTAGTGATATTCTTGCTATACCCATGAAGAAAGGTCCTAAAAATCCACCTCAACATCTAACGGACATCGAAATAAAAATGCTACTGGCCGAACCAGATGTGAAAAAACGGGAAGGAATTCGTGATCTTGCCCTGCTTGCATTGCTTTATGATTCGGGAGCTAGAATTAGTGAGCTAATAAACTTGAGCAGGGGCGATTTAAGAATATCCGGAAAAATAACTATCCAGGTTAAGGGGAAAGGAAATAAAATGCGCCTCATACCGGTCTCACCTGAGGCTGGAAATATACTGAAAGCCTATTTGAAATCCAATAAGATTGACATGGGTCAAACTGAATCTCCATTATTCTTCAATAGGAGCCATAACCATCTGACTCGTCCCGGAGTAACCTATATCTTGCGGAAATATGTAAAGATGGCTAAGGATAAAAATCCGGGGTATTTCAAAAAAACAGTATCCGCTCATATAGTTCGACATTCCAAGGCTACACATTTACTATTGAGCGGCGTAAACCTTATTTATATCAGGGATTTTCTCGGACATGCTTCTGTTATAACAACCGAACGTTATGCAAAGACCAATCCGGAATTTATGCGCAAGGCAATTGAAGAAAGTAATGCGGATAGAATGACAAGGACTGAGAAATATGGCACGGAAGAAAAAAGGGAATTAACTGAATTCCTAAAACAATATAGATTATAGCCGTATTGACTATGGAAAGTTAGAATGTATTGTTCACTTTAAATTTAGACTATAATTGAAATGACTTTCCATAGTTAGTAGCTTTTCATAGTGGTATTCCCGTTATGTTATTAGTTGGGAATTAGATCAATCCCTTGAAATTGATTTTGTCTTGGAAGCCGTTAATAAAGCGCTCAAGCATTATCAGCCGATCATTATGAACAGTGACCAAGGCAGCCACTTCACTAGCTCACAATATACTGATTTACTGAAAGAAAAAGATGTAAAGATCAGTATGGATGGGAAAGGACGAGCCCTTGATAATATTATTACAGAACGCCTATGGCGAACAATTAAGTACGAGGAAGTATATCTAAAAGATTATGATAGTCCAAGAATAGCAAGAAACGAGATTAGCAATTTCCTAGAATTCTATAATCATGAACGACCGCATCAATCACTGGGTTATAAAACCCCAGCAGCCCTCTTTACAGTGTAATTGTTCATAAGCCATCCTCTTATACAGCCTAACTAGTTCCTCTGGCTGTCGCATAGTAGATATCCTCGTTCTACACCCCACCTTAAAATTATAAAATCCGTGTCTTGACAATGGGGTCCACTTTAATATTCCTAATTTAATCTCCAGTTACTTTATAATAAAAATCAATGACAATTTGAATTTAAATGCTATTGATGAAAATACGCGAGTTCTATTTAGAGAAGAATTACCTGAGTATAGAACGAATATCGGGGGATATTCTTTAGTCAAGAATGAAACAGCAGATTTGTTTAGCACTATGATTGGAATAATGCTGCAAGAAACATTGGAAGGGAAGTCTACTCCGATTATATTTTAAAATAGGTAGGTAGTATATGACTATTAGACATCTGATTTTATCAATATTAATTAGCTTTATTTTGACGGTATATACACCATTAACTATTGCACAGTGGTTACTACTTAGTTTATTCATCGGGTTTTTTTATTTTATTCTTAAACGCCCTATACAAATCAACGATTACGGAAAATTACTCGCTCTTTTTCTCGTGATTTCATGTCTATTTAATGTTTATTTAGGGTTTAAACTTTTCGAGTCGTATAAGGCAGGTAAAAATGGGCTAATTTATCAAGCTAATAGCTTGCAGATGCAATTACAAGAAATATATAAGATGCTCTCGGTACCTGATTGGGATAGTAAAGACCACCTAAATCAATTGCATACTGATTTAAAACAAACAGTATATATTGCGAGATCAGCTAATCAATACTCATATGTAAACTCCGTTAATTATTCCAGATTAAGCACAAATATTGGGGAATTAGGATATATAATGAGTACTAAATATGTAAATGCTGTTGGTTGCTTAACCGAAAATGAGAAGAATTATTGTAACCTTTCAAGAGAAGAGTATATAGAGGTATTAAAAATACTTAAAAACAGACTAGAAAAAGCTGATTTTGAAGACGTTTTAAACATAAAAAATAAAGAAAATGAACAGGAATTAAAAAGGTTTCATTCAAAAGTACTTATTTTCCTCGAATAGGATTAAAAAATATAAAATTTCAAATTTTATATTTTTTAATCCTTAACTGAATATTGCATGACTATAAGCGACTTATGCCAAGGTTGGGAGCCACTAGATCTATATGATGTTCCGCCACCGTTTATGCTTCTACAAATAGTTAGCAATAGTATTTTGTCACTTCACTTAAGACTAGCTAAGGCTAAAGCTTCAACTATGGCATGGTGGCTCTTATTTCTGTCCGAAGTGGCTCAAAGGTGTCAGAGATGGTACTATTGCACGGCTATAAACATTAACTACCTTTTAATAGCGCATATTCTATTTACGCAAAATTATTTATACTCCATTTAAATAGCGTACTTTGGTGTGGAGCTGTCAGAAAAGCCTATTTTTGAGTAAAATATAAAAATATTCAAAACCCAAGAATGTTGATTTTACGGTATTCTTGGGTTTTGTTTTTATTAAATTTTAGGCTGAAATACTATTTTTCAGACAGCCCTTTTCCAATTAACTTCGACTTATTAAAATTTCACTTGGCAGTAGCTTCATTTCCCTCGCCTTTGCAACCGCTTCTCCCCTTGAACCTACATTTAGAAGTGTAAATATTTTAGTCATGTGATATTCTACCATGCGCTGACTTATTGACAGCTTATGAGCAATTTCCTTGTTTGATTTACCAAGAGCTGCTTCATAAAGTACTACCTGCTCTTTTTCGCTCAAGGAGATACTAGATTTTGCGTCACCATCGTTTATCAATCCTTTATACTCGTTTCGCCGCAGTTGTCGTAAAAAAGATTTAGGGAGGATTGCTTCATTTCTTAATGCACATTTGATTGTAGTTAGCAATTGGTCTTTTGACGCTGTTTTACTTATAAAACCACCAGCGCCGGCTTCCATTAAAATATTAAAATGGGGCTCAATATCAAATCCTGTCATGATTAACACATTCGCTTCCACATCTTTTGCAATAACCCGTTTAGTTAAATCAATCCCATTGATGGTATCTATAAATAAATCAAAAATGTATAAATCATAGCTAGAACTTTCTATTCGTTCTATTGCTTCTTCCCCAGTGGCAGCCAGCGTAACTTGATATTGATTATCCGCTTCAATCATCGCTTTTGTTCCTTCTCTGACAGAGGGATGATCATCTACAAGCAAAATATTAATCATATAATTTCCTCCTCATTGTCCGACAATTATTTGATTCTCTTTTTCCAGCGGTATTTCAATTACTATTTGTAATCCACTGCCATCCTTGGAATTTCTAAATTCAATATTTCCGTTAACACTTCTTACCCGCTCTCTTATTCCGTATATTCCGAGATGCCCATTAAAGGCTGATGCATTTTCTCCTGCCATCCCTTCTCCATCATCTTTGTATTTTAAAATGATATGATCGTATTCAGATGTAAGATAAATACTAACCCTTGATGCATTTGAATGCTTTTCAGCGTTATTCGTTAATTCTTGGACAACCCGGTAAAGTGCCAATGTTATTTCATCGCTGATGCTATGTATAAAATTTCTGTTAGCAACGAAATCGATCACTAAATTTGTCCGCAATTGCACCTTTTTAAAAAGATTCTCTAGTGATCCGACAATGCCTGTTTCTTTCAAAAATGGAGGCATTAACTCATTGCAAGTTTCACGAATTTCATGAATAACATCTAATAAACCTTCATTAATAAAGGTAAGTTCTTGTTTAGCAATCGACTCAAAATTATATTTCTCAAGAATTCCAGATAGTTTTCGATACAATAATAGCTGCTCTTGAAGGGCAGAATCATGTAAATCAATTGATAATCGCTTTCGCTCTTTTTCTTCTATATTAAATAGCATCTTCAGCACCCAAGAAGGGGCATTCTCCTTTGTTCGAATGTTTTCAAGCTCCTTGACTAAATCTTCGATCATTTGCAGATTTTGATAGCTTACATTCATATAATAAGAAAGTGTTTTTAGCCATTCCTTTTCGTCATGGTTAAAAGTTGTAAAGTTCTTCTTTCGACCCAATATCAACACTGTTATTTTCTTTTTATTTTCAGCAACAATTAAATAAGAGATCGTATTCAGTGGTTGCAGTTCTCCGAAGAAATTTTCTCCATAAAATAACGAAAGATGGGCCTGTAACAGCTCCCTTTCGTAATCCCAGCTATCACCATTAATCAACGTGAGTTTATCAACCTCTTTATCATATTCGAGCAAAGCACTGTTCTTTAAACCCAATATAGCTTTTATTTCATTAACAAAATACTGCTCAATCACTTTTTTACTTTTTTCACGAGATAGAAATGCAACAAATTGATATATACTAGATTGCAGATTATATTTTTCAGAAAATAAATTGCTACGAAACCGATAATCTAATTCTTCTTTTATGTAAAATACTAGAATGAAGAATAAATAGACGGCAACAAAAATTCGCACCCATTTTAATACTGAAATATCATGTATTAAGGTGGCTCCTACTATGACTAACAACAATGACGGGGTAAGAGATAATATAGCATAATAATAAATTCGCTTTATATAAAAATTAATATCTAAAAACTGATTCGTTGATACTAAATAAACAAAAGTAAGTGGTAAAAAATAAGTAAATAAAAAAGCAACTTCACCGGAAATAAGCTCTTGTTTTATTACGATAGTTGGTAAGGCATAAAGAAACATGAAAGGTGAAAATGAAATAAAAATTCCAACATTAATGATTTTATATAGTGAGCCATAAATTGTTTTCCGGTATTTTAAATAGCCCCTTCCCAAAAAATAAATGCAATAAGTTACATTAATGATAAACAGCACCAAAACAAGAATTTTAGACACGGGATATAAACTATTACTTAAAGGAAAAAGCAGAAACAACATTGTCACAGCTATCACAAAGAAATTTGCTATATACAGCGTTTTAATCGAACGTGAACCAGCAAACTGTATATGATAGTTTTGGAAATACAAAAAGAAAAAGTGAAAGAGCAACAGTGGTATTAGCAATAAACAACTTATTGAAAAAAATTGTGCAACTGGTTCTGTCCTTGCAGAAGCTGCTCCAGATAGGGTACTCATCCCCTGTAATAGTAGAAGTATGATCAAAACAAAGCTTGCATTTTCCTGTTTCTTGTAAACAAACAGAAAACCACTAAACAAAAATGCGAGGCCTAATACCAATAAAGGAAATACTAAATGAAAGACAAATTGGCCTTTATGTTTTAATGAGGAAAACTCATAATTGTAAATATTTCCGTTTCTTTGAATTGTGATTTCACTTGCCTTTTCAACAAGATTGTATTTTTTTACTGTTTCATATTTTTGAGGAATTTCTCCATTTATAGAGAGAATGATATCTCCTTCCTGTATTTTTAACCCTTCAGCAATTCCATTAGGATTTACCTTTACAATTTCACTGTATCCATTTTTGGCATTTTCCACTTCAATACCAATATATGGGTATTTTATAATAGTTTGAATAAAATAAAAACATATCAGTAATACTGAAAAGATTAGCAAAACAAATATTTTTTTTGTCATAGAGATCACCGTTAACAGCCGTTAAATTATGTTTAATGTTTAATCACAAAAGCCAGATTCTTATTAAAATATAAAGAATCTGGCTTTATTTTTTATAACCAATAACCCGAAAGTGTTTTAATAGTTCCGTTTAAAGCATCTAAAATAATTTGTGCTTCTCCTTCACTCACACCAACTAAACTTGCAAATCCATTCTGTACCTGCTCTAGCACTTCTTGATTTTTTACCAAATGCTGAATAATTTCTGAAATCATAATAATTCCTCCAATAGTTTACTATTATTTATTCTTATCTAAATAACATGGATTGAATTCTCTTTTTCGAATCCTCCGAAATGTCCATGGTATTGATAATTTTCGTTGACTTATTAATTTCAAGCTGCATAATAACTTTGGCGTACTCGATGGCTCCAGACTTTTTGATCAAAGCAATGATTTCACTTTGCTTTAATTCAATTTGTTCTTTCGGTATGGCTCCTTTATAGTACCCCTTTAATTCTTCAAATTCTGCATCAGCATTATTTAAAAGATGCAAAACAGGCAATGTCTTCTTTTTATGTAGAAAATCATTTTTGCTATTTTCCCGCTGGATATCTCTTATATCATTGGCAATTTGGACAGCGATACCAAAATGTTCGGCATATTCTTTCACAATTTGAGGTTCCTGATAATTTGCAAAAATGGTTCCTAATAGACAAGCAGATGAAATAAGTGATCCCGATTTTTCTTTCGTAACGGATAGATAATCACTCTCATTGTGAATTTCATTCTCAGCATCCCACTGCTGACCAGATATACAACGTACTATGTGTTTATTGAACATTTTCCTAGCTTCCTGTTTTACTTTGTCATCAAAAAAGCTTTCATCAATTGCAAGTTGACTTATGGTCAAAAGAGCCATTGCAATGTGAGTGGAGGTTGATGTTACAATCTTCATCCAGGGTGGGTCTTGATTATCTTGATCTACCAAATCATCAAATATATCAATGGCTAGAATTAACAATTCCATACCAGTAGCAATTTTGTTGATTTCATCGCCTTTTCCACCGAATAATTCATAATGAAATAATACTAAATCACCAAAGCGAAAGCCTTCTTTTTCTTTGAAATCGATAAAATCACAAATGGTTCCAACTATTTTATCGTGTTTTAAGTTTTGCTTTACTAATTGAAGCGTACACTCCTTGATTTCAATCATCCATATTCACCCTAATAACAACTTTATTTATATTGTACTAGATTTCTACAATATTTTCACCGAAATAAATTTGCGAAAAACCGCAATTTTATTTCGGAACAAATTCTCAAACAATACTTAGGATTTTTTACAAGGCAAGATTGTCAACCAAGGTGCACCCAATATTATAAGATTCTATTTAAGCCATTCTTTTAAAAGTTTTTCCAATATCTAAGAGATCTCGTGAGTTCGGCCACCGAATTTATTTGGTACAATCCCGTACTTTTTTTGCGGTTTCCCGCAAAATAATTTCATTTCCAGATTGTTACATAAATGATATGGTTTATATATCCTAGGTAACAAAAAGCGACAATCTTTTAATATTACTCTATCTATTTACTAATCCATTAAAGGGGAGAGATTAAATTGAACAAAAAAATAATACTAAGTTTTTCATTAATAGCAACTTTATTTATCTTTATTTTCAGTAATGTATCTTGGGCAGCATCTAACACATTCGATACATTATTTAATGAAGAAAATTTTACTCCGTTCATTAAGCAAAGCGATAGTGAAAATAGTAGCAAAGAGACTGAAACCCAAAATCCAGAAGCGACAATTCAGGCATCAACAGCAGGCGGAAACGTTGCATGTATGAATTATAATGGAATAGCTGAGTGTAACTGGTACGTTACAGCAAATGAGCTAATCACTTATTCGAATGTTAAAGTTATTCTTGAAAGTTATGAAGGTTTTTTAAATGGTGGCTGGAAAGAATATGATAGCAAAAATTTTAGTTATCCCGTAAATATAGCGACGAAAACTATACGAAACCAAGCTAATTTCTTTGTGGGCCCTGGCACATATAGAGCAAAATTTGGTGGCTCCTTTACAACCATAGAGGGCGTATATTATCCTTTTATTAGTAATCCATCAACATTTGAAGTACAATGATACTAAATATTTCGTTCATAAGGAATGGGGGAAATACTCATGGATTGGATTGAAAAGGCATCTTCTGAAGAACTCCTTAACAATGAGATTAATAACAATCTAAACTTTAGACTTAAACAAATAGAAATTAAAGAGCATCAATCTTACGAAACAATTGTTTCTGAATTCTTTATGTTACTTACTTTGGATGGAGTTACAGAAATTCCTACTCCAAATAAGCAAGTACTGAAGCAATGTTTAGATGAAATTGCTCCTTATTTTGAAGTGGTTAAGTTGGAACAAACAGGGGAACAGATCAATTCTATCTTAATTCAACATTTGAAAAAAGAGCATTCAAAAATGATCAGGAACAAAAAAGTCCATGGAATACTGGCTGATTTATTTAAAAGAGAAGACAAAATAAAAAAAGTAGATTATTCTAATCCCATTTCTAACTATACAATTTATAAAGTACTACCTAATTATTTTACAGAAATTAGAGATTTAGAATCTGATACTCTATTTAAATTTTTAAGTTCAGCCTTCTCAAATTCAAAAGATTTATTATTTCCACCAAAAAACTGGCGATTTTCAGACAATCTAAAAGAATCACTGGCAATTCAATATAGTATTCATCAGTGTAAGTCTTTTTACTTATGGGTTGATGATGAAACAGATACAGTAATTTATATTCATTTAAAATTTTAATGTTAAAACAAAAAAACTCTTTCCACCAAATGCAAAGAATCGAGCGTTACAGTCAACGGCAAGCAGCTCCGCAAATGTTGGCTCCATTTTCCGCAATAGGTGGCTCATTTCATCCGCAATAATCACAAGTAAATTTGTATAATCAGGATAAGCGAATGTTGTGGAAAACCACAATAAAATTACGTTGTTACAAATCTATTGATATACACTTGAAACATAAAATCCAGATTTTTTGTATCAATTATTTTCAATTTTAATTTCAAGATCGAATCTCTTCAATTATTTCTTCCACTCTCTTATAAAATCCGTGGCGTCCTTCAAATTATATGTTTTAAAAAGAAGTTTTTCTGTATCAAAAATGAGGATAACCGGTAATTTTTCGATGTCAAACTCCTTTTTGTAATCAACAACAAAATCTTTCTGATAATCATGAAAATTTAGAGTGGGTTCTTGGCTAATTAAATCAGACATACCCTCAGAATCATAGGATAACGGGTTCTCTGCATCCTGAATAATTGATACTCGTAATTTATTTGTGTCGTTAGATAAAAAGTCTCTTAATTTTTCATGATACGACAAATCTAACAAAACAATTTCCATTGCTAACACATTTTTCTTTTTTTGAGATATTGGTGGTGTTACAAGTACTTTTTGTCCAATTTTTAAAGTCTCGAATACTGCCTTTGTTCCGTTCTCATATCGAAATACTGTATTATCATTTGTTTTCACTTCTGTAATAATATTAGATGCAATTACTGTATCTTCATCTTTGGGAATATCTCGATGGTACCACTCATTAATGTTAACGACAATCAAATCTTTTTCGCTGTATATCTTTTCTACAAACCCAAGCATTTTGTCATCTTGATACTCAACATTATTTTCATCTTTTTTAACTTTTTCACTACATGAATACAGAAATAGCATACTGAATAAAAGCAATACTAAGAATATTTTTCTAGTTCTCAAGTAACTTACCTCCATACACTAAAAAAATATGTATATGTAATTATATAACAAAATATTAGCATAATATCCATCCTATGTAAAAACATGTATTGTCTTTAAAATTTAAGTTGAATAGAGATATATTAGATGAATTGAATTTAAACGCTAGTAATATTAAAAAAACCTCGATTTTAACTTCTATTTTGTTAGTTAAAATCAAGATTTTATTGATTAATCCATCCTTTTTTGAGATAAGAAAAGTAATAGAGGATGTTCAAAAAGTTGTATCTAAACCGCCTACAAACCCATTGGACAATTTTGACTGCTCCCAGAAATGGAAATGAAAGTAACCTTATTATTGGTAGTCCTATCGGCGAGAAATCTTATTGAA
>DULJ01000137.1 GCA_012840465.1 Caryophanales bacterium
ATGGCGGCCAAGTCAGACGCACTGAACACACGGTCTGGATCGCCAGCCATGTGTGTCAGCACTAAAGTGCCGTAATCAATGATTTTACTGATTCGCAGCATTCCTTCTCTCTGAACAGGTCGTAGAACTATATAGTACTGCTTTGGTACTATATGGTCAAATTATCCCTGCAGACTTTGCTGGATATTCCACATACGGGCATAGGTGCCATCCAGGGCTAAAAGTTCGCTGTGTGTGCCCTGCTCCACGATCTGCCCACGCTCCAGAACCAGAATCAAATCCGCGTCTGTAATCGTGGACAGACGGTGGGCAATGATCAAGGTCGTGCGCTCGCGTGCAATCTCGTTCAACTCCGCCTGAATCGCCCGTTCCGTGCGGGTATCCAGCGCACTGGTGGCCTCATCCAGAATCAGCACCGGCGGATTCTTCAGCAAGGTGCGAGCAATGGCCACCCGCTGTTTTTCGCCCCCGGACAACTTCAAGCCACGTTCGCCCACAACCGTGTCATAACCATCGGGCAGGCTTTCGATGAAGTCGTGGATACTGGCGGCGCGGGCCGCGGCCACGATTTGCTCTGTGCTGGCGTCAGGACGGCCATAAGCAATATTGTGCAAAATCGTATCGTTGAACAGGACCGTGTCCTGGGGAACGATACCGATATGACGGCGCAAGCTGTCCTGCGTCCACTCATGCAGCTCACGACCATTAAACAGGATTCGGCCTTCCGTCACATCGTAGAAACGGAACAGCAAGCGCGACAAAGTGGACTTACCGGCGCCCGAAGACCCAACTACCGCAACGGTCTTGCCTGCGGGAATCTCGAAACTCAGGTTCTGGATGACCTTGCGGCGGCTGTCATAGGCGAAGCTGACGTTCTCAAAACGCACGCCCGCCTGCTCACAGGACAAGACCTGAGCATTCGGCGCATCTTTCACTTCCTGCTTGCGACGCAGCAAGGAGAACAGGCGCTCCATATCGGCCAGGGAATTCTTGATCTCGCGGTAAACAAAGCCCAGAAAGTTCAAAGGCGCATAAAGCTGAGTCAGGAAGGCGGACACCAGCACAACGTCACCAACCGTCATGGTTCCGGCCAGCACCCCTTGTGCCGACATGAACAGCAAAGCTGTCACCCCAACACTGATAATCGAGGCCTGACCGATATTGAGCAGATTCAGCGATACCTGATTGCGCACGGCAGCATGAACCCACTGGCCCATATTCTGGTCGTAGCGATTGATCTCGTAGTCCTCGTTACCGAAGTATTTGACTGTCTCATAATTGAGCAAGGCGTCAATTGCGCGCGAATTGGCACGACTATCCAAGTCATTCATGGCGCGCCGATAACGCATGCGCCGCTCTGTCACCAGCAAGGTAAACACAATATAGGCAGCAATCGTCCCCAAGGTCACGGCCGCAAAGACCCAGTCGTAACGCCAAAGCAAGATCCCACAGACCAGAGCAATTTCCAGTAAGGTCGGCAAAATATTGAAGACCAGGAAATTCAGCAAAAAGCTGACGCCTTTGGTGCCCCGTTCAATGTCCCGGCTCAAACCACCCGTTTGACGTTCGGTATGAAAGCGCAAGGACAGATCGAGCAAATGACGAAAAACGTGGTTCGCAATCAGGCGCACCGAACCTTGCGTGACTCGCGCAAACAAGGCATCCCGTATTTCACCCAAAGCGCTGGAGGCCAGACGCACAGCACCATATCCCAACAACGCGGCTACCGGCAGCATCAGCGCGGTCGCAGGTAGACTCAAG
>DULJ01000020.1 GCA_012840465.1 Caryophanales bacterium
AATAAGATTTCTCGCCGATAGGACTACCAATAATAAGGTTACTTTCATTTCCATTTCTGGGAGCAGTCAAAATTGTCCAATGGGTTTGTAGGCGGTTTAGATACAACTTTTTGAACATCCTCTTTAAGTGTATTTAAGAAATACTGCACTGAATATAAAACACCTACCGAAAACATTATATTATTCACCTTTTAAATGCTTCATATAATCAACAGCATCCGCATAGTTTAAATCGTCTGAGGTTTCCTCATCTGCATACTCAGCTTCAATTCTTAGTGAATCGTCTTGTAACACTTCTCTCATAACGCTAATTTTCTCATTTAGTCTTCTATATACAGACTCATCAACACTATCAGGACAGTAGACTACCTCAATACATGTTTTTATATCTTCTGGCAATCCCAAACGATGAATTCTATCAATAGATTGTAAAAAATGAGCAGCGTTGTAACTTCTATCAAGATAAATGGCATAATGGCAAACTGTGTGCAAGCTTATACCTTCAGAAGCTGCTGCAGGATTGGCAATCAAGATTTTACAATTATCGTCCTCATGAAATCTTTTTATTTTATATTCCCTTGTACCTGGTTCATCTTCATCACCAGTTATTACCCCACCATGTATATATTCTGTTCCTAAATCCTGTAACCGGTTTGCTAACAATTCTACATTATCAACAAATGTAGACCATATTAATACCCTCTCACCTTTAGAAGCTAATTCCCTTGCCTTTTTACAAATATATTTAATTTTAGGACTGTCCTCTTCTTTTAATATTTCCTTTAGAAGTTCGTTATGTTGAAAATCTTCTTTTGCTAGCAAAGAAGGATTTGATGTAAGCTGCAACATTCTTAGTGCACTTTTCCTAATTTTTCTTAATTTATTTCTATCCGCTGCCTTTAGGCCCGTTGCTTGCAAAGCTTCTTCTGATCTTAATACTTCGTATAAGTTTCTTTGAGCTGGACTCATTTCGATTGCTGTACGAATATACTCTATCTTTCCTAATCCTAACTCGTTTTTCGTTGTTCTTACATATATAGGCGATATGTATTCTATTATGTTTTCATTATTAACTTTTACTCCAGGGTAAAGAAAGTTAAACTGTGGTATTAAATCTGATATATCATTTGGAAGAGGAGTACCAGACATTATCAATTTTGTACTTGGTAAATGTGAAAGTTTAAGTATAGAACTACCTATCTTTCCTTGGTTCCCTCTTTTTATCCTATGACTCTCATCTAAAAACAAGAAAGTATCGTATAAATCTATATAATTTGCAATCTCATTAACAACATTCGGCAATAAATGATAGGAGATTAACATTACATCAGGCTTTTTCGATAATTGCTGTTGTACTGATTGTTGCCCTCCTTCTAGTCTTATAATCTTAGGAGGATTTTCTTTCCTACATTCTTTTATTTGCTGATCCCATGCTCCAAAGGCATTTTTAGGTGCTACAATAAGAAGTTTTGTTTCTTTACTTTTCTTTAAAAAATAAAGTGCTAATGCCTCCGTTGTTTTTCCAGCACCAGGAACGGAAAAAGTTGCTCCTGCTGGTAGTGAGGCCAATTTTGAAAGGTTTCTTAGTTGTTCATTAGTTAATTCCCTTGAAAACCCCACTTTTACTAGTTCTCTTTTAATAAAACTATATTCTAATGGCTCTGCAGCCTTTGCTTGGCTATATGTATTTATTTTAGTCTTAGAATCTTTGAGATATTTCTTTGCTTCATGATCTATTGTAAGTGATAGATTATTTTTTTTTATGATAATCCTTAAAGCTTTTCTACAAGCTAAAAACCCCCACCAAGGTATTGTTAGTGACTTTTCAGAAGTAATTTCTACTTCATCTGTATTTTCTTTACATACCCTTATTATTTCGAGCCATGAGGGGTGATATTCCGAGATTGAAATACTTGCTAGATGTCTATCCTTTAAATAGCCGATTTTAACCATTCTTTATGGTCTCCCGTAACTTATTGACTGTTTCTCCAATTTGCTCAAGTTGTTCAGTAATCCCTTCAGAAACAGATTTTTTCGCATCATAATTTAGTAGTGCTTCTTTTAACATGGTATTTGCTTTTTGTACTTTATATAAAGTGGCTTTCTTACTATTACTCTCTCTCTTTCTTACCTTTTCCGCCTCAACTACGTCTCTTAATATCTCATAGATATTAGCTTGGTTTTCAGGTTTTGAAATTATTACAGGTAAGTCTTCTAGTTCATCTTCATCATCAAATAAAAATAGAAGATCCTCGTCATCATCCTTTTCCTTTTCATTTCCAACTGGAATTTCTTCAAGTATTTTTTCAATAATCGAGTCTAAGTATTCTTGTATATTTGGAATAAATTCATATAAACGTCCAGTACTTTCATCTGGACTATCAATCATTGAATATGCTAGGGTTGTAAATATTTCCTTTTTAGTCTCATCATTTATTTTTTTTCTACTCTCTCGGATTTTTTCAAAAGCATACCTATAGTTAACCACAACTGGATATTCTTTTGGTTTATTTCTACTTTCTAAATAAGAATCCACATGTGAAAGTATGTCTAGTTCCTTATTGATCTCTTTTAGAGACATTTGATATATACGACTTAAATCATCGTAGCTATAATTATGTCTTTTCTGTTTACTTCTTAACATGCAAGCTTGTGATATCCAATCATAATCTGCTTTTACGTCTTCAATAATTTGTAATTGTGCTTCAAGCTCATCAATATCCTTTTCATCACAAGGTGGTAATATAACAACCTCAATGTAGTTAAAACGTTCATATTTTTGCGGATTTTGCTTTAAAAGCTCCCTAAATGCACACAAACGTCGATTACCATTTACTACAAAACCATTACTATCTAGTATCAATGGCTCATTTTGGTCTTGATCTTTGAAGTACTGCCCTAAGTTCTTTCCTTTATTAAGTAGTAATTCTTTTAAAATTGCATGTTGAATCTCGTGTACCTTATTAGATTCTAAATCTCTTTCAAAAAAGTCTGCATCTTCATCGTGTTTTGATATGTAAGCTTCTTGAGATGCTTGAGTTCTTCCATTTGATAATCTGTATTTAGGCATACCTACTGGAACTCTATATACCCAGAAACGTTGAATGCTACCTTGAAAACTTATTCTTATATTATCTTGCGTGGTCGCACTTTTTAATTCTTCTAATAACATTTTTCTTTTTGGGAAAGGCCAGCCGAGTATCATTATTATTCCTCCTCTATTCCTATAATTACTATTGGAATTGTAATCACATATCTAAAAATTTCTAACTCTTGAATTACTCTTTCTAGGTAAGCGATATTATCACCCATTTTTTGTGCAGCATCTTTAGTAGGGGTGATGTATATAGCTGAATAAATTTTTTCTTCTAGGAACATTGTCTGAAGCTTTAATAGATCTGCATAGTATCTACTGATATTACCTGTTTGAAGGCATAAACCAATGTTGTTTTTTATTGATGAAATTGTTATGTCAGATTCCACAGATATTTTAATTTCACTTGACCATCCATTTAAGCGTAGGATATTAAATATTGTTTCTCTTAGCTTCCTTGAACTCCGCTCTCTAAAAGCAAACTCTATATTTTGTAGTTCCGTTTCTAAGAAGTCTATATCAAGAGATGGTACAACTGAACTACCATTTCTATGTGAATAACGTACAATTTTCAATTTGTGCCACCTCGTTAGTATACTCTATCAATTACAATAGATCCATTTTACTGTAAAAATCTAACTAATTCAAAACTATTAAACAATTACGCTCTTAATAAATACGGTTTGCCATTAAAACTCTTATTTCTATGCTTTCTACCAGAAGTGTTGATGAGATTAGTCTGAGTTTATAGGATTGTAAATGATATCCTAACAACCTTTCGCAAAAGGTACCAAGCTTTTAATTTTTGACCTGCAATTCCTTTTTAAGGAATACAGTACTTTTATTTAACTTAAGATTATTTTTCGTATTGAAAGGAATCTAGATGGTGGAAAATTAACCTAGATTCTAAAAAAATACATAAATTTTCTCTTTCTACCACATTCATATTTTAGAGGTGGGTACCCCCTAGTTTCATGCCCCACCCCTGTTATATAAACCGTTGTTTATCCATTTGGATAGACTGCGGTTTTTTTGTTTTACAGAGACAACTTGCGTAGTGAGAGGAGCGCATATAAAAGGAGGATAGTGAAGTGAATCAGTCATTAGTAAAAATTCTAGTAAAGGCAAAGGAACTAAACCAATGGGTTCCCGCCAGGTTTCTAGCAAAGTATGACATCCAAAAAGTAAATCTATTAAAACTTGAAGATGCTGACTTAATTCTCATCAAGAGAAGCAAATCGGAAGGCTTACTACTAAAGCTGACCTTAAAGGGTTATCACTACTTCAATAAATAATAGTAGTACCCTTATGAAAACATTAACTAGGAGGAAGTCAATTATGAAGGAAAATGTATGGCAAGAGCATCAACACAAATTAGGTATATTAGTGGAGAGAAGTGTTTCCCTTCTTGAGATTTACCAGAATCTATTAATCCAACATGTAGCTATTTCAGAAGAAGTAGAAGATGCAATTGAACGTAATGACTATGTGAAGCTATCTCATTTACTTGTTAATCGAAGCAAAATCCAATCAGCAATAAAAGAAGTCGAATCTCTGCATGTGGATGAACTTAATAGTCCTGATTCAATGAATGGTCGTATATGCAAAGCTCTCAAGGATGCAGCAGCTACGATGGAATCTAAAGGTGAAGACATGCTGTCAAATGTAATTAACAATCTCGATAAGTTTAATCAAACAGCAGGAAATATGGTAACAAGGGCTATATCAATCTCTAATAAAACACTTAGTAAGGGCAATCAACTTAATCATCGAGCAGTGCAATTACTCATTCGCTGAACATCAGAAGGTTTAGCTAAATTGGCGGATATAATTCAAAAAAGATATTAATCCATTGAAAGGAGGTGAAAATCAAATGAATACAAGTAAACATTCATCAATAAATAATATCGTGCCATTTGCCAGTAGTGACAACTCGAATGTATCTTTACTACCTAACGTAGTTGTATCATCTTTTGAATCGATACGTCGTATTGAGGAACTTCAAACATTTGTTGAAGAGGTAATGGTTAAAAGGGTTGACTATGGTATGGTAGATGGATTTTCAAAACTGACATTGTTAAAGCCCGGGGCAGAAAAGCTTTGTGATGTTTTTGGTTTTTCGAAGACAGTAGAAGTCATTAATCGTATTGAAAAATGGAAGGCTGGTATATTTGCATATGAAGTAAAGATGACACTAACTCGTAAAGACAACGGAGTCATTGAAGCTGAAGGACTTGGTTCATGCAACAGTGTTTTTGTTAATCTAAAACTGGCTCTTACGATACTTTGGTGAAAATGTAGGAGTTCTTTTATAAGAAAAGAAATTATTTTTCTGAAATACTGTTACCATCTATACAACACTCGTTTTCTAAGAAGTTGAAATCCTGCACGTCCATAAAGAGTTCTTTTAATGGTTTTTAATCTATTGATTTGCCCTTCTATTGGTCCATTACTATATGTGTAATGAATGGAGCTTCTTCGCTATTTAGTATTTAGTCTAAAATCTTATATAACTGTCAATACTGGATATTAATCTATTAAAATACCTAGGAGCTGATAGCTATATGAAAGATTTTTATGAAGATTATAATGTGTTTGAAATGGCCTTAGAAATACCTGAGCCATGGTATGTTTTCCACCATGAACTAGCTAAAGAGGAAAAAACACTTCACATCTATATTGAATACAGAAAAGGTGCTGAATTTTCGTGCCCTAATTGTGGGACTTCAGGTTGTAAAGTTCAGGACATTCAAGATCAGGACCGTACTTGGCGGCATCTGGATTTCTGGCAATATCAAACTATACTACATGCAAGAATGCCGAGGGTTAAATGTGAATCATGCGGAAAAATACGCACCGTCCTCATTGATTGGGCACGCCCGGGTGCTGGATTTTCCATGCTTTTTGAACATCATGTACTCTCGTTGATGGTTGAAATGCCAGTTGCGGCAGTTGCACGTAAAGTCGGTGAACATGATACCCGTCTTTGGCGAGTTTTTAAACATTATGTTGATAAAGCCGTTGAAAACATTGATGTATCCAAGGTCAAAAGTGTAGCCATGGACGAAACCTCACGTACAAGGGGGCATAAATATGTGACATTGTTTGTTGATACGGACACCAAACGGGTCATTTTTGTCACGACTGGAAAAGGGGCAGATGTATTAAGGGAATTCTGCCAATTCCTTGATAGTAAAGGTGTTCCGCATACACAAATCAAGGACTTCTGTTCCGACATGTCACCATCATTTATTTCAGGTATTGAGGAAGCCTTTCCTGAAGCATCGATTACATTTGATAAATTTCATGTCATGAAAATGGTCAATGAAGCCTTAGACAAGGTACGTAGGCAAGAACAAGCCTCCCAACCTGAACTAAAAGATTCACGGTTTGTATGGCTTAAAAATCAAGAAAACCTAACTGAAAAGCAAAAGAATAAATATGCCAAGTTAAAGGACATGGATTTAGCAACAGGTAGAGCATATCGTATGAAATTGTCACTGCAGAAAATGTTCACAAAATCCGCTGTAATTTCCGAAATGTACTTTGAAGAATGGTATAACTGGGCTATTCGCTCTCAACTGGAACCTATGATTAAGCTGGCACAATCGCTAAAAAAACATAAAGATGGTATTTTAAGATGGTTTACAACCAAAATGACCAACGGTCTACTTGAAGGAATAAATAGCTTAGTTCAGGCTGCCAAGAGAAAAGCACGCGGATATCGGTCTCCGGAAAATTTTATAGCAATGATATACGCAACCGTGAACAAGATGGACTTGATAAAGGAGTCCTGACAATGGTCCCTAGCGGTTGCCTACAAATAAAAAAGAATGTGTTACAGCCTGGAGCCATGTATCGCTCGCAATTGAACTCATTCCCGTGTCCGGTTTTGGGTTTTATCCTTACTTAGCGATGCGCTACGAAAATTGAGAATGGTAGAAATAATCAGTCTTTATTAAGCTGTTTTTTCAACACTAAATAGCGAAGAGCCTGAATGGATAGTATTATTGATTCAAGTTCTTTATATAAGTAATTTATAAAACTTTTGATTTCTGGAGTGTTGTGGTTATTACTAGATGCAATTAATTTTTGAATGCTCAGGGAGTCGTAATGGTTCATATTCTCACGAAAATATTGAACGAACCCATATAATTCCTGAGTATTAGGAAATGTAGCTAAAGCATAATTAAGATCTTTACGTTCTTTATCTGATAATTGTTGATGCAATTTCCAATAAAGATGCATAGTAGCTTTCCGATGATAAGATTTTGTAGTTGGCGGTTCTTGAACTGTCTTCGTTATTTCTTTACGGATACATGTTACCCGTACACGAACTGAATCAAAGCCCCCTTTAAATCCTTGCTTTTTTATATGTTCATAAATTTGACGTGAGGTTGAATGATTTTTCATCATTTGATGAATAGTTTCTAAGTAAGGGTTTAACATTGACGGACGGGATTTTCGTTTCTGAATGGGGAAGTTCACCATTTTTATATACTTAGATATAGTTCTGCGATCTATTTTATATTTCCTTGAAAGCCCACGAAAAGACATTCCAGCTTGATGATCTTGTTGAATATGCTGAATCAATTGCCACTTATTCTGTTGTTTTGGATTTAAACGACCACCTGCTAAAGCAGGTGGATTTTGACATAAATGTCGTCGACTAAAGTCGATACTCAAGGCTGAAGTCCTTCTATAAGCCCTTATGCTGAAGCACACTTAATGAGTATAGACTAAACTCATTCT
>DULJ01000138.1 GCA_012840465.1 Caryophanales bacterium
GATAGCCGGAGGCGGCTTGGGAGGCTTTGCCGGAATGTTCCTTTTCCGGCACAAGACCAAAAAGCCTTTGTTTTATATAGTCTTTGTGTTTGCGGTTGTTATACATATAGCTTTGGTGTATTTTATAAAAGATATTTCAGCTTAATCATAAAAAAAGCAGCCATAGTTTGTGATCTGCACCCCATTTGTTAGACAGTATGATATACTGAAAACGAATGGGGTGTTTTTATGCCAAGAGGCGTACCGAACAAAAGATACACACCTGAGTTCAAGCAACAGGTGATAGAAACAATGCTTCGCGAAAAACTTAGCTACAGCGAGACAGAGAGCCGCTTCGATGTTTATCGTAAGCGTATCACAGATTGGGAGCGTGTGTACTTAAGCTATGGGGTCGAGGGCTTTTACACGGAGCGCCGGGGTCGCTGCGGCACAGGACGTCCGCCGAAGCTGGAAAAACAGGTTGAAGAAGATTTGATAGCGGAAAATCAGCGATTAAGAGCGGAAAACGAATACCTAAAAAACTTACAAGCCTTGGTTTTGGAAGACGAGCGAAAAGCGCGCAAAAATCGCTGATAATTCGAGGACTAAGGCAAAGCTTTTCATTGGAAATATTGCTGGAAGCCGCTCAGCTTGCGCGTTCGACCTACTACTACCATGAGAAACGGCTTGCAAAGATGGATAAATACCGAGAGGTAAAAGAGACCATCACAGCCATTTACCATGAAAACAAAGGTCGCTATGGCTATCGACGTATCACAGCAGAGCTTCACAACTGCGGATTTCACTTGAACCACAAGACGATACAACGCCTGATGAAGGAATTAGGGCTCGTCTGTCGGGTTCGAATGAAGAAGTATCGCTCCTACAAGGGCGAGGTAGGTAAAGTTGCACCAAACCTGTTACAACGGGACTTTGAGGCTGAAAAGCCAAATAAGAAGTGGGTGACGGATGTCACTGAATTTAGCTTGTTTGGGCAAAAGCTGTACCTTTCGCCGGTTCTGGATTTATGCAGCAGAGATATTGTCAGCTACAGCATTTCAGACAGACCGGTGCTTTCGATGGTCACAACTATGCTGAACAAGGCGTTTGAGCGGCTTCCGAATGGCACAAAGCTTATCCTGCATTCCGATCAGGGCTGGCAGTACCAACACAAGCAATATCAAAAAATGCTAAGCAACAAGGGAATCCGACAGAGCATGAGCCGCAAAGGAAACTGTTTGGACAACGCTGTAATGGAGAATTTCTTCGGTCTGCTTAAAAGTGAGCTGCTGTATTTGCAAGAATTTGAGTCCATGGAGCACTTCGAACGGGAACTCACCGACTATCTCGATTACTACAACAACCGTCGAATCAAAGCAAAGTTAAAGGGCTTTCCGCCTGCTATTCACAGACAACAAGCCCTGGCCGTTGCTTAATTAAAATATTTGTCTAACTTTTTGGGGTCACTTCAGCAAAGGAGCGGCCTTTTTTTATTTCCCGAAGAACGAGGCTGCAAGCGATAAAAGGATAAAAGACATGAGCGCGGGGGTTATATATTTTATGCATATTCTGAAAAAACC
>DULJ01000021.1 GCA_012840465.1 Caryophanales bacterium
AGCAAGCGCTGTTAAGCACTCCCCAAACACTGTTTTTGGTTGGTACTGGCGATGAAATATCATTTTCCCACTTGCACCACCCTTTCGAAAAAGAGCAGTTCTTCCTTGCGGAAGAAGCCACCACTCAAAGGAACACACGAACCGTCCCGGTATTCCTACTACCCGACTGTAAGACTGTAAGGGGGGGATCGTATAAATGGATGAGGTATTGGGATTTTTGAAAGCAATACAGGATGAACAAAGAGAGTTCCGAATGGAAATGAATAGACGTTTAGAAGTGATAGAGAAATATGCGATTCATAATGGTGAAAAATTGGACAACAATCGTGAACATGTAGGCAGGAAAATAAGTTTTATCTAACATAAGAATTTAGAACTGGAGCAACGTATATACGAGTTGGAAAGCCGCTTTAGGCAGTAATTGTGTAGGGATAGGGTACTTTTTTCATTAATAATTATAGAGAGTCAGCCGTTCTTCATACAGCACGTATGTTGCAGGTGACCGAGCGTCTTATATAGCACAGCTAACAGTTTATGTTGGTTGTGTTTTTTTTGCATTCTAATTATGATAGATTCTTACAAAAAGTTTGCTAGAGTGGAACATGCGAACCGTCCCAGTATTCCGAAAAGAATTGCGCCGCCCCGGAAATTCCAACACTAGTTTACAAATAAGAAACCAAATGGAACAACAAAAAAGAACAGGCTGCATTATAGCTTGTCCAACATATCATGATGTACTGCCCTAAACAGCGCATATAGATCCTCATTAAATTCAAATATTATTCTAATGTCCATATTTACATACACTTCATGATAAGGTGTTCCTTTTACTGCATGGCAATTTAAAGAAGGGTGTGTTATATCCTGTTCCATTAATTTGATTGTTTTGGCTACCTGTTCTTGCTCTTTCTTGGATAACTGGAATAAATCTTTAAAGAATTGTTGGGTAACAATAGATTGTTTACTCACTTTTAGCCTCAATTCCCTTTTCAATGAAGTCAGCTAATTTACTTAATGAATCAAACTTTTGATAGTTCCCCTCTTCAAAATCCTTTTCAGCCTGTTTCATTTTCTTTTGAAATGAATCTGTCCAGAAATATTCTTGGCTCTTATCATGCCAATTAACAGGTCTTAGAAACAGCCCACCATCTTTTACTTCAATTGAAACATAATCCCCTTCTTTGATCCCTAGTTCTGCACCAATAGTGGCCAATGAAATTAAGTTTCTTTTTTGTACTTGTGTTATTTTCTCCAAAGATTCTCCCCTCTTTCCCCTTTAATGTATCACTGTTGTTACTGAATCTGCTGTAATTACTGTAATTGCATTATATCATCGAAGGGTTAGCTCAAGCAAACAAAAAAGCGCTACTAGTAGCTATGTCCAGTTGCGCTTTCGTATTTCATATCTCCTAAATTCAACCCCGGTATTTAACAATACATTCAAAATTGATAATAATCTACCACTTAGAAAACGAGAAACATTCCAATCATTTCATTGTTCATAATTTAATTAGACAGTTGTCGCAATTTACTGTCGAAAGGTTGAACTATTTCTGGAAATCAACTAAAATTTACTTATGTTTAAAAAGAAATATTAGAGGAGTTTGCTTAGATGAAATCAAGTACGGTGAAATACATATTTTTGGGAATCTTGCTGTTTGTTTTAATAGGAATTATCTATACAAATAGCGCAGGAGAAAAACAGGCTGAAGTGTATAAAGAGGATTTTGGGCAGTATCAACAAGTTGTTCAGCTTATTCAGACCAATCAGCTGCCACAAGGTATCAAAGCGCTCGAACAATTAGTCGTAAAACACCCAGATGAATATAAATTATATTACCAACTCGGTTTAGCATACAGCGGTCAAAAAGACTTTGATAAAGCCGCCCTTTGCCTCCAAAAGGCTATAGATATCCGCCCAGCATTGTTAGAGGATCAAACCTTTACATTTAAAATGGGGGAAAGCCTGTATCATATTAAACAATTAGACCTTGCCAAGGCCTATCTAGAAAAGCCTGTCGCTGAGCAATTTCAAGCACAAAAAGATGAGCTTCTCCAATTAATAGAGAAAGAACTTCAATCGTAGAGGAGGGGATATGATGGATTACAACAAATATTATAAAAAGTCAAAGGCCAATAGTGAACGTAAAATTGAACGTGACAACAATATAATCAATATAGATGTTAAAGAATCGGCTACAATCGACAAAACTATATATATATTATTAATAACAGCACTTGTGATTATTCCATTATTCATTAAAGCACATTTAAGTGAATATGTCAGTCCAAAACTTACTTTTTTAAGTACTGGCATGCAAGCGGATATATTCTCATATTATAAGTATATCTTTTTGATCATCATCACTATTCTAATAGGGATATTATTTCTTTATAAAGTATTTTTCTTACAATACAAAATCCCAAAAAATTATTTGAATCTTTTTCTAGGAGTTTTAGCTGTTGCAATAACTCTTTCGGCAGTTTTATCACCATATAAAAGCTTGGCTCTTCATGGGATGTACAACCGCCATGAAGGAGCATTAGCCTATGTTTGTTACATTGTATTCTTTTTTGTGACAGCAAATATGAAGTTTTCAACCAAGCAAATCAGTGGCTTTTTATATAGTTTATATCCATTTGTGATTTTGAATATGGTTACTAGCCTGGCTATATTAAATGGCAAAAATTTATTAGATATTGGTTGGGTACATAACTTTATTTTAGGTTCAATTCCGGAAGAGGCGCAAATTTCTGAAGGGGCGCAGTTATGGGGGACGCTAAGTAATCCTAACTATAATAGCGGAATTGGTTCAATTCTGGCTATTTTATTTCTAACTTGGGCTCTCTTTGATAAAAATAAGCTAAGAACTGCAATCAATGTTGTGATGGGGCTATGCTCGTTAGTGATCGTATTAACATCACTCTCAACAAGCGGATTTTTAACCATTTTGACATTATTTCCATTCATTATTTTAGCAATACTGGTTCATAAGCAAAAAGGAAAAGCGCTGCTCGTCTTAGGTTCATTTTTAATATTGGCAACTGCGATGTTTATTCCAATCGCTAATAAAAATCCACGGGTATGGGATGAAACCATCGGCTTTATCGTAAAAGAAAATCCGTTTTCAAGTCAGCCACAAGCATCTCTAATGTTTATTGAACATGATGTCAAAAAAGGGATGAACGAAATATTTTTCCCTGACCGTGCATATGCTGAAGGTAGTGAAATGGATACAAACGTAAAATTTAGTATTCCTGCATTGCCGGAGCCAGGTATAGGTGCAGGAACAGGGCGTGTTTATAACTGGGAAAAAACGTTGGAACTAGTGAAGGAAAGGCCATTATTTGGCTATGGTTTAGATACATTCCCGTACTTCTTCCCACAAAACGATCCGAATATTATTGCGAATTTAGGAACTAGTAATATTATTTTCGATAAACCGCACAATATGTTTTTGGGATTATTGTATGGATCTGGACTTTTTGCATTTCTGTCCTGTATGGCAATAATGATTCTAATTGTTGTTAAACAATTAAAGGTTTATTTTAAACATGAAAAATATATGGCCAGTTATAATGGCACGTTGACATTGAGCATTCTCCTCTTAGGATTTGCTTATTTAGTCCAAGGATTATTCAATGATTCAATCGTGGCGGCCGCCCCAATCTTTTGGATATTAATGGGAGCCTTAGCAGCAAACATTAATCAGTATGAAGAAACTATAGACTAGGTTCTATGAACTTTATCTAATTATCAGCAGTCAAATTGTCAACAAGAGGTTCTATTGACACTTATCAATAGGACCTTTTTTGTTGGCAGTCAAAGCTATCCATATCCTGAAATTGTTAACAAATTGGCAGTTTCTATTTATTCACATTGTGATTTTTAGTTTACTATTTTATAATTAATAAGGTATTTTGAAGATTTATGATGAATATTGTTGATTTTTAATATTGAGAAAAAAGAATAGATATTTAGGTAGTTATCTAATTTTTGCTAGTAAAGGGGAAATTTTAATGACAGTTTTATCTTCAAAAGATTTATCAACCTTAGCGGAGAGTTTAATAGAAAAGTTCCAAAATAAAACAGCAATAATCGGTGTCGTTGGTCTAGGATATGTTGGATTACCTTTGGCCGTTGAAAAGGCAAAGGCGGGCTTTCATGTGATCGGGTTCGATGTGCAAGAAAAACGCACGGATATGGTTAATAATGGTATTAATTTCATTGGCGATGTTGTCGATAATGACTTGCGCGAAATAGTCCAGGATAAGAGATTGAAAGCAACGACTGATTATTCGTTAATTAGTGAAGTTGATGCAGTTGCTATCTGTGTGCCAACTCCTTTAGATATGTATCAACAGCCAGACACAAGCTATGTAGAGGCATCAACAAAGGAAATCTCTAAATACATCAAACCTGGAATGTTAGTTGTCTTGGAAAGCACAACATACCCAGGTACAACTGAAGAATTAGTTAGACCAATTCTGGAGGGTTCAGGCTTAAGATGTGGAGAAGACTTCTTTTTGGCATACTCTCCCGAACGAGTAGATCCGGGCAACAAACATTTCAATACGAAAAATACACCTAAAGTGGTTGGCGGTATAACAGAGGAATGTACGAAGGTAGCAGCTGCTCTTTATCGCTCTGTTTTAGAAGGGGAAGTCCATGAAGTTTCAAGTCCAGCAGTTGCGGAAATGGAAAAAATCTATGAAAATACTTTCCGTCATGTAAATATTGCCTTGGCTAATGAAATGGCAATTCTTTGTAATAAAATGGGTATCGATGTTTGGGAAGTAATTGATGCAGCCAAAACAAAACCATATGGATTTATGCCTTTCTATCCTGGCCCTGGATTAGGCGGTCATTGTATCCCGATTGATCCGTTTTATTTAACTTGGAAAGCAAGGGAATACAATTATCATACGAAGTTTATTGAATTAGCTGGTGAAATTAATAATTCAATGCCGGAGTTTGTCGTTGAGAAGATGGCTTCTATATTAAATGATGTTAAAAAGCCGTTAAACGGATCAAAAGTATTATTATTAGGTGTTGCCTATAAAAAGGATATTGATGATTTAAGAGAATCACCAGTATTAAAGATCATTGAAATATTGGAACAAAAGGGTGTTTTAGTAGCGTACCACGATCCATTTATTCCTAGTTTCTTGCATCATGGCAAGTGTTACGAGAGTATTTCATTAAATAAAGAAGTATTAGAAAGCTTTGATCTTACAGTTGTAACGACTGATCATTCCGATGTTGATTATTCTTTAGTAGCGGAATATGCAAATCAAATTTTGGATACTAGGAACGCAATGAAAAATATCGATCAAAATTTGAAGAATTATTTCCGTCTGTAAACATAGAGATCGAACAACTATAGGTCTGGATTATAAGGAGTAGTTTTTTCATGAACAATCCGTTTTCACTACTTTATAAATATAGGAAAATATTATTTAACTTAGCAGTTAATGATATCAAGCAAAAGTATGCGGGTTCATTATTAGGAGGGATGTGGATAGTGTTATATCCACTTCTCTTTTTATCTGTGTATTTTCTTGTCTATATCGCGATTTTTAAAATAAGGCTGGAAGGATTATCGACCGTCGATTATGTTTTGATTATCTTTTCGGGATTAATACCATGGTTTGGTTTTGCAGAAGCCATCGGCGTTAGTGTCAACTCGGTAACTTCAAATAGCTCTTTAATTAAAAATACATTATTTCCGATTGAGTTAATTCCAGTTAAAGTGGTACTTTCTAGTATGGTATCGCAGATCATTGGACTTGTGTTATTATTGATTGTTTTAGCTTTTAGAGGACAGTTAAGCTATTATGTACTGTGGATACCGGTTATCCTTTTTCTTCAGATTTTATTTACGATGGGCTTGGCTTGGATTTTGGCAAGTATAAATGTGTTTTTTAGAGATGTTGGTCAAGTGATTAATGTGATATTAATTTTACTTATGTTAGTTTCCCCTATAGCTTATACAGTAGATATGTTAGATGAAAACTTATTATTTTTTATGAAGTTCAACCCACTATATTATATGATTTTAGTATATCGGGAAATTATTATGTATAATGCATTTCCAAGCATGGATGTTACATTAATATTTGTATTGATGTCTGTTATCGTATTTTATATTGGGTATTTTATTTTTTCACGCTTGAAAGTGGTGTTCTCTGACTATGTATAAAAATCAAGATGCAATTACTATTAGCGGCCTTAGTAAAATGTATAAGATATTCAATAAACCTAAATATCGCATTTTAGATTTATTAGGGTTTGGAAAATTAACAAAAAATAAATATAATGAATTTTGGGCTTTAAAAGATATTAATATAAACATCAAAAAAGGCAGTAAGGTAGCCTTAGTTGGTAGAAATGGTGCTGGAAAAAGTACATTACTAAAAATTATTTCTGGTAATTTAGCACCTACAAGTGGAAAGGTTAAAATTAATGGAAATGTCTCGGCTTTAATGGACCTGGGGACAGGCTTTCACCCAGAATTTTCAGGAAGGGAAAATATCTTTGCATCATTGGCCTATTCTGGAGTAGTAGGAAAAGCAGCTGAGGAAAAATTCGAGGAAATATTGGACTTTTCGGAATTGGAGGATTTTATTGATAACCCTGTGAAGACTTATTCCGCAGGTATGTATGCAAGACTTGCTTTTGCAACTTCAACGGCGATCGTCCCAGAAATCTTAATTATTGATGAAATCCTTGGTGCCGGCGATGCCTATTTTATTAATAAATCCATTGATCGAATGAAGAAATTAACAGAAGGAGGGACGACCGTTCTATTCGTGTCCCACGATATTACTTCTGTGCAAAAGTTATGCAGTGAAGCAATCTGGATTGATAAGGGAACTGTCGTGATGGAAGGGCATATCCTTGATGTAACCGCAGAATACTTGGCTTCGATTAGAAAACAAGAAGAAAAAAGATTGAAGGCAAGAAATTTACGATTAAAGCATAACGATTTAAAGACATTGGAAGAAGGCATCAATAATGAAATCGTCTACTGTCATCTTGTTACAGAGAATGGTGCACCAATGGATAAACACCCAATCTCGAAGATTAGTTTAACGATGGACGAAAATGAGGTCGAAATACTTGAGTTAGGTAGGGGCTTCGATAATAATGCGGAGAATAATATCTTTTTACTTATAGATAAGGAAACAATCAACTGGTCCGACATTTACAATAAAGAGGATAAGGTATATAGAAACTTTGAAGATATTGGTGGAACGTATCAACATGCATCATTTGCCATCAAAGTAAACAATCTAGAGGATCTTTCAAAGTACAGTTTATCGATTGAATATAAAGATTCTTCCAACGAGGCGGTCAAGGTAGAGTATTACGATGGTAAAGAATATATTTTCTTAGGTCATTTGGAAACACAAAACGATGGCACTTGGAAACAGTCAACATTTGCATTTGGAAAAAAGGCTGAAAGCCATTATCAAAAGGACCAAGATGATCAGAACAATAGTGTTATTTCTAATGATGCAGATGATGCAGAGGAATCCCCTGTAATTGATCGTGAAAACAACAGCAAGATCTATGGCTCCGGCGAGATTATTCTGACAAAAGTGCAGTTTTTAGATTCCCAAAACGAGGAAAAACTTATTTTTACAAGTGGAGAGTATAAAAAAGTAAGGCTGCATTACAAAGCAAATGAGCGGATTTTTAATCCTGTTTTTGTTGCAGCCTATTATCTTTTAGATGGGACTTGTGCAACACAAGCTATTTCTAATAAAGATCATTTTGAGGTAGCAACGGTTAGTGGTGAAGGTTTTGTTGATATTGTATTTGATCCATTATTACTAGGGGCCGGAAATTATTTAGTGTCTGTCGCCATTTTTAAAGAATTAAACCTATTAGATAATATTGAACCATCAGCCTATGATTTACATGACAAAATGTACGAAGTGAAAATTGAACAACCATTTGGAATGAATGTAAATCTAGGGCTTGTCAATCATCCAATTAGGTGGGGGATAAAACATGACAAATGATCATTTATTGAAGTATTACAATTCAGAAGGTCTTTGGGATAAAGCTCCTTCTGAATTTCAGATTGATGTAGCGAATGTAACACTGAACAGGATTCCAGAGGACGTAAAAACAATTTTAGATGTAGGTAGCGGAAATGGCGTTATTACAAATCAATTAGTTGGTAAATATGACAGAGTATGTGCAATTGACATTAGTGAAGAAGCGTTAAAATATGTGCAAGCAGAAAAAGTCATTGGTTCAATAGATCAACTGCCGTTTAAAGATAATGAATTCGACTTAATTCTGATTAGTGATGTTCTGGAACATTTACCTCTTCCTGTTTTTAAGAAAGGGATCGAAGAGCTTAAAAGAGTAGCAAAAAAGTATATTTTAGTCGTGACACCTTTCCAAGAAAAATTAGAATTTGGAAAAATGACTTGTTATCAATGTTCTTGTGATTTTCATGTCAATTTGCACATTCAGTCGATTACGAAAGAGACGATTATCGAAAACTTTACACCAGCCTTTACGATAAAAGAAATGGGTTTCTCAGGGGATGAATGGCTCCATATCCCTAGATATGCAGAAGCCCTAAAAAGCCTTTATCATTATTCGAATAATTGGGTTGAAGCGGTCTGTCCACAATGCGGGACAAAACAGGAAACCCATCATAAAAAGACGGAACAAGAATTTTACTATGCCATTGCCGATACAATTCATGAGGTAATGGATAGCTTTAGATTAGAAGAAATCACTCAAAATGAAGCCTTGTTTTTATTAGAAAAGGTAAATCAGCAAACAACTGAAGTGAATGAAAGTTTTAAAATTGAAATTGAAAGTGATTCCCCAATTAATAAATTTGAGCTAGTTGACAATCAAAAATGGAATGTAGACTTTGTTAATCCCTTCTACGAACGAAAACATACGATTTATTTTGGCTATAAACCATATGTGGTTAACAACCAAAATATGAATTTAAGCAATATTTCTTTCAATAATGAGTCCGCTTATAGATTTGTAGGACCTAAACAAGATGCGAATAACCAAGCGCTTTTTGTTATTCCTAAATTTACAAATAGTGATTTCAAACTGACAATTGAATACCTCGATAACAGTGAAGGTCAATTATTATTAAATGTCTATGATCGCAATAAGTCTTATCTACCAGTTGGAGAGTTACTATATATCAGTGATGGCAATATCAAAACAAAAACATTTAAAGTACCCGCAAGCAAAATTAAATGCCCACCCGAAGGCTTTCTTTTTGAATTAACAAACTCAGAAACAATGAAAGATGCATTATCAATAAGTTATATTCATGTAGATGATGAAAATCAAACAAAAACAACAATTCGGTTTAGTCATGAGAATGATAAATACACTGTTGATCTGAATACAGTTGCTGAGAATGTCATTCATGGAAATTGTTATTTATACGGTTATGTGGAGAATGCAGATGGTCGTGCACAAAGCGATTCTTGCCTACGAGTACAATTAAATATTAACGGTACTTTAGTGGCGCTTCAGTCGGTAATGGTGAAAAATTTACTGATCATCGAAATTCCAGCAGAAATAGTAAGTATGTTTATTCAAAACAACGTTTCTTTGGATTCAAAACCATTGAGTGATAATATTGTTCAATGGTTGAAAAGTAATTTAACTAACCAAAAACAAGAGGTGGCCGTTGAAACATACGAGAATCGTATTACTGAACTACAGTACATGAATGAACAATACAAAGAGATCCACACAAAATATGAAGCAGCCTTAGTTGATATTGAAAACAAAGATGTTTTACTTGATAGATACAAAGAAATCCACGCAAAATATGAGGTTGCATTAGTTGATATTCAAAATAAAGACGCTTTAATTAATAGGTACAAAGAAATTAAGGAACAAAACGAAAAAGAAATTGTGGATTTTCAAAATAAAGTTGCTGAGTTAACCTGGGATATTAATAGTAATGAGGAGAAGATTTACAATCTCAACAATGAGTTATCTGTTGCAACAGAAACGATTAACAGATTGAAGAATAGAAAACTAGTAGATTATCTATTTAATAAAGAAAAGTAGTCTTGGGGTGGGGAATTTGAAGGTATTAGTTTTAACACCAGATACGGATATAGATCGAAGAATTATTTTGCAGGCTAATTCACTCGTAAAAAAAGGCTATGATATTACAATTATTGGTGTGCCATATACCGGTGATAATTTTTTGTCTGGCAGTGTAAATGAAAAAATAAAGATTAAGAGAGTGGATATGAATGATATTGAGTATCATTCATATCTTGTTAAATTTTATAAACAGACTCATAAAAAGGTTATGGATTTTGCGTATCACCGCAATGACTTTATTAATAATTATGCGAATAAAAATATAAGCTATGTCGATGAAAATTCATCCTTTAAAAACGCCAAAAAATTGAAAAATAAGTTTGTATCGTTTATTACCAAAGCAATCAATACGATTAGCACAATCCTAATCCGAGGGATTCAATTAGGTGCTAATATATTTTATAATCTTGCGTTAAAGTTTATGAGAACTTTCAACTTGAATTTTTTTCCGCTATTTGATAAAGCCTTTTATAATGCAGCTATAGATGAAGAAGCGGATATTGTGATTGCCAATGACCTTCCTTCATTTAAAGCAGGCTATATGATTGCTAAGGAAAGAGGGATACCATTAATTTACGATGCCCATGAAAACTATACAGAGCAATGTACCCTCCCAAGGAGATATGCAAAGCTGCTGGAGAAAACAGAGGCTGAAATTTTACCTAATGTTGACTTTTGGATTGTGCCCAATGATTTATTAGGGAAAGCTGTGATTGATAAGTATCAAGAAAAATATCATATTGCCGTTAAAGAACCACTTGTTATTCAAAATGCCGTTAAAAAGTGGGAGCAATATCCGGAGTATACAAATTGTAATATTTTACGAGAAAAAATTGGCGTAGGGAATGACAAGAAAATCTTGCTTTTTCAAGGTGGATTCTTACCTAAAAGGAATCTGGAGAATTTAGTGAAATCAATGAGATATGTTACAAATTCAAATGTCGTCCTAGTAATGCTAGGGTTTGGTAGTTACGTTGAAACACTGAAGAAAATTGCAATAAGCAACCATGTAGAGCAGAAAGTATTCTTTTTGGACCCTGTTTCACAAGATGAGTTACTTAAATATACATGTTCAGCTGATGTGGGGATCATTCCATATCCGGCGATAGATAAAAATACGTACAATTGCTCCCCTAATAAGTTATATGAATTCATTCAGTCGCGTCTGCCAATTCTCGCCAATGACTTACCGTTTTTAAGAAAGCTCATTGTTGGTGAAGGAATAGGTATCGTTCAGGATTTCTCTAGTGCTAAACTTATAGCCAAGGCTGTGGATGAATTTTTCAATAATCCGGAACAATATCAACGGTTAAAAGAACGTGTAAATGAGGTCGCAGAAGAAATCAATTGGGAAAATGAAGAAAAGAAGCTTTTAGAATATTATACGAACTTGCAAGGAGCAATGGAGGCTGCTGCAGCCAAAGAGCGCTAAGGAGGATATGTCAGCATGTGTGGGATTTATGGAATCATAAGAGCCAATCGAGATGTATATGAAAAAGAATTAACTTTGATGGGAAAGAAATTAGCGCATAGAGGGCCGGATGATGAGGGAAAATATTTGCAGGGACGAGTTGGCTTAGGACATAAACGGTTAAGCATTATCGATGTCAGCAATGGCAAACAGCCAATGACAAACGAAGATGGCAGTGTATGGATCGTTTTCAATGGCTGTGTGTACAACTACTTGGAAATTCGTCAAGAGCTAATCCAAAAAGGCCACAAAATGAAAACCTATAGTGATACTGAGGTTATCATTCATGCCTATGAAGAATTCGGCAAAGACTGTGTCCATCGCTTTAATGGAATGTTTTCTTTTGTTATTTGGGATGCAAATAAGCAAGAGATTTTTGCGGCAAGAGACCGTTTTGGTGTGAAACCATTTTATTATACGATCTCTGAAAGTGAATTTGTTTTTGCTTCAGAAATTAAGGCTATTTTGGAATATAATCCTTCTTTACGTCAAGTGAATGAAAAGGGCATGAAGGATTATATGGTTTTTCAGTATACACTTGGGAATAAGACGCTATTTAAAGAGATCACTAAATTAGAGCCGGGTCATCATATGACAATTAAATTAAATGATACTCTCCAATATAATATTGAGCAGTACTGGGATTTTAATTTTGATTATGATATGTACCATACAGAAGACTATTTTGTTGATAAGGTTCGGTTTTTATTAGAAGATGCAGTGAAAATTAGATTGCGCAGTGATGTTCCGCTCGGCTCTCATTTGAGTGGTGGTTTGGATTCTAGTACAGTTGCTTGTTTTGCGGCCTCGTTATTAGATGGGATCGAATTGCAAACTTTTACGGGTGGATTTAAAGAGAGCAAAGATTATGATGAAACACATTATGCGAAATTAGTTTCGGATGAAATTGGTGCGGAAAATCATGTGATATATCCAACAGCTAGTGATTTTGCGAAAAGTATTCATGAAATTATTTATTATTTAGATGAACCAGGTGCTGGACCCGGTGTGTTTCCGCAATATATGGTATCGAAATTAGCTAAAGAAAATGTAACGGTTGTTTTAGGTGGTCAAGGAGGAGACGAAATCTTTGGTGGCTATGCACGTTATTTGGTCGCTTATTTAGAAGAATCTCTTAAGGGAGCTATTATGGAAACGGCGGACCGCTCGCAATTTGTCGCAACGCTAAGTTCGATTATTCCTAATTTGAATTTATTACAAAGTTATCAACCAATGCTGCGGCATTTCTTTAAAGATGGCTTATTTGGTTCACAAGATGAAAGATATTTCCGTTTAGTTGACCGTAGTGAAGGAATGAAAGGCATTTTCCATCAAGATTTATTTGAGCAATCAAACCATAGTTACTCAGTGTTTAATGAGTTCCAAACTATCTTTAATAAATCGAATGCCCAATCCTATTTAGATAAGATGCTCTATTTTGATGTGAAAGCATCGTTACCGGCATTACTGCATGTTGAAGATCGGACAAGCATGGCAGCCGGACTAGAATCAAGACTACCATTGCTTGATTATCGACTTATTGAGCTAGTGGCACAAATTCCGCCGGTTATTAAGTTCCAAGGTGGTAAGTCAAAAAATATCTTGAAAAAAGCCGTTCGCAACCATGTTCCGGACGAAATTATCAACCGCAAAGACAAAATGGGATTCCCTGTTCCGTTAAATGAGTGGTACCATAGTGAACTTAATGGCTTTATTAAGGAAATTCTCTTAGATGATCGAGCGAAAAATAGAGGTCTCTACAACATCAATGAGGTTGAAAAAACATTAAATCAACAATCTAAATTCAGCCGTGTCATGTGGGGGATGCTATGTCTTGAGTTGTGGTTTAGGGAATTTATTGATTGAAAGTAGTGATAATAATGATTAAATACTTTATTAGTTCATTAGTTATAACTGTATTAATGGTGTTTTACAGTTCTGAATATACTTTGTCTGATAATAAAGTGAATGAGGATTTAACAAAACTTATAGAACTTAATATGAAAATTCATAATAGTTTTGAGTACGGTATAGGGTTACCTGGTTATCCAACATTAGCAGAAACTATTTCCTTTGGAAATGGACATTGTGGATTATATGCAACATATTTTACAGAAGAGGCTAAGAAAATGGGATTCGAACCTAAAATCCTAGATCTAATTTCAAATATAAATAATGAAATCGAGCTTTACCATTCGGTAGTAACTATAAATTTAGGTAATGCTAACTTTGTATTTGATCCAACTTTAGGGATTTATTATAAAAGTAGTGTAAGTGATTTAATCCATTCCCCATTATTGGCAGATAAGAAAATTGGAATGATTTCAAATGCGTCATTAAAGAAGTATAGTACTCAATTATTTTGGGGTAATATATCTGGTGTTAAAATTTACCACGACCTAGACTACTATCAGACAGACCTTACTCAATCCCAAGAGTTTGAAATAACTAGTGAAAATTCTTTTTATGAAAGTCCATATGATTTAAGAGCCCTTTTTGATGGAAAGATGTTCGATAATTATGCAGCATCTGAAGACGGAGTAACGCCAGTGACTTTTACAATTAAATTTCAGAATCCAGTTGAAGTTAATCGTATTTTTATTGGTTGGTTTGACAGGGGAAATTATCCAAAGAAATTTACTATTTATAATGATAAAGATCAGGAAATAATTAAAATGAATAATTATAAGAATAATATAGGATATTTAAATAAATGGTTAAATTCAACTATTAAAACTGAGTCGTTAACATTTTCTTTTGAAGAATTTGAAGGTCAACAAAGGTTATTATTACGAAAGTTAGCTATTTATTGATGTTTAAAAAAGTACTAGGAAGGAAATTATATGAAAAAAGTCTTTTTGTTATTACTAATACTAATATTTAGCATTACTGGTTGTAATACAGTGGATAAAGATATTATAAGGAAAGAGAAAATGAATGACTTTGTATTGGGCAACGAAATAAAGCCTGGACATCTTAATGTCCAAGACTTTAAAAATATAAATGTTATCATACCAGAGGAAGACCAACTAAATGACCAACTACTGGTTGTAAGTATTACCCCTTTTGATGATGGGTATATTTTATGCGACTATCAGAATATTTACCTTTTAAAAGAAAATAACCTAATTAAATTAAAACCACCTATTGACATTGGTATCTGGAATCCGACAGGAGTATTTTATAGTGGTGAAACAAATTCGCTCTTTGTAGCAAATTATAATGGTCATAATGTAATAGAGTTTGGTATTAATTTAGAGAATAATCATTTAGAAAAAATAAATGAAATGACTCATACTGAAATGGTATCTCCAGAAAATGTTGTAGCAGGTCACGACGGTAAGTATATTGCGGTTGCTGATTACGATGGAAATAGAGTATTTTTGTTTACATCGGAAGGAAGTTTAGAGTGGGTTCAAGAAGTTAAGCAAGCACATGGAATTGCGCTTGATGAAAATTATGTATATGCGACCTCATTAACAGAGCGTAAGATAATAAAGATGGATATCAATGGGAAAGTGGTAAATGAAACAGGGAAGATAGGATGGAATGAAAATGAATATCTTTGGCCAACTGCTATTACAGCTTCAAAAGATTATTTGCTTATTACTGATGCTCACTCTGGGAAATTAACTTTTCTTAATAAAGATTTAGAGTACTTGGGAGCAATGGGCGGCAATGGGCCAGGTATAGATGCATTTAATTTCCCATATACATCAATTTTCCAAGATGGGAATATTATAATTACGGACTCGTTTAAATCTAGAGTATTAGAAGTAGGTTCATCTGGAAAGTTGATAAAGCAGTATAATCTAAGTAAACTCGATTTAAAAATAAAAAATGAGCCCATTTTAGGCAGTAAGTTTTTGGATCCATATACATTTAACAGTAATATGTTCGAGGTAATTTCTCCAAGATTCTTTAATCCGTTTTATGATCAGGAATTTCAAGTAGTATCAGGATTCAATTCAATCGATATATTGTCTAGTAATGGGAGTTTAATTTCACAAATAGAGATTGATTACCCCAATTCCTCATCTTACACAGGGGATAGTTTTTGGTATGTTACTTGGGTAAAAGAAGTGATAGTCAATGGGAATGATTATTATGTATTCGGGTCACCACAGCATAACACTCTTATTATTTATGATATTTCTAATAATATATTTTCTATAAAAAATTCAAAAGATAATTTATTTGATTTATGGGTTATTAATAATAAAGCACTAACAGGTAGTGAAAATAACTTTGATATGAGTAGTTTAATTAACGACCAAATATCACTGTTTGAACAGTTTAATAAAGAAATTAAAAGTGGTATTTCGAGAATAGAAGCTTATAGAAAAGTGTTCTTCCCAGCAATGAAGGAAAGCGAGTATAAAAACTGGTTACACAAGATATTTACTACTCCTTTCGGGGGGAAATTTATATCAGATATTAATAGTGGCAAAGATATAAAGTTAGCTTCGAAGGAATATTTCTTCAATATAAAAAGTGAACGATATAAATACTTATTAGAAACATTATTAGTTAAAACATTTAGTGATTTAACTACAGATATTAATGATATAACCTCTAACGCAGTAGTTACTTTTGAAAAGGATCCGTATCCAGGATATGGAATAGCTGCTAGTCTTGATGATGATTCAAACACATATACTGGATATAAGGAAGGTATGAATCCAGGGATATTTGAATTGGAATGGGAAAATGAAGTGGGAATAACAGACATTTTAATTGAGTGGTTATCCGAAGATGATATTGGCCAAGATTACAAAATTGTTGGTGTTGATAACAGCGGCAAGGAAGTCATATTATTAAATGAAAAGGAAAACAAAGATATAGTAGAATATGTTAGTTTTAAAAATCCTAAAAAAGTTAAAAAAGTTAGATTTGAGTTTTATAAAGGAAATGGACAAAATAGGTTATTGATGAAGGACTTTAAAGTCTATGGTTCAAAGTAGTAAGTAGTAAATGAATTTCATCAAATGCTGTTAGGAGAATTATTTGTGTGCGGATTTATAGGTATATTTAATAATCATAAAATGGTTAATAAAACATCTATTATTAAAATGCGTGATATTATTAAACACCGTGGTCCAGATGACGCCGGTCTTTTCCTAGATGAAAATATCGGCCTAGCCTTCCGCCGTTTAAGTATTATCGACCTTCAAGCTGGTCATCAACCAATGTCAACGGTTGATGACCGTTATACTATTGTCTTTAATGGTGAAATTTACAATTATCTTGAGTTGCGTGATGACCTAATAAATAAAGGTGTTACCTTTCAAACTCATTCTGATACAGAGGTCATTCTTCAGCTATTTGCGGAAAAAGGACCGGCGTGCCTACAACTATTGAATGGCATGTTTGCGTTTGCGATTTGGGATAAAGAAAAACGGGAGTTGTTTTTTGCCAGGGATCGCTTAGGTATTAAGCCATTTTATTATTATCATGATGAGGACCGTTTTGTATTCGGATCGGAAATAAAAGCGATTATTGCTGATTCATCTATTAAAAGAGAGCCAAACTTTGCAGCGATTTACGATTATCTTTCGTTTATGTATATTCCGGATGATAAAACGTTTTTCAAAGGCATCAACAAGCTGCTGCCGGGTTATTATGGGACGATTTCGGAAACGGGTGGGTTGTATATTGAGCAATATTGGGATGTCGACTTTACAGAAACGAACAAAACGGAAGAGGAATATATCAGCGGCTTACGCGCTTTAATCGAAGATGCCGTGAAGATTCATTTGCGCAGCGATGTACCGGTTGGCTGCCATCTTAGCGGCGGGTTGGATTCAAGTACGGTGACAGTATTGTCAGCCCAAAATCTAGACCAAAAAATCAAAACATTTTCTGGAAAGTTCGCTGAAAATGAATTTTACGACGAAACGAAATATGCGAAGCTAGTTGCGAAACAAGCGGGTACTGAATACTTAGAAACGGTGCCAAACCAAGCATGGTTTGAACAGGTGCTTCCGAAAATTATCTGGCATATGGACGAGCCCTGTGTGGGTCCGGGGATTGTTCCGCAATATGCGGTTTGCCAACTGGCGGCTGATAACGTTAAGGTGGCATTAGGAGGCCAAGGCGGGGATGAAATTTTTGGTGGTTATCCACGTTATTTTTTGACGTACGAAGCTTATATGAAAAATAGCAAAGCCGACAACGTGATTCAGCATACACAGAAAACGAAACTGGCACGCCTGATCAATAAATTCGTGTTTTTAAAAGGATATGTAAAGCAGCACGGTATCAAAACGACCATGAAAAAAGTTTTGCGTACGATGCAAAGGGACAATGAACTTCAATTGAACTCTTTCCCTGCTATTTGGAGGAATTATAGTACTTCCTTTAAGTTTGCGGACATATCGCTCCTCACAGATCATTTTAAGGAATTTGTGAAAGATTATGACGCGGACGAGGTATTTACACGATATATCAACGATTGTCCATCTACCGATATTTTTAATAAAATGCTCTACCACGATATGAAAGCCTACCTACCAGGCTTATTACAAGTGGAAGATCGAATGAGCATGGCCGTATCATTGGAATCTCGTGTGCCCTTACTGGATTATCGGATTGTAGAATTTGCAGCATCAATCCCAAGTTCCATCAAAGTGAAGGGCTTAGAGCCAAAATATATATTTAAAAGGGCTATTCAAGGGATTATTCCTGATGAGGTCTTAAATAGAAAAGATAAAAAGGGATTTCCAACGCCGATTAATATTTGGTTTAAGAGAAACCCGCAATTTGTAAAAGCTATTTTATTAGATGGGGCCGCTCAAAAAAGAAATCTTTTTAAGGTTGAGACGATTGAGAAAATGATCGCTTCCAATGAGGATTATAGCTGGCAGCTATGGACTTTAATGAACGTTGAATTATGGTTTAAGATTTTTATCGATCAAGACCCACGATATGTCAATGCTGATGGTAGTATAAAAGAAAAGGTTGAGAACTAAATCATGAACAAAAAACTGTGTATGTTAGTTATGAATGAAGTTAGTTCCGATCCTCGTGTTACTAAAGAAGCAAGGGTGGTCGGTGATAAATGTCAGCTTACCGTCGTTGGGGAGAGACATTCTCTAGAGAAATCAGTACATGAAATAGCTGATAATTATCAAATTTACCGTGTAGAGAGTATTAAGAATAACAACGGACCTACATCAATCATTCAGAAAGTCGTCAAGAAAATAGCAGGTATTGTAAAAATTACCATCGCCGCTTCTAAGCAAAAGGCAGATGTATATCATGCCCATGATTTTGAAATGCTTCCGGGGGCATTTGTAGCGGCAAAATTACGAAAAGCAAAATTAGTCTATGATTCCCACGAGCTATGGGTTGAACAACGTCCGGATTTTCCGCCTCTCTTCAAGAAGGTGGTTATGATTATCGAAGGTTTCTTAATTAAAAGAGTCGATGAAGTCATTACCGTCAATGAGTCGATTGCGCTGGAATTGCAGAAACGCTACAAACTGGCTAAGAAGCCAACGATTCTTCATAATTTCACGAACAAGACATTAGTCGATGAACCGAAAGTTCCAAAACTTGACTCGGAAAAAGTAGTCGTACTATATCATGGCGGCTATATGAAGGATCGTGGCTTGGAAGAGTTAATAAAGTCATTTGAATATGTGTCTGGAAATGTCGTTCTCCATCTCAGAGGATTCGGCCCAATTGAGGATGAACTTCGTGCCATAGCAAAAGATCTGATCAAAGCAGGGAAAGTCGTCTTTTGTCCGCCTGTTTCGATGAGGGAGCTCGTGACCGCTGCTCAAACAGCCGATATCGGTATCATCCCGTATAAACCAACGTGCTTAAATAACCTTTACAGCTTTCCTAATAAGCTTTCCGAATATTTAATGGCGGGCCTTGCCGTATGTGCCAGTGATATCCCGGAAATTGCCCGATTAAATCAACAAGTGCATTTTGGCGCATTATTTGATCCGTTTAGTCCGGAAAGTATCGCTGAAGCCATTAATGTACTTGCCGCAGACAAAATGAGGCTTCAGAATTGTCGGGAAAATGCTTTGAATTGGAGTTTAACCTCTGGAAATTGGGAAGAGGAAAGCAAAAAATTAGACGACCTATATAATCGATTGTTGGTGTAAATCATGAAAAAAAGCATCTGGATCATTAATCAATATAGTATTACACCTGAGTATCCAGCCAGTACAAGGCATTATGAATTGGCTAAATACTTAGCAAAGGAATTTCGGGTACGATTGTTTGGCTGTAATTTTCTTCACCACCAGAAGGAATTTCGCTGCCATCCTTTCACAATCAGTAAGGAAGAGAAAATGGAAGGTTTTAGTTTCCAATGGATCGGTGCCAACTCCTACAAAGGCAATGGGGCACTGCGAAGCATCAATATGTTGCTATTTTCATTCCTTCTGCTACTGGTTGGTCTATGTAAAAGGGACCGGCCTGATGTCATTATTGGCTCATCGCCGCCGTTGTTTACTGCTTTTTCATCATTATTAATCTCGAAGCTAAGAAGAACACATTTCGTGTTAGAAGTTCGCGATTTATGGCCGGATTCTTTAGTGCAAATCAATGGTGTGCCGGAAAGTAAGCGAATTGTTAAGATTATGCGCTGGATGGAGCGAACTCTATATCAGCAGGCGGATAGTATTATAGCGCTTACCAGTGGAATTCATTCTAGATTAATAGAAAAAGGAATCCCGAAAGAGAAGGTTTACTTTTTGCCAAACGGAATTGATATGGAAACAATTAATATCAATTTAAAATCACATGCTTCTAAGCGAGATGTGTTAAGGAAAGAATTTCGTTACCAGCTAGATGACTTTGTGTTTGTTTACGCTGGCTCCCACGGCCCGGCCAATGACTTATATCAGATTATTGACGCCGCTGAACAATTGAAGGAGGAAAACCATCTTAAATTTTTGTTGATCGGCTATGGTCCTGAAAGAGAAAACTTAATAAAAGCCGTTGCTGACCGGGAGCTTACTGATAAAGTGGCGCTCTTGCCGTCTGTCCCCAAGGATCAAATAAACGATTATTTAACAATGGCCGATGCCTTTATCATTTGCTTGAAGAATATTCCCCTGTTCAAAGATGCACTCCCAAATAAATTATTTGATTATATTCTTCATGATAAGCCGATTATTTCAACAGTTGACGGGGAAATAGAGAAAGTATTAACAACCTATAAAATCGGAATGTACGGTTCTTTAAGTGAACGAGGAAACCATCATTTAGTTAATGTTTTGAAAGCTGTAGCAAATCATCAAATTCACTGTGAATCTGGTCAAGGTCTAGAAATTATTCAAATGCATTTTAGTAGGGAAAAACAAGCACGACAGCTTGCAGAATGGCTACATCAATTGAGTTGAAATAACTTGGCAATAATACCTATAAAATAACATACTTTAAACCCTCTAGTTATGCTAAACTGAAACTATGAAAATAGCGAAACTAGGGGTTTTTTTATGCAAATTGTAGAAAGGCGTAGAAAGGCGATTATTCTTGCGGTCGACTTGCTTTTAGTGTGTGCGGCCTATATATTGGCCTTTTATCTTCGTTATGATGAAATTCCACAAAGAAACTGGGAATCATTTATCTCGTTAATACCGTGGATTCTGTTAATTTCTTTATTCTTTTTAGCCATTTATGATTTATATAATTTGAGCAGAAAAGGCAAATGGGATATTATTCGCAATGTGTTGGTGGCTTCTACTTTTATGAGTTTTCTAACGATGTCATTCTCGTTTTTATTTAGAGAGTTTGGATTACCAAGAACCATAGTATTGCTTGCCTTTTTCATTGAAATCTTCCTATTAATTGCATGGAAAATTTTATTTAAAAAAATTACTGAACAAAAATTTGAAGGAACCGTGCTCATAATCAGTAATGACATTTACGAAAAAGATAAGATGATTGAACAAATCAAAGAGAGTCTCGGCAAAACTGTTGCAATTAAAGAAATGGACCCACAAAATTCAACTAGCAAGGCTAACAAATTAATTGAAACGGTCGATTATGTTTTCGTCGGTTCTAGTGTTGCTGGTGAAAGTCGCTCTGAATATCTATACCGTTCTATCAAAAATGGAAAAATTGTCTTTGTCATCCCAGACCTTTACGATTTGATGCTATCAAAATCGTCAATCACGTCTGTGGGGGATACAATGGTCATGGCGGTTAAGCCATTTGGACTGTTATGGGACCAATTGTTATCGAAAAGATTCTATGATATTATCTTTTCCGCTTTAGTGTTAATATTGCTGGCGCCGCTGTTTCTCATTATCGGCATTATCATCAAGCTGGAAGACCCAAAAGCACCAGTTTTCTATAAACAAAAAAGATTAGGCAGGGATAATAAAGAATTTACGATTTATAAATTTCGCTCAATGGTCAATGGTGCTGAAAAGCGAACGGGACCAACTTTAGCAATAGAAAATGATCCTCGGATAACCAAAGTTGGTAGTTTTATTCGGAGAACCCGGATCGATGAACTTCCGCAGTTTTGGAATGTATTAAAAGGCGATATGGCGGTCGTGGGTCCAAGACCTGAAAGAGAGTTCTTTATCAATCAATACATGCAGGATCATCATTATTATGGCTACCGGACAACCGTGAAGCCGGGAATCACGGGGTATGCTCAAGTGATGGGGAAATATACAACCGATGTCGAGGATAAACTTCGATTTGATTTATACTATATTCGGAATTATTCTTTTTGGTTAGATATTGTTATTCAATTAAGAACGATTATTGTCCTGTTCGACAAGAAGAAGGCTGAAGGTGGGAAACAAGTAGGGTCTCCAAAAAAGGTAGATAAGAATGTACCGATGAATCTTTGAAACTAGATATGGCCTGACCTTTCTTTTCTGTCAGGTCTTTTTTGGTTTTGTTAATTTGATGATATGGCAGTATATAATTTGCTACTTTATGTTACAATGAAGTCAAAAACTACCTAGTAGTTATAGTATGGAATATTGGATGAAAGGGTAATGTAGAAAATGAAAATAATCACAATTATCGGTGCTCGTCCGCAATTCATTAAGGCAGCACCTTTTTCTGAGGTGTTCAGAAAAGAAAATGAAGAAATATTAGTACATACAGGTCAGCATTATGATGCCAATATGTCTGACATTTTTTTCGAAGAATTGGGCATCCCGAAACCGGACTATCATTTAGGTGTAGGCTCCGGTGGACATGGAATGCAAACAGGGCGGATGCTTGAGAAAATTGAAGAAATTATTGTAAAAGAAAATCCAGATGGGTTGCTTGTCTATGGTGATACAAACTCCACCTTGGCAGGTGCATTAGCGGCAAGTAAATTACATATTCCGGTATTCCATGTCGAAGCAGGTCTACGTAGTTACAATAAAAGGATGCCTGAGGAGCAAAACAGAGTACTTACAGACCATCTCTCTGATTTGCTTTTATGCCCAACGGACACGGCTATACATAATTTAAAAAAGGAAGGCATTACAGGTGGTGTGTTCCAGACTGGCGATATCATGTATGATGTCGTGCTGAGGAATGTTGAAATTACCAAGAGTCGTTATGCCAATGGAGCTTGGTTAGACGAGTTAAGAGAGGGAAATAGCAATTTTCCCACTTTGAAAGAAAAGGAATATTACCTTGCAACCATTCATCGTGCTGAAAATACCGATGACCCTAACAAGTTGCGCTCCATTTTTGCGGCATTTGAAAAAATGGACAAGCCGGTGCTGTTGCCACTGCACCCAAGAACGCGGAGGTTAATTGAGGATTACAATATTGAAATCAATAATACAATCATTATAAACCCTGTGGGTTATTTGCTCATGTTATATTTAACAGCCCATGCTTATATGGTTGTGACTGATTCCGGAGGACTGCAAAAGGAAGCTTATTTCTTGAAAACGCCTTGTACAACATTGAGAGATCAAACAGAATGGGTCGAGACGTTGGAAAATGGCTGGAATGTGTTAAGCTCAATTGAAGTAGATACGATTTTAAAACTAGTGACAAGGGAACTAACTTGTTTATCACATCCGCAGCCTCTGCTATTTGGAGATGGACATGCGGCAGAGAAGATTAATCAGGCCATTTTAGACTTTAATAAGTAAGAGGGGGAGTGTCATGACTTTGAAATATGCCTTAATTGGATGCGGAAGAATTTCACCGAATCATATCGCGGCAGCAATCAAAAACGAACTTGAGATTGTGGCATTATGCGATATAGTACCTGAAAATATCGAGGATAAAATCTCAAAATTCAACTTACCTAAAGCAATTCATCGCTATACAGACTACAAGGAGATGCTGGAAAAGGAAAAGCCGGCATTAGTAGCCATTTGTACGGAGAGCGGCAGGCATGGTCAAATTGCGTTAGATTGTATTGATGCCGAAGCGAATCTAATCATTGAAAAACCAATTGCTCTTTCACTCAAGGAAGCGGATGAAATTATTCAAAAAGCGAAAGAGAAAGGGGTAAAGGTAAGCGCCTGCCACCAAAACCGTTTTAATAAATCAATTCAAAAAGTTAGAGAAGCTGTAGAACAAGAACGCTTTGGCAGACTGCTCCATGGTACGGCCCATATCCGTTGGAACAGGGGCGAGGATTACTATAAACAAGCACCATGGCGCGGTACATGGGAACAAGATGGTGGAGCATTGATGAACCAGTGCATTCATAACATCGATCTTTTGCGCTGGATGATGGGCGATGAAATCATCGAGGTGGTCGGAATGACTGATAACTTGAAACATAATTTCATTGAAGCAGAAGACCTAGGGCTTGCTCTAATTAAGTTCGCCAACGGTAGCTACGGTATTATCGAAGGGACAACGAATATTTTTCCAAGCAATCTTGAAGAAACATTATACATATTTGGAGAAAAAGGTACGGTTAAAGCAGGCGGTAAGTCAGTCAATATTATTGAAGAATGGCAGTTTGCTGACAAGATAGACGATCCGGATGAAGTGAAAGAAACCTATCATGAAAATCCACCCAACGTATATGGCTTTGGGCATAATCCGCTTTATACTGATGTGATCGACGCCATTTTAAATGATCGCGAGCCTTATGTAACAGCAGAAGATGGCAGAAGAGCATTGGAGCTTGTCTTAGCGATTTATAAATCAGCAGCGGAAGGTAAAAGCGTGAGACTTCCATTAGACAAATGCAGCACATTGGACTTTAAAGGCAGGTTTGAGTGATGAGTTGTTTTGTCCATGAAAGCAGTTATATTGATGAAGATGTATCAATTGGGGATGGCACAAAAATATGGCATTTTTGCCATGTCCAAAAAGGAGCTAGTTTTGGAGAGAAATGTTCACTTGGCCAAAATGTCAATATCGCCAACAACGTGAAAATCGGCAACGGTGTTAAGATTCAAAATAATGTATCGGTTTATGAAGGTGTTGAATTGGAGGATTATGTTTTTTGTGGTCCTTCGATGGTATTCACGAATGATTTAACGCCAAGAAGTAAATATCCAAAAGGCACGGAAGGATATAAGCGGACATTGGTGAAATACGGAGCATCGATAGGGGCAAACGCAACGATTGTCTGTGGCCATACGGTTGGTCGCTGGGCGATGATTGCTTCCGGTGCGGTTGTAACAAAAGATGTACCCGATTATGCACTAATGGCAGGAGTCCCTGCGAAACAAATTGGTTGGGTCTGTGAATGCGGCACAGTGTTAAAAAACGAATGGAAATGTCAAGAATGTGACCGGGAATATACACTTAACGATGGGGAACTGCAAGAGAAATAAATCCTATTTTGATGGAGATTGATAAATGATGGAATTTAGAGATTTAAAGACACAATACGAAAAATATAAAGAGGAAATTGATGCTGCAATTCATGAAGTTATCACCAATACGCATTTCATTGGTGGCAAAGAAGTAGCGGAGTTGGAACAGCAGTTAGCTGACTATGTTGGTGTAAAGCACTGTATTACTTGTGCCAATGGAACGGAAGCGATGACGTTAGTGATGATGGCATGGGATATAAAAGCAGGAGATGCTGTCTTTGTCCCAGACTTTACGTTCTTTTCAACAGGAGAAATTGTCTCTTTTAGAGGAGCAACTCCCGTTTTTGTGGATGTCGACCGAGACACATTTAATATTGATCCAGTAAAATTAGAAGAGGCGATTGTTAAAATATTAGCAGAAGGTAAGTTAACGCCAAAGGTTGTTATTCCAGTTGATTTATTTGGTCTTCCTGCTAATCATGAGGAAATAGCGAAAATAGCAGAAAAATATAATTTACTAGTGTTAGAAGATGGCGCCCAGGGATTTGGCGGCAACATAAAGGGGAAAAGAGCCTGCAGTTTTGGCGATGCAGCCACCACATCATTTTTCCCTGCAAAGCCATTGGGATGTTATGGTGATGGTGGGGCAATATTTACTAATAATGATGAGTTAGCTGTCTTACTGAAATCGTTAAAGATTCATGGCAAAGGTGAAGATAAATACGATAATGTCAGGGTTGGAGTGAATTCTCGACTTGATACAATCCAAGCAGCCATTTTAAAAGTAAAGCTGAAGGCATTTATTGATCATGAACTGGATGATGTGAATCAGGCTTATCAATTATACAATGAGAGGCTGACTGGCGTCGTTGAAACCCCTATAATTCCTGACGGTTATTATTCAAGTTTTGCCCAATATACGATTAAGCTTAAGAATAAGGAAGAGCGCGATGAATTGCAAGCGAAATTGAAAGAACATGGCATTCCGAGCATGATTTATTATGTGAAACCAATGCATGAGCAAGGAGCTTTCTCCGATTTGCAGTTTACTGATGACGACTTTGCAGTCACGAATGAACTCTGCGATATCGTCCTTTCCTTACCAATGCATCCTTATTTAGAAATAGAAGATATTGACTTAGTTTGTAATATAATTAAAGGATACTTAGCTTAATTTAGAATAAAAAGGCCTAATGTGCAGCAAGACAATACTTTTCGAGTTGCGTTGTTTTTGGGGACTATATATTGCTATTCTGAATTAGTAATATAATTTTAGTATGAACTAATGGGTTCAGTGTCTATAAGCATTGGACTCTTTTTCTTTCACAATACTTTGGAGTTATGAAAGTAGGCGAAACCCTATGAACATACTAGTTTCAGGTGGGGCAGGCTATATAGGATCACACACTTGTGTAGCTTTACTGGAAGGCTGGGCATTCAGTAATCATCGCTGACAATTTAAGTAACAGTAAAGCTGGCACTGTTTTTAAAATAATGGATATTGCTGATAAAGAAGTAACTTTTTACGAGATTGATGTAACAGATGCAGAAGCTGTTGATATCATTTTTAGAAATTATAAGATTGACGGTGTTATACACTTTGCTGGCTTTAAAGTGGTGGGGGAGTCTGTAGAAAAGCCTCAGGACTATTATTATAACAATCTTGTTAGTACTTTTGTTCTAGCCAAAGCTTGTCTAAAGTATAGTGTAAATCGTTTTGTCTTTAGCTCATTAGCCACAGTGTACGGTGATAACAAAGTTCCATTTGTAGAATCAATGAATCTTTGGCCAACAACAAATCCCTATGGTGAAACAAAAGCTATGAGTGAGCGGACACTAACTGATATTGACTTTATACAATAGTACTAGAAATTGAAATGATAAGGTGATAAGAAGTAATCCGTGAACGTGAAAGGTTTCTAACGCAAATGTATGTCATAATAGATTTTATCGTAATTTAACTGGCATTTTTGCTTGCTTGGCTTTTCCGATTCGTCATTTTTCCGGAAGAAAATGCTGGGACATTGCCATTCCAAACTTATTTCTTTTGGAGCCTCATCTACGGTTTCATTGCCATCATGATTGGCTATGTTCTAGGTATCTATATTCCTAAGCGCAAGAAAAAGTTTGCCTTTGAAATGATGAAAGTTTTTCAGATTCATATATTTAGTATGTTTATGCTTTTGAGCTTGCTATTTTTATTTAAAGTTGTTGATTTATCCCGTTATCTATTAATCTTTTACTTTATATTTAGTGTTGTGCTAGTTGTTTCATACCGGTTATTAGTGAAAATAAGCTTACGGACAATGCGCCGTAAGGGCTATAATAGGCAATTTATTCTTGTAGTTGGTGCTGGTGAGCTTGGTCGTAAATATTATGATAATTTAATGAGAAATCCTGAGTTTGGGTTTCAGGTGATTGGCTTTTTGGATGATTACGTCAAGGAATTTGACCTTGATAATAAGAAGTACGGGAACATACTGGGTACAATTGATCAGTTGCCTGGGATCCTTGAAGACAAATTGGTGGATGAGGTTGTCATTGCCTTGCCGATTCGTGTTCATAAAAAGTATCGCGAAATTGTCATCGCATGTGAGAAAGCAGGGGTACGAACTTCGATTATTCCTGACTTTTATAATATTCTTCCGGCAACACCGCATTTCGATTCGTTAGGTGACATTCCGTTGATCAATGTTAGGGATGTACCATTGGATGATGCGCAGAAACGGTTGTTTAAGAGATTGTTTGATATTGTTTTTTCAATTTGTGCGATTCTTGTTACGTCTCCTATTATGACTTTGGTTGTTATTGGGATTAAATTAACTTCACCAGGTCCGATTATTTTTAAACAAGAGCGGGTAGGTATGAATCGCCGTACTTTTCAAATGTATAAGTTTCGTTCGATGAAACATATGCCGGAAAGTGTCTCCAATACACAGTGGACAACTGAAAATGACCCTAGGCGCACAAAATTTGGTACATTCTTAAGAAAAACAAGTCTAGATGAACTACCTCAATTCTTTAATGTTTTAAAAGGTGATATGAGCGTGGTTGGTCCGCGCCCGGAACGTCCCTACTTTGTCGACCAATTTAAAGAAGACGTACCAAAATATATGATTAAGCACCATGTTCGTCCAGGTATTACCGGCTGGGCACAAGTATGTGGACTACGTGGCGATACATCAATTAAAGATCGAATTGTGCATGACATTTTTTACATCGAAAATTGGACATTTTTGTTTGATATCAAGATCATCTTTAAGACAATTGTAAATGGATTTGTGAACAAAAATGCATATTAGCGGAACGTGGGGGGCGGTTCTCATGTTCCAATCGTTTTAAAAGATTCGAGATGAAGTGTCTAAAATAATAACGTCAGGTAGGAGGTTTTTTTGAATGAAGGTACGCAAAGCAATCATTCCAGCCGCGGGTTTAGGAACTCGATTTTTGCCAGCTACAAAAGCTCAACCTAAGGAAATGCTGCCAATAGTAGATAAACCAACTATCCAATATATTGTAGAAGAGGCTGTTGCTTCAGGTATTGAGGATATATTAATTGTAAGTGGTCGCGGCAAGCGAGCAATCGAGGACCATTTTGATAAATCCTACGAACTTGAAGAGACATTGGCTAAGAAGAATAAATTTGAATTCCTTGAGGAAGTGCAAGCTATTTCTAACTTAGCTAACATACACTATATTCGTCAAAAAGAGCCCAAAGGATTAGGGGATGCAATTTGGTGTGCGCGAAAATTTATCGGTAATGAACCGTTTGCTATCATGCTTGGTGACGATATTGTAAAAAATGACGAGCGACCTTGTTTAAAACAACTCATAGATGTTTTTGATCGTTATCATACAACCTGGATTCCCGATATGTATAACGATGAAAAACATCCAGATTCATTGTAACAACAACGATTCCTGGTGTTTTTTGTTGTTTTTTTCATCGTTATAAATTATAATATATAACGATGGAGGCGGGATAA
>DULJ01000022.1 GCA_012840465.1 Caryophanales bacterium
TTCAATAAGATTTCTCGCCGATAGGACTACCAATAATAAGGTTACTTTCATTTCCATTTCTGGGAGCAGTCAAAATTGTCCATTGGGTTTGTAGGCGGTTTAGATATAACTTTTTGAACATCCTCTAATACGGAAGAATGAAAAAATAGTTTCATTTAAAAAAAGAAGAACGAATTTTCAGCTACAATACAAGAGTTTCTTATCTCATCTAAATTATACCTTTCATGTCTTTTGGACTTTTTTGGTTAATCGACACGTGTGATATTTTATATTACTTTTTCATGACTGAAGTCATAAATAATATGACGTTATTAGTATTATAATGGGGGTTATTATGAAAAAAAGTTTAAAAGAGAAAACAACTGGAGGATAAAGTTATGAAGATTAAATATGTTAACAGAATAGGGGGAAATCAAGGTTTAAGAACAAAAAAAATTCAAGCCAATATGGAGATTATGCTAAAGTTTTTAAATAAACAATATTTTGAACAAGAGATATATCACTCATTAAAAGAAGGTAATTTTCAATTTGTGTACCAGCCCCAATATTGTTTAAATACAAATAATATTATTGCTGGGGAAGCTTTAATCCGTTGGAATCACCCGACTTTCGGACAGATTTCACCAGAGCATTTTATTCCACTATGTGAAAAGTTTGGGTTAATAATACCTCTAGGTGAATGGGTGATTGAAAAAGCATGTCAACAGCTACAATTTTGGCATTCGAAAGGGCATAAACTGAAATTATGTGTGAATCTTTCTTTTGGACAACTCTATCAACAAAATTTTATAGAAATGATCTCCAAAATAATCAAGAAAACGAAAGTAGACCCGGCATATTTGGAGTTGGAATTAACCGAAACAATGACAGGTAATGATACAGAGAATTTCACCTCCATTATTGACGATATTAGAAAGTTAGGAATTCGGGTTGCTCTTGATGATTTTGGGGTTGGATATAGTTCTCTTAGTTATTTAACATTTCTTAATGTTGATCTCATAAAAATTGATAAATCCATCATAAATAAAATAAATGAGAGTAAAAAACACAGAGCTGTGTTTGTAGCAATCGTAGCATTGGCCAAAAATTTAAACCTAGAAGTCGTTGTTGAAGGTATAGAAACAAAGGAGCAAATGGAGTTAATAAAAAATTTAGGTTGTAATATTATGCAAGGTTTCTATTTTAGTAAACCCATTAGAGAAAACGAATTCGAAAATCTACTACTACGAATGAATAAATAAAATTAATGTTCAGAGGGGAATAATAGATGGGTCAAATAATGTCAATTTCTAAAGTTAAACCTGGAATGGAATTAGCAGAAGATGTGATGAATCACAATAAGAGTATATTGGTCAAAAAAGGGTTTAAACTAACCGATAGAATAATTGAAATGCTATTCAATAAGTATAATGTTAAAGAAGTTGTTATTAAAATAGTTCATAATCAAGCTCCTAAAAATTTTTCTAAAAAGGAGACAAACTTATCTTCACAACATTATGCAAAAAATAAACTAGCTTTTTTGGATTCTACAGATCATTTAGAAATGATTAAAAAGGAAATTGAAAAGGTTGGGAAATTGATGATTGAAACAAATTTTGTTCGACATTCGATAAAGGTAGAGAAAATTTTTATGAAAGCTATCCAACAAGAACAAATAATAGAACTGTTATTAAAATTACGTGTTATTAGCAATAACGGTAAAGAAAATTTACATAGATATATAAAAACATCTTTACTTGCAACTGCAACTGGAATTAATTTGAATTTAGACGAGGATAATTTACTTTTATTAGCTAGGGCGTCTTTAGTTTATGATATTGGCAACTGTATTATTGATCAAAATCTATTAAATAACAATAGTTTATTACCAAAAAATGATAAAAAGAAGCTGGAAGAGCATGTAATCGCAGGTTTTCAAATATTGCAACACAAATTTCCTAAAGAAATTTGTCTACCAGCCTACCAACATCACGAAAGATTCGATGGATCGGGTTATCCAAATGGTTTAGAAAATGATCAGTTGCACCTTTTTTCACGTATCATCGGAATTGTTGATGTATATACCGCATTAAGTTCTAATAGACCCCACCGTTCAGCTTACCCAACAAATGAAGTAATTGAATTTTTACTTGGTTCAGGGGATGTTTTGTTTGAGTATAAAATTATTGTGGAGTTTCTAAGTATTATCAATATTTATGTTGCAGGAAGCTTTGTATTACTAAATAATGGAGATATAGGTATAGTTTCAGAAATTAATGGCAATCCACTGGGAAAACCAAAGGTAAAACTTTTATATGATAAGGAATGGAGAAATCTAAACGGCAAGGAAGTAGATTTAAGTAGAAACCCTTTGTATTTTATAAAGAAGGTAATTGATTAGGGGAATGAGTACCCATATGGTTGGTGAAAAGATGAGTTTGATAACAATTTTGATTGCAGATGATCAAAGGCTAATGAGTGATGGGTTGAAAACAATACTTGATTTAGAGGAAGATATGGAAGTTATCGGGACAGTATCGAATGGAAAGGAAGCCTATGAATTTACTAAAAAATATTCACCGTTGGTTGTGTTAATGGATATTAGAATGCCGATAATGAATGGAGTAGAAAGCACTAAAAGAATTTCAAACGAATTTCCAAATACGAATGTTGTCATGTTGACGACTTTCGATGAGGATGAGTTTATTGTTGAATCGCTTGTAAATGGGGCAAAGGGGTTCTTATTAAAGGATATTCCAGGAGATAAGTTAATTGAGGCTGTTCGTGATGCGGCAAAAGGACAAATGATTCTCCCTGGTAATATTGCTATGAAATTAGCTCTCAAAATATCTGAATTATCTAAAATATTGGAGATAGAATCCGAAATTAATAAAAAAATCGAAAAGGACCCCATGAATTTTTCTACACGGGAAAAAGAAATCATTTCATTAATGATGCAGGGGTTGAATAATCAACAAATTTCGGAGCGGATTTTTATTAGTGAAGGCACCGTAAAAAATTATATAAGTGATATTTATAATAAAATCGGTATTAATAACCGATCAAAAGCAATTATTTATTTTAGAAAGCTACTAAAAGATAGTAGTGAGGCGTTAAAAAATGAGTAGTAAAATTAAAATTCTATTTTCAACCTTTACTCTATTTTTTTTCTTCTCTTTGAATGTAAGTGCTAACAGTATTATGTTAGCCCAATCAGGGGAAATGGATGTAAGAAATGCTAATCCAAATGAGTTAATCGCATTAAATGGTGAATGGCTTTACTATTGGAATAAATTATTGCTTCCTGATGAATTACATCAACATCAGCCTACTACAATGATCCCTCTGCCAAGCCAGTGGTCTAATTTTGAATATGGGGACGGGAAATTTATTCCGGGTCAAGGATACGGGACATTTGTTTTGTCGTTGAAAATTCCTGAACGTGACGTCGGTAAGTCAATGGGAGTTTACATTCCGACCTTTAATACAGCCATTGAGTTATATATAGATGGAAAATTGGTTGGAAAAGTTGGTGAAGTTGGTACAAGTAAAGAGACGATGAAACCCAAATATATCCCTGAAGTATTCACTTTTACACCCCAATCAAATAAAATTGAAATTGTTATTCTGAACTCTAATTTTCACCATTTAAAAGGTGGTGTTCTCGGAGAAATACTGTTCGGCGATGCTCTTTTAGTGCAAAACTTTAAAGAAAAGGCGGTTGCGAAAACCAGTTTTTTATTTGGTATTTTTGCATTGATTAGTCTATACCATCTAGTAGTTTATTTGTTTCGTAAAAGCGAAACTCGTTCATTGGCATTCTCGCTAGTTAGTCTTGACATTGCTATTCGAACCTTGCTTACTGATCAAGCGCTGCTGATTCGAATATTTCCCGAATTCGGTTGGACGCTAGCATTAAAGATCGAATATTTAACGATTTTTACTGGTTTTTTCCTTTATATTATATTTCTAAAAACACTATATCCAAAGGAATGGAATTTGTTCATTTATCGTCTTTCATTGTTCATTACGGGTTTATTCTCGCTTGCTGTTGTCATTACACCACCAACTACTTTTACTCACTTATTAAAGCCGTTTACCTTTATAGCCATAATGCTTCTTGTCTATTTTTTCTATATTATGTTTGTTGCTATGATTCGTAAGCGTGAAGGAGCGGTTTTAAATTTTTCTACATGTGTATTTTTCTATGTTACCATTTTGAATGATGTACTTTACTATAACGAATACATTAAATCTTTTGATATGGTGTCAATGGGCTTTTTCATATTTTTATTCTCACAATTTATTATCCTAACTCGGGAATATGCAAAATCTTTCCAAGAAACTGACCGTCTAAATGCTTTATTAGTAGAGTCTAATACAAAGCTAGAAGAACGAGTGATCTCGCAAACTGAGTCGTTAGCTCAATCGATGAAAGAAACTGCAATTGCTCTAAGTGAAAAAATGATGTTAGAGGAACGGAATCGGCTTGTAGGAGAAATTCACGACACGGTTGGGCACACACTAACAACGATTAATATCCAAATCGAAGCTGGAAAACGGTTAATTCAAAATAAACCAACTGAAGCAGTAGAAAAATTAGAAAGATCACAAGAGCAAATTCGAGTGGGTCTTAATGAAATACGAAATTCACTTAGATTATTAAAGGACGATAAAACTAACGTAAGTGATTACTTATTTTCTATAAAGAATCTTATCTTAAATACAGAAAAAAATACAGGTGTGGTAATTAATTCATTAATAAACGTAACAAAGCCTCTATCATCTAAAAAGCAAGATTTATTATACCGAGCCCTCCAAGAGGGGCTAACAAATGGAATTAGACATGGAAAAAGCAGTCACTTTGATTTTTTTCTTTATGAATCCAGTGATTATCTTATTTTTAAATTAGAGGATGATGGGGAAGGGGCTGATGAAATTCAGCTAGGCCTAGGACTTACAATGATGAGGTCGCGAGTAAAGGAGTTTAACGGCGAAATATATATTGAATCAAAAAAAAGACAGGGATTTACAATTGAAATATGTTTACCATGTGAATAATAAAAAGGATTGAACTCGTTCTTGGGCGGAGTTCAATCCTTTTAACTTCATTCAGCAGAAGTCTCCCACTTCCATAAGTGGTGAGATGAGTGCAAGTTAGTATTTTAAATTTAGTAGGGGGGACAAACCCCTGCTGAATAAAGTTAAAGCCTCCGGCGGATGCCACAGATTTTAAAAGGTAGCAAAACTATTGGTCTTTAATTTTCATTAATCTCAAACTATTGAGGGTCACAATTAAAGTGGCTCCCATATCTGCAAATATGGCGATCCAAAGCGTTAACCAACCAGGTACGACTAAAAGTAAAGCTAATATCTTCACGATTAAAGAGAATGCAATGTTTTGCTTAATCGTTTCAAGTGCCTTCCGACTTAATTTGATTGTAAATGGCAATTTCCTTAGATCATCAGACATTAACGCGATATCAGCGGTTTCAAGAGCAGTATCCGTTCCGGCTCCACCCATTGCAACCCCAATATTAGAGGCGGCAAGGGCTGGAGCATCGTTTACACCGTCACCAACCATTGCTACGCTATGGTATTTTTCACGTAGTTCTTTTATGATGTTTAATTTATCCTCTGGTAGCAAATCAGCCTTAATTTCTGAAATTCCAATTTCTTTTCCAATCGCATTTGCTGTTCTTTCATTATCACCGGTAAGCATAACTGTTTTTTCGATTCCAAGCTCGTGAAGTTTTCGAATAACTTCATTGGATGTTTCCCTTATTTGGTCAGCTACAGCAATTAAGCAAAGAATTTCATTCGCGGTACCAATGATCATGACGGTTTTACCTTGTATTTGAAGCGACGAAATTTTTTCTGTAATTGTATTATCAATGCCATCTGGAAGGATTTCCTTAAACAAGTTTGGGCTTCCGACATAATACATTTCGTTTTTAACTCTTGCTTTTATTCCTTTTCCTGTAAGTGAATGTAATTCTTCAACAGCTATATCATTGAAATTTAATCCGTTGGCTTCGGCCTTTTTCATGATTGCTGAAGCAAGAGGGTGTTGAGATCCTTTTTCGATCGCTGCTGTAATGGCTAATAGTTCATTTTCATTCCCGTCAAAAGTCACAATATCTGTCACTACTGGAATGCCTTTTGTAAGAGTTCCGGTTTTATCAAAAGCAATGACTTTTAACGATCCTGTTTTTTCTAAATGGATGCCGCCTTTAATTAAAACTCCATTTCTTGCAGCATTTCCAATGGCTGTTACGACAGAAACAGGTGTTGAAATAACGAGGGCACAAGGACAGCCAACAACTAGTACAGATAATCCTTGGTAAATCCACGTGCTCCAATCACCGCCTAATAATGGTGGGATAATGGCAATCAAAAACGCTAAAACAACAATCGCCGGTGTGTAATATTTTGCAAATTTATCTATAAAAGCTTGAGATGGTGCGCGTTCCGCTTGGGCCTCTTCCACTAAATGAATGATTTTGGACAATGTTGTATCTTCTACTAATTTCGTTACTCTAATTTCAAGTAAGCCTTCTTCATTTAAGGTACCAGCAAATACTTCATCATCAATGGTCTTAGTTACAGGAACAGATTCACCCGTAATCGCGGCTTGATTTAATGTTGAAGTTCCTTTAATAACAGTGCCGTCCATAGCCAGCTTTTGTCCCGGTTTTACAATCATGATGTCGCCAACCTGAATGTCATACACATTGATTGGAAATTCTCGGGTACCACGCCGGATTAATGCTTCCTTAGGTGCAATGTCCATTAATGACTCAATAGACTCTCGCGCTTTATCCATAGAAAATCTCTCTAGAGCCTCACTAATAGCGAAGAGTATAACGACAGTTGCCCCTTCGCTCCATTCACCAATTAAAGCAGCTCCAATGATAGCAATTGTCATAAGTGTGCTCATATCAAACTGAAACTTGCTTAAATTTTTAAGACCTTTCCTAAATAATGTGTACCCACCAATTAGAATGGAGGCTGCAAAGACAATCATTGGGGCAATATGATCTTCACCGTATTGATGCTCTAAAAACCAAGCGAAAAGCAGTAATGCTGCGGAGATGTACACTTTTATATTTTCTTTTTGTTTCCAAAATGGTTCTTGTTCAATTCTTTGTTCTTTTTCCCCTCGCAATTTTAAGTTTTCAAAAGCACCTGCTTTTTCAAGCTCTTCAATTGTTGTATTCCCATAAACTGTAATCTTTGCGGCACCGAAGTTTACCCGTGCATCAATAACACCATCCAGGTGTTTTACATTCTCTTCGAATGTTTTTGCACAGCTTGCTCAGGAAAAGCCTTGAACTCTGTAAGTTTTCGCATCATGGTTCTTTAATATTGCTTGATCAGACATTGGCTTTCTCCTCTTTTGTATGAGCTAATGAAATTTCAATTAGCTGCTTTACATGTTCATCATCGAGAGAATAGAAAGCTAATTTTCCTTCTTTACGATATTTAACAATCCCATGGCTTTTAAGGGTACGTAAATGATGGGAGGCTGTTGCAACAGTAGCGCCAATGATATTGGCTACGTCACATACACATAACTCTTCATCTTGGCATAAGGCATAGGCGATCTTTACCCTATTTTCATCCGCAAGTGCTTTAAAAACTAAAGCAATATTTGATAAATCTTTATTTTGCATATCGTTTTGAATTCGATTAACTTTTTCTTCATCAAAACAATAAATATCACAACTATCCTTTGACCCCATAACTGTTCCACTTCCTTGTTATTCAAGTATTCGTTTGAATATATAATAAACCAAATCGCCTTAATATTCAAATGTCTATTTGAATGAAAAAGAAGATAAATAACTGGTATAGAATATTTTTGGGGTTAAAAAGTATGTATTAAACAACAGCTCCCTTTACCCATTTTACATCTTTTCTTCACTACAGCTGCGTATTCTTTCTTTTGTTACGATTACATAATCGTACAAGTCTACTTCTTTGCTTTTAGCATGTTGGGATATAGCAGGAACTATTTCAACGATATCCCCAATTAATGATGTCATAATTTCAGCTTCTACCCATTACTTTCTTGTAATCTCAATTCTGTGGCATGCTTCCTGGTCTTATTTCTTCATCTGGTTTTCCAAAAGCATAGCCTTGACCATAATGGACACCATTTTCACGGACAAACTTTAGTTCATTGACTGTTTCAATTCCTTCTGCAATCACTTTCGTAAATGATTGTTTTGCATATTCGATTATTAAAGTTACCAATTGCTGTTGCTCTAAATTTTGATCAATATTTTGAATAAGGGAACGATCAAGTTTAACAAATTCAGGCTTCAAATAGATTAATGTTTTGAGGCTATTGTACCCGGAACCTACATCATCGATCGCAATTCTAAAGCCCTGAGCACGATAGTTTGAAAGGACTTTTTCAAATAATGAAAAGTCAGTTACCGCGCTCTTTTCCGTCAGTTCAAAAACCACCTGTCTGGCTTCAATCCCCAATTCATTTAAAAGCTGAAGCGTCTCACCACTATGATAACTTCCATCCAATAAAACATTAGGGTGAATGTTGAGAAAAATCAATGAGGTGTCCTTGTGCGCATCTTCAGTTAATCGGTCAATAAAGCGTCTAAGTGAAAGATTTCTGCAAAAACATTCGAAAGAAAATACCTGATCTGATTGCCCAATAAAATCATAAAATTTTTCTGTATTCGGAAACAGCTTTGAATCGGCTGGACGATTCAGTACTTCATAACCAATTGTCTTTCCCGAATCTAATTTTAGGATAGGCTGAAAAAAAGTATTCAATGATTGGTTTTCCATTATCTTTTTTAATTCTATAAACCTCTTATAATTTAACAGTTCTTTTCGGCTTCTATTGCTTAAGTATTTTAGGTAGGAGTAGAAGCTAATTGCCCCTCGTACTGATAATTGCGGATTATTAACATGACTATTCATTAGCTGCACCTTCTTTAAATGGGGGAATGGAATCCAATATTATCCTGTAATTATTGAAATAAGAACAAGCATAATCATTGTTTTTCTAATGCATATATGCATATCTTACTCCTCCCAAACTATTATTTTTAAGCCCAGCATAAAAGTTTGATATTAACTGGGTATTAAAAAGAAATAAATTAATTGTAAATTTACAAAAAATTAATATTATAAAAAAACTAAATTAACAATAGAAAGGTAGATTTTTAGTTAAGGAGCTAAAACGTTTGACTTGGTTTTAAATAAATCTAATACTGATTGGAGGATAATATGGTCAAAAAGGTATTAGTTGTAGATGATGAACCAGCAATTATCACATTACTACAATATAATTTGCAACAATCTGGGTTTAGTGTAATCTCTGCCATGGATGGTGAAGCGGGAATAAAAACGGTTATGGAAGAGAATCCGGATATTATGATCCTTGACTTAATGCTGCCCAAAATTGATGGAATAGAAGTATGTAAAAAATTGCGTGAAGAAAAAATCATGATACCAATCCTGATGTTAACGGCAAAAGGTGATGAATTTGATAAAATCCTAGGACTTGAGCTTGGTGCAGATGATTATATGACGAAGCCTTTTAGTCCAAGAGAAGTAGTAGCCCGAGTAAAGGCAATTTTAAGAAGAAAACCATTAATAGATACTATCGAAAATAAACAGTCAAAAGAGGAGAAAATAAAAGTTGGAGATTTAAAAATCTTTCCTGATCGTTTTGAGGTATATTTTGGTGAAGAGAGACTTGATCTTACCCCGAAAGAATTCGAACTATTGGTCTATTTATCGCTGAACAAAGGCCTTGTCATCACTAGGGACCAATTATTAAATGATGTTTGGAATTATGAGTATGCAAATGATACTAGAATAGTAGATGTCCATATTAGTCATCTTCGAGAAAAGATTGAAAGAAATTCAAAACAACCAGTCTATATTAAAACAATCCGAGGAGTAGGATATAAGCTGGAAGAACCAAAGTAGTCGAATTTACAAAATATTAACGATTAGTTTATATGGGCTTAACACAAAACGATTAGACTAATAATTGTTAAAGAAAACAAACAACTCAGGGGGAATTAAGGAAATGAAAAAAATGAAAAATCTTCTTTTTATGCTAGTAATGTTAGCTCTAGTAATTTTCACTGCAGCATGTGGGGGGCAACAATCAACTGAAACTCCAACTGAAGGCGAACCACCAGCAGATCAAGCTACAAAATTAGAAGGTGACGTTATTGTAGATGGTTCTGGAACTGTATATCCGTTAATGGCACGAATTGCTGAAGAATATATGACAACTGCACAAGAAAACGTAAGTGTTCAAGTAGGTCGTGCTGGTTCATCAGCAGGCTTCAAAAAATTCATCCCAGGTGAGCTTGATTTTTCTGATGCTTCAAGATCAATTAAAGATGAAGAAGTAGCACAGCTTGAAGAAAAAGGCATGAAAATGGGCGAAAACGTATTAGAAATCAAACTTGCTTATGACGGTTTAACAATGGTTATTAATAAAGAAAACACATGGGCAACTGAAATGACGAAAGACGAAATTGTGAATATGTTTATCTCCGGAAAATTGAAAGCTGATGATAAAGTATTATGGTCTGATATTCGTCCAGACTGGCCAGCTGAGGAAGTTAAGTTCTATGGACCTAACGAAAACCATGGAACATACGAATTTTTCTTTGAAAAAATCCTAGATGAGCAGCCATTGGTAAAAACCGTGAATCTGCAACAAGAATATTCAACATTAGTAGATCTAGTATCTAAAGATAAAAACGCGATCGCATTTTTCGGCTATGGATACTATGCAAACAATACTGATAAATTACAAGCCGTTAGCGTAGACTTTGGAAATGGCCCAGTTGCACCAAGTCTTAAGACAATTGGGGAAGATCTTGATTATGCAGGATTCACTCGTCCGGTATTCACTTATCTAAATGTTAATTATGCGAAAGAAAAACCACAAGTATTAGACTATGCAAAATTTGTAGTTGAAAATGCGGATAATTTCGCAGGTGAAACTGGATTTGCACCAATGACAGAAGAAACATTAAAGGGTTATTTAGACCAATTAAATGCTATTAAGTAATCTATAAGCTTAGGGGCTGTCCAATAAGGAACAGCCCCTTTTATTTTGTGAAATTGAGCTTTATACCTTATGTTTTAAAATCTTCCAAAGCCTTGTTGACATAGAAATTTTAATAGTATACATTTATCTCGAATTCGAGATAAAGGACAGAGGAAGGGGCAAAAGAAGCGGGCGCAAATACGCCAAGGCGAAAGAACTTCTTTTCACTTTCAACCTGTATCGTCGTATTTCCGAAAGACTATTAAATGATAGTGAGGTATCATGTTCAATGAATTTAAAGGTTCAGCTTACGCGGGCTTTAATAGTAAGCATCATATCGCTTGCTGGTTTTGTTTTCTTAGCGATGATGGTAACCTACGATAAGATTATACAGTTTGATAGCACAGTTATATCTTTTATTCAGGGATTTGAGACACCAACATTGACAGTCATTATGAAATTATTTACCAATATAGGTTCTACAGTTTTCATTGTGCCACTTTCCCTTCTTATATTGGTCTTCCTATACAAAGTATTAAAACATCGTTCAGAGTTAATACTATTTGTTGCTGTAATGGTAGGTTCTAACATCCTTTACTTCTTATTAAAATTGTATTTTCATAGGGCACGGCCCGATTTACATCGACTTATTGAGGTTAGTGGTTACAGCTTTCCAAGTGGGCACGCAACTAATGCGTGTACCCTGTATGGTATTCTTGCCTTTTTGCTATGGAGACATATTCGGACCCGATCGGGACGTACAATTTTAATTATCTTGAGTGTCATGATGATTTTTACAATTGGAATAAGTCGTATTTATCTTGGAGTTCATTATCCAAGCGATATAGTAGCAGGGTATTTTCTCAGTGTATTATGGTTAACCACTGCTATATGGTTTTATCAGCGATACCAGGAAGCTAAAAGGAATAAGCAAACTAGTAGGTTATAAACTCATAAAAATACTTCGATCGAAAAGGAAAAATCGCTGGAAATGAGTGTTGTCAATCTAGTACCATAAAACAAACGAATGAATACCACAAAAACGGTACAACTAAACCTAGAATAATAAAGGGATGAAAAGCGGTGGATAATATTACATCATATATTGACCAATACGGATATATGGTATTATTTGTAGCACTACTATTAGAATTGATCGCATTTCCATTTCCAGGTGAAGTTCTTATGAGTTATACAGGATTTCTTGTTTTTCAAGGACGTTTAAATTGGATACTAAGTATTATAATAGCTGGTATTGGATCTTGTACCGGTATGACCATTTCCTATTGGATAGGTTATAAGTTAGGACAACCGTTCTTCGAAAAATACGGTTCACGTTTTCATATGGGTCCAGAACGGATTGAAAAGTTTTCCCACTGGTATAGTAAGTACGGGATTAAGCTGTTGCTGATTGCTTATTTTATCCCGGGAATTAGACATATTACGGGGTACTTTTCAGGAACAACCCGGCTGCCATTTCGGATATATGCTATTTTTGCCTATATTGGAGCATTCCTGTGGGTGACGGTATTTATTTCACTCGGTAAATTATTAGGTCCACAATGGGAGACGTTTCACAATTCAATTAAACAATACCTCATTATTGGAGGGATAGCAGCTGCCATCATTTTTATTGTAATCTATATCTACAAAAAATATAAAGAGGAGATAAAAGAAACAGTCATTAGGTTATTAAACCTAACTTTGACCATTTTTCATAAGAGAAGACGAGTTGGATTTCTATTAGCTACGACTGCTATCCTGACGTGTGGTCTTATGATTCTTATGTTTGGCATGATAGAGGACTTTCTCGGAAATGAATTTACCAATTTTAATCAAATTGTGGTGTTATTGATTTCCTCAGTTTTTAATAAGGACTGGACAGAGGCAATGCAAACTTTTTCATTACTGGGCTCGAGGCAAGTCCAACTTATCCTACTTAGCTTTACATTCATTTGGATTTTATGGAAAGGTGAGAATAAATTAATTGAATTAGGCTCTTTTTTAATCGTTATTTTAGGTGGGGAACTCTTTGAAGAAAGTTTGAGAAGAATTTTTCAAAGCCTTTCCCCTGTTCCTTATTCGTTCACAGATCATATTTTTCGTAATTTTCCAAGCGAGCAATCTTTAATGAATTTTGTTATTTACGGTTTTACGGTATTCGTATGTATACGCTTTGTAAAAAATCATTGGACTCACACCCTTATTCCAATGGCTGGATTAGTAGTATTAATGCTTATTGCCATCAGTCGATTGTTCTTTAATGTCGAACTTCCAAGTGATATTGCTGCTGGCTATGTCTTTGGGGGAGTCTGGTTGGGCTTAAATATTCTTTTACTAGAGATATTCCGATTACTACAGGGAATAGATATACATCGAATACAATAAATAGTGCGATAAGTTCGTTCAAAAAAGGGCTTATTCGAAAGGTTGGCTGCGAATAAGCCTATTGATTAAAAAGCATAGAATCCTCTATGCACAAAGTTGATTACACTTCTATTTCTGCATGTTGTAAGTCTGATTTTTCAACCTGTATCGTCGTATGTTTAATTTTAAATGTATTTTCGATTTTTAAAATAGCTTCCTGTAGGACCGCTTGACTATCCTGATCATCTTCAATTAGGATATGACAGCTTAACGAATCTAAACCCGATGTAATCGTCCATATATGGAGATCGTGAACGTTAAGAACCCCTTGAATTTCCGCTAATGATTTAAAAACCTCTTGTTGGTCAATTGTAATAGGAGTTCCTTCCATTAAAATATGAATGGTATGCTTTATGATTCCCCAAGCACTTTTCAGTATTAGGAGAGCAACAACAACACTAATAATCGAATCCGCTACATACCATTCAAAGAAATACATTATGATTCCAGCTACTATCGCACCTACAGAACCTAACGCATCCCCCAATACATGTAGATAGGCACTTCGTAAATTTACATTGTCTTTCACATCGCCCTGTTTCATTAAAGACCAAGCACTTAGTAGATTTGCTAATAGTCCAATGAACGCAATTAGCATCATGGATCCACTTGCTACAGTTGGTGGGTCAAGGAATCGCCCGTAAGCCTCATAAACGATAAATCCAGCGATTAAAAAGAGCAGCTAAAATTTCAAATCTATAAAAACCATAGGTCTTATGGGGTGAGGCAGGTCTTGCTGCAAACCACATTGCAATTAAGCTAAGTGTTAGCGAACTTGCATCACTTAACATATGCCCTGAATCCGAGAGCAAGGCTAAACTGTTTGTGATTAACCCACCGAAAAACTCCAAAAGCATAATACTGGTTGTGATGGTTAATGCAATGGTTAAACCTTTCTTATTTCCTTCCCTAGTCGGGCCATAATGGTGGTGGTGCCCGTGATGGTCATGGCAGTGACCATGCTCATGTCCATGGTGATGATGGTGACTCATTTTTCTTCCTCCTAATTATGGGTTGAATGGTTAATCATGATTTTTAATATCTCAATAACATGTTCGTCATCACAGGTGTAATAAATTGATTTTCCGTCTCGTCGTGATTTAACTAATCTAAGATTTTTTAGAAATGACAATTGATGGGATATGGCTGATTGAGACATAGTAAGAACTTCAGCGATATGACCTACAGAACACTCTTCTTGAGATAATAAATACAACAGCTTAATTCTTGTTGGATCCCCCAGGGCTTTAAAGTTTCTGGAAACAGCGTCAATTATATCTTCATCTAAAAATAGATGTTCGTCTTTATTCATAAGCCAGAATCCTCCTGTGTAAACATAAACATATGAGCATTTATTCATATGTTAAATATAAAATACATTAAATAACATATTTTGTAAATAGGCAATGCTATTATTTATGATAGAGTGTTGTATTAAGGAAAAAGTGTTGCTGTAGACACACTCGATTTTGATATGCCATACTTAATTAAGACATATTACTTTATTTTATTTTTATGGGGGATTATAGTGGAGCCTTACGAAAATCTCAAGGTTGGGGAAAAAGGTGCTTGGTTAAGTATTATCACATATATATTTTTATCTATAACTAAATTGTTGATTGGTTTTTTTGGAAATTCAGAAGCATTGCTTGCTGATGGATTAAATAATTCAACCGATGTAATTGCCTCTACAGCCGTTTTAGTCGGGTTGAAAATAGCCAGAAAACCCCCTGATAAAAACCACCATTATGGGCATTTTCGTGCCGAATCAATTGCATCGTTAATTGCAGCTTTTATCATGATTTCAGTTGGGATACAAGTAATAATTGAAGGTATAAAAGGTCTAACTGATGAAGGAAATATTGTTCCGAATATGTTTACTGGGTGGGTTGCTTTACTCTGTTCACTAATCATGTTCTTGGTTTACTTTTATAATATAAACTTGGCTAAAAAGATCAATAGTCACTCACTTAAAGCTGCTGCAAAGGACAACCTATCTGACTCCCTTGTTAGCATTGGTGCATTTATTGGTATTTCGGGGTCACGATTAGGCTTTTATTGGCTAGATACGGTGACTGCTATTATTGTAGGCATAATCATTATTAAGACTGCAATCGAAATATTTAAGGAAGCTGTACTTGAACTTACCGACGGTTTTAAAATTGAAGAATTAGAGCAAATAAGGAATACCGTTAGTCATAATCCCGATATTAAAAGAGTAAAAAGTATTAAAGCCAGAATGCACGGAAATCAAGCATTTGTTGATATTACGATTGTGATAGACGATACTCTAAATGTTTTTGAGAGTCATCAAATCACCGTAGAAATAGAGAAAAGTCTTATGGAGAAACATCAAATACAAAATGTTCAAATTCATATTGAGCCACAATAAAGTTATATTGTTATACATGAGGAAGCGTTCCCAAAAATAGGAACGCTTTTTTGTGAATTTATTCCGGTAAATTCCAGTTGTCATATGCATGTCTTTTAAAAATCAACGTATACATGAATGAACAGCCAGATTGACGAAAGGGGTTAGGATTTATGATAATTAATTTATTCATTACGTTCGTTATATCCTTTTTAGCATTTTTAGGAATGTATATTGGTGGAATCACAACGACTTTTTTTAAGCAGTACTTACCTGGGAAAATTCATAGGCTTTATATTTTCTGTGGCGGTTTATTAGTTGGTTTGATCCTATTTGAAGTCATACCAGAAAGCATTAAGCAATATGATCAGCTAGGACTTATAATCGGTGGAATTTTAGGGATAGTGGGAATGATGGCAATCGAGAATGTATTTCATAATAGTAACAATCATAACGGGAAAAGGACAAATTATGTTCATGGCATTATTTTTTTAATAATTGCTGTTGCCATTCATAATGTTCCAACCGGATTTGCGATAGGCACTAATATAGTTGGCCAGTCAATAACAAGCTCACCTCTTTTATGGGCGCTTTTCTTACATCATATTCCAGAGGGAATAACAGTAATGGTGTCTAGTATGCTTGCTGGTTCAAACTCCTTATCCTTTACATTCATTGCAGCGCTCTTGGCATTGATTCTAGGTGTAAGTATCTTAGGAGGAATGAGTATTTCCAATCTATCCCTCCAGTCCAATACAATCTTGATGGGTAGTGCAATCGGGACATTAGGGTATGTGACTGTACATGAAATACTTTGGAAATCAAAGGCTATGGTAACAGCTAGAGAATATCTTGTTTTAGTTTGTTTAGGACTAATCTTCATAAGATTATACATGTTTGGTTTGGAATTACTCTAACTATGTTAGGTGAAGAAAAAGCGTATCATATATATGAATAAACTATCGATCCGGAAATGTCGTTTTGTCTTTGATAAACTTAATAAAAGGTTCTACCTTTACTTCCGTTTTTCGTGTGCAAATATAGAGGCTTTGAATGATCTCGACCCCTTCAACCCACACACGAGCAATCTTTTTATCTTTCATTTCATTACTTACACTAAAGGAAGGAACAAGTGTTGCGCCATAACCGGCCTCGACCGCTTTAATAGATTCATGAAGCCCTTGTAATTGGATTCCAATCGGTGGTAGAGAACAATTGTTAGCATAAAAAATAGCTTCAAGTAAGTCACGTGTTGAGCTGCCCCTTTCACGAAAAATAATCTGTTCATTTGATAATTCTTCTAATTTTATCGTTTTATTTGCCAAATGGTGATCAGGATGGACGATGAACCAAAAAGGAATGGTCATTAATTCTTCGAATAGTAGGTCTTTGTGTCCTACATTGCTTCTAACAACAAAACCGATGTCTGATTTGTAATTTAAAACTTGTTTTTCTACATTCGCAACATTTCCAAGTGCAACATTAATAAAAATATTGGGATGTAAAAGTTTGTATTGTGCTAGTAAAGGCGGTAAAACATAGTTGATCGGAATGTAGGAGGAAGAAATATTCAATTGGATATTTCTTTCTTTAAAATCCCTAATTTTGTTTTCAATATTTTCTTCCAATCGAAATAGTCTTTGGCCTTGTTCATATATAAATTCACCAGCTGTTGTTAATTGAATTCCCCTTCCTCTTCCTTCGATCAGTTTTAAATTCAATTCTTTTTCTAAATTGCGAATCTGGATCGTTACAGCTGGTTGGCTGATTAAAAGTTCGTTTGCTGCTAGGGTGATACTTTTGTGTTTTGCGACGATTATAAAAATTTTAAGTGCATGTAAATTCATGTTATACCCCTTATATAAAAATTATTTATGAAAACTCGAAAAATATATATTTGTTTTATCAATAGTATACAGTTATTTTTAGTCATAGGGGGGATTTTAGGTGAGTGAATTATTCATTTCATTATTTTCATTTGAAGCTTTCACTTTATTCGTTATCGGCGTCATTGCATCGATGGTGGGGGCTTTATTTGGGGCAGCGGGTCTTGTAACACTTCCAGCCATGCTCTTAGTCGGCATACCAATCCACACAAGTGTGGCTGTAAATAAGTTTGCCACAGGCCTATCTGCCTTTACGAATGTGATGACCTTTTTTGTAAAAAAAGAAATATCATTTAAAAAAACGATCGGTATCATCATCATTGCTATTAGTGGCGGTATTTTGGGAGCCTTTTTAGCCACATTATTATCGGAAAATGTAATGAACATAGTGGCGTGCTTTTTATTGGTTATTGCTCTTGTAACAGTTTTATTAAGTAGAAAATATATTAGCAGTTTAGAAAAACAAGATAAGGAACAAAAAATTAATCGGGTTATTCCATTTATTATTAGTATTTATGACGGCGGATTTGGTCCTGGGTCGGCTTCAATGACTATTACATATTATTTAAAAAAGCAATTCAGTTATTATAAAGCCGTTGAATTTTCTAGAATTGTGATATTCTCCAGTTGCTTTGGCGCTTTTTGGTGGTACTTTTTTCAAGGGATCGTAGATTGGGCAGTTGCCATTCCAATAGCAATTGGTTCAATCGTGGGTTCCCATATTGGGATCAAATTAATTCCAAAGATTCAAATGAAATGGGTTCAAATTGCATTGCCTCTCATATTTATCGTATTGATTGCACAAGTGATTTCGAATCTATCCTTTTAAAAGAAATAGAAAGAGGTTGACGTTATACCTATATGGGTATAATATAAGTACCAAGGAGGGTAAAGTGATGGAATATATACCATATATCTTGATTGGGCTTTTCGTAATTCTTATTGTCCAACGAATGATGCCGGCAAAAGGTGTTAGGCAGATATCAACGAATGAATTAAAAAATGAATTAAAGGAAAAAAATAAACAGTTTATTGATGTTCGAACAACTGGCGAATTTAAAGCAAATCACATCAGAGGCTTTAAAAATATTCCTCTTCATCAACTTTCTCAAAAATCAAGTAAGCTTTTAAAAGATACTGAGATCATTGTTATTTGCCAAAGTGGAATGAGAAGCCAAAAGGCTAGTAAGATACTAAAAAAGTTAGGATTTCAAAATGTGACAAATGTAAAGGGTGGTATAAGCGCCTGGTCTTAATGAAATAATTAATATAAGATTACCGATGTAACAAAAGGAGGAATTTTTTATGTTTGAATTTAATTATACGATAACAACAAGTAAATCAATTGATGAGGCTGTAAAAAGTATTGAAGAAAACTTAAAAGAAGAAAAGTTTGGTGTGCTTTGGCAATTTGATGTCAAAGATAAGCTTCAGGAAAAGGGAGTTGACTTTGACCAATCATTTAAGATTCTGGAAGTATGTAACCCGCATGAAGCTGGGCGTGTTCTAACCCAAAATAAAATGGTAGGTTACTTTTTGCCTTGTAAAATCGTTGTCTACGAAGATGAAGGAACGACTAAAGTTGGAATGCCTAAACCAACAGCACTTATTACAATGGTAGAGGATGAAAAGCTTAAAGAGATCGCAGTAGATATTGAACAGCGGTTAATCGCATGTATTGATAAAAGTAAATAAAATGACATCGTCAAAGCCTTATCTAACAAACTAATCATAGTTAGCTAAGGCTTTTTTAGATAGTACCGTTCTACCTCTTTGATTTATGAAAAAAATACAAAAACCATACCGCATGATTTTGTTCATCCGCAGCAGCACGTCGAAACCTTTCCTTTATATATGGATTCTGAGATTTGTCAGCAATTTCTAAATAAAAATCTACGGATTCCTGTTCATCTTTTAATGCAAATTCAATTCCTTCCCTATACTTTTCTGGACATTTCTCAATAATTTTATATGTTGGATTTGTTCCTGTTAAATTTGCATAAATACTTCTAAACTCATTAAGATGACGTTTTTCATCCTGTTGTATCTCAAGTATTCTGTTTCTTTCCTCTTTTGTAGGGGCCATCTTTGCTAACTTCTCATAACAAATAATAGCACTATACTCAGCGTTACTTGCTTTCTGAATATCATTTACAAGTTGATTGTTACTTGGCAAGCGGTAATAATCATAATGCTGTGGAACATAATAATAATTTTGATTTGAATACATGTTTGTTCACCTTCTAATTCACTTTTAAATTATCCTATGTTTAATGTTTGGGTACTGTGCACGTTCATTATTGTGCATAGATGAACGATTTATTATTTTTTTATATTTTTTAAATAGATATGTTGACAAAATACCTAATGGGGTATAATATAAAATTTGAAAGTGACATTAATCACAGTTAAGATAACTGTTTAAGAGTAATTATTTGTAAATTTGGAGGTTTAATGTATGAATGCAGATAAAATTTTAGACGCCAAAGGACTAACATGTCCAATGCCAATTGTAAAAACGAAAAAGGCTATTAGCGAACTTGAATCTGGTCAAGTTTTAGAAATTCACACTACGGATAAAGGTGCAAAAAATGACCTTGCAGCATGGGCAAGATCAGGTGGCCACGAATTAATAAATCAAGTAGTTGGTGAAGAAGTATTAAAATTTTGGATTAAAAAGGGATAATCGCAATAAAATCGATGGAGGTTTGCTACATGAAGACTATTTCAGCAAAACAAGTTGAACAATTAGTGAAAAATGGTGAGAATATAAACTTTATTGATGTGCGCGAAGTAGATGAAGTGGCAGCTGGAAAAATTCCAGGTGCAGTAAATATTTCTTTAGGTTTACTTGAGTTTCGTATGAATGAGTTAGATAAATCAAAAGACTACATTATGGTCTGTCGATCTGGTGCTCGAAGTGGCCGCGCCACACAATTTCTTGAAAGTTATGGGTTTAAGGTGAAAAACATGATAGGCGGAATGCTTGCTTGGGAAGGGTCTGTAGAATAATTTTTTTACAGTCATGGACACCTATACCCGTAAATATATAGTAATGGTGACACCACCAAATGGAGGTTTGTAATGAATAGCATAAAGGCTAATGTTATTGTGGATGCAAAAGGATTATCATGTCCAATGCCGATTGTAAAAACAAAAAAAGCAATGAATGATCTTGAGGCTGGTCATGTGTTAGAAGTTCAGGCAACGGATAAAGGATCAATGGCCGATATTAAAGCTTGGTCTGAAAGTACCGGCCATCAATATATAGGTACAGTCGAAGAAGAAAATGTATTGATGCATTACATTCGGAAGTCTTCGAATGATGACATTCTCGAAAAAAATCATCCAAACATTATCAATAATGATGAACTTGAAATCAAATTGATAGACAATGACAACATTGTTGTTCTTGATGTAAGAGAAACAGCAGAGTTTGTTTTTAATCATATTCCTGAGGCTATTTCAATTCCGTTAGGTGACCTTGAGGATCGAATGGCAGAACTAAATAAAGATAATCAGATTTATGTCATTTGCCGTACAGGAAACCGCAGTGACTTAGCGGCTCAGAAGCTTGATGAAAATGGATTTAGCAATGTTTTTAATGTCGTTCCAGGAATGAGTAAGTGGACTGGTAAAACGACAGGATTAACTAAATAACTATAAAATTTAGGAGGAATTTACAATGACTAAAAAGGTAGCAATTATCGCAAGTAATGGTGGAGTATTTGATGCATATAAGGTGTTTAATATTGCAACAGCTGCAGCAGCAACAGATATGGAAGTAGCAATTTTCTTTACGTTCGAAGGATTAAATTTAATTCACAAGGAAGCAAACAAACAACTTCCAATGCCTGAGGGAAAAGAACATTTTGCTGAAGGATTTGCAAAAGCTAACGTACCAGCAATTCCAGAATTAGTAGCGATGGCGCAAGAAATGGGAGTAAGATTTATTGGTTGCCAAATGACGATCGATGTAATGGGGCTAGAGAAAGAAGCATTTGTTGAGGGCATTGATATTGGTGGGGCTGTAACATTCTTGGAATATGCAAAAGATGCAGATATCACCTTATCGTTCTAAACCACTAATTTTTTTTACAATCATAAATACCTTAGGGGGTAGCTGGAATGTCGGTAAATAAAATAACGGCACAAGAAATCTTTGAAAAAGTTTTGAATAAAGATAATTTATTTGTCCTCGATGTTCGTAATGAAACGGATTTTAATGATTGGAAAATCGAAGGGGAGAACTTTGAGTATTTGAATGTGCCTTACTATGAATTAATTGATGGAATTGAACCTATCCAGGATAAACTTCCAACTAATAAGGAAATATTAGTAGTCTGTGCAAAAGAAGGCTCATCAATGATGGTTGCGGAGTTTTTAGATGAAGCTGGTATGAATTCCTTTTATTTAGAAGGCGGAATGAAATCATGGAGTGAATATTTACATCAAACAAAGGTTTATGAAGATCAAGAAATTACAGTGTACCAATTTGTTCGTGTAGGAAAAGGCTGTCTATCTTATATGGTTGTTTCTGATGGAGAAGCTCTTATTGTGGATCCTTCACGATTTGTAGAGCAATATGAAGCCGCTGCGGGGAAAGTAGGAGCGAAGGTAAAGCATATCGTTGATTCTCACCTTCACGCAGACCATATTTCAGGAGGTAAAATGCTGGCTGATGAGACAGGTGCAGACTATTACCTAATGAAAAGTGAAGGTGCAACATTTGATTTCATTCCTTTAGAGGATCATGAAAAGATTGTATTTAACAACGTTACACTTGAAGTTTTAGCAGTAAAAACACCAGGGCATACACCAGGAAGTGTATCGTTCTTTGTAAACAACAAGTTATTGTTCTCTGGGGATACTATTTTTGTGAGTGGCTTAGGGCGTCCTGACCTTGGTAATAAGGTAAGAGAATGGGCAAAGGACCTTTATAATACTGTTTATTCTAAGGTATCAGAGATTGCCGATGACGTGATAGTACTTCCAGGTCACTATGCTAGCTTGGATGATGAAATGAATCCGTCTGGTTATATTGGGGCAACACTTGGAGCTATTCGTAAGCGCAATGAGAAGATGTTTAATACGAGTGAAGAGGAATTCCTTGATCAAGTTGAAAAATCAGCAAGTTCAGTAAAACCTCCTAACTTTGAGGAAATTGTCTCTATTAACCGTGGCATGGTGTCAGCAGACGTTGAAAAAATGCAAGAACTGGAAATTGGTCCAAACCGTTGTGCTGTTCATCACGCAGAATAAAGTGACAAAAGAGGGGAATTCATGGACTTTACATTTATTATTACAATCTTTTTAATTGGCTTTATTGGTTCCTTTATTTCCGGAATGGTTGGCATAGGCGGTTCTATCATTAAATATCCGATGCTTTTGTATATCCCACCATTATTTGGTCTCGCGGCATTTAGTGCTCATGAAGTATCAGGAATAAGTGCAGTCCAAGTGTTTTTTGCAACAATTGGTGGTGTGTGGGCTTACCGAAAAGGCGGCTATTTAAATAAAACATTGATTGCTTATATGGGGATTAGTATTTTAGTTGGAAGCTTTATCGGTGGTTATGGATCAAAACTAATGTCTGAGGATGGAATTAATATCATCTACGGAATATTAGCAGCGATTGCAGCGGTGATGATGTTTATTCCAAAGAAGGGCCTTGACGATATTCCGCTAGATCAGGTGAAATTTAATAAAGGGCTCGCAGCTTCATTGGCTTTTATCGTCGGAATTGGAGCTGGGATTGTTGGAGCAGCAGGTGCCTTTTTATTAGTACCTATTATGCTTGTAGTTCTAAAAATTCCGACAAGGATGACAATCGCATCGTCATTAGCAATAACCTTTATTTCATCGATTGGTTCAACTGTGGGGAAATTGACAACAGGACAGGTAGAATACTTTCCGGCATTAATAATGGTCGTTGCTAGTTTAATCGCATCACCGCTAGGAGCTATGACAGGGAAAAAGGTAAATACAAAAATTCTTCAAGTCATTTTAGCAATCCTTATATTAGCCACAGCAGTAAAATTTTGGATAGATATCTTATAATCTATTGAATGGTTCATTTTATTAGAGCCTAAACCCATTGATAGCAATGGATTTAGGCTCTTTTTTAGTTCAAAATCGCTAAGATTTTATCTAAAATATCAGAATTATTCCTATTATATAGAAGAGCTAGTTTTAATTGAATGGAAAAGGAGTTGAGTTTTTATTATAGTAAACAATTTGTCGTATAGTTCAAAATTCTTGAATGATAAGTGAATCCAATTGGGCAAGTTAATCATATAAATTATAACTGTGCATTTCCATAATGAAATTTTACTATTTCATTAAAATGCATAATCTCGTTTGAATGGTGGACGCGTCAGTGTTAGGAGGGGTATTTTGTTTAGTTATGTAGCAAAAGCAATACCAAACTTATTTACAATGGGGAATTTATTGTGCGGTGTTCTTTCAATTACCTATAATATGAGTGGCTTTTTAGAAGTCGCATCCATCCTAATTTTCCTTTCAGCTATTTTTGATCTTCTTGACGGAAGAATTGCTAGAGGATTAAAAGTTAACAGTGAATTAGGTGTTCAATTGGATTCCTTGGCGGATATTGTTAGTTTTGGTGTTGCTCCTGCACTTGTTTTTCATACAATAGCAGTGCCATCTATTCTAACTTCCTTGGCATTTATCCTTTTTCCAATAATGGGGGCGTTAAGGTTAGCAAAATTTAATGTTAACCCAACTATTGGATACTTTCAAGGATTGCCTATTCCAGCAGCAGGATTGACGCTCGCTACAATGGGATTCTTTTCCTACAGCAATGCATGGATCACCTTAGTCCTTGCTGCTTTAATGGTGACCCCCATTAGAGTTAAAAAACTTTAATTGAAACTCTTTTTGGAATAGGTGGGAAATAATTATGCAGCATATCAATTCCTTAATTGAGCATTTAGGATATATAGGAATCATTGTATTGTTAGTCGGTGGTATTGTAGGCTTTCCGATACCTGATGAGGTTCTTTTAACATATGTTGGCTTCAATGTCTATCAAGGTAATTTAAATTTCATCCTATCTTTGTTAAGTGCATTTTTAGGTGCCGCAGGTGGAATTTCCCTTAGTTACTATATTGGCTATAAGTTTGGATTACCATTGTTAAAGAAATTCGGCCCCAAATTTCACATTACTGAGTACAAAATCAATTTGACAAAGAATTTATTTAGGAAAATCGGACCTACAATTTTATTTATTGACTATTTTATTCCAGGAGTTCGGCATCTTGCGGCTTATATGGCAGCAATAAATAACTACCCCTTTAGAAAATTCGTTATTTATGCATATAGCGGGGCCTTCATTTGGACTTTCACTTTTATCACATTAGGAAGAAAGCTTGGCGAAAATTGGGGACAGGTAGAAATGTATGTAACTAAATACAGTCTTTATTTAATCTTTTTCTTTTTACTATTATTTACCTTTTACTATTTGTGGAAGAAAAAATTTAAAAAAGTTAGCTTTGGCACAAAACACTGACTAGCGGAAAAGTCAGTGTTTTGTTATGTCTACTTATTTGACAATTTGGTATTGCTTGTAGTTTCCGTATTTTTCGAAACATAGGGGATCCTGTTATAAAGATTGATAATGGCATTCGGAATGGGTTCAAGGAAGGGACTCAGTTTGTAAACAATGATACTAATGACCAACGATACAATGATGCTTCCGAAAATATCAAATGGGTAATGATGGCCTACATAGATACGAGAAAAACCTGTTAAGAAGGCAAACAAAAGCATTCCTAATCCAATTTTACGATGAACAAATAGAACTGCCAGTGCTAAAGCAAAGGCACCTGTCGTGTGGTCACTTGGAAACGAAGCGTCCGCCGCATGGGTTACTAATAGATTGACCTTATGTGTGACAAATGGACGAGGTTCAAAATAGATATGTCCAATGACGAAGTTAATGAGTAATCCGAGAACTCCGGTAATCGCAGCAAAAACGACTGTTTGTTTATAATGATTTTTTCCGAAAAACCAAATAAGTAGTAAAACAATGGCATAGATCATTAATGCGTTGTTCGTAATACCGACCATCAGTCCATCCAGAAAAGGGTGATGACCAGCTAATTGGTTAATCGATTTAAATAGATTGTAGTTCATGTTGGACTCCTTTTTATTTTTTGAAAGTACTTTTAATCCCAAGAGGGTATCTTAACTATAAATAAGAAACCTGAACTGGATATGAAAAAAACATTAATAATCGATTAAAAAGATTAAAATTGTTGTTTTAGAGTGTTACATTGGAGTTATGGGATGCTAGGGGGAATAGAATGTGAAAACCCATATTTTAGTTTTAGAAGATGAAATTCAAATTGCCCGTGTTTTAAAAATGGAGCTTGAATATGAGGGCTACCAGGTGACGGTGGAATATGATGGGAAAGCCGGGCTGGAAACAGCATTACATAGTGAAATCGATTTAATTCTGTTGGATGTGATGCTTCCTAAATTAAATGGAATCGAGGTGCTAAGGAGACTAAGAAAGGAAAAAGAGGACCTCCCCGTTATTCTTCTAACGGCGCGCAATACTACATTTGATAAGGTAGCGGGACTAGATCAAGGTGCCAATGATTACGTGACAAAGCCGTTTGAAATCGAAGAGTTGTTAGCAAGAATTCGGTCTTGCATTCGCCATTATTCGAAAAATAGTCTCAAGCAGGATGATTCCATTCTTTCTGTAAAAGATATAGAAATCAACACTGATACAAGAGAAGTAACAAGGGCAGATACTTCCATCGTTTTAACCCCAAAAGAATACGATTTGCTCTTGTATTTAATTGTAAACAAGAATAAAGTAGTTACCCGGGAAAACATTCTTTTGAATGTTTGGGGCTATGATTATGAGGGAGAAACGAACGTGATTGATGTGTTTATCCGCCATTTGCGAATAAAAGTGGAAGCTGGTTTTTCCAGTCCTCTCATTACGACGATTAGAGGTATCGGTTATACCATGAGGGAGAACGCAGATGAGAATCACGTTAAAAATTAATCTTTTAGCAACGGCTTGGACGCTCCTTATTTTAATTTTGATTAATATTGTTGTGTTCATATTATTTATGAGAACGACCTTGAATGTGGAAGAGGATATGGGATTTCAAAAAGCAGGGGATATTGTAAAAACTATCCGTCCCAATGATACACCTAGTCGTATCCAAAGTGAATTAAATAATAATTTAACCGAAAATTCCTATATTCGAATCCTAGGACCTGATGGACAAACTCTTTATGAAGTGACGGATGAAAAAGAATTAGCCAAAAAAATAAAGGGGAAATATGTGAATACCGAGGAATCAGAAAGACGGGTAATAGAGATAGAGGATAAGGAAATGCAGGTGTTAATCGTACGTGTTCCGCTAAAGGATGGACCTTTTCTTCATGCGAGTATAGAGATGGGGGAAGAACTGTAAGGCTTGGAAACAAGGAAAGATATTCTATTGTGGATTCTTGGGGTAAGTACGGTTTTAGCTGTTATTCTATCATTGCTAAGCGGCAGGTGGTTATCGAATATCATTATGCGACCGATTTCCAATATGATTAATACGATGGAAGATATTGAACGTAGCGGTGTTCCGAAAAAGATACCGATTTATAAAGATACAAAGGATGAACTTCAAACATTGGCAAATACATTTAATCGGATGATAGACAGGCTGGAGGAAAACTTTGAAAAGCAGTCCCAGTTTGTTTCAGATGCATCCCATGAGTTAAAGACCCCGTTGACAGTTATTAAAAGCTATGCCAATTTGCTAAGACGACATGGACTGGAAGATAAAGAAATCACAGAAGAAGCAATCCAAGCAATTCACTCAGAAGCAACCAGAATTCAAAAAATGACGGAAACCTTCTTGGAAGTTGCTTCAATAGAAAAAGAAATAGAGCTGGAAATGAGTGTTGTGAATCTGGTATCGTTTTTCCAAATGATTTTGAAGCAAATGAAACAAGTATATAAGAGGGAAATTAGTTTGCATTATGAGGAATCACCCATTCTTATTATGGCGGATGAATTAAAAATTAAGCAGGTCATCATAATTTTGCTCGATAATGCCATTAAATATAGTCATGATAAAATTGAGGTTTTCTTAGTTAAAAATGGGGATCATGTCATTGTCCGTATAAAGGATTACGGTATTGGCATTCCACAGGAGGAAATCAGGCATATTTTTGAACGCTTTTACCGAGTGGATAAAGCAAGGAGCAGGGAAACTGGGGGTTCCGGATTAGGACTCTATATTGCGAAAAGTATCATGAAACTACATAAAGGTGAAATCAAAATAAAAAGTAACGAGGGAGAAGGAACGGAGGTAGAACTGATTTTATCTGCCAGTTTAGAGTTATGAAGGAAAAGGGATGTTCAGAAAGCTAGTCTGGACATCCTTTTCTTTGGATTTAAGTATTTTTTGCCACCATTTTATTTTTAATAAAAGTAAATATAAGCGGTAGTAAGGAAACTACCACTATTCCAAGAACGACGATGCTGAAGTTATTTTTAACGAATGGGATATTACCAAAGAGATAGCCAGCAAACAAGGCGATGGTAACCCAAAGAATTCCTCCAATTACGTTGAACGAGATAAATTTCCGGTATGGCATCGTCCCCACTCCAGCTACGAAAGGCGCAAAGGACCGAATAATGGGTACGAACCTGGCCAGGATGATGGTAACAGAACCATGCTTTTCAAAGAATGCAGTGGTTTGGTCTAAGTATTCTCTTTTAATAAAACGAACGTTTTCATGCGCCGTAACTTTTTCCCTTAAAAAGTGCCCAATCGAGTAATTCACTGTATCTCCGATTATGGCAGCGAAACAAAAAATCAAGTAAATAGGGAGTAATTTGATGGAGCCAGCTGCCACTAAAGCCCCAGTTGCAAATATAAGGGAGTCCCCAGGTAAAAACGGCATAATGACAAGGCCTGTTTCACAAAAAACTATAATAAATAGGATGAGATAAATATAAATCCCATATTCATTCATAACAAGACTTAAATGCTGATCAAGATGCAAAAAGATATCAATAATACTGCTCACACAATAATCCCCTAACATAAAATTTCATTTTACAATTTCAAGTCTAGACTTCTAGTTTAAACTTTTTATTAATTTAATATTAATATTAGATTAAATTTTTTGGATTCTGTTGAGTTCTGAAAATCCCGATTTATCAAGGTTTTTAGAGACCGGCAAAATAAACTGAGTTCGTTAAATCAGAATATAGGTTCAAAATATGAGACAGATTACAGTGAGTAAAAATTACTTTCTTGAAAACCTGGAAACATTAATTGAAGTTACTTAACTTTCATTTACACAAAAGTAAAAAATTCACAAAATGTTCAACAAATGTTAAATGAACGGAATCTATAATGTGGTAAAATATACAAATACTTGATTTATTTGTAAAATAAAAACGAACTCCAAAATTAGGACAAAAAACTATCATTTGGGCAGTGTAAAAAGTTCTATGAAAACCGAAGACTTTTGACAATTGCTACCACTCGGATTGGTGGTGGTACCCGCAATCGTTCTTGACAAACAGTCGAAAAAGGTTGCGATAAAAGTATCAAGGGCGAAGGGAACAAAAGTAGGTATGACAAATCGCCCTTGACCATCACCAATTTTAACCTTTTTCTCCGTCCGGTTTGTCAAGAGTTCGCTACGCCGATTGCTAGTTAGGGCTCAGCTAAACAAAAGTTAGGCTGTCTGTTCTACAATCCATTGTTGGGCTAAGTCAATCAGTTTTGTCCAACGTGCAGGCATGTTGGCAATCTTCTCTAATTCAGGATTGACGACAGGTACTTTTTCGTCCAAGGCTGAGTGTGGTCTAAGGAAGTTAAAGTAAGCAACAAACAAGGTTACAAAAGCAATAGAATCTTGCTCTGATCCAAAGCCGTGTGTAGACCTATAATTGCCCTTTAAAGTGCGATTAAGCCTTTCTATGATTTGCTTTAGTGGTCTGTATTCTGTTGAAACGGGATCTTCATTCGTTAGCCCAATAACTTGCTTCACGCTTCATATCAAATGAAATATCATGTTGAGCAAAGAAATGCTGAGCTAGTAAGTAAATAGGATTACCATCTACAACGAAGTCAGGTTCTCTGGAATCTCTTTCATCTTCACTAGCACTTCATCAATCGCACGAATAGCTGAAACTGTATCCCGGTTCGGAGAAACCGGATAAGATGATGCCAAGTGTTGGAAAGGAACTCGAATTAGTTGCGCCAGGAAGTAATATTTTAAGTACAGTACCAAATGGCTATGAAATTAAAGAGGGTACATCTATCTATGGCTGCACCCCATGTAACGGGTACAGCAGCTCTTGTTTAAGAAGCAAATCCTAGTTTATCTTATACAACAATGAGAATATGAAACTCATTCATTCTATAAAGTTACCGCAAAGACAAAAATTATTGGTACAAGACTTTACTATTTTAGGTAAGCCCTAAATAAAGAAGGTGTGAAATTATGGAGTTTAAATTAATATTAGTTTTATTTCCTTTAGGCTTCTTTTTATATGGATTAATTTCTGAGCTAGTACTAATAAAGTGGCCAAGACATATACCGTTTATTTTTTTTACATCATTAGTATTGTCGGTAGTCGTTCCTCTATTTTTCTTTGAATCTGGAGTGCTTATTTACTCAATTTTTTATATTATGATTAGTTTTATAGGTGTATTTTTAGGAAATGCTTTTTTAAAAATCTATAAGAAGATTTTTCCCCACAACAAATCTCACTAAAATATACAATAACAAAGTATTACCATGCCACATATAACGCTGATTTAAGGTCTTGACAATGAGCCTCTGTGGTAATAGCTTTAGGCAATAAATGGGAGATAAAAGCTTGCCTGGCAAGGTAGCCTGCCATTACCACCTCTCGTTGTAAAGACCGTTTCCAAATCTTTATAGTAGGTCCATAGTACTGGATCTCCCTATGACAGAGGTGGCTCAAAATGTTGTCCTAAGCGGATTAATTTCATGGCACAGGTGGTTCATTTCAATGGTAATATTCATAAAAAGCTTCTAAAATATAGGAGGGTAATTTGATGAAAGGAATAGTTGTATTAGCACACCCGGATAAAAATAGCTTTAATTATGGAATCTATACCAGGGTATTAATAAAGTTGGAAAGTGAGGGAGTGATGCTATTTAAACATGATTTATATGAGGAAGATTTTAATCCTGTTTTAACAAAAAAAACCTCACAAGTACACAGGAAGATGTCAGCCCATATATAAATAATTTGCTAGCATCAGATTTCATTGTAATAATTCACCCTAACTGGTGGGGACAACCTCCTGCAATTTTAAAAGGGTGGGTCGATAGAGTTTTTAAAGAGGGGGAAATTTATACAGTAAATAAAAGCCAAACTGAAGGTAAACTTAAAAACAAAAAGGCACTAATTATTAGCACATCGAATATATCAAATGACAAAGATAGAGAATTATACGGAGACCCCATCTTAAATTTTTGGGGGAAAATAGTATTTAAGTCAAGTGGAATAGAAGACATTATGAGAATCAACTTTGACCAAATAGTAATGAGTTCAGAAAGCCAAAGAAAACAATGGTTAGATAGCATTGACGAATATATCCATACATTTTTAAAAAGTAAAAATTATGGCTAAATTTTATCTTTTTAAACACAATGACAGGGAATTGAGGAATAAAATACTTTTAAGAAGGTCAACCACTGAAAATCTTCTTAAATTTCTTTTAGAAAGAGAGTATAATATTGTAAACTCTGAATTTAGAAGAAATAATTATGGCGAACCATTCTTATATAAACAGAATATAAAATTCAGTATTTCTTATTCAGAGAACTTTATTATTTGTGTTATAGGTGAAAATGATATTGGAGTTGATATCGAGAAAATTACTTCTATCAAAATATCAAGCTTCTCTAATGTACTATCTTTTAACGAATTTCAACATATAAAAAGAAATCAGGAAAAAGAACAGTATACAGAATTCTATCGAGTATGGACTGCAAAAGAAAGCTACATAAAAGCAATCAGAAGGGGTTTATATAAATCACTTTCCTCATTTGAGTTAGATTTTATGTCAAATTTGAAAATGCTCTAAAAGATGTGTTAGCAAATCATAAAGATAGGTATTTAAAAGTAAAAAGTCAAATCGTACAAAAAAGCCTAAATCCTTTGATAGTAATGGATTTAGGCTCTCTTACAATGATGGTCTGTACTGGATTCGAACCAGTGACACCTTGCCTGTCAAGCACGAATTGTTATATTACTTTAATATCCTCTACTATCCAAAAAGTGCTTCAAGTTCTTATATATCAACGGTTTTCCAAGTGTAATTATTTTCCTGTTACCTTGAATATCCTGTAATGTTCTATGTTTGGAAACCATTTTGGCGACCGATGAAACCATTTTTGCAACCAAAATAGTTGTTTTTTTATGCATAACTTATTCATTCTATTCACGATTTAAGATAAATATGACTGATATTGAAATTTAGTTTCCAAATAACATATTTCCAAATTGTTTCACTGTTTCTTGTTGCATGTTTGGCGATAAATGGCTATAAGTGTCAAGTGTCGTCCTTACGTTTGAGTGACCTAATATTTCAGCTACAATCTTAGGATTTGTATTTTGATGTTGTAATAATAAAGATGCGAACGTATGTCTGCAATCATGAAATCTTATTTCTTTTACACCAGCTTTTTTGATTAATCTTTTAAAGATTTTTGTTATGTTGCCAGTTAAATAAGGCGTTCCGTTTGATGTAGGGCAAACAAGATTCATTTCAGTATAATTTGAATCAGACATTAATCTTTCTTTAGCAATACGTTTTTTGTGACTCTTTAAAATAGCAATTGTTTCTTCAGAAATTGCAATATTTCGATTTGATGCTTTAGTTTTTAGTGTTGAGAATTTTCTAGTATTTCTTATCAATTGTTGTCGTACATAAATTAGACCTTTTTTAAAATCAACATTATCCCATGTTAAACCAAGAATCTCAGATTGTCTCATACCTGTTGTTAGTGCCAAATGGAATACAATGTAATGACGTTCATCTTTAGCAACGTTAAGAAATTTTTTAACCTCATCTACATTCCAGAAGTTCATTTGTTTTTTCTCGATTGATGGACGCTCTATAAATTCACAAACATTCTTTGAAAGCAGACCAAATTTAACAGCGTATTTTAAAGCATCATTAATCATCGTGTAAAATCGTTGAACAGTTACATCTGAAAGACCTTTATCAATAGATTCATTTAAAAATAATTGAATGTGTAACTGATTTAAATCAGAAAGCTTAATGTGACCAAGAGCAGGAGAAATATGTGTTCTGGTTAATGTTCTTAATTGAAATAGTGATGTACTTTTTAACTTTTTAATTTTTTCTTTTTGATCAAGCCATTGATTAAGAAAATCACGAAAAAGCAAAGCTGAAGGTTCAACATAAGTCCCTTTGTCCATCTCATACATAATTTCTATCAATGCTTTTTTAGCTTCTTTTTCACTCTTGAAGCCTCGTTTCTTTTTAATCATTCTTTTTCCATTTTGATCTCTTCCTAAATCGATGTAATAGTACCAAGTTTTTCCTTCTTTTCTTACATGAGCCATTTACTTATCCTTCCTTTCTTAGAATGAAGGCGGTTCACCCCAACCTCCATTGTAACTATGTGATTTTTTATATTCTTCTTTTAGGACTTTAATAATTGCATCCTTACTTTCTTGATTTAGTTCTGTTAAGTCCCTTTTAAAGAGAGTTGTAAAGAAATCATAATTTTCCTTGTTCTTCCTCATTGACAAAACAATAGTGTGTAGATTCTTAATAACATTTTCGAAAACATCTAACTTCTTATCTATATAGAAGGTAAATTCGTCATGAATTTCTTTGTTTTTTGTACTCAATTCAGACTCTAAATCAGCTAACCAGTCAATCGACCTGTTGATTTCTTCTTCATCATCCAAGTATCTGTTTTGTTCATATGCTTCAATTTGCATTTCTAATAAATGTTGTTGATATTCTGGATCTTGAGCATTTAACTCCGCTTGTCTATCCCATTCTGCTTCTGCTTCAATTCTTAAAGGTGACTTAATGAAATAGAAGTTGTATAAAATATCTTCAATGCTATCCTCCTTTTGACCTAAATTTTTCATGATTTGAAATGCTGTATTGTAGTCTGGTGTCTTGATCTGCCCCCTTTCAAGTTGAGAAATATAGGTTTCAGCTTTTCCTATTAAACGTGATAGTTCCCTAGAGCCTATTTTCCTTTTTGTTCTTAATAATTTAACGTCTCTCCCAAAATTATGTTCCATAGTTATGATCCTCCAAAAATGCGTGTATGTAATATGTGTAAATCATAACATACTACAATTATATAAAAAAGCGTAAATTACGCAAATAAAAAATGCTACAAAATTATTTACACTGTAAATTATTTATGCTACAATCAAAATAGTTACTGAGAGATTAATAGCTTTGTAACTTAGACTAAAGGAAGGAGAGGCTATATGGACAATTCGATTATGAACAAGCCAGTTTTAGATGTAGAGGATATTCAATCATATCTAGGTATCGGAAAACGTCAAGCTTATGAATTGGCAAATTCAGGACAAATGCATGTAGTAAGAATAGGTCGCAGAATCAAGATTTCAAGAGAAGTATTCTTACAGTGGTTAAATGGTCAACAGTAAATACATAAGTTTCACTAATATACATACATAATTTAATTTTCAATCAGGAGGGCAATGAGAAATGCAAGCTACACTCCAACAACCAGTTATTAATGAATTTAAACTTTATAAAAAGATTATGATACTTACTGAATTTTTGTTAGATAAAAATCTTGAAGATGAATATGTTGACTATTTGTATTCAATAAAAAATAAGTCAGAATGGGCAGACTTTAATGAGGAAATTGATAATGCCATTGAGGAATTTGAAATCACTGACCAACAAATAAATGAAACATCAATAAAATTATTTCTATCTGTAGGAGGAATCTAAAAATGGAGAAAACTATTAATTTAGCAGAATTAAAGAATCAAAAGCAAAAAGAAAATGAGTTTATCAGATTTGTAGAAGGTTGCACTGAAAGTAATAAAGAGTTCATTGCCGACAACATCATTAAATTTAAAGGGCAGTATGATTCAAATTACATTATTGATATTTATACAGATCAAATGCTTTCAATGGCTCTAGAAAGTAAGGATAAAGATTATCTTCTGGAAGTTATTTCGAATGGCAACCTATTTAAAGCAAAGCAATTATTAGTTAATGGATTCAAAAGCGATTTCACGGTAAGACAGGCAATTACTAAAGTTGTTTAATTCAATGTAATCGAAAGGTGGGATGCGAGGAAAAGAAGCACGAATAAGTCACAATGTAGGACAAGCCAATGGAAAACTAAAAAAACTAATAAATGGAGGAAAAATAAGATGATGAAATATGTTTACAAAAATGAAAAAGGGTTAGTTGTATTAAATGAAAAGGTAGAAATTTTAGATTTGGCAAGTATTGATGATTTAAGAAATGAAGTAAAAGCAGTCAATGAAAATTTAAAAAGGCATGAATTACAAATGAGGGCATTTAATCCAGAATATACTTCATCCCGAACATTTTTTGATAAATTAAATATCAATTCAAAGGATCAATTTACATTAAATGAAGATGTATTCTATTGGGATAAGGACGTTAATGAATTTCTGTCTTATGAAAGTGTTCAATCTTTTAATAATCCATTTAGCTGGACCGATGAGGAAAAAGTAGAATTTATGGAAATTTTGTTAATTTGGATTAGTGTTAATGATCACACTGCTGACTTATACGATTATCTTCGTGATATCAGTGAGGATGAAGAATATGCTCCACAACGTGACAAATTCACGGATAAATTTGAAAGATTATTTCATAAGGAATTAGAAAATGACAACATGCTGGATTTTTTTGAAATGCATTATCAAAAGCGAAAACAAGAATATAAGCAATACATACAACTTAAATTGCAAGAAACGGTAAGTAATGGGATGGAGGCTCAATAATGACAAATATTATCGAATTTAAAACAAAGGACATTGACCAGTTAATAAACGTATTATCACGAAACCGAGAATTAACTTTAAATGTAATTGTCAATCACAAAGTTACAACTGACGACAGAAAGGCTTTTGTTGACTGCATTCAAAAACACTATCCAGAACACTATAAGAAAGCTGAAGCAATTATAAATAATCCAGACCGCAAACTTTACTATTTGTATGATGATGATATTCAATACCTTATTGACCGATACGAAACTGAAGAATTTGAACACACTACTTTCCAAGATTTAATTCATGCATTTTTAGAAAAAAATGAACAAGTTAGACCGTTGTTCCTTAGTTTTCTAAAGCAAAAGAAAAAGGAAATGGATGAAGATAAGGAAGTTTACTGGGGTGATGTCGATTGGCATTTAATCAACTTCAAGGGGGAAAATTAATGAGAAATTTAAGATTAGTAGAAGCAGACAAAACTAGAAAAGTAGTGCAAGTTTACGAAGATGAATTGGAGCAACTTATTGAATTGAAGGATGAGTACCGTTACCAATCGGAAAAATGGGAACATATTTTACATGGTTTCATCAGTAGTAGTAAGTTGGAAAATGCATTCTATGATTGGATAGATAAGCAACAAAAATATATTGACTCTGGCAAGGATGATGAATTTGGTATTACAAATGAGCTCTATGGTGATTTAGACGAATTACGTCAACATTTCAGTTATTTGCTTGAAGAGCCTACTTTGTTAGCAACAACAATGTTTGAAGCAAAAAGTAAGAAAAATGCTGAATTACTTTTCCAGTTGCTTGAGCAATTTAGACTGTATAAGATTGCAAAAACAAATGAACAAAGAGAACAAGCAGATGATAAGTTTCATGGAAATTATACAGAACTTTATCAAAGATTTAATGCACAAAAAATTAGTCAGTGAGAGTTTGCCGACAATCACTGACTATTAATAAATTATTTAACTACTGAAATTATACCAAAATTAAGGGAGAAATGAAATTATGAATAGCCAAATTAAAGCAAAAGTAAAAAAGGCAATTGGAAATCAAGTAATTGAAAAGGATTATAAGTGCCCAAATTGTAATTCTGATGTAAAGGTGAAGATTATTTTTAAAGAAGACAAAATAATTTGTACAAAATGTAGGTCGGATTTTCCTATTGATGATGGGACTTATAAAATTATCGAACAACAATTTAAAAAGATGGGGATTTTTTAATAAATACATACACACTCTTGGGGGATTCGTCCCCCCATCCAACACAAAGGAGGAAAACTAATGACAAATCATAAAGTTAAAGAACGATTTTATTTTTCATATTCAAAGAAGGAATCTGACTTTCTTAAAGAAAAGGGTTTGTTTTACATAACAAAAGCAATTCATCCGCAGTCCAATGTTTGCTTTACTATGTGGGATCGGGATGAAAAGTTATTAGAATTATTGAAGGAGTACAACCAAGTACATAAAGTAAATTAATGAAAAGGTGGAAAATGAATGGTAAGAAATCGAAAAATAAGAAATGTTGCAAAGACTCGGGATGAAATTGACTCCATAATTGAAAAAAATGGTCACAAATACATATTGGTTCCAAATAATATATTTGATGATTTTTATGAAAAGAAAGCGACTGTTAACCGAAAGGTCATGGAAATGAACAAAGATTTAAATGAAATGGAAGAAAAGGAAAAAACAGAGCATTTTACAGAATTGGATATGATCGTATATATTTTCCTTCAATTTATTTCAAAAAATAAAATCACTACCAACAAGAATAGAATTGCTGAATACTTAGATTGTAGTTCAAAGCAGCTAAGTGTTTCGTTGAAAAAATTACGATTATATCAAGGTAAAATTAACGCCATATACAATCCATATTATAATGTTGTAGATATTATTGAAGAAAAGGTTGTACCGTTAATTACTGAAAAGTCCTATTTAGCATACAATCCAAAGACAAAAAAACGAAAACAAGCGTTGCATTGGTTTGTCAATTACATTCCACATTACAAAATCAAGAAAAAGAAGCATTCCTGTAATGAAGAAATTTGAGGTTTGAACAAAAAGAGCCCCCTTGGTATGATACGAGGTGTCCAAAGCTTCGAAGCAAAAAATGGACCCTTAATTAATACCCAAGGAGGACTCAAA
>DULJ01000110.1 GCA_012840465.1 Caryophanales bacterium
GTTTGACGGAACAACACAAGGTTGGTTATTGCTTCCAGTACTTTTTATTATGGCTGTTGATCTTTCACGTAAGTCTTCACCTGCATCTGCCGGTGAATACCCCTTTATTTTTATTGCAAAGTACGCCTTTATTCCATTTATAAAACCTCCACCAAGACCATCCTGAACCATTTTTTTTGCTTTAGATGGTAATGTCCACTTAACAGCCTTAGTCGGAGACGATATGCCGGCAGCTTTCAATACATCAACGGCAAAAGTTGTACAGTTGTTTGATGCCATATTATATTCCATGTCATAATTATTTATAAATTCCAAAACATTATTCGCAGAATCTATATCAATTACATATACCTCAGCAATATTCCAATCATGATCGCTATCATTAATAATTACCCAGGATACATCCTCTTTTTTCAATATTTGCTCCACTGACAAAGGATCCTTCGGATAAAATCCAAAGTAATATACCCTACCATCTCCAAAATCCAATCGTATAAATGTATGACCAACATCACCGGACATATCATTGTCAATTGCTTGCCTGCTACCGGGAACTGGTTGCATAACAACAAACGTAATTGTTACTTTTCCCAAATAGTTTTCTTCGATATATTGATCCAAATATGGATCGAGTCCGCTGGAATCGGTAAAATATATTGGATTTCCATTAGAATATATATACCAGTTAAGCCCCGCTCCTATCGGGTCTTCAGAGGTGAATCTGCCATTCTCCGGGTTATAATATCTCGCCCTTAGATAAATCGTACCTGTCTCTTTGTCGAAGTATTCTGCGCAGTAACGGAAGAGGTTATCATCATCCTCGTCTACATCATACTCCACACCAAACGCGTCGTAGTTATAGGTTTGGGTAATATCACCAGCGCCGTCAACCAATTGTACCACGTCACCGTGGGCGTTGTAAAGGTAGAATGTGCTGTTTCCGGTAGAATTTCTTGAGGAAATGAGATTTATACCGTACACATACACCGTTCCGTTATTCGGATAGAGCAGCTCGCACTCGTACACCATACTGCTGCCGCTCCAGATGTACCGCTGCTCAAGCATCAGAACCACATGCTTCAAGCGCCGCAGTCCGTCGGGGTTGTAGGTGTAGGCGTTAATTACTTCCTCGGTGATTGTCCTGATATTTGTTTCGGTTATGGTGGTAATCTTCTTGTTGCCGTCATATGCAACATTGGTCTGCACACCAACTGTTTCGCTTGTTTCGCTTACGAGGGTTTCGCTCAGCAGTCGGTTATTTTTGTCATAGGTGTAAACAACATGCTTCACCTCTGTCCCGTCCTGCGTCATTGTCGCGCGGTTATTCGCGCTGTCGTAGGTATACTGATATCTGTTGATAATGACCGCAGATACCGTGTCAAACTCGGTTTCGCTCGTAAGCCTGCCCGCACCGTCGTAGACATAGGTTGTCATGATATTGTTTACAGTGTCGGTCTTTGTTCTCTGGTTGCCGTCGGTGTAGTAGGTGTAGGTGAACTCGCTGACAGTTGCTCCGTTCACCTTATTGGTCAGCTTGGTAACAAGGTTGGCGTCGTTGTACGTGTAAGCCGTGATAACACCGCCCGGCATTGTCATACTCGCCCTGTTGCCGTTCGCGTCATAGGTGTAAGTCGTTATATCGCCGTTCTCGGTGACCTTAACCAGCCGCAGCATTGCGTCGTACTCATA
>DULJ01000106.1 GCA_012840465.1 Caryophanales bacterium
CACCCCCACCTCTGCCGCGCGCGGGAGAGGGAGCGAACCAGCACCATGACCCGCCGGCCCCCATTCCCGCCTTCCCCCACAGGGGAAGGAGCAAAAAAACCCCGCCGGTCTTGCAACCTGCGGGGTTTCCTTTTTGCCGCAAAGGGCAGGGGGCGAGCGGCCACCCGGGCCGCTCAGGCCGGCATCACATGCCCATGCCGCCCATGCCACCCATGCCGCCCATGTCGGGCATACCGCCGCCGGCGGCTTCTTCCTTCGGTGCCTCGGCGACCATGGCCTCGGTCGTCAGCAGCAGCGAAGCCACGGACGCGGCGTTCTGCAGCGCCGTGCGGGTCACCTTGGTCGGATCCAGAATGCCCATCTCCAGCATGTCGCCGTAGGTGTCGTTGGAGGCGTTGTAGCCAAAGTTGCCCGCGCCTTCCAGCACCTTGTTCACGACCACCGAAGGCTCGCCGCCGCCGTTGGCCACGATCTCGCGCAGGGGCGATTCGATGGCTTTGAGCACCAGCTTGATGCCGGCGTCCTGCTCGGCGTTGTCGCCCTTCAGATCACCGATGGCCTGGCGTGCGCGCAGCAGCGCCACGCCGCCGCCGGCCACGATGCCTTCTTCCACAGCAGCGCGGGTGGCGTGCAGGGCGTCTTCCACGCGGGCCTTCTTTTCCTTCATCTCGACTTCGGTGGCAGCACCCACCTTGATCACGGCCACGCCGCCAGCCAGCTTGGCCACGCGCTCTTGGAGCTTTTCGCGGTCGTAGTCGCTGGTGGCTTCCTCGATCTGGATGCGGATCTGCTTGACGCGCGCCTCGATGTCAGCGGCAGCGCCGGCGCCGTCGATGATCGTGGTGTTTTCCTTGCCGATCTCGATCGTCTTGGCCTGGCCCAGGTCGGCCAGCGTCACCTTCTCCAGCGACAGGCCCACTTCCTCGGCGATCACCTTGCCGCCCGTCAGGATGGCGATATCTTCCAGCATGGCCTTGCGGCGGTCGCCGAAGCCAGGCGCCTTCACGGCCACGACCTTCAGGATGCCGCGGATCGTGTTCACCACCAGCGTCGCCAGGGCTTCGCCTTCGACTTCTTCAGCGATGATCAGCAGCGGGCGGCCGGCCTTGGCGACTTGCTCCAGCGTGGGCAGCAGGTCGCGGATGTTGGACACCTTCTTGTCGTACAGCAGCACGAAGGGGTTGTCCAGGACGGCGGACTGCTTCTCGGGCTGGTTGATGAAGTAGGGCGACAGGTAGCCGCGGTCGAACTGCATGCCTTCCACCACGTCCAGCTCGTTGTCCAGGCTCTTGCCGTCTTCGACGGTGATCACGCCTTCCTTGCCCACCTTGTCCATCGCGTCGGCGATGATCTTGCCCACGGACTCGTCGGAGTTCGCGGAGATGGAGCCGACCTGGGCGATTTCCTTGGAGGTGGTCGTGGCCTTGGAAGCCTTCTTCAGCTCTTCCACCAGGGCCACCACGGCCTTGTCGATGCCGCGCTTGAGGTCCATGGGGTTCAGGCCGGCGGCCACGTACTTGGAGCCTTCGCGCACGATGGCCTGGGCCAGCACGGTGGCGGTGGTGGTGCCGTCGCCGGCGTCGTCGTTGGTGCGCGAAGCAACTTCCTTCACCA
>DULJ01000023.1 GCA_012840465.1 Caryophanales bacterium
AAGACGGAGAGGAAGTTGAAATTGAGTGTCCTTTTTGTGGGGGCACTATGCTTCGAGCGAGAAATGTCCCAAGTGAATAATCTACACTTGGGACATGGAAAAAAGTCGCGTTAGCGATTTTGTTCCTATATTGACCAGTTTTGTTATAGCTCAAGCAACGAATACGCTCGAGCTATTGTTGTTTTACTGACTTTTTTGTTTGAATAGAGTTATTTCCCAGGACTATAAGTTGAATGAATTAGTACAGGATAGAAAAAATACTTTTCAATAAACTTACTTTATAGTAATATTACTTTTGAGTAAGTTGTAAGAAAGGAAGATTAGATGGTAAAACCAAATAGTGAGAAAGGAAAAGCGAGTAGAGCACGATTGCTTACAATAGCTGCCTCTGAATTTGCTAAAAGAGGCTATAATGCTAAAATCAGCGATATTGTGGCCGCGGCGGGGTTAACTCAGCCTGCATTTTATTTGTATTTCCCTAGTAAAGAAGCGGTATTTGAAGAATTAGTCCAAGCTTTTCGGAGTAATTTGAAAATATTGATAGATAGTAGTCTTCTAGATCCGGGAATAGAAAAGGAGAATGTTTTTGAACATATAAAAACAAAATTGCAAATGTTCTTTAACTTTCTCGCAGCTGAACCAGATTTAACGAGAATTGGATTATTCGTCGATCCGAATAGAGCCCAGATTCGAGCGGATATGGTTCGCATGGTTAGGGGGAATTTAGTCAAAGAACAGCAATCTGGTTATTTTCGTAGTGACTTGGATATGGAATTTGTGGCTGAATGTTTAGTAAGTATGATCGAACAGTTAACAGAAACACGTTTATTGCCAGGTTTAAGTAGTGCAGGTCATTTAGCGACCCAAATCGTCGATTTATTATTAAATGGGATGATTGCGGAATAGATGAATATTATTTCTATATCTTTTTCGTACTATTTTTTTAGAAAGGTGGAATGAACTCATCATGAGGGGTGGCATTCGATTTGGATTATTCAGTTTGTTACTATTCCTTACTATTATTTCAGTTGGACATAATGCTTATGCGAATGAAGCGTATTATGAATGGATTGAGAATGAGGATGGCACGGTCACGATAACAAAATACAAGGGTTTAACAAAGGACTTAATTATCCCGAATCAGTTGAATAACAAAGATGTTACAGCTATTGGGGATGAAGCTTTTTATTACAAGTCTCTCACAAGCGTGAAGCTACCCGATACGATCATTACTATCGGGGATTGGGCATTTGGTAATAATAAACTTACAAGTATAGAACTACCGGATAGTTTAATACATATTGGGATGTATGGATTCATTCATAATTCCCTTTTGACTTTGATCATCCCGGATCATGTAAGTAATATTGGTTTTCAAGCCTTTGGATACAACCAACTTACAAATATAACGCTACCTAATGGAATCACAAGTGTCGGCCATTGGTCATTTGCCCATAATCAAATAGCTAGTCTAACCATACCTGATAGTATGACGCAGATAGATCAGTATGCATTTGCTTATAATAACTTAACAGCGGTAACGCTTCCCAAAAGCGTGATCAAAATAGATGACTATGCATTCACTGGTAATCCGCAATTATCAGAAGCAAGGATTCTTTCAAGTGCAACCCAGTTGAGCAGTGTTTCATTCCCGAATATCGGATCCCAATTAACGATTTACGGGCATGCAAACTCGACCGCTCAATTACATGTGCTATACAATTCTCGATACAAAGGCTATAAATTTGAGCCATTTACGAATCGTGTTGTTTACAATGGAAATGGCCATAGTGTTGGGAATGTCCCCATTGACGATAATTTGTATGTGAGATGGGAAAAGGCAACGGTATTGGGGAATACAGGATTGTTGGAAAGGCCAGGGTATCGTTTTGACGGATGGAATAGCGCTGCTGATGGCAGCGGCGAAGATTATGCCGTCAATAGTAAAGTTACAATCGGAGAAGAAGATGTTGTTTTATTTGCCAAATGGGTTCCAGAGGATGCTAGAGCTCCTGTCATTACCGATGCTTCTACCGCAGAAGATACACAGAGTACAAGCGGGCTCATCATCACGCCACATCCGGAAGAGCCCGGTAATGTAATGCATTATAAGATTAGTGCGATTGTTGGCGGTACACTGTACAAGAATAACGGCATGATTCAAATCCATAGTGGAGATTTCATAACCACCGCAGAAGGTGGCGCTGGCTTAAAGTTTACACCTGAGGCTGATGCAAACTCTCCAGCCGGTGACGTATTCTCGTTTCAGGTGCAGGCTGCCCATGATAACGCTGAAGCGGGATTGAGTCCGCCAGCGCATGCTTCGATTACGGTCAGTGAAGTGAACGATCCGCCAGTGGCAGTCAATGATACGTTACCAAAAGTGGCGAAAGCAGGTGACAAAGTTGTCATTGCCTTTGCGGATTTGCTCATGAATGATTCCGCGGGTCCTGCTAACGAATCATCGCAATCCCTAACGATTATTAATGTTGATAATGCTGTTGGTGGAACTGTTGCCATCGTTAACGGGCAGATAGAGTTCGATTTGGATCCGACATTTGCTGGTACAGCTCGGTTTTTTTATACCGTACAGGATAATGGCACGACAAACGGAATCGACGACTTCAAGACGGCTAGTGCAATAGTGAGCTTTGAGGTGAATCCAAAGCCAACAGAGCCATTAGAAGTATCAATTGTTGAGCCTCTTGATGATATCGAGGTTTCCTATGGTACGGAACGTTCAGCACTGCCATTGCCACCTACGGTTCAAGTAACGCTCAGCGATCAAAGTATCCGAAGCCTTGTCGTAACGTGGGATAATGGAAACCCAGCTTACGACGGCAACACAGATGGAGAATATACGTTCACTGGCACACTGGCACAGGACCAGGACGTAGCGAATCCGCAGAACTTGACGGCACAAGTGAAGGTAGTCGTGAATCCGAAGTTAACAGAGCCATTAGAAGTATCAATTGTTGAGTCTCTCGATGATATCAATGTTTCCTATGGTACGGAACGTTCAGCACTGCCATTGCCTTTAACGGTTCAAGTTACACTAAGCGATCAAACTACCCGAAACCTTGGAGTCACGTGGGACGAAGGAAGCCCGGCATATAACGGTAATACAGCCGGAGAGTATACGTTCACTGGCACACTGGCACAGGACGTAGCGAATCCGCAGAACTTGAAAGCGCAAGTGAAAGTGGTAGTGAAAGCGAAGCCAACAGAGCCAGACAAAGAATCACCGATCTGGCCAAATGGTAGTAAACTGACGGTTTCAGATATCACCAAAACAAGCGTAAAACTATCCTGGCCAGAAGCGCAGGATACCAACGGGGTGATCGGTTACCGTATCTATGTCGATAACAGAGAACCCCAGACTGTAACCGGGAGCGTGTACGAACAAATCGTCACGGGTCTGACAGCAGGCACCGCCTATACGTTTACCATCAAAGCGTTCAACGCAGCCGGGAACGAGAGTGAGCCGCTTAGCGCCAAAGCAACGACAGCCCAATCATCAAGTGGTGGAGGAGGCAGTTCAGGTGGTGGTTCGGGAAGCGGACGCGTATTATCGAGCAATGCTGATCTTGCTGACCTGCAAGTATGGGTGGGCGACAAGAAGTTGAAGCTCAGCTCATCATTTGCTTCGGGGACGACAGATTATAAAGCCCGCACAGAAGCCGAGCAGATCGAGATCGTGGCGAAAGAGGCGCATTCTAAAGCAAAAGTGATACTGAAGGACAAAGTCATTACGGATAGAACCAAAGTAAATCTGGATGAAGGAGACAATACATTTGTGTTGACGGTACAAGCGGAGAATGGTATGAAGAAGAAATATACGCTGGCCATTTACCGTGAAACACCTAAACGCTCCGAGCCAGTTATCGAATTTACCGACATCGCTAGTCACTGGGCAGAGAATAACATCAAGCGTGCCGCGGCGAAAGGCATCGTAAGTGGTTACCCGGATGGAACGTTCAAACCGAACCATCCCGTCACCCGGGCAGAGTTTACAGTGATGTTGACGGGTGCCTTGCAGTTGGAGGAAGAAGGCGCAACACTCACGTTCACCGATCAAGATCAAATCGGAATATGGGCGAAGCAAACAGTCGCCAAAGCAGTAAAAGCGGGCATTGTTGGCGGATATGGAGATGGCGGCTTCCGACCAAATGCGCAGATCACCCGTGTAGAAATGGCGGTCATGATCGCCCGAGCGCACAAACTAGAGCTTGAGTCCAATACTGTGACTGGTTTTGCCGATGATGAAGCGATTCCGAAGTGGGCAAAGGGGTCAGTAGAAGCGATTCGTGAACTGGGCATCACCAGCGGTCGTGAAGGAAATAAGTTCGTTCCGGATGACAAGGCGACAAGAGCGGAAGCGGCGACTATTTTGTTCCGGATGTTAGATATCCAAAAATAAAGCATGGAACAACGCGAAGTTTCCTAGAAGGGAATCTTCGCGTTTTCCAGTTTGGAAACCTATATATTGTTTGTTCGTAGTCATTATCGGAAATTTCTTTCATTACAACGTATGGAGCGCGTGAACGTTATATATGTGATACTTATAGCAAGCCGAAGGTACTGAGCTGGGTTGTCTCCATCAATCGATATCATTCGATCGCGATGAAGTAATGATCCTGCTGTTTCACTTTAGCAAATTTGGATTGCTTAAAGATTTAATTACAAATGTTCAGGCCATTAAAATTTGGAATTTCATGAGTGTACCGCATTTATCGAATGCAAAATTTCAACGAAAAATGAAAGGAAGATTGGAATTAACACAACCTGATATATGTATTACAGTCTGTTGAAAATTAATTTCTTTGACTTCTTAAAAATCATAACCACCCTTTGGAAGGGTGGTTATGATTTTTACTACCTGTTAAATGTTGTTATTATACAGATACAATGGTAGTAAAATTTTAATGGTTATGATAGAAATGAGGTGAACCATCATGTTTGAAAAAGTTAATGATAAGAAGTAATTCTAGACGCTGCTCGTCCATTACCACAGTATACATTGAAAAGTTTACGAGAAAAGTTATTTCTCGAATGGACATATAATACGAATGCAATTGAAGGAAATACATTAACCTTAAATGAAACCAAAGTTGTTTTAGAGGGAATAACAGTTGGTGGAAAAACATTAAGAGAGCATTTAGAAATAATCAACCATAGAGATGCCATTACATATGTGGAGGAAATTGTCCGAAAGAATGAATTACCAAATGAAATGCAAATTTAAAACTTACATCAGTTAGTTTTAAAAGGAATTGATGACGATCATGCAGGAATGTATCATAATCAGCAAGTTTTTATTGCAGGGTCTAAACTACTCCACCAGCACATTATTTGATTCAAGAGAAAATGGGGCAGATGATGAATTGGTATCATGATGAAGGGATTAATCTGCATCCAGTTAAACGTGGAGCAATGTTGCATGCTATTTTTGTTGGTATCCATCCATTTATTGATGGGAATGGACGTTCATCTAGACTTCTACTAAATCTAGAGTTGATGAAAGATGGTTTCCCACCAGTAATAATTAAGGTTGAAAATCGATTAGCGTATTATGAAGCTTTAGACAAAGCCCATACAACCGAAGACTACGATGACTTTATTTCCCTAGTTGAAGGTGAAGTTCAGGATTCATTGGATTTGTACTTAAAAGCAATCATTAACTGATACTCTCACTGGCTGTAGCCGTGGGAGTATCAGTAAAGAAAATATTCCAGAGAATAATATGAAGATTATTTCTGACTTAGAGGCAAATGGACTTTTAGTGTATTATGTATTGGTTTCGGACATAATGAACGGCGTAAAAGCGGAAATACAATGTGAATATGAATGCGGCAGACCCGCCATCTGCATTTTGACCCCTATTATTTGCAGGACGGCATGAGCTCGCATTGGCTGGAGCTTTTTGGGCGGCTGCGCGCGGACGGGATCAGCACGTCCTTCGATACGGGCTGGGATGTGTGGCCAACCAGTGGAATTGCGATGGCATCGGTGAATTGTTGGCGGAGACGGATCTGTTCATTCCGGGCAAGGATGAACTGCTGCATATTTTTTCGACTGGATTGACAGTGTGCTTGAATTCATGCTTTCTCCTGTGACGGGGCTGTTGGCGGTCAAGCAGGGCTCCAGAAGCGCATCGTTGCGCCAGCTTAACGCATGATATCGGTCGAGACGTACGCGGTGGATACGACGGGCGCGGCGGTTGCTTTAATGCGGGATCATATACGGCTATCTGCTCGGCCACCGCGGCGCGGAGCTGCTGCGATTCACCAATTGCTGTCGACGCTTGATATCGGCGGCACCGGGAGCCTGTTAACCGTGGAAACCGTCCTTCGTTTGCAATTGGACAGACGTAGTGAACATGTAGTAAAATTTTCAGGTTAGACAAACGGAGATGAGGAATTACAATGACACTTGGTAAAATATTGCTGACAAGTTTGAGTTTGGCTTTAGGGCTGGGTTTGGCGACCGGAAATGTGCATTCCCCTTCTGCCTTCGCGACCGACACGGAATATTATGTGGCGACTAGCGGAAACGACTTCAACGCGGGAACAAGCGACGCGCCGTGGAAGACGCTGCAGCACGCGGCTGATGTGGCCCCTGCGGGCAGCACGGTTTACGTCCGGGAAGGCGTGTACAATCAGAAGCTGAAGATTACCCGCTCTGGCTCCGCTTCCCAGGGTCCCATTGTGTTCACCAACTATGGCAACGAGACCCCCATCATTGACGGCACCGGACTATCGGTCAGCGGGAGCGAAGGGCTGATCGAACTGGAGGATGTCGATTACGTTGCCGTTCAGGGGTTTGAGGTTCGCGGGTTTATCACGGCATCCAAGAACGCGGTACCTATAGGCATCTATGTCCATGGGGCAGGTAGCTTTATTAATTTGTCCAACAACAAAGTCCATGACATCAAAAACACGGCTACCCCGAGCGGCAGCGACCGATTGGGCCGGGACGCCCACGGCATCGCGGTTTATGGTACAAAAGCTCCAGATTCGATTCACGACCTTACGATTAGCGGCAATGAGCTGTACAATCTCGTGCTGGGCTCCAGCGAAGCGCTCGTTTTAAATGGCAACATTGATGGCTTTGCGGTGACTGGCAACCTCGTTCATGATAATGACAACATCGGGATTGATCTGATCGGCTTTGAGGGAACCGCCCCGAAGACCGCTTACGATCAGGCCCGAAACGGGCTGGTAAAGGGCAATAGGGTGTACAACAATTCCGTTAAAAATAACCCGTCTTACGGGAAAGACGACAATTCGGCCGGCGGCATTTACGTGGATGGTGGCAAGGACAGCATTATCGAACAGAACTACAGCTACAGCAACGATATAGGTCTCGAAATTGCCTCCGAACATGCCGACAAATCCACCAGCAATATTACGATCCGTAGCAATGTGATCTATAACAACCGGCTGACCGGCATCGCCATGGGCGGTTACGACGATGAACGCGGCTCGACGGTAAATTGCAAGATTGTCAACAATACAGTGTACAAAAACGACACTTTGAACGGTTATAACGGTCAACTTCTTGTGCAGTACGATACGCAAAACAACGTGATCATAAACAATATTTTCGTGGCTAACTCCACGGATGTGCTGGTCTACAATGAATACACCAAAAACTCCGGCAACATTGTGGATTACAATTTATATTTTGCTCCGGGCGGCAGTTCGGAAGCCACCTGGACTTGGAAAAATAAAGAGTATGCGGGATTCTCCACGTACCAAAAGGGAACCGGCAACGATGTGCATTCGCTGTTTGCTGATCCTAAGTTCGTGAACGCCGCGAACAGCGACTTCAATCTGCAGTTATCGTCTTCGGCGATTGATGCCGGGAACACGGACACCGCTATCATCGGAACCAAGGATATTGACGGCGAGTCCCGCGTGAAAGGCAGCGCCGTGAATATTGGCGCTGACGAGTAAACTTTATTTTATCTGTTTCCTTTTCTTGCTGAATTGGAACCTTTTTTCGCCTTCTATCCTCTGGTTTATCGGCATCTTCAGGAATAAGCCACAGATTGTCCTTTTTCACCGCACCGTCTATTCTGCCCTCGGTATAGTGTTTTTGTTAATCTAAAAGTGGTTCTTACGATAACTTGGTGAAGGTCTCAGTTCCCAACTTTTGCGATATAATATAAATTAAGAAGGGAGTTGATTCTATTTAACCCCCAAAAAGGCCGGGTTTCAGTTGAAACATTCAGGTGGCTTCAGCCGCAGGTAGCTTTTAGCAGGCCTTAGCCTGAACAGCGACTTTCAGTCGCTCAAAGGAAACAGCGGCCAGACTAGGTCTTTCGCGCCCTAGTCCGCCGCTGTTGTTTTTATCGGATCAGTGTTTTACTTTTTGGCAGTGCTCATTGGAATAGCAGATGGTTGCTTTTCTTCAGAAGCTTTTGGATTCGTATTAAAGTCGTTCGGCGCGATGCCTTCCGCTCGCCACACCGTGCCTCTTTTCTCGTACTCGAATAATTTTTCTACGGCATTTGCGATTTGGGGCCCTAACTCACGATCGACCAAATACAAGGCCACATCAAGACCCGAAGTCACGCCTCCCCCGCTCACGAAACGAGGACCATCTTCAACGACTCTTGCTTCAATCGGAATTGCACCGAGAGCTCCTAACGCAACCATGCCTATATGATTGGTAACCGCATGTCTATCTTTCAACAAACCTCCCATCGCAGGCAGTAATGTACCTCCGCATACTGTAGCCACAGTGACTTCCTTATTGTTAAAAGCTTGTTTCAACATCTCCGGCAAGTCTGTCTTCATGGCCTTCTTTAAAATATTCGGAATGGCATCTTCCGAATTTCCCGCTGGCTTGCCCGAAGCTCCAGGCACCAAAATAATTCCCGGACGCTTTGGGTCTAATGAGGCTTGCGCTTCGAGAGCGGGCCCATTTAGACCGCTCGGGACAGAACGCTTGCCTTCTGCGGAAACCAATTCTACAGTAACTGCTCCTTTTGAGTACATTCCCGCAGCAGCGAATACTTCGTATGGTGCTAATGCGTCTAGCAGATCGAAACCATCGAATAATACGATTTGAACATGCGTACTTTTGTCTTTGAATGTATCATTATTCTTTTTTGTTTTCGCACTTGCTGCAGTAGTAACTAGACTTAGAATCAGTGCAAAAGACATGAGCAATCCTAGTGTTTTTTTCATCCTTATACCTATTCCTTTCGTTTAGCTCAAGGCATAAAACGGAATGAAATCCGTTCGCCTTAGCGTTTTTTTTTTTTTTTTGGAGTTCTTAATAAAACCAGTACACTACTCAAATCTTACGGAGGTGAGTGGGCCACCTCATTTAAGGGGTAACCACTGCCTCTCTAGATTGATCGATATTTCTGATTATGATGTTAGGGATGACCAGCTGCACAATAGAGCCGTAAACGCCAATTGTATAACTGTATCGTAAATGAGACCAGATCCCCAATAAAAAAGGGAGGTGATGAGATGAATTGACATGTTCGTAAAACAAAAGGTGTAACTTCGAATCATCCAGTTCCGGTTGGAGAAGTTTAGCAACCCCGCTGCCATGGCGATGCAGGAAAACGCAATATGAATGTGCATAACGTTTATCCAGACCGGAAGATTAAGCTCGCGCTTCAAGCTAATTTTATGGCTTAAAAATGCCTTGGCTCCGGGATCAATAATAAAATTGGCCACCAAGGCGTAAAGGATAAATAGAATACTGATGCGGGCTAAAAGTCCGTATAATGTTTTCCGCTTCTTCATGCGATCCAAAACCCTCGCGGCTTCACTTTTATTGCCAAATCGCATTTCCTTGTTAGGAAACACGCTTGCCTGTTAATTTGGATGCAGACAGTATGCCGACCCTAGCGAATCCGGTCATGCAATTTCCGTCGGCGGCAACTTCGAATTTCAGATTTAAGCGCATGGGTCTCGTGATGCGCAGCGACCAGGTAAGCTTATTGTCCTGAAGTAAGGGGTTTATAAACCCGACCGTCTCATCTCCTTGTGTTGCCTTGGATCGTCCCATTCCTTATGGATATGGAGAGCTTGACCTCCAGTTTCTCAACAGTCGTAGTGATTGGAATCTCCGTAGCGATGACGAATCGCATAGCTTCGAACTGCCACAAAAGAAAAAAGCGTGAGACAAAATAGAGCGCCGAATGGAAAAAGTGAGAAACTGCCGTGTTCCAAGCCCATGTCATCCTCCTTCATCCGTTTTTGCGTAGAACGAACCCTCACTTGCGATATTTGCCATCCATGTCCGCAAGAAGAATCATAACAAACGAGTATCTCAAACGAAGTATTAAAAAGGTCACAAAACAATAAACAATTCATCACAAATCAGGTGGTTCCGTTAGTTTCTTGGGGAAAAATGATAAACTAGTATTCAAAGGTGGGATATTCATGAGCGAAGTAAGTACGATACTGGTTGTAGACGATGATCAAAGCATTGTCGAACTATTGAGAGACTTTTTAGAGTGCGAAAGTTTTCGCGTTATAACCGCTTGCGATACCGTTCAAGCGTGGGCTTGTTTGATCAGAGTTCCTTTCATTGTATTGTTCTTGACATCATGATGCCGGGACAAAATGGATTTGAGTTATGACCCCGGATTCGGGCGGAGAGTAACGTTCCGATCCTTTTCTTGAGCGCACGCAGCGACATGGTGCATTTGAAGAAGACCTCGATGTCCCAGAGAATGGCGCAAATCCAGATCACTTCTTCCACGGTGAGTGTAAGATCCGTTGTCAGAATCGCCAACCATTCATTCTTATTCGTGCGATGGCGGACAAACACCACGTGAACGGGAATCCTGATTTTCTTCCGTCTCATCCAATATGACGAATTCTTCAACTCAAACGCCACTTTCGTATATAGAACCATCTGTAAGCGTCTATTTGTCGGGTGCGAAAAAAACAACCAGCCTCATTTTGGTGTCGCTGTCTAAACCGCCAATAATGACGAAGGGTGACTTTGGTAAGGTTTCGCATTCAACAAGTGCGAAATCTGCAAGTTTTCCGACAATTGATCGCCGTGCCTTCACATCGGACGCAGCTTCAGGTGCGTGAACAATAATCATTCTGAATCTGCAAAGGGTTGGAAGAAAGAACTTAACTTAATTAGTTGGAATGGTCGTGACCCCAAACATGACCTTCTAGGTTGGTCAGAAAACCATGAGAAAATGGGTAAAGGGGTCACTCTATCACAAGATGCAATAGTAAACTCTAAATAACAAGGAGTGAAATAATTGCTCATGAGGTAGAAAAGTAAACAACACCTATTCTGATAGTCATAACATTTGATTGTCAACTAAAAGGATGGTGTGTTTTTCTATTTTTAGCAGATATGATGAAATAGTAACGAAATAATCGTACCTACTCAATTTAAAACAGAAAAGTTTGTTTTACACAAATTTTACAGATTACATTCACAAAGCCTTATTAAAACCTCACAAATGTTGTTATATGAACGTTTGTGAGGACCTTTTGTTTTGAGAGACACAGTTCCCGTCCCTACGTCCCACCAAGAATTAATTTTGTCAACTTACGGGATCATAACGCACAGGCACCCATAAACTTTTTACTTTGACAAACTAGCCATAATCGGCCCGATAAATTTCTGACTTTCCTCTACAAGATCAAAACTTTCATCATTAAACAACAGCCAATCATAAAGTGTTCCACGCATACAGCGGGTAATCAACATCGTAATTTCTTTAGCTGGAATGTAATCTTTAAACTCTCCTTTTTCTTGTCCTTGCTCAACAAATGAATGGATAATTTTATAAAGAGTCCTGTCGGTATTTGAGAGTGTTTTAGGTTGGTTCGGAGTAAGCGCACTTATATAAACAGTTCTCATTAGGTCTTTTCCCAAACAATCTTTCAAATATACCATTTGTGATTTTGTAAGATTGATAATTTTTTCGCTATAGCTCATTTTATTAGGCAAGGTTTCGGTAAAAGTTTCATAAAAATCATCTATTTCCTTGAACTTCTCCAAGAAGATTTCGTATTTCGAATTAAAGTGTACATAGAATGCACCCTTTGAAGTGTTTGATACATTTACAATTTCATCGACAGTAACCTGGTCAAACCCCTTTTTGCTAAAAAGCTCCAAAGCAACTTCTAGAATCTTCTTTTTAGTTTGTTGGGCCTTTATCTGCCGTGGAGTCATAGATGGCATTTTTAAAATTCTCCTTTCTTCTTTCTCTTTGAATAGACAACTATCCCATTCACAATTTTAACCTAGAACTATGCATAATTATATGTTTGGATAAGGTTATTTAAATAATCTTATAAAATTATGTTGACTAAACTAAAAACTTTGCCTAAAATAAAATCACAGACTACAGTTTGTGACTGTGGTCTGTGACTATAGTCCGTAACAGGAATTTTATCATTAATTTATTTTAGATTCAATATGGAAGCGTTTTATCTTTGATAAAGTTAAGTTGTCAAAGTGAAAGAAACCGGCAATAGAACAACGAACTTAGAAACTCATCCTTTTTAGAACAGATAATGGACCATGGTACCTGACCCCGTGGACCGAAGGAGGCTATATAAAAGATATGGATATTGTAGGAAACAAAACGTTACGAGATTTATTAATGGAGAAAACAGAAAAGTACCGTAATAAAACATTTCTCCTTTTTGAAGATCGGGAGCAGCGAAAGTTTGAGCTTACTTATGGAGAATTTGCTGACCAAGTAAATCGTTTAAGTAATGTTTTTCTTGATTTAGGTGTCACTAGAGGTCAGCATGTGACCCTGCATCTTCCTAATAATTTAGAGTTTATGGTTTCATGGTTTGCGTTAGCCAATATTGGAGCGATCATGGTGCCGACCAATGTTTTATCGACTTCAGACGAAATGGAATATATATTGCATCACTCTGAGTCCGTTCTTCTTATTACGGAAGAAGATTATTTGGAAAAGTTCACGAGTGTCCGTAGGAAACTTCCGAATTTAAAAGAAATCTTGTTAGCGCGTTATGAAGGTGTTGCTTACGAAAGCCAAGATTTAAAAGCCTTAATTGCAAACGCTAACAATCGAACACCTACTATTCCCCTTGATGCTGGGGACGTTGCTGCCATGCTTTATACATCGGGCACCACATCGAAGCCAAAGGGAGTGCAGATCACACATGCGAATTATCTTTTTACAGGTGAAGTCATGTCGAAATCGATACGCTTAACACCTGAAGATCGACAATTTATTGTTCTTCCCCTCTTCCATGGTAATGCCCAATATTATTCAACCATGTCAGCTCTAATAGTTGGAGCAAGCATCGCGATAACGGAGCGTTTTAGTGCATCACGCTATTTTAAACAAGCTAAAAATTTCAAGGTGACCGTTGGCTCATTGTTTGCCGCACCGATTCGGATGATTTTGGCACAAAAATACGATCAAGATGACAAAAATAATGACATGAGGGTTATCTGGTTCGCTCAATCGGTATCAGAAGAGCAACTGAAGGATTTTGAAGAGAAATTTGATGTTCCGTTATTACAAATGTATGGGATGACGGAGACAGTAGGCGTGCCCCTTATGAATCCAATTGATGGGATTCGAAAAAATATGAGCATGGGGAGACCGACGATTGGTTATGAAGTAAAAGTTGTTGACGAAGATGGCGATGAAGTACCTAATGGACAATCGGGTCAAATTGTTGTAAAAGGTGTTCCAGGTCGGACATTGATGAAGGGCTATTTCAAAAATCCACAGGCAACAGCTGAAACATTGAAAGCTGGCTGGCTATATACAGGAGATAATGCCCGATTGGGAGATGACGGTTACTTCTACTTTGTTGACCGAGTAAAGGATATGATTAAGCGTGCAGGTGAAAATGTCGCAGCTAACGAAGTTGAAAGTGTTCTTTGTGACCATCACACTGTATATGAATCAGCAGTTATTGGTATCCCTGATGATATGCGGGATGAAGCGATTAAGGCCTATGTTATCCGACATGAAAATGCAACGGTTACAGAAGAGGAACTTATTCAATACTGCCAAGAACGATTGGCAAAATTTAAAGTTCCAGATGTAATCGAATTTGTATCTGAATTTCCACGGACTGCTGTTGGAAAAATCCAAAAACATATGCTACGGCAAATGCATAACGAAAAAATGCAAAAGGCGCTAGGGACACAGTATCCGTCCCTCTGACCCGCAAGATTTTGGGAACTATTATCTGAATATTATATACCATGTGAACATTTAATTAATTATAGATCGAAAGGGGATTATTTATGAAAAAAAGTCGTGTGTTGTTCGCAAGTGTCTCCGGTTCTGTTATTGAATGGTATGACTTTTATTTATATGGAACGGCCACTGGTTTAGTATTTTCTTCTCTTTTCTTTCCAAATACTGACCCTGCTATTGCACTTCTACTCGCTTTTGCTACTTTTGGAGTTGGGTATGCAGCAAGGCCGATTGGGAGTATTATCTTTGGGCATTTTGGGGATAAGTTAGGCAGAAAAGCAAGCCTAATGTTAACGTTAGTAGGTATGGGGGGAAGCTCCTTTCTGATTGGATGCCTTCCGACCTATGCACAAATTGGTGTAGCAGCTCCTCTTTTATTGGTGTTGCTTAGACTTATTCAAGGTATTGCCCTTGGTGGCGAGTGGGGCGGTGCCGTTTTATTAGCTACTGAATATGCACCAAAGGGGCTTCGTGGACTTTATGGTTCAATCCCTCAATTGGGGGTTCCGTTAGGCTTAGTATTAGGCTCTTTTAGTTTAACGTTTATAAGCTATTTAACAACTGATGCACAATTTTTGGCATGGGGGTGGAGAATCCCCTTCCTATTTAGTGCTCTACTTATTGGTTTGGCATTATGGATTCGTAACGGCATTGAGGAAACTCCAGCATTTAAAGAACAGAAGGAAAAAGGTGAGCTTGCTGCGGTACCGATTGTAGAAACATTCCGTACCAACTCAAAAAGTGTATTCCATGTAATCGGGCTGAAGCTAGGTGACGGTTTCTTTAACGTATTCCTAATGTCATTTGTCCTTGTTTTTACTACCAAGCATTTAGGTTATTCCTACGAGGTTGCACTGACTGCCTTAACAATTGGCTGTGCAACAATGATTATTACTATTCCAGTTGTAGGATATCTCTCAGATTTCATTGGTAGAAAAATTATCTATACTACTGGATTATCACTAATGCTCCTTTTATCTATTCCATACTTTACGATGATTGGTCAAAGCCACACATGGCTTTACTTTATGCAAGCTGCATTGCTTGGTGTTATCTGGGCTTCAATTTTTGCAACTCAAGGAACCATTTTTTCAGAACTATTCCCAGCCAGAATCCGCTATACAGGACTATCATTTGGCTACCAAATTGCCGCAGCAATCGTTGGTTTCGGTCCAATGATCTGGACACCAATGGCTGAAAAATACGGTCCATCACCGATCGTATTTGGAGGATTTATGATGGTGGGTCTTTCTATTTCTCTAGTACTCTCTCTATTTGTACCAGATACTAGAAAAATATCAAAATACGAGGACAATGTGGACGTAGTAGCGGATGAAAAGGTAGTCTAATGACCATAGGGCGCCGGGGACAGGTACATTGGCTCTAAAAATGGTCCAATGTACCTGCCCACTTGGCTCTGCTTCGGCTCAAAAATACTTTGTTAAGGGGACTCAATATGAATAAAGTTAGTGTTACTGGTATTGGGATGACTGCATTTGGAAAACAGGAGGATTCATTAAAAACATTGCTTATGGATGCATGTTTAGAAGCGCTCCGTGAAGCAAGTTTTCCTAAGATTGATGCCATTTATATAGGGAACTTCATGGCTGGATCTCTAGTTAATCAAGAAATTTTAGGGGCTATTGTTGCAAATGAACTTGGTTTGGGTACGGCTCCAGCTTTTAAAGTTGAAGGGGCATGTGCATCAGGAGGGATTGCCTTCAGACAAGGATTCCTTAACATTCAAAATGGTGAGTATGAAAATGTGCTAATTGCTGGTGTTGAAAAAATGAAACACGCCACAACAGAAGGAACTACTAGGGCAATCAATGCTGCAATGGATAATGATTCAAATGAAATACTTGCTGGTTTAACCTTTCCAGGATTTTTCGGAACAGTTGCAAATCGGTATTTTCATGAAACAGGGGCATCCAAACAGCATTTAGCCATGGTTGCTCTAAAAAATCGCGAGTATGCAGTAAACAATCCAAAAGCACAATTTCGAAAACCAGCAACGCTCGAAGAAATTATGGAAGCAAGAATGATCACTGAGCCCTTAGGACTATTCGACTGCTCCCCGACTACAGATGGTGCTGCGGCCATTGTCCTTTCTAAAGGAGATAAAGGCGTAGTCGTCAGAGCCTCTGCTCAGGCTTCAGGAACAACCCAAATGCAGGAAGCAGAAGATTTATTAAGTTTACCATCGGTTAGAGCCTCTGCTCAGCAAGCTTATCAAATGGCTGGTGTAGGCCCTGAAGAAATTGATGTAGTTGAGTTGCATGATTGTTTCACAATGACAGAAATACTATCGATTGAAGAGCTAGGTTTTTTCGAAAAAGGTACTGGTTGGGAGGCTATCGCACAAGGATTAACAAAGCATGGAGGAAAAGTGCCAGTTAATACGAGTGGTGGGCTTCTGTCCAAAGGGCATCCAATTGGGGCAACGGGCCTAGCACAAATTATTCAAATTGTCTCCCAACTTCGTGGAAACAGTTGCAATCAAGTGGATGGTGCTAAAATGGGATTAGCCCAAAATTTGGGTGGAACAGGTGCGTACTCAACAGTTCATATATTCGAAGGGGTGAAGTAAGGATGGCAATGGTTCAAGTGTATGAATGTACTCAATGTGAAAAAAAGTTTGCCCAGCGAAAATGGATCTGTCCAAAATGTAAAAATACTGAATTTCATATAAAGGAAGTAAGTGGTGAAGGAAAGGTATTTTCGTTTACAACAATTTATGTGTCCTCCCAGGAGTTTGCACACCTAACTCCATATTCAGTAGCATTAGTTGATTTACGGGATGGTGTGCGATTGACTGGACGGATTATGGAACAGGTAGATATTAACGATAAGGTGAAATGTATTTCAAATGAGGATAATACGTTTGTTTTTGAAAAAATAAGCTGAATAGCCGGAAATTGATTTTTAGATCTCAAAATGCTCCTAAACGTTGTTGAACGACGTTTAGGAGCATTGTTTGTTCCATTACTTGTTGTCATTGGAAATTAGAACAACAAGTAATCACTGACCATTTATTCTTCGAACAGTTATTGTTTCTCCACCAATCCCCCAATTATCAGTATGAACTTCGTCAATAACTACAACAGTTGTAGTTGGATTTTTACCTAATACATCAACCAGTAGTTGGGTTGCTCCCTTGATAAGCTCAGCTTTCTTTTCTGGTGTAACGTTCTCGTTTGTAATTTTAATATTAACATATGGCATTAAATTTGCCCCTTTCAAGTTGATTTAATATGCGAAGTTTCTATATTGGGCATTCGATCAAACCGAATACCGCTTACAAGTAACAATGATCCAGTCAATACTACACTAGCTGCACCAATCAAAGCTGTATTAAAACTTTCCGTATAAGATAATAAAATACCCGCAATTGCTGGACCAATCATTTGACCCGCAGCAAAAACGGCGGTTAGATAGCCAATAATTCGACTACTATTTGATGGACTCATTTGGCGTGCTAAGGTTGTTGCAACTGTAGTAATTCCCATGAACGTAGCTCCAAATAATAATGCACTGATAATTAAACTAGATGGGGTCAACCAAAAGACAGGTAGTGCAATCCCGATTGATTGGAGCATCATCGAAATTACTAATGATTTTACAAACCCCCATTTTTTTGCAAGGTTTGACCAAATGATACATGATGGAATTGCACCTAAGCCAACAACCATCCAAACAACAGCAGGGTCAACGCTAAAGATGGAGGTTTTTTCAGCAATCGATACAATAAATGTCCCTGTTACAATGTAACCTAACCCTTCTAGTCCATAGGCGAAAATTAACCAAGGCAACCATTTGAGGGGAGGTGCTTGTGTACTAACTGTTTGTGTACTAACTATTTGTTCATCCTTTTTAATTATTGTATTTGGGGTATCTTTGAGCCACAACCATACGAAGATAGTGAGAATTGCACTTATAATAGCTAGACCTATCCAAACACCCTCCCACATAAATAAATGGTTGAAAATCGGAATGAAGATTGTCGAAAAAAATATACCGAACCCCACCCCGGAATAAAAAAAGCCTGACCAATTTGTTTTACCTGAAACAGCTAGTTTATCCAGGACAATACTGGAAGCTAAAACAAAAATGAATGCACTTGCCACTCCCGAAGTAAAGCGAACGATAAGCATAAGAATGTAAGAGTGAGACAGCCCCATCATAGCGGTAGTAAAAATGCTTACAATTAGACTAACTCTTAAATAAAATGTTTTATGCTTTTTCAAAGGGAGAATTCCTGCTAAAAATGCTCCAACGAAATACCCTGCGTAATTGCTTGAAGCAAGATAACCTGCGAATACATCAGTAAAGGAAAGCGCATGTTGCATTAGTGGAAGAATCGGAGTATAAGCAAATCTTCCAATCCCCATAGCAATCATTAATGAAAGGATTCCCCCAAACAAAAATAGTAAAGGACGTTTATTCAATTTTTCACCTCCAATTCAAATAATCTTTATTTCTATTTTATCTTAACTGTTTTTTGCTATATGGTATAATACTAAAAAACGATGTGTGGCTATCAAATATTCAGATAACAAAAAAAGAGGGGGAAGGATATGGATTTACAAGCATTAAAGTTTTTTCGAGCAGTCGCAGAATGGGGAAGTATCTCAAAGGCAGCCAGAGAACTAAATTATGCCCAATCAAATCTCACAGCAAAGATTCAGCAATTGGAGACGGAACTCCAAACAACGCTTTTCTATCGCCATAATCGAGGCACCTCCTTAACTGACAAAGGAACAGTATTACTTTCGTATACGAATGAAATATTTCAGCTTTTCGATGATGTTAGAAAAGTAATGAGTGATGATCAAACACCAAAAGGTCCTTTGTCAATAGGTTCGATGGAAACGACTGCTGCAATTCGTTTGCCCATATTGCTTTCAAAGTTCCATCGTGAATATCCAGCTGTTGACCTTACGATAAAAACAGGTCCAACTGAACAAAATGTCCAAGCTGTTCTACAATATGAATTGGATGGGGCTTTTGTTGCGGGACCGATTGAACATCCTGATCTCAACTATAAAACGGTAATAGAAGAAGAATTAGTGCTTGTAACGGATTCGTTTTATCAATCTTTATCTTCTATAAAAGAAATACAAAATCGAACGATATTAGTTTTTCGTAATGGTTGTTCGTACCGGGCAAGATTTGAAGAATGGTTACATCATGAAGGGGTTATTCCACAAAAAATAATGGAATTTGGAACACTTGATGGAATTATCGGCTGTGTATCTGCGGGACTAGGTATAAGTATACTTCCTCGAAGTGTTGTAGATTCATATGTAAAAAATAATTTTCTTATCCAGCACTCCATCCCCAATAGATTCGCAAAAGTTAAAACCCTTTTCATTTATCGTAAAGATAAATATATGTCCACCTCATTGAGGGAATTTATAGAAATGTTTAACTTTATTCAGCAGAAGTCTCCCCCTTCCATAAGTGGTGAGATGAATGAAAATTAGTGATTTAATTCGGAGGGGGTACAAACCCCTGCTGCATAAAGTTAAAACCTCCGGCGAACCTTGCGATTTTAACAAAGGGTGCTTAAATCAATTTAATTGGAAATTCACGAAAAATAGAAGAATTAAAGATGCGTATTAAAAGGGTGGCTATGGGTGATATATCTGTTTTAGTTCGCGGAGAAAGTGGTACAGGCAAAGAAATTATTGCACATAGTATTCATCAGTTAAGCGGGCGTAGCGAAAAACCATTTGTAAAAGTGAATTGTGGCTCTATACCAGAACATCTGATAGTTTGTATTCCATTATTCGACAATAAATAATTTATAAAAAGATTATAATAAATATACTTAGTAAAAAAGTTAAAAGAATTGTCATGAAGGGGTATACAAAATGAACAAATGGCTTTTTGGATTTTTAGTCGTATTGACAACGGCTTTAATGGGATCATCTTTTGCAGTTGGGAAAATTGGATTAGCTTACGTGACACCGATCATGTTAGTTGCGCTGCGATTTCTTCTGGCAGGAGTCATCATGGCGATTGCTGTAAAATTTTTAGGGCTTCCTCATCCAAGGGAGGCTTCGAATTGGATAAAAGTGGCCCTCATTGGGTTCTTTCAAACGGCTGGTGTCATGGGCTGTATTTTCATGAGTTTACGTACGATAACAGCGGGGCAATCATCTATATTAACCTTTATGAACCCCCTTTTAGTTGTTATATTTGGAACGCTTTTCATGAAAGTGACTTATCGTTTGCAACAGTGGATCGGGGTTATTTTAGGTTTTGTCGGCGTATTTATCACACTTGGTGCACAGGTAGACTTTCAAATTGGCACCCTGTTGGGTTTTCTCTCAGCCGTTTCGTGGGCGATCGGAACACTATTAATCAAAAAATGGGGTACCAGTATCAATACATGGATTTTAACCGCTTATCAAATGTTGTTTGGCGGTTTGATATTATTTATTGGCAGTTTTATATTGGAAAATCCTTCGTTTCAAATCACTGCTTTATCGATTACCATTTTAGTATGGCTGGCTTTAATGGCCTCGATCGTACAATTTGCCGTCTGGTTTTACCTTTTACAAAAAGGCGATCCCGGGAAGACAAGCGCATTCTTGTTTTTAGCACCATTTTTCGGTGTTCTTACAGGCTGGCTATTGTTAGATGAAGTGATCAATTGGTACGTAATACTCGGAGGTGTTTGTATATTTACCGGCATATTCATGGTTAATTGGACGGCTAGGACGAGAGTTCAAGCGGATTATGATTTTGTAAAATCATCAGTTTGACGGAAAAGGTGGAGATAATTTCAAAACCTTACCTATCCCGTATTAAGAAGGAGAAATGGCTGTTCTTATTGAAGTAAAGGTTAGTGCAAAAAATGGAGCATTTTCATTTTATAGGATCTTAATCTTAACCTTGTAAAGTAAATTGAAATGGTGTGAAAAAAGTGGCATTTAAAAGTAAAGATAAAAAAATGAGCAAGTCAACATTAATTATTATGATTTTTATAATTAGTGGAATATTGTTGACGGTTTTATTGTGGCTTCAAGGTATTTTTATTCCTAATAATTCCAGTACAAAATATTATTCTGTAAAGGGCGTGGACTTTTTGGCAGTACACAGACCGAGAACAGTTAGATGGATACAGTGGAGAAGAAAAATTTATGGAAATGTATTTAATGGAAGCGATAATGAATTTAAAGAGTATGGATATTAAATAAATTCTACGAAAGGGGCGATAGCTTAAAAAAAGCTGTCGCTTCTTTAATTGGTGCAGGTTAGTAGAGATTAAAAATGTTAGCGAAACTGAATTTGAAGCTACTGTTGAAATAGTTGATGATGGAGACAAAAAAGAACTAACATTCCCAATCCAAAAACAAGAAAAAGGCTGGAGAATTATTGTTGGTCAGTATAGAAAATAGATTATTCTTCTTTAATTAACTGGAGCATTTCTGGTTCCTGTCCGCAAACATCTTATAGTCGGTATGCCAATGTAATTTATGGCATGGGTGATTATTTTATTTAAAGGGGCGATTATATAGGTGAAATAGATATAGTCCTTACTATCTATATTGTTATTATGCTTATTGGCTTTTTAATCATTTATAAATATAGCTCTTATATGATAAGAAAAACAGGTCTGTTTTTTCCGCCAGCATTTATTGCGGGAACAATCATCGTAGCAATTGACATAATAGCAATAATAGGTTGGTCTTACTACTCTTGGGGTACTAACGAATTTCTATTCATTATCGGAATCCTTGAGGGTTTAGGTTTAATAGTTGTAAGTGAAGCGGTATTGATTACAATCCTATTTATTAAGAAGAAACATTTGATACAAACATTCAATGATAATTTAAATAAGAATAGTTAGGTTGTTGTTAATGGAACGATACAAAACAGGAGCAACCGCACTTTTGTAATATGGAAGTTTAGATGGATTAGAGGAGAATTTTTTGATGCATTGTTTGAGAAGTGGGAATTTTTGAAGAAGGTTTTAATAGCAGTGTTGTCACTGACTTTATTATTCTAGGTTTTATTGGATTAAGGTTTGGAAGTGCATTAACTCAAGAAGGCAATCCTATACCTTATTTAACTGCAATTATCAAATATGAGTTATCTAACAATGGATACGAGAGAGTGTTAGAAACATCAAATGAAATCAGATATGTGTCAGAATTTGAGGTAAAGCATCCTTTAGGTATGGCTAAGGAATTTATGAAAAGGAGAGGTTGGGAGTTTAAGGAGCAGGTAGGTTCAGGTCTTGTATTCGAAAGAAACAAAGAGGTCATCACAATTGAGACAAGGCAATATTCAAAGCGTTATTTTATATGGGATGTTCCGAAAAAAATAGTCAACTAAAGGTGGCGATTGCAACAAATAAGAGCAGTCGCTTTTTTATTGGTCAAAGAAACCACTTTGTTCAAACACAGGCACTTTTTTGTAACTGTTTTGAATTTAATACCGTCATTAATTATAGAGGGTTGAAATTAAAAAAGTTTGATCAAGAGGGAGTGGTTTCATATGAAAAAGAAGAGTTACTCAAAAACAATAATTTCGTTGGTCATTTTTATTTTCACTTTTTATTGTATTGTGTTACTTTTACCTGAGAAATCCAATTCCTATAAAGAACCCCATGAAGCAATTTTTGCTGATGATACAGCAAGTAATAAGGACTTTTTGTTAATTCCAGCCAACAAACTAAATGGTAAAGCTCTTTTCTTTTTTATAAAAGACAAGAATAATTTAGGGGCTGTTTATGCAGATAAGGGGATATTCGGCTGGAAGGCAGGAATGTTAACTTGGAGCGTATATGATAAAGAGATGGGAAGCGATAAATTAGAGGATATTCATGGCCATGGAGGAAACTTGGTCTTTGGATTAATAAGGGATGGGGACGAACATCTTGTAAAGATTAATGGAAATAACGCTAAAATTCTAAATTTAGCTATGTTATCTCCAGATGTAGTGAAAGAATTTCAGTTAGAGGGTTTGTATATCTGGTATTTTGAGAGTGACAAACCTCTTAGTGATACGGAAATTAAATTGGTAAACAAAACTACAGGTGAAGAATTACATTCAGTAGACTTTTAGACTAAGTTAAAGGGGGAGTAAGAAATCGTAACTAAAAAAGTATTAAAATTAATGTTCCTATTTTTTGCTGTAAGTTTATTACTGTTTGGTTGCTCAAACAATGAGCCTGATTTAGAGGAAGTGAATGGTGTGGGTTTAACTTATAGCGAATTTTTTAAGCCATATGATAGGCTTGACGAAAGGAAAAACATAAAATATTATAAGCCCTTACCGATTGATGAGATAGAATCTTCTTTTCAAGAACAAGTTAAAATGGCTGTAAACAAGATAGATTCGGAAAGGCTACCGTTCAAAGTTGAAGAGGAAAAAGCGTACCTTATAACCTCCAAAAACGAAGATGGAAAAGCAAGGAATCAGATACAGTTAAGCTATCTCAATAAGTCAGAGTACGACAGAATAGATGACTTTTTTATCATTTCAGTGACAGAAGCCGATAAAAACCCACTTGAAGAAATTAATATTTCAAATGAATATGATTCAGTAGGTAACAAATTGAAAAAAGAAATTCTAACAGGAGATATACCTATCTACCGGCAAGTAATTACGACAGATAGTGCATTACTATATAGTTATTATGACTATGATGAAACTGAAAATAGAATATCTACTGTTGGTACGGCGGCTAATGAAATTTATGCTTATAACAACGGATACATTTATCATATAGGTTATTTAATCGATAAAGAAAAGAATAATGAGAAAATACAAGAGGATATGTTTCAACTGGCTCGTGAATACATTTTAATGGTTGGGTTTGAAGATTTGTAGCTGAATGGTGCTACAAAGAAACAATATAGATCGTCAAATTCGTGATCAAGACCTAATTTGAAAAAATCTCAATAAGTAAAGGGTCTGCGTAAAATCTTGTGTAAGTAATATTCGACAATCTTCGCAAGGCGAAAAACAATAGGTATGAAAAAAGATAAATTGGCAATACTATAATTGCCTTTTACCATAAAACAGGATAGGGCAATAAAATTCAAGCTGTTAATGAAAATTATTACGATGATTTGATTGTTAGAACAGCCCATAAATTACATGCCAAACAAAAAGAAAAAGAATTTATAAAATCAGGTAGGATCATTGGGGATGTGTATGGACAAATTGATACGAGTGTTGGTGATGCCTTTTTAGAATATAGGCTGAGGAGCTTAGTGTATGAAGGGGTTTTTGAAATAAAGGGAATACCAAAAGGTATGAGGTATTACAGCGTGAAACTGAAATAATTGCCTGTTTAGTAACCATCAATCGTGGGTTGGTTTTTTATGGTAATATAAAATCAAAAGAGATGTAAACCATATGGGTGCAGGAGGTAATAGATTGAGACAGATATTATTTATTGTATTATTATGTGTATCCCAAGTAATGGCAGCCTGCACACCTACTCATGAAATTATTACAAATGAAAAGGAAATTGAAAAAGACGAAAAGCCTTCAATGGTTAATAACAGTAGTCCTGCGACAGCCGCCATTATTAAAGAATATGAATTTACTTATCTTGAAGATTTGCCGAAAGACAAAATTGAGCAATACAACCGCTTTTTAGAAGATGGGAATGCTAATCACCTAATAGATTTCACACCAGAACAAATTGTCTTAATTTATTTGAACCTTGTATTAAGGGAAGAGGTTGAAAAAATATATATTTTAACTGCTGATTATGGTCAATTACCGACGCTTGATATTTTTAAAGATGAATATTACCGTTATTTATCATCTGATTTGCATGAAGATTATTTAAAATATAGATTTTTTGATTCGATTGCAGTAGTGGATGAAACCAAAGCAGATGAAGATATTGTTGTTGTTAAAATGGAGATTATATATGGTTCTGTCAGCCAAGGGATCGCATATGCGTTAATGAAGGAAAACAATATTTGGAAAATGGACTTATATCATTTGGTGGCTAAGAAGAAAACCAATGAGTCAAAGAGAAATGACTAACATATGGGAACCCTTTACTTATATAATTAGCAAATTATAGACTAAAGGATTGATATGTTTGAAAAAGGGTTTAGTAGTTATATTGTTACTTTTTGTGCTGTTTTTTGGATTCATTGCTGTAAGGTTTGGAAGTGCTTTAACCCAAGAAGGAAATCCAATTCTATATCTGACCTCGATTGTCAAACTGGAGTTATCTAATAACGGATATGAGAAAGTATTGAAAACAGAGTACGGAAATAGATTTGTTACAAAATTCAATAAAAATTATCCTCTCGGAATGGCAAAAAAATTTATGAAAGGCAAAGGGTGGAAGTTCAAGGAACAAATCGGTTCCGAAAGAAATATTGGATTAACTTGGGTGCTTGTTGTTGCCAAACAGTAAGCTCCTTTTATACTAGATTAGAAGGTGCTAAAAATGGCTTGCGTAAATGAGTTTGGAATCATTGATAATTTTGATTATCAAAAGGTTTATAACGACTACAACCCACAAAAGTACAATTGTGTTTCTGTTGATGATGACATTATTAATAGTTTAATAAATGATTTATCCATTATGAAGACATATTTTCATTCATTTAATAGACCAGAATATGGTCTTGATCATTGGGGGGTTACAATCATTCCCCCTGAATCTTTACCACTGTTTTATGAAGTAATTGTATCATCGCGTTACTTTGAAAAGTCAGTAGAACTCAATGATTTGGCAACATTAATTATTAAGGCAATTGAAGAAAAGAAATATATGATATACTACGGAGTTTGAATATAATATTGTGTTATAAGTTTTGTGAATAAATAGTGGAAACTTTTAACCTTTAAATAATCCGAGAGCAAAAGAGGAGGTGTTAGGAATGGAAATAAATTTTGGTTTTACTTTTAATGCAATAGCAATACTAACTGGAATTTTTGCATGGGGTGTCATTGCCTTTTTTACCTATCGAATTTATAAGAAACAAATTGAAAAACCAAAAATATGGAAGATAATAATTGTTATTTTTGTCGGTATTTTCTCCTTTTCTATTAATTGGAATATGTTTGATACGATGTTAAAGTTTCCGATCTTACCTCTCGGTGTATGGATATTGTATTTTGTTCTTAAAGGAAAGGATGAACGGTGGCAGACTTATCGATCATTTGCTTGGTTGGGATTTTGGGCGAATTTTCTTTTCTTGGCATCAACTTTATTTGCAATTCCAATCCATCAAGCCGTATACCCTAAAGATGAACCAACAACCTATATTTCAAATATTGAAAATGCGTCTATTATCAATATTCATCCTTCAGCAAAGGAACAATCACTTAATAAAGAAAGCCTATTGAAACAACTCCAAACCATGAAACAAGAAACTATTTACAGTGATCAGTGGTACGAAGATACATATATGAATGCAGAATCGAATAAAAGAAGTGAACGGTTTCCATATCAGCTTATTGGTACTTCTTCTAAATGGGGGAGTGGTCTTCATACAATTATTTTTATTGAAGATGATGGTAAAGGCATTTTATTATCAACACCGAAAAAGCAACTTTATTTTCGCTCCGAAGATTCACTGATAGAGGGGATGGAATAAATGTGACTAAGAAATGGTTATGGATTTTTGTAAGTTTAGGTATATTCGTTGTACTGATATCAGTAAGTATACATTGGTTTTATTATTCAAATCCTGCTACTTTTCCAACAAATGAACAATTAGTTGAAGAGATTAATAGCGTCTTTCCAGAAGCAGCCGCAAGTGTCATTCAAGACACTATTCCTGTAGATGGACACCATGTATTAGTGCCTTTTATTTCTAATAATGATGATTACAGTTTAAGCTATTGGGTGTGGCAAAAACATAAATGGAGAGTTACCTCTATTGATACAAAAGGAAGACCGATGGTATGGAAAATTGATCGAAACGATCCTTCATCGTATCAATTCGTGTGGAATATTCACCCTGATGATCAATTGAGCTCGATTCATTTTTATTTAATTAGAGACAGAGGATATCGCATCACAGAAGGGGTAGAACATTACGTTCCGAGAGTGCAAATGATGAAGAAAGTCTCTCTTAAAGAGAAATCATATGGACTGATGCGACTGCCGGACGAATGGGTAACATTTATGAATTCGTTTTTAAAAGTAGAATCAGCTAAACAGCCTGATTTGTTTTTTAATAATTTTTTTCCAGAGCAATATATGTTTTTTGGCTGGATTCCATATAATCAAGCGGATAAAGAAACCTTTCCAGAACGATCTGTAAACGGAAATGGATATTCAAATGGGAAAATAGAATTAGAACATGTGATGATATTGGATAAAGGGGACCTTGAGACTCCAAAGTCACAATAAAATAATAAAGAATCCATTCAGGTGGCTATTTTTCGACAAATTATCAATTTCCGTCTTGCGGGAGTCCATCGATTTATAATGGAGAATTCAGTGGTGAAAAAATAGCTGGAACTGGAGTTACCTCTGCTTTATTAAAGAGAAACGGAATACAGGTAATGTCAGAAGAAGGAATTCAAGAGTTTTCCGGCAATAGCAGGGTATTTTTCATAGAGAAGCTGTGTAAAGTTTGTGAAATGTTAAGCAATAAGGTTTCTTAAATATATTTTTGAAAGTGGGGGAAAAATAGGAAAGACTAACTTAAGGAGGTTTTGTGTGTTATGAACAATCTTACAGAACTAGAAGTAGAGCATTTGCGTCATCTTATCGGAGGGCATGGTTTGATTTCTAAAAAATTAGAAACATATGTGCAAAATTGTACAGACCCTGAATTGAAAACAATTTTACAAAAAGATGCCCAAGTAGCAAAACAATCACAACAACAATTAATGACATTTTTAGGGTAGGAGGGCTTAGGATGTTTCAGGATAAAGAAATGGTAGGCGATTATTTAGCGGGTTTAAATGCAAGCTTAACGGGGTATGCCCATATGATTAGCGAATCTAATAATTCAGACTTACGACAAACATTAATTCAAATGAGGAATCAGGATGAATCTCGGCAAAGAACAATATATAGTTATGCACTTCAGAAGGGCTATTATCAGCCTGCTGCACCTGCGTCTGATCAAGTAATTCAACAGCTTAAAACGCAATTAATGCAAGGGCAGTAACCAAAATATAAAAGCCGATCTCCACTGGTGAGATCGGTTTTTACATTTTTAATATATTAGTATCTAACCAATTTCTTTTCCAAGGTCTTTCATACCTCTGGATGGATTGTATATATTTCTGCTTATCAGTGACTGAAACACTAAAAAAGTGCCGCCAACCGCCCAGTATAATGGCAAGGCAGCCGGAGAGTTAATAGAAAAAATAATAATCATGATCGGGGAAAGTAACCCCATAATCTTCATTTGGTTCTGCTGTGTAACTGGCATGGATTGCTGTGTTACCTTAAATTGCATAAAGTAAACGATACCTGCAATTAAAGTAATTCCTAGATTTGGTTGTCCGAGACTGAACCATAAGAAGGAATGGGTTGCAATCTCATGAGAACCTCGGATGGCATAATATAATCCCATTAGGATGGGCATCTGAATGAGGAGGGGCAGACATCCCATATTTAATGGATTGACTCCATGCTGTCGATAAAGTGCAAACATTTCTTGTTGAAGTTTTTGCTGTTCTTCTTTATCTTTTGAATTCTTTATTTTCTCTTGGATTTTATCCATTTCCGGCTTGATACTTTCCATTTTTGACTTTAGCAGTTGTTGATTTTTGTATTGCTTTAACATAAATGGCATTAAGACAAGCCTGATTATTAGTGTAATGATGATAATTGAAATCCCAAAGTTATCATTGAACAAGACGGCAATCCCATGAATTGCCTGTATAAATGGGTTAACAAGTAGAGTTTGGAACAATACGATTTCCTCCTATTATTTTATTTAAATATAAATAAAGGAAGGAATAGTACTATCGTCATCGCCGTCACGTTCATATTTTTTAATCGCTTTAAATAACCAGGTGATCACTGGATTAATTTTAACTTCAATTTTTATTTGTAAAGTTTCACAACGTAACTTTACTCTATTGCTTACAAGTGGATGATCTTTCCTGTACCTTTGTTTATTGTCGGAGTAGTACAAATGGACATAAAACCAGCCAAGCAATATACCGGCATATAGGGGATAAGCATTTACAATATCCAGAATTTCAACTATTTCAAACAAAGGAAAACACTCCATCCTTTTGTTGAGCTTTTATTGTTTTTTATAAAGTTTAATAAAAAAAGCTTTTGTATTTACAAAACATACTAAATGATCCTCATAATTGTCAACAATATGAGTGTGGTTTTTTTAGAGAATTTTAACTTCATTCAGCAGGGGTTTGTACCCCCACTGAATTTAAAATATTAACTTGCATTCATCTCACCACTTATAGAAGTAGGAGACTTCTGCTGCATGAAGTTAAAGCCAACCGCCGCGAACGATACCCCACATTCTTCTAGATTGAACAGGGCATTGTGGATTGACTCCGCAATTCATTAGCCAATTAGCAGCATAATCTCTTTGTTCACGTGAAATTGGCACATTACAACATCTTGAAAGACGATCTACCATGCTATAGGCACCTCTAGGATGTCTTAAATCTTCCATACGATAGGACCGGCAAATACGACAAACATTCCAAAAACATCTAGGATCGGCTATGCTTCTACGAAAGTGCCCCATTAATACTGGATCAATTCCTCCAACCACTTCTTTTCCTCCCAACTTCAGATAAATAATTACGAAGCATCAAAAAGTTTAGTAGATAGTACTCTATCTTTACTTTTTTTATGCATGCTATATTTTATGAAATCGTGGAATGAGAGAAACGGCTTTTCCCTATTATTTTAAAAAATGGGACCCTAGAGATATCTTTCCTTGTAATGACTCAAAGTTAATAGTGGCCAAATATAATTATAACTATGATAATATGCATAAAAATGGCCTGGTAACCCTGCACCTGTCGGGTAAGTATAGGCTTCCAGCGGTATCGAGATGCTTTTTGTAAGATAGTCAATCCCTTTGTCAATTTCAACCGATGGAATGTTTGATGTTGAAATTAATGCATCTAATGCCCAGGATGTTTGGGAGATGGTGGAGAACGGAAGAGGGACAAAGGTTCTATCACGGTCACTTTTACATGACTCACCCCAACCGCCATCTGATTGTTGAGCATTCTTTAACCATTGGATTGCCCTTTGGATGGAGGGATGGTCAGTATCAATACCGACCGCCCGGAGTCCGGTCACTGCCGCCCATGTACCATATAGATAACAAACCCCCCAGCGTCCGAACCAGGAGCCATTCTCCTCTTGATGGTCTAATAACCATTTGACCCCTGCTTGAATTTGTGGATGTAAATCGGTCATACCTACATACTTTCCTAGAAACTCCAACGTTCTTCCAGTCAAATCCGGTGTTGATGGATCTATAGCTGTATCTTTTAAATTTTCAATAGGAAATAAACCAATCCATGTTCGATATTGATTCTTTTCAAATGCTCCCCAACCCCCATCATCATTTTGCATGGAGAGGAGCCAATTCACGCCAGTTTTCCACGCCTTTTGATATTCTAAATCATGCCATGAAAACTGTGTAATCGCTCGAAGCGCTGCTTGGGAATCATCAATATCGGGATTACACGAGTTACTTTCGGAAAAACCCCAACCTCCTAGGATATGCAGTGGGCTCCCTTCCTTTTTCTGTAATTGTTGAGCTCCTTTTAAGTACTTCGCAGCATCTGAAACTGCGGAATCTTCAATTGAGACCCCAGATTTTTGTAATGCATAACTCAACCATGCGGTGTCCCATATTGTTGAGGGGGAATTTTGGAGATGACAATCTTCTCCTTTGTGGAAGAGCATCAATTTTAGTCCTTCAATCGCTTGGAAAATAAATGGGGAATTTGGTTGATAGCCCAATGCCAACAAAGCATAAACCAAATAAAAAGTTGCGCTGGCATAACTGTACAATGTGCCATCCTCTTCTATACATCCAAGCATATAACCTTCAGCTTTTTTTAGCAGACGTTGATTCGAAAATATTTTTGAGGCAAAAAATTGTAGGCGGGAGATTAAGCTGTTTTTTCGTTTCTGTTGTCCAGTTTTTGAAGTTACAAATAGTTTTGAAATATCAGGCGTCCAATCATTTTGAATTGTAAATTTTTTGTGACCTAGTATCAAAACAGGGGCAAAATGGACCCGAATATAGGAACTGAATTTATTGAAATGGATTGGAAAAAAAGCGGGCATTTTTAGTAAGAATAATGAGAAAGGAAAATATTTAGGCCACGGATAGAGATTGTGTAGGGCTAACATAAATTTAGTAGAAGGGTGGGCGTTTTCAATTCCACCGTGGGCTATGACAAAACGTTCGGCTTTTTTCATATTTTCGTCCGTTGAACGCGCATGTCCTGAATATAGGAGGGCTGTGTAAGCTTCAATCGTTGCCGAAAGATTTCCTTCCTCATCATTAAATAGCTTCCAAGCTCCATTTGTTTGTTGGGTGTTGATTAGGCGATTGTAAAGCTTTTTAATTAATTCTTCATCATCATGCTTAAGGATACGTAAAATCATTAAAAAGTAGGCATCCGTCATCGGACCGCTTTCAAAGCAAAGCCTCCAAGAACCATCACTGGATTGACTTCGTTTAATCTGATCAATAAGATTATTTATTTCATATAAAACATTTTCCTTTTTCTTCATATTTGCTTCCCCACTATCTATTAAACGAAACGCTTAAGACGCATTTAGTATTAAAATATGAATAAGCAATACATGAAGATATAGGGAAATAAACTATTTTACAAATAATGATGTCCATATGTGGGCGTTTATTATCTATTGTTTTTTTATCTGTATAGTTCAGAAAGTTTGGCTACAACTTTATACTTCAGTGCATCTTTTTGCATGATTTGAATATCAAAGTAACCCCGACAAAATGAAAAGGAACGGGAATCATTGAGTCAGCCTGATCTTTTTGTAGCAAAAGCCCGATCTACAACAATGTAAATTCAAATCCCTTTTCCCTAATGCCATCAATAATTTGTGGCAGCGCAGTAACTGTTTGCTTTAATTCATGGAGCAAAATGATTGAGCCGTCTTGAACATGTTCGACGACGTTAGTAATGATATTTTCAGGTGTGTTTTTGTTTTCCCAATCAAAAGATGTTATTTCCCACATAACAGGAACTAAGTCAAGTTCATGAAGGATCGACATCGTATCTTCGGTGTATTGGCCGAATGGCGGACGGAAATAACGAACCTTCGTTTCCGTAATTTCATTGATTTTATCAATGCTGTATTTAATCTGTTTATATTGCTGGTCTTTAGTTAACGCAGCAAGACTTTTATGATTGGCTGCATGTGACCCAATTCTATGTCCTTCCTCCAATACCCTTTTCCATGGCCTTTCCTTGAAAAGAAAATTGGAATGCCAGAAAAACAGGGCTGGAACATTTTTTTGATTTAATATATCTAAAATATTTGGAAGCTGCCGGCTGGGACCATCATCAAATGTTAATACTACTTTCTTTTCAGAAGTTCTGATTTGGTTATAATTTTTTAGCCATCGTTCATCTGTTAGACCGTACACGATCTGTCCACTTTTAACTACTCAAGGGCAATACATAAAATTCCTCCCATAGTTTGCATTTCGCTTTTTCTTTAAGTATAACTGAATGGACAATAGTAATGAAACGTAGCATTTGTAAAATTTTTGACTTTGAGCCGAAGAACCTGCTGCTCCTGCGTTCCCTAACCCTGCAATCTTGAAAAAAGCTGGGATCAAATAATAGGTAAAGAAAAATTCCCCAGGAAATTGTCGAAATCAAAGCCCAGATCATGTAATGGCGTGAATCTGAATTGGAAAGGAAAATATAGAAAAATGGACCAGAAAATACTACCTGCATCAACAAATATGAAGGAATTTGAGCGCTTTTTAAAAAGTCGATATGAAATCGGTGTATTTCTAGATATGCATATTAGTCAATTGAAACATGTTTATACACTGGCGAAGGAACATGGAAAAAAGCTGATTTATCATGTTGATCTAATCCATGGTCTTAAAAATGATGAATACGCAACAGAATATATTTGTCAGGAATATAAACCGTATGGATTAATTTCCACGAAGTCGGGCGTGATTTTAAAAGCGAAACAAAAAAAAGTCACAGCTGTACAAAGGATATTCCTGATTGATTCCCATGCTCTTGAGAAAAGTTATAAACTGATAGAAAAAACCCAACCTGATTTTATTGAGGTTCTGCCAGGAGCGATGCCACAAATCATTAAGGAAGTGAAGGAGCGGGTGAATATTCCCATTTTTGCAGGGGGGTTAATTCGTACACCAGAAGATGTTCGTAATGCTCTGGATGCAGGAGCAACGGCGATAACAACGTCAAAAAGGGAGCTTTGGGAAGCGTTTGGGAATATTATGTAGATAAAGTATAAAGTTTTTAGTTGACAACGTTTTCAAAGGGTTTTATTATATAAGTAAGTTAATAAATTGTGACGGAGAAATGGAGATCACACAGAAACCGGATTTAAATGGTTATCTGTTGTGGTCTCCTTTTGTTGTTTCGTCAAAAGCTTATAAATATTCTTTAATAAGAAAGGGGATACATTATGACACCTTTTATCGGAGAAATGATTGGTACAATGATTATGATTGTTTTTGGAGCAGGTATTGGGGCAGGATCTTCATTGAAGAAGTCTTATGCACAGAATGCCGGGTGGATTGTAACCACTCTTGCATGGGGACTTGCGGTAACCATGGGTGTATTTGCAGTTGGGTCGATCAGTGGCGCACATTTAAACCCGGCGGTTACGTTAGCGCTTGCGATTAATGGGAGTTTTCCATGGGAGCAGGTTCCAGGATATATTATTGCACAACTGCTTGGCGCGATGTTAGGTGCTGTCATTGTTTACTTGCAATATTTACCACATTGGGTCATAACTGAGGACCCGGCAACAAAGCTTGGAGTTTTTGCGACATCACCTGCAATCCCACATACATTTTCTAATTTATTAAGTGAAATGATTGGTACATTTATCCTTGTACTTGGGTTACTATTTATAGGAGCAAATAAGTTTACGGAAGGGTTAAATCCATTAGCGGTGGGGCTATTAATTGTTGTAATCGGTATGTCTTTAGGCGGAACAACGGGCTATGCGATTAACCCTGCTCGGGACCTTGGACCACGTATTGCCCATTTCTTGTTGCCGATTCCCGGAAAGGGCAGCTCTAACTGGGGTTATTCATGGATACCGGTTGTGGGACCGTTTTTAGGCGGTTCTTTAGGAGCTGTATTTTATAAAGCGGTTTTTCTAGGGGAAATGACAGGAATACTTTGGGGCATCGTTATTATAAATGTTGTGGCTCTAATACTTGCTTATTCTTTTAGCAAAAAAACTTCTCAGACTGTGGATGAAGTCACAAGGGCTGCTTAGATAAAACTTTCATAGGGAGAGATTAGAATGGAAAAATATATTTTATCTTTAGACCAAGGAACAACAAGTTCACGTGCCATTCTTTTTAATAAAAAAGGTGAAATCGTTCATGTTGCCCAAAAAGAATTTACACAGTACTTTCCGAAGGCTGGTTGGGTCGAACATAATGCTAATGAAATATGGGGTTCAGTTTTATCAGTCATTGCCGAGGTGTTGTCCGATTCTGGCACAAAGGCCGAGCAAATTGCTGGAATTGGTATCACAAACCAGAGGGAAACAACGGTCGTTTGGGATAAAGAAACAGGCTTACCTGTCTACAATGCGATCGTATGGCAATCTCGTCAAACAAGCGAGATATGTGATGGGCTTAAAGAAAAGGGATACAATCAACTATTCCGTGACAAGACAGGGTTGCTCCTTGATCCTTATTTTTCTGGAACTAAAGTAAAATGGATTTTGGAAAATGTCGATGGTGCCCGTGAGAAAGCTGAACAAGGAAAGTTATTATTCGGTACAGTGGATACATGGTTAATCTGGAAGCTATCTGGTGGAAGAGCCCATGTCACAGATTATTCCAATGCATCAAGGACGTTAATGTATAATATTCATGAGTTAAAATGGGATGAGGAGCTTTTAGAAATTTTAGATGTACCAAAATCAATGCTGCCGGAAGTTCGTCCTTCCTCTGAAATTTATGCTAACACGATTGATTACCACTTCTTTGGTAAAGAAGTTCCGATTGCGGGCGTGGCTGGAGACCAGCAGGCTGCCTTGTTTGGTCAGGCATGTTTTGGTGAAGGAATGGCTAAAAACACATATGGCACTGGGTGCTTTATGCTGATGAATACAGGGGAAAAAGCCGTGCGTTCCGAAAATGGTCTATTAACAACGATTGCTTGGGGAATTGATGGTAAGGTTAACTATGCGCTAGAGGGTAGTATCTTTGTGGCCGGATCGGCGATCCAATGGCTGAGGGATGGTCTGCGGATGTTAAAAGATGCAAAAGATAGTGAAGAATATGCCGCGAAGGTTCCTTCTACAGACGGTGTCTATGTTGTACCGGCTTTTGTAGGACTTGGAACTCCGTATTGGGATAGTGATGTCCGTGGTGCTGTTTTTGGCCTAACACGTGGTACTTCAAAAGAGCATTTTATCCGCGCTACCCTTGAGTCTTTAGCATACCAAACCAAGGATGTGTTATCGGCAATGGAGGCAGACTCCGGGATTGAACTGAAAACATTACGAGTTGACGGTGGGGCTGTTAAGAACAATTTCTTAATGGAATTCCAAAGTGATATTCTTAATGTTCTGGTGGAAAGACCAACGATAAATGAAACAACGGCACTTGGTGCGGCGTATTTAGCAGGTCTTGCAGTTGGATTTTGGGAAAGTCCTGACGAGATTTCAACAAAATGGGCCATAGATAAAAAGTTTGTTCCCAAAATGGATGAAGATCGTCGTACAGAGTTATATAATGGATGGAAAAAGGCAATTCAAGCTACAATGGCATTTAAGTAAATCTTTTCTATAGCATAGATCGAGCAGGTTATGGTAAAATAATAGTAAGTTAATAAAACTGGTTGGAGAATTGGAGAGACCACAAAGCATTATCTTTAGGGGATAGTGCCTTTGTGGTCTCTTTTTATATACAAAATACAAAGGGAGGATTTTGTTATGAAATTTTCAGCGTTAAATAGAAAAGAAATGATCGGTCAATTAAAAAGTGAAACATATGATATTTTAGTGATTGGCGGTGGAATTACCGGCGCGGGAATCGCTTTGGATGCCCAAACTCGTGGAATAAAAACTGCTCTTGTTGAAATGCAAGATTTTGCAGCAGGTACATCAAGTCGTTCAACGAAATTAGTTCATGGCGGACTTCGTTATTTAAAACAATTTGAAGTAAAGATGGTAGCCGAAGTTGGAAAGGAAAGAGCTATTGTGTACGAAAACGGACCACATGTAACAACACCTGAGTGGATGTTGCTTCCGATGCATAAAGGTGGTACGTTCGGGAAATTTAGTACATCAATAGGGCTCCGAGTCTATGATTATTTAGCTGGTGTAAAGAAAAGCGAGCGCCGTTCCATGCTTTCTGCTGATCAAACACTTGAGAAGGCACCACTTGTGAAGAAAGAAGGTCTTAAAGGTGGCGGCTATTATGTTGAATATCGTACCGACGATGCCAGGCTTACAATTGAAGTCATGAAAGCGGCTCACGAAAAAGGTGCCATTGCTTGTAACTATACAAAAGTGATCAAGCTAAACTACGAAAACGGAAAAGTTGTCGGTGCGTTAGTCGAAGACCAGTTAACAGGTGAACAATATGACATTCGTGCCAAATTGGTCGTTAATGCATCAGGCCCATGGGTGGATGAGATTCGCGATCTTGACAAATCCAAAAACGGGAAAGTGCTTCAATTAACAAAGGGTGTACATCTTGTTATTGACCAATCTAAGTTCCCATTAAAGCAAGCTGTTTACTTTGATACACCAGATGGACGAATGGTGTTTGCGATTCCACGTGAGGGCAAAGCATATGTGGGAACAACTGATACCTTTTATGATCAAGATAAAGCCAATCCCAATGTGACTTTAAGTGACCGTAGCTACATCATAAATGCGATTCACTACATGTTCCCGGATGTAAAGATTACGGAAAAAGATATTGAATCAAGCTGGGCTGGTGTTCGTCCACTAATTTATGAAGAAGGGAAAAATGCTTCCGAAATTTCTCGTAAGGATGAAATTTGGGAATCCCAATCAGGACTCATCACAATTGCAGGAGGGAAATTAACAGGTTACCGTAAAATGGCAGAAACCATTGTCGATCTATTAGCAAAAAAATTCCAAGCAAGTGAAGGTCGAAATCTCAAAGCTTGTAACTCAAAACAGATGCCAATCTCTGGCGGCGATGTGGGCGGATCAAGTAAATTTGAAGCTTTTGTTAATTCAAAAGTGGCAGCCGGTGTGGCGATCGGCTTAACGAAAGCAGAAGCAAAAGACCTTGCGAGACGATATGGTGCTAACGTATCCGATGTGTTTGAGTTATTGAATAATAAGAAGACGGATGCTTTAAAATATGGTTTACCGCTTCCTCTATTCGCTAAACTTGTCTATGCAATTGAAAATGAAATGATTGTCACCCCAGTTGACTTTTTCAACCGCCGAACTGGGGCCATTCTTTTTGATATCAAGACGGTAAGACAGTGGAGCCGTAATGTTATTCAATATATGAAGGATGAATTTGGCTGGAATGAAAAAGAATTACAAAAGTACACATTGGCTTTAGAAAATGCAATGATAGAGGCAACTGTTCCAGTTGAAGAAAGAAAAGAACTATCAACCGCTTCTAATGGAAATTAATTGAAAAGTGGCAGGGAATATTGCGAATCGTGTATGGGAATCTTTTGAAGCACCTTTTTGTTTTAAAAGATGCATGAAGTGAATTTGTCAATATAATCTTTCAAAAAAATTCGACATATTTTTCACAATATCCTATTGATTGAACTATTACACGATGATATAATGTGAAACATCGAGCAAAAAAGTTTCTAAAAAATTGTTATCAACGCAGTGTTTCGTTTCTTAGATAAACGAAGCATTGCGTTTTTTAATACTTCCTCTTGGAAGAGGTGGAAAGATGAATATTGCAAAATTAAAAGACGAAATAGTTGCCTATAGTAAAGAAATTGGAATCGATAAAATCGGTTTTACAAGTGCCGATCCTTTTGTTGAGTTGAAACAACGTTTATATACACAACAAAAATTAAAGTACCAATCAGGTTTTGAAGAGAATGATATTGAAAAAAGAACAAATCCTGAACTCCTTTTGTCAGGTGCCGTGTCTATTATTTCGATCGCACTTTCCTATCCCTCCAAATTGAAAAACGCTCCGCGCAGTACACGAGAAGAGCGGCGTGGACTTTTTTGCCGTGCTTCCTGGGGTACGGATTATCATCATCTAGTACGAGATCGTTTAAATAAACTAGAAAAGTTTATTTTAGAAAAAGTTCCTGATGCCAAAATTAAATCGATGGTAGATACCGGAGAGTTATCAGACCGGGCCGTTGCTGAAAGAGCTGGTATTGGCTGGAGTGGGAAAAATTGTGCGGTCATTACCCCGGAGTTTGGTTCCTATGTTTACTTAGGTGAAATGATTACAACTATTCCTTTTCCATCAGATCAGCCGATTGAAGATAGGTGCGGTACATGTACGAAGTGTTTGGAAGCCTGTCCAACAGGTGCATTAGTGCAAGGTGGACAGATTAATGCAACGAAATGTATTAGCTTTTTAACACAAACAAAAGGGTTTGTAGACGATGAATATCGGGTCAAGATCGGGAACCGTATCTATGGCTGTGATACGTGCCAAATGGTTTGTCCCCATAATAAGGGGAGGGACTTCCACTTCCATCTCGAAATGGATTCGGATCCAGAGGTTGTTAAGCCCAAGTTAAAATCACTTCTTTTCATCAGCAATAAAGAGTTTAAAGAAAAGTTCGGTCCGCTTGCTGGCTCGTGGAGAGGGAAGAAGCCAATCCAAAGAAATGCAATTATTGGCTTAGCCCATTATAAAGATGAAACAGCCATTCCTGATCTTGCGAAGGTTCTGACTGAAGATACGCGCCCGGTTTTAAGAGGTACAGCTGCTTGGGCGATTGGAAAAATTGGTGTCCTTGAAGGTAGGGCCATATTGGAACATGCGAAGGAAAAGGAGAAGGATGAAGAGGTTTTACATGAGATTGATAAGGGTCTAAAATTATGGAAAGCTTCAATGGAAAGGTCATGATGATGATGGCAAGAGACATTTTTTATACAGAAATGGATAGCCCTATTGGCCCGTTAACGATTATCGGGACAAAAGAAAACGGTTTATGCAATATTGAATTCGGTTCAATCGAGGACGTAGAGGATAGGCTTATGGCTTGGCTTAAAAAGTACTTACCGGATGGTGAGTTACACTACAGTGATCAAGAACTTCTCCCAGTAGTACAAGCGTTGGACGACTATTTTAAAGGAGATCAGCAAAAGAATTTTGATTTACCAATCGAGCTGCACGGAACTCCATTCCAAAAGAAAGTTTGGAACGAGCTTTTAAATATAGAATATGGTTCAACAAAATCATATAAAGACATTGCCGATGCTATTGACTCACCGAAAGCAGTCCGAGCGATTGGTACCGCCATTGGGCGGAATCCGGTCCCTATCATTATTCCGTGTCACCGTGTCATTAACGCCAACGGAAAACTAGGCGGATTTACCGGCGGTCTTGATAAAAAGCTAAAACTCCTTGAAATTGAAAAAACTCCATGCCTACTCAAAAAGTAGGTATGAAGTTTTTTTGTGAACTTACTTCTCATTAACGACTCTTCCCTCGATAATAAAGCGGACAGCTTCACTTCCTTCAATTGAAAATAAGCCACTTCTTCCTGAAGCTACATCTAAATATAATTTTAAATGTTTCCAGTATTCATATTGTCCTTTGTTCATATAAAATGGGCAATCATTGATATCATCAATATGGAAGTCATTTTGTCCAATTATTAGTTCATCGATTGGAAGACAAATAGGGACACTTCCGTCACAGCAGCCACCTGACAGATGAAATAGAATCGGTCCATGTTTATCTTTTAGTTTTTGAATTAATTCACTGGCAGCTGCACTGGCTTCTATTTTTTTCATTTTTTTAAAAGAATCCCAGAGCTTTCGGGTCATAGCTAACTAGCATGTTTTTTGTTTGTTGATAATGTTCTAGCATCATTTTGTGATTTTCGCGGCCAATACCTGACATCTTATATCCACCGAAAGCAGCATGGGCAGGGTATTGGTGATAACAATTTGTCCATACACGTCCAGCTTGAATATTTCGTCCAAAACGGTAGGCTGTGTTCATGTCTCTAGTCCAAACTCCTGCTCCTAAACCATAAAGGGTGTCATTCGCAATGGAAAGTGCTTCTTCTTGGTCTTTGAATGTTGTAACAGACAGAACAGGTCCAAAAATCTCTTCTTGGAAAATTCGCATACTATTGTCACCTTTAAACACAGTAGGCTTGATGTAGTAGCCATCTTTTAAATCGCCGTCTTGGATATTGCGCTCCCCACCGATTAATAGTTGTGCTCCTTCTTGTTTACCAATTTCAATGTATTTTAGAATTTTTTCCATTTGCTCTTGTGAAGCTTGTGCGCCCATCATTGTAGAAGGATCTAATGGATGTCCTAGTTTAATCTTTGAAACCCGGTCAAGTGCTTTTTCCATGAAACGATCATAAATGGATTCTTGAATTAAAGCGCGTGAAGGACATGTACAAACTTCTCCCTGATTTAAGGCAAACATAACAAATCCTTCGATTGCTTTATCAAGAAATTCATCATCAGCATCTACTACATCCTCGAAGAAGATGTTTGGAGATTTTCCGCCTAACTCTAATGTAACGGGAATTAGGTTTTGAGAAGCATATTGCATAATAAGTCTTCCAGTTGTTGTTTCACCGGTAAAGGCAACTTTTGCAATATGTGGGCTAGTTGCTAATGGTTTCCCTGCTTCGAGACCGAAACCGTTTACAACATTTACTACACCATCAGGTAGAAGGTCAGCAATTAGTTCAACTAAAACCATGATAGAGGCAGGTGTTTGTTCAGCTGGCTTTAATACGACACAGTTTCCTGCTGCAAGTGCAGGTGCAAGTTTCCATGTAGCCATCAATAATGGGAAATTCCATGGAATGATTTGGGCCACTACACCAAGTGGCTCATGGAAGTGATAAGCAACTGTATTGTTATCAATTTGTCCAATACTGCCTTCTTGTGAGCGGATACACCCTGCAAAATAACGGAAGTGGTCGATCGCTAATGGAAGATCAGCTGCCATTGTTTCGCGAACTGATTTTCCGTTATCCAATGTTTCAATAATGGCTAAATCCTGTAAATTTTCTTCGATGCGATCAGCGATTTTATTTAGGATTAGTGCTCTTTCAGTGACTGGAGTTTTTCCCCAGGCCTCTTTTGCTCTATGGGCTGCATCTATAGCAAGCTTAACATCCTGTTCCCCGGATCTAGCAATCTCACATAACAATTTCCCATACACTGGGGAAATATTTTCGAAATATTCACCGTTTACCGGTGCAACCCATTTTCCACTAATAAAGTTGTCATATCTTTTTTTAATTTCCAACTTCTTCAATTCAATTCCTTTTTGTGCAAGGACCATTTTTTATGTACCCCCTTAAATTTGATTCACTATCTATATATGCAAGAGCAGTCCGATGTAGTATTTGAATCTACATATAGGCACTTTATTTATTTTCGATACATATATATAACTATGAATGTCCGCCTGAAGAAAGGAGGAGCTAATATGGCATCATGGTTAGAAGAATTAGAACAACTTGTAAATCACCGGCTCAATATGTTAATTGGCAACAAAGTGGGCGATAGAAATACACTTCAACTTAACGAAGAGGATCAGTTTCTAATAGAAAAAACAACAAATCAATTTAAAAAACGCAAATCCCAAATCGTTAAAGTGATTACTAATGCTGAAATTATTAATGAAAAGAATATAGACGATTTACGTTATATAGATTACGTCCTTCATCATCAATATTTAGTTAAGCAGCCGAAAGATAAATTTTATATTGAAGAAAGCATTGAACAAAGACAAGCAATTATTAAAAATAACAAAATTATTCTGGATTCGACAATAAAGAAAGAACCAACTGTCATTGAAGAAACGGAACGACCGATCAGGCTTGAAGATTATAAACATTACGAGGACAGCCCCCGTCAAAGCTATTATTATGACCGAAGAGCAGCGGTGCAATATGCTGAAAGATGGTGGAATAGCTATAATCCGAAATATAAACAATTTAAAGATGATTGTACGAACTTTATTTCGCAATGCGTACATGAGGGTGGAATTCCAATGGCGGGATTCGGAAATCGAAATAAAGGATGGTGGTTTAGCGGTCATTCTTGGAGTTACAGCTGGACGGTTGCTAATTCCTTTCGATGGCATTTAAGTGGTGCGAAACAAGGAATTATAGCACAGGAGGTACCTTCAGCCAGCCACCTGAATATTGGCGATGTTATTTGTTTGGATTTTGAAGGGGACGGAAGATGGAATCATAATACAATTGTTGTTGCCAAGGATGTAAATAATGAGCCGCTGGTGAATGCCCACACTTATAATAGCCGGATGCGTTACTGGGCTTATGAAGATTCGAGCGCGTATACCCCGAATATTAAATACAAGTTTTTTCATATTCTAGATGGAAAATAGATGTATGCTATAATGGAAAGGTTGAATTCAACTTTTTGAAAACTAGAGGGTGAAAGAATGGGGATACATGTCGTACTATACCAACCAGAACTTCCAGCTAATACGGGGAATATAGCGAGAACTTGTGCAGCCACAAATACACCATTGCACTTAATCCATCCACTTGGATTTTCCACTGAAGATAAACATTTAAAAAGAGCGGGTCTAGATTATTGGGAGTTTGTCCAAATTCATAATTACGATTCATTGGACGGCTTTTTTGAACAAAATAAAGGCGGAAAATTTTATTTCATAACGAAGTTTGGAAAGAACAAACATACGGATGTTGATTTAAGCAATACAGAAGAAGAAATATTTTGTATCTTCGGGAAAGAAACAACAGGGTTGCCTAAGACCCTGATCGCCGCGCATCCCGAAACCTGTTTACGCCTACCAATGACTGAAAATGTCAGATCGCTTAATTTATCGAATACAGTTGCCATCATAGTATATGAAGCACTAAGACAACAAAATTACCCCGGTTTAGCATAAAAAATGACCTTAGTTAGGAGAACATCCCTTACTAAGGTCATTTTTTTCTACTTTTTAATTAGTTTTGATTCGGCTTATCATTGTATCCAGAAGTGAAAATAGCTGTTAAGAATGCAAGGATAACGACCATAATTAAAATAAAACCCATGGAAATTCCTCCTTATGTAAGAGTTCCTTAAGACACAATATAGTTTTATTATAGCCCAACTTGTCCTAACTGTGAATGAAAAGTATGAAGAAAATTTAACATTATTCAAAAGAACGAATCAATGGCGAATTGGCTTATATATGCATAGGCTGTTGGAAGCATTCTATTTATTTTTAAATAGTTGTTTAAGAATAAAAGACATGTTAAATAACAGTACAGCATAAAGTGATATAAACCACTAAATTGAATCTCAACTTAGAGGGAGGTACTTATGGACATCTTAAAAAAGATTCAAATGCACCGTGAGGAAGAGGAACGCTTGGCGTGGGAAGGTACCTTCGCTGAATATTTGGACATTGTGAAAGAACGGCCGTATGTGGCGCAAACAGCTCATTCTCGAGTATATAATATGATTAAAGACGCTGGAGTAGAGGACGTTGACGGGGGGAAAAAATATTCGTTTTTCCGTAATCAAATGTTTGGGATTGACGATGCCATTGAGCGGTTAGTAGAAGAATACTTTCATCCGGCAGCGAAAAGGCTTGATGTTAAAAAACGTATTTTATTATTAATGGGACCTGTTAGTGGTGGTAAATCTACACTTGTTACAATGCTGAAAAGAGGCTTGGAGGCTTATTCACGAACTGATAAAGGTGCTGTTTATGCGATCAAAGGTTGTCCCATGCATGAGGATGCATTACATTTAATCCCTCCAAATCTTAGGAAAGATTTTCACGAGGAATATGGAATCCGGATAGAAGGAAATCTATCTCCATTAAATATGATGAGGCTTGAAGAAGAATATGGCGGTCGCATTGAAGAGGTAAGAGTCGAAAGAATCTTCTTTTCGGAAAATAAGCGGGTTGGGATTGGAACATTTAGTCCATCCGATCCAAAATCACAGGATATTGCTGATTTAACGGGAAGTATCGACTTTTCTACAATAGCCGAATTCGGCTCTGAATCTGACCCTCGTGCCTACCGCTTTGACGGCGAACTAAATAAAGCTAACCGTGGAATGATGGAATTCCAGGAAATGTTGAAGTGTGATGAAAAGTTTCTTTGGCACTTGCTTTCCTTAACACAAGAAGGGAACTTCAAAGCGGGTCGCTTTGCGTTGATTAGTGCAGATGAATATACTCTTAATGATAAACGCAAAAGAAAAACCTTCAATAAGGGTACCGAGGATTTTAGCAAATTACAATTATTCCAGTTAAAATAGAATTAATAATACAGGACAAACAAGGTTATATGATGAACGGAGCTGATGTAATTGTCCAATAAAGAACGCATTGACCATGATGGTCTATTTAACGTTCACGCTCTTTAACTTTTCTATTTGTTTCCTCCAAAATCTGGTGGGGCGTACGAAATAATGGAATAAGTATATCTTCCTCGGTATCTGAAAGCGTTGGTCCAAGAAGGGTTCACGCTTTTTTTGTTGAATTATACTAAATGTGCAGTTGCTTGAAGAGGAAGGGGTGTATTGTTTGGGAAAGTCTATTTATGTTGTTATTAGCCTTTGCCTTATGGCCTTTGTTGTAGGATGCAACCAAAAATCCGCAATAGAATGGCACGATTCAAAAGAAGTAGCCATTGAATCTGGATTAAAACAAGAGGAAGCAGAACGTGAATCTATTTTATCAATTGAAGAGTTTGAAGGCGAAACATTTGTGTTTTACGAGTATATGGGTGGATTAGGTGTAGCTAACATAGTTGAAAGCGAAAAAGGTTATGGTTGGAAAAGAAGCCAACCATATAATGATTTTGAGGTTGACGGAGAACTAACTTATTCTACCTCTGGCTTTGATATTGTAACGGAAACAGGGGTAGCTGTCTCCGTTTTAATTGGGAAAACTTTTGATTCCTCGATTCAAGAAATGAAGCTTTTAGGGGATGGCACGGAAAGAAAACTAAAGGTATATGGTGAAAATGGATTCTTTTACGCTCTTCATAAAATTCCTTCTGATACCATCGTTGTTTCACCAATAATAAACTAAAAGTTAGTTAACCTCATTGCTTATTGAATTAACGGGGTGCGATAGCAGAACAAAGCTGTCGCTTTTTCAGCTATCATTAAACATTAAAAATGGGGCTGTAACACATTCATTTTTAGTATGTTAAAGTAACGGTGGCTATAACGGAACAATGAAGATTGTCAAAATGGCAGACGAAATTACGGAACACTATTTTACACATTATGGAAAAAATATATAGATGAAATAATTATCATTGATACGGGTGTTTTAGAATTCGATGAAGAAAACAACTAATAGGTTTGTGGGGGAAAATGGTATAATAATTATAATAGAAAAAGGACGGTGAAAGGCATGAGATGGTCTGAGGTTAGAAAAGTGTATCCGAATCAATTTGTTAAACTAAAAGTGTTATCGTCACACATTGAAAATGAGCAAGAAATTATTGATGATATGGCTGTTATTACTTCTGTACCAGATGAATTAGCAACAAAAGAACTTTTAAAATCAAGAGGCGATGAATTGGTTTATCATACTATTCACGAAAATATTGTGCTTGAAATTCGTCGAGATGTTGGCTTAAGGAGATTTGACTACAATGAAAATCAAGTATAAATATGGTCTGCTTTTAGTGGATATTACACTTGCTTATAACGGTAAGAGTATAGTGATTGAGAATATGGTGGTGGATACAGGAGCAGCTAAAACACTGATTTCACAAGATGCTGTAGAAAATATTGGTCTCCATGTTGATTTAAATGATAGAATCGTCACCTATTTCGGCATTGGTGGTAAAGAGCACGCATTCAGGAAACAAGTTGACCAAATTCAGATTGGTGATTTTACTATTGAAGAAGTTGAAGTTGATTTCAATGATTTTGGCTATGAAGACATAAATGGTTTACTTGGATTAGACCTATTAATGAAAGCTGGTTTTAATATAGATTTACTAAACCTTCAAATGGTTAGGAATGGATAATAAGAATATAAAACTTGCTGCAAATGCAAATATTTAGCAAGAAAACGGTCAGCTTCTGCTGATCGTTTTTTATTGATCTATTCTTATAAACTTTCAATCTTAAAGTTTTGGTCATTACAACTCTTATACACTCATAAATTGGTGGTATGGGAGTTGATTCAATGAAAGAGCATAATAAGAATGATTCGAATCAAACAACCAAAAGTGATTTACCTGTCATTCATTCGATCGAGACACCTGAAGGACATATCGTAGATATTATTAAACCGGAGAATGATGACAAACCTAAGAAAGCACGTATCGAAGATCTTCATGAAATCTTAGCACGTCTTCTACAAGAAGACAAAGAAATGAAATGACTGCCCCCCGCATGGCAGTCATTTCATTTCTCGGGAATCAAAAGCGTTATCGTTTTGTTAGATGGGGCTATTGTACTATTAATATTAAGATAATAATAAGAGGTACCTCATGTAAAAAAGAAGGTGAAATTATGTACCATGTAAAAAATCTGATTGAACTGGTCAAATTTGCTATCGTATATTTACGGAAGTCGAGACAAGATTTGAAAAGAGAAACTAAATTTGGAATTGATACATTAGATGAACAAAGAAAACTCTTAAAAAATGAGGTTTCTAGGTATTCTTTTGACTATGATTGGCAAGAAGAGGTTGTATCAGGTGAGACGATAGAGGGTCGACCTAAATTTTCCTCCATCATTAACCGGATTAAATCAGGGGAAAAAATCGATGCATTTGTCGTTAAAGAAATAACTCGTCTCGGAAGAGGAAGCTATACTGATATGGGGGTAGTGTATGATTTAATTCAAAATTATAATATCTTGATCATTACACCTAGTAAAATTTTTGATCCCAAAAATGAAGATGACCTTAGACAAATTAGATTCGAAATGTTTCTTGCTAGAGAAGAATTTGAAACAACTAGACGCAGGTTAGTCAGTGCTCGAATAACGCTTGCAAAAGAGGGTAAATGGATGGTAGGCGGTTCGGTTCCATATGGTTATGAGTTTGATCCTGCAACCCAAAAACTAAAAATAGACCCTGAAAAGGCAGAAGTGGTTAAACAAGTTTTTGAATGGTATACAGAAGAAAAAGAGTTAGGAATTCAAAGTATTTGTAGAAGGCTTAAAGAACAAGGCATATTAACTCCAACAGGAAAGCAAAATTGGGCAACGGTCGTTGTTAAAAAGATATTGTCCAATGAGGTATATATAGGAACAGTGAAATTTCGAACGACTGAAAGAATGAAAAATACAGCTTCAAAAAGAGATAAAAACAATAAACTTGTAAGAAAAAAACGCTCGGAAATCAATGAACGAAACCGAGTGGTTAAAGAGAGACCCGAAGGGGAACAAATTATTGTGCATAATGCACACAAGCCAATTGTATCAAAGGATGTTTTTAACAAAGCACAAGAGAAGGCTAAAAATCAAAGAAGAGCACATCCACTTAGAACAGACTTTTCGCCAGGCATATTAGCTGGAGTTGTGACTTGTCCACATTGTAAAAAGAAGATGTTAAAAAATACAAGTTCAAGAAAATATGAGAAGGTGGATGGAACAATTTCAGAATATAAGTCAGAATTTCTTTCTTGTAAAGATTGTAAAGTTTTTGCGAAGTATGATGACGTAATAAATCGAATTCTCCAGTTCTTTAAAACACTTAGTGTTGATGATTCACTTTTAAAACAACAATATGATTTAGTAATTGAGCGTAAAAAGAAACTAGAACAAAAGGACAGGGATTTTAATCCTGTAGAACAATTGACATTAGAAATTGAAAATTTTAAAAAGCTAAGATTAGGGCTTGTAGATAAACATCAAAAAGGTATTTATGATGATGATGTATATTTATTAAAGGACAAAGAATACAAAGAGCGAATAGCACAAGTTGAAATTGAAATAGAAAAAGCTAAGAAAGAAGTGAAGAAAAAGGAAAAACCTAAAATTAAAGTTAAGGGAATAAAAAAGAATATAAAAACTGTCCTGGATGTATTTAACCAACTTGAAACAAAAGAAAAGAAAAATGAATTGCTGCTTAACTTGGTTGATTACTGCGAATTGGATATTATCGAAAAAGGTGTTGGCAGAAAGCCAGCCAAACTTAGATTAGGAATTCAACCAAGTATCAATGTGTTTATTGATTAAAATGTTTATAACAATCGGTTTTCCATTTAATTATATCTTTGAGTGCAGATGAATTAATCATCGCCCATACAAACGAAGCGGAATATCGATCCTTTATTTCCAATAAGAAAAACGAAGCATTGCACTCTCGTATCATTGTTATGCCTGTTCCTTACAACTTAAGCTATAGTGAAGAAGAGCGGATTTACGAGAAGATGATCAATGAAAGTGAAATGGCCCATGTTCATATTGCCCCGCACACTTTAAAAGTAGCGGCCATGTTCACAATTTTAACCCGTTTAAAGGACTCCAAAAAAACGGGCGTCGACCTTGTGAAGAAGATGAGACTTTATGATGGAGAAATTCTTGAAGGCTTTAATGACGTTGATGTGGAAGAAATGAGAAGAGAACATATTGATGAAGGAATGAAAGGAATTGACCCGCGCTACGTCATTAATCGGATCTCTTCAGCAATCATTCGAAAAGAAACGCCATCGATTAATGCTCTGGATGTATTGCGATCATTGAAGGATGGTTTAGACCAGCACGCTTCCATTTCAAATGAAGATCGGGAACGATTCATGAATTTCATTTCTGTTGCCCGCAGAGAGTATGATGAAATTGCTAAGAAGGAAGTACAAAAGGCATTCGTTTATTCTTATGAGGAATCTGCGAAGACATTAATGGATAATTATCTTGATAATGTCGAGGCGTTCTGTAATAAGAATAAGCTTCGCGACCCATTAACGGGTGAAGAAATGAATCCCGATGAAAAGCTTATGCGTTCTATTGAAGAGCAAATTGGAATCTCTGAAAATGCGAAAAAAGCATTCCGTGAGGAAATTTTGATTAGAATTTCAGCCTATGCTCGTAAAGGAAAGCGCTTTGACTACAATTCACATGAAAGATTACGAGAAGCCATTCAGAAAAAGCTATTTGCTGACTTGAAGGATATTGTTAAAATCACAACTTCCTCGAAGACACCAGATGAGCAGCAGCTTAAGAAAATCAATGAAGTTGTGGCAACACTTATAGATGAATATGGTTATAGTTCAATATCTGCAAATGAATTATTACGTTATGTTGGAAGCCTGTTAAATCGATAAAAAATAAAAAAAATTCAAAGATGCCCGAAAAGTTTAGCTTTTGGGCATCTTTTTTGTATAATCAAAATAGCTAGAAGAAAAATTGAGATAGGAGATTCCTATGAGTTCCCGTAACGAAAACAAAACATTTAAACTTGCCATATTAGGTGTGCTTACTGCGATTGTGATTATCCAAACCTTTATTCCGTTTTTAGGTTATATACCAGTTGGTCCCCTGAGTTTGACAATTATTCCAATTACCGTCATCGTTGCAGCATTCGTTTTTGGTCCAAGAAATGGGGCAATCGTTGGTGGAATTTGGGGTTTGATCACATTTATAAGAGCGTTTATTGCACCTACTAGCCCACTAGCGCCGCTGATCTTTACGAATCCATTAATATCAGTGGTACCAAGAATATTAATTGGTGTTATTGCCGGCTATGCTTTCATTGCTTTTTCAAAAACGAAGCTAAGTTCTGCCTGGTCGATGAGGATTGCAGCGTTATTAGGTTCAATGACCAATACGATAGTAGTGCTCGGTTTAACTTATCTTTTTTATAAAGAACCGTATGCGAATGCAATGGGCATCGATGTGAGTGAGGTCTTACCAGCTATTTTATACATACTTGTAACAAATGGCATAGCAGAAGCTATTCTTTCGGCCATTATTGCACCGATTATCACGAGGCCGTTATTGAGATTAAATAAGAATAACATATGAGAAGAGGAAATCATCAGAAATGATATCTTCAAAATGGAAGAATGAGTTTAGTCTATACTCATTAAGTATGCTTTAGCAGGTGGTCGTTTAAATTTTGCTCGTTTGCCGATAAGTTAGTGGAGAGATTCTCCTTCATTGGTTTTTCTTTGTCGGGAGAAGAAGGGGGCAGCTTCGTCATTAGTAATTCTTCAACTTTTATACGTTTTCTTGAATGGGACATAGTGAATGGTCCCCCTCGCACGTGTTTGGGATATCCCTCCAATGGAGGGGTGTTTATACTTTTGTAAAACAAAAAAGCTGTCGAATGACCAACAGCTTTTTTGAAAAATATAGTATTATTCCAAATTACAGTAATCCACCCAAAAGGCCACCTAGTAGTCCTACAACTCCACCTAGTAAATTACCAAGACCTGTTAAAAGATCAACAGATAAACCTAGAGCTAATCCTAAATTGATCACATTGTTCACCTCCTACTCCAAAAAGAACTTTCGAATAGTAAAACACTTTATAAAGTGTTTTATGAATCTACAAATTAATCATAATCATTTTTGTTCTTTTGGATAACCGTACATATCGACAATATTAACGAAGAATCGCGCAAATATAGTTGCGGAAACACGCAGATTATCACTGGTTTTCAAAGAAAGTGTCGATTTTAACAACAGAAAAAGAGACTGAAACAATCAGCCTCTTATGATCTAACGATTGATCTATCTAATTTTTTATAAGAGGATGTTCAAAAAGTTGTATCTAAACCGCCTACAAACCCATTGGACAATTTTGACTGCTCCCAGAAATGGAAATGAAAGTAACCTTATTATTGGTAGTCCTATCGGCGAGAAATCTTATT
>DULJ01000024.1 GCA_012840465.1 Caryophanales bacterium
ACGCTGGATTTGTCCTCAAACATGGCCTTTGAGGACAAGATTGGGGTTTAGAGAGTAAGTTCTGGCCTCAATCGACGGGATTGAGGACAGTATAGGTGAGTCAAACGCTATCGTTGTCCTCAAACATGGCCTTTGAGGACAAGATTGGGGTTTAGAGAGTAAGTTCTGGCCTCAATCGACGGGATTGAGGAGAGTATAGATGAGGCAAACGCTGGATTTGTCCTCAAACATGGCCTTTGAGGACAAGATTGGGGTTTAGAGAGTAAGTTCTGGCCTCAATCGACGGGATTAAGGACAGTATAGGTGAGCCAAGAGCTGGCTTTGTCCTCAAACATGGCCTTTGAGGACAAGATTGGGGTTTAGAGAGTAAGTTCTGGCCTCAATCAACGGGATTGAGGACAGTATAGGTGAGTCAAACGCTGGATTTGTCCTCAAACATGGCCTTTGAGGACAAGATCGGGGTTTAGAGAGTAAGTTCTGGCCTCAATCGACGGGATTGAGGACAGTATAGGTGAGTCAAGAGCTGGATTTGTCCTCAAACATGGCCTTTGAGGACAAGATTGGGGTTTAGAACATGGCTTCTGTCCTCAAAACTGTTTTTGAGGGCAACTTTGATTGACGATGAAAAGGGAGTCAACCTTTGTTGAACAATAGCCATTTAATGTTCTTTAAATCCACAGTTTTTTATTCAACTAATTAATTATCATTGAAAGTCGTTAGATGTTAATAGAGAGTTGTTTCTAGCCAGACACAAAAACGGCCCGTCCGTTTCTTTTTAAAATTGAAACAGACGAGGCCGCCCTTATGAATCTAATTATTATTCAAAATAAATTTTTACTTCTTGTGTTTCTGAATTATAGTCGCTCTTTGCTCCTAGTTCTTTGGCAATAAAGGCAACCGGTACAAAGGTTCTTCCGTTTACGGATTCAGCAGCTGTGTGCATAATGACTTTGTTTCCATTTACGTATGCTTCCTTGCTGCCAAGTGTTAATTTGATTTCTGTATCTTTGATCTTCATTGTAACTTGATTTGTTTTGCCATCCCATTTTGTGTCTGAATCAAGCCATTCTCCAATTACCGCAACCGGTACCATGGTTGAACCATCTTTAATGTATGGTGCAGCATCTAATTCTTTAAAATCGCTGCCAAGCATGGCGAAGGTCTCACCAATTGTGAATGACGCATTAAATTCTTGCATGAACAGCTTTTTAAGCGGAGTATCATCCGATAAAGATCTTACCTTATTTAAATCTTTTTCATACTCAGTCACATTTACAGCATCTTTAACTTCTGGTAATTTCACATTCCCATTAACGTTCCAAACAAGAGAAGTTGCCTTAATTACTGCACTTCCGCTTTTACCAGTTGCTGGATCCTTTATCCCGATATTGATCACTGTATCTTCTGAGGCAATGTATTTTTTCTTTGAAATTCCAACCTCAGTTGCAATCTTAAAGTCAATGTCTTTGCCAATCATGGCTTCAAGACTTTCTTTTGTCATGCCGCCAAGCGTTGTTTTAAATTGACCTAATTGAGTTTTCGCTTCAGTAACAGCAGTAGTTAACTCTGCTTCTGTTGGCTGTATTTCAGCAGGCATAAAGCCAGCAAATTCTTTTACAAATACATCTAGTCTGTCATAGTTTGCTAGATTATCAACCGTATATTCCGCGAAATCTAAAACCTCATTGATACCAAGTTCATATTTTACCTTTAAAACATCTTCTTTTCCTGCAGGAGTTTCGATTGTTTTAAAGCCTAAGTCTTGAAGTTTAGGAATTTCATAGTTGAATTGTGATATGTAACTTTTGAATTCGCCTTTCATAAACTCCATAACTTTTTTCTGCAGTTCATATTGCGATTGCATATTGAAATCTTGATCATTCATTTCGTCCATATCTACTTTGAAAAAGAATGGGTCTGCAGATGTTTTAAAATACATTACATTTTCTTTTACCAACATTTCTGCAGCTGCTTTTTCTTTAGAAGTCCATACACCTAAATCACGAAGCGGTTTGTCATTGTTAGCTGTGATTTTCACATAAGCATTTTGCTCATCCTGTGCCTTTTGTTCAATCACAAAACCAGCCTCGAATAATTCTGCGATTTTTTTCTGCTCATTAGTCAAATTCATGCCATCCACATTTACATCAGCTGATAAAGTTAATTTTGCTTCAGATGATGTTTGATTCACAGCATTTAGCCAAGTATCCCTTAAGGATGGATTGGTCATCGTACAGCCAACTAACACCAACATTAAGGCTACTAGTAAAAATAAAAACTTTTTCAAAACCTTCACACCTCTCCCTATTCACTCACTTTTATTGATCTTTATTACATTCTCTATCATATCGGTAACTGATTAATATTTCCACGCCTTTTCCATATAAAAACAAAAAAGAGGTAATTCATACTAGTCCAATTAATGGTAAGTGTACGGCCCTTCGTTGATCCAGCCAACACTATGCCATTCCTGAATTAGCATTTATCTCACCTGCACCCAGCCGTTTTTAATCGCCACGACTACGGCTTGGGTTCGGTCGTTTACATTCATTTTTTGCAAAATGTTGCTGACATGGTTTTTTACTGTTTTTTCACTTATAAATAAAGTTTCGCCGATGCTACGGTTGCTTTTTCCGTCGGCCAGCATTTGTAGGACTTCGCATTCGCGGCGTGTCAAGATATGCAATGGTTTACGATACTCGACGTCCTTCAACGTTCCGACAGACTGGCCCACATCTCCTGTAGCTAAGCGACGATATTCTTTGACGAGATTATGAGTCACCTTTGGATGCAAGTAGGCACCGCCGTCTGCAACAATTTTGACTGCTTCAACAAGGTCATCTGCGTCCATTTCCTTTAGCAAATAGCCGCTAGCTCCTGTTTTAAGGGCATGTGTTACATAGCTTTCGTCATCATGAATTGATAAAATTAAGACCTTAACGTCTGGAAACTTTTCAACTAAATCCGCTGTTGCCTCCACACCATTCCTGTGAGGCATATTGATGTCCATTACAACAACATCCGGATGGTATTGCTCAACAAGGGCTACCGCATCCTCGCCGTCATCACCTTCCGCTACTACCTCAAAATCTTTTTCAAAATCCAAAATTCGTTTTACACCTTCACGAAACAATTGATGATCATCTATGACTAATATTGACGTCGTTCCATCCATTTGTCATTCCCCCTCAAAATTAACATGCGTAGTTTATAGTAGATTCATAGTTTTGGTTTTCAAATGGCTATAGCCGTTCGGGCAAAAAGCCGCAGTCCTACCTTCAATCATCCTCAACAATCAAAGGCACATCGATCGTAATCATCGTTCCTTTACCGAGGGCTGAGTCAAAGACAATTTTTCCTTTTAAAAGCTCAATTCGTTCCTTCATCCCCATGATTCCAAATGAACCCTCTTTTTTGTCGGTAAGGTCAAAGCCTTTTCCATTATCCTTGATTATTAGCTTACCAGACTTTTTCCTTAGTTCTATTTTCACTTGAATTTCATCGGCATCAGCGTGTTTTAATGCATTTTGGACCGCTTCTTGCACGAGTCGGAATAAGGCAACCTCGAAGCGCGGTGGAAGACGCAATTCTTCACCTAGATTCACGAATTTAATCGGAATCTTGTTATATTCTTCAGTTGTGGACAGATACCTTTTTAAAGTTGGGATTAATCCCAAATCATCGAGAGCCATTGGCCTTAGATCGTAAATAATTTTACGAACCTCATACAATGCGGATCGAACCATGATCCTTAAATCCTTAATTTCCTTCAGTGCCTCATCCATTCCTTGCTCGCGGGAGACTCGCTCGATTAGTTCCGAACGCATCATTACGTTAGCAAGCATTTGAGCCGGTCCATCGTGAATTTCCCGTGATAGTCGCTTTCTTTCATCTTCCTGAGCTTCAATAATCCTCAATCCAAATTCTTGCTTTTCTCTTGCATCGTTCAACACATCGTTGACCTGTTGAAGATCACTGTTTAAATAATTCAGAATGACACTAATTTGGCTGACAAGATTTTCTGCTCGTTTGACGGTTTGCTCCAGTCTTTTTAAACGCAGCTCCAATTCATTGCGGCGCTCAATCAGCGTTTTTTCTTTTTGACGGATATAGGCTAGCTCCATTTGCAGCCTATGTGTTTTCTCATAGGCAGAACGAACTTCATCTTCCGTATACTTCGTAAAATGTTTACTTACATCAGCAAGACGTCTTCGAGCCAATTTTACATGGGCTTCTAACTGTTCACCTTTATTAATAGTTTCGGTAACTTCTAGCCTAGTTTTTAGTAATTCCGCCGTTAAAATTGCAAATTCTTGTCTTGATTGTTCGCTTATTTCAACAATTTCTTTTTTACTATTAAAAACTGTATCAATCATTTTATCTAAAATTACATCTAGTGCTTTTTCATCAATTTTAAACATCTTCGTATCCTCCAGAAAAAGCTCAAAAATTCTTTATTAATGTACATTCGTAAGGCGAGAAAGGTTTCTGGGGGTAGTTTTGAAAAAAGTAGTAAATTTGAAGCAATACGAATGTCGTTTTATAATTAAAATGTTGGGCTGATCGCTTAGTCCACCTTTTCTCGAATTACCAAATGAAGGTTTTTTAAGTAACTATATTCAAAAATCGGTTTTGTACATACAGTATGCAATCAGGAGGTCATTAATATGCTACTACAATATTATACCGTAAAAAACGCTGGAGAACATGAAATTGTGATCGAAAAGTCGAAATTTGTCGCACAAATCACGCGGGCAACGACTGAAGGGGAAGCCCAAACCTTTATTCAAGAAATTAAAAAAAAGCATTGGGATGCGACCCACAATTGCTCGGCTTACTTAATCGGGGAGCATAATCAAATTCAAAAAGCCAATGATGACGGTGAGCCCAGCGGAACGGCCGGCGTACCGATGCTTGAGGTTTTGAAAAAACGTGATTTAAAAGATACCGTTGTGGTCGTGACCCGTTATTTTGGCGGCATAAAACTTGGGGCTGGCGGGCTCATTCGTGCTTATGGAAAAGCGGTGTCGGAAGGTCTCAATGCGATTGGTATTGTGGAAAGACAGTTGATGAGAGTCATGCATACAAAAGTTGATTACACCTGGCTTGGAAAAATTGAAAATGAACTGCGCTCCCATCCTTCTTTTATTTTAAAAGAAATTCACTACCTTGATATGGTTGAATTTGAAACGTATGTGGCCGCAGAAATGAAAGAAAGTTTCGTTGACTGGATGACAGAGCTGACAAATGGGCAAGCGGAAATTTTCGAAGGTGAAACAGAATATTTGGAGAGTGATGTTTAGTTTTATGGGCACACTAATAAATACCAAATTAGAGTGTTTAGGAGTTTAAAGAATGGCTCGATTTAAAAAAAGGCGAAAAGTAACGAAGATTTTAATGATCATCTTGATACCGTTGTTAGTCGCATTTGTTGGCGCTGCGGCTTACGCATCTTATTTGGCGAGTACGGCCAAAACCGTCGTTGAAGGTTCCCAGCATAAATTAGATAGCCGCAAGTTTGAAGAAAAGTCCGAAATGCGTCTCGAAAAAGTCGACCCAAGGGTGGATAATATTTCGATTTTATTTCTGGGAATCGACGATGGTGAGCACACTTTTAGTGACTCAACCCGAACAGATGCGATGATTCTGGCTACTTTTAACGAAAAATCAAAATCGGTAAAAATGGTCAGCATCCCCAGGGATTCAAGGGTTGAGCTTGTTGGCAGAGGCCGCATGGATAAAATCACCCATGCCCATGCCTATGGCGGCCTTGACATGGCGGTAAATACAGTGGAAAAACTGTTTGCCATTCCAGTGGATTATTATGTTCGGCTAAATTTCGATGCTTTTATTAAAATTATCGATGCCTTGGGCGGCATTGAAATTGATGTTCCTTTTGATATTGTTGAGCAAAATAGCCATCGGGAAAAAAATAAGATCCAGATTAAAAAAGGGTTGCAAAAGTTAAACGGGGAGCAGGCACTGGCTTATGTGCGAACCCGCAAGTATGACGGCGATGTTGAAAGAGGCCAACGGCAGCAAGAGATTTTGAATGCTATTATAAAAAAAGGATTGTCGATTAGGTCGATGACGAAGTACGGTGACGTCATTGAAGGTATCGGTGATAATTTAACAACAAATATGACCTTTGATGAGATGCTTGCCTTCCATGATTATGCTTATGCCGGGAAAAATATTGATGTGGAAATGCTGACGTTAAAAGGGAAACCAGCAAGGATGAATCGATTGTATTATTATTTGCTGGATGACGCGAGTTTGGATGCAGTGAAAACCAAGATGAAGCAGCATCTGGAGTTCGATGGGACGGAATTGGATGCGGATGATAGTGGCGCAACTGAGACTTCGACGGACGATAAAGAAAAATAGCGTGATTTACATATTTTAAGGCATGGACGCTGGCTGTGAGCCGTTCCATGCCTTTTTTTTACAAAGTTTATTCATAAAATTGAACAAATGAATCGTAAATTGCTTGTGCAGCATTTTGACGGAATTCATCTGATTTTAGCAATGCTTCTTCATTTGGATTCGATATAAATGCCATTTCGACTAAAATTGCTGGTATTTCAGTTTCGCGAATAACGTGTAAGCTTTTATCTTGGGAGCCGCGACTCACCGTGCCAAGCTGTGATGTTATTTTTTTAATCGCGATATCTGAAAGTCGCTTGCTTTGCTGCCAGCTTGGATTTTTACCCGAATGATAGAACGTTGTTGAGCCTTGAGATGTTGCATTAAAAGAATCCGAATGGATACTTACAAAAGCATCGGCATCATTGTTATGGGCTACTTTGACCCGTTCTGCTAATGATAAAAATGTATCATTTGATCTCGTTAAAGTGACGTCAGCACCTGCTCCGCGGAGCAAATCAGCTACATACGTGGCTACCGCAAGATTGACATCCTTTTCCTTCGCGCCTGTTGGTCCTTTTGCACCTGGGTCATGATCTCCATGGCCTGCATCCACAACAATTCTCTTTCCAACTAAGCCACTGTTTAATAAAGTAACTTTCACTTCATTCTCATAATGGCGGACGACGAAATGATAGCCCGGATTAAAATATATGCGGATTTTCGAGCCGCTATAGTCAATTCGATCAATGGCAGGATGGTTGCCAGCCCATTCATCGATTTGTGATGCACTTGTTGTAATTTCTACCCCGTTAGATAGGAAACTATGTGACGTTGTGACTGAGCCTACTTTTGACCATTTCAGCCAAGCTCGATTGCCATCATAAGTTTCTAATTGTGGCTGTGCTAGTGCAGTGAATGGCTGCTTATTAACCTGCATTGTTAAATAATTCGTATGGACATAGCCCCATTGGTCATTATATTTCACTTGCGCCCATTGGCCTTCAACCTTAAAGACGTTAATTTCCTGACCTTTTGTGTAGGCGCCGATTACCGGAGAATTAGCGTCAGCGTTTTCACGAATATTTAGCGTGGTTGCATTAACTTTCCCTTTGATAACCTCTTTTTGTGGGCGAATGGAGTCTGCTGTAATATACCCAATGTCGTTTCTATACTCAATTTCAAGCCACTCATTTGTGTGTAGATTTTTTGCTACAGCTTTATCATAGACTTTGATTGAATCACCTTGAGCAAGTTCTCCTAATTGTCTGCTGTTTGTTGAAGGCTCTTTGTAAACGCTTGTGTCTTCTACCGCATCAATGATAGCCGTAGTTGTTGTTCTGACAGCATCTTCAATCACTGGTTCCTCTTTGGTTGATTTTGGGGAGGAAGTTTCTTCACGATCTTCAGTTGCTGTTTTTTGTTCAATAATGACTTTACGTTCTTTTTCATTCCATTGAACATTGGCACCATAGCTTTCTGCAAAGAAGCGCAACGGTAAAACCGTATAGTTTTTGACAATTGTAGGTGCCGGATTGATCGCTAGCGCCTCATTATTCACCATTACTTTTGATTTATTGATTGTGAATACAACTTTTGTTTCAGCGTCGATTGCTTCGACTTGTTTTGTTTTTTCTAACCATTTTACAGTAATCCCTAGCGTCTCCCCGATGCCTCGAAATGGTACTAACACTCTTCCATCTATAATTGGTGGTTCGATTGGTAAATTTAATAGTTCGCCATTAACGTAGACTGAGATCTTTTTCGAAGAGGATGATGGATTAGGTGTTTTGGCTGCATTAGTAGTTTTAGTGGTGTCCGTAGCCTTTGACTGGTCTGTTGTGCTTGTTTTATTTGTTGTCGTTTGTACTTTGATGTAGTCGCTATGCACAAACCCCTCGGCAGATTCCGAGGAAATCTTCAACCACTCCCCGGTCCGTTTGATAATCTGGACCTCGTCACCATTTTGTAATTTTCCTACTATGTCACCTTGTGTCGAAGGCTCTGATCTTACATTTAAGTTCCCATCTGTCATGATTACTTGCCCTGTTTCATTTGCACTGGCTGGCGTATGCGGAATTGCTATAAATGCCAATAAAATGAGAAAGGTCCAAATAATGAAAGATATCGGTGACCTTTTTACCATTAGTCTAGTAAATCCCCCTTCTATTCTAGTTTTACTATAACAACTGTAATTGTTTAGTAGAAGAATATCAAGGTAATTTAACCAAATTACAACAATTTGAGACAAATGACCTGAAAATGTCATTGTTCTGAAATCTTTGTATTATTTTCCGGGAAATGATGTCGATTGGAGGTGAAATATTTGGCTGAGATGGGTGGTGGGTGGGGACAGGCACTACTGGCTACACTACTGACTGCACTACTGAAGGGCGGGGACAGGCACCGCTAAAATGCAAAAATACCACAGATCGTTTTTAGATCCATGGTATTTTCTGCAACAAGGGTTCGCTTATTGGTTGTGCACTTATTTCTACTTTTCCAATAACCCAATCACTTTTTTCGCTGTTTCATTTGCTTTTTGCTGTAGTGGAATCGCCTTTTCTTTCAATTTCTCTACTTCCTCGCTATGTTGACCCATTTGTTTTCGAAGCAACGCATACAATTGTTCAACTGACCAATCACCATCAACATGGCCGATTAGTGGTTGATCGACTTGGTTAATAAAGGAATCAATTTTAAGATCGTAAGAGATGCCGACCATTGGTGTATAGGCAACGGCTGCAAAGATCAGGGCATGAAGTCTCATTCCAAGTAATAGTGAAGAATCCCCAATCAAGGAGACCTTTTCTTCAATACTGGCATCATCCGGAAAAATAAAAGCTGGATTTTGCATAGCAGCCATGATTTCTCGTGAAAACACATCGTCATGCTCACCATGCATTGGCAAAAATACAACATGGTGCCCACTCTCACCAGCGCAGCGGTCAAGCACCTCAACGATTTTTTCCTTGAACTCGGTAAAGCCTGAAGAAGTCCAGTCGCGAATAGCAACCGTGATAAACGGCTTCCCAGCTAGCCCTTCCTTCTCCAGCCAAGCTTGATTTAGGCCTTCTTTATACTCCATGCCCATCACCGGATCAGGAACAAGTTCAATTTCGCCGCCCAAGCCAATTTTTCTTAATAACTCAAACGATTCCTGATCACGGACTGAAACAAAATTAGCTTTAGAAAGAGCATACCTAACCAGTTTTTGGCTCACCGTTTGGTTGAGTGGACCAATGCCTTGGGCATATACGAAAAATGGTTTTCTTGCTATCCGGTTTGCAATCATCATGATCCCTGTATAATACGGAACACTTTTCATACTGGTTTTATCTTGGAGCAAGCTGCCGCCACCGCTAATGACACCATCGGCCGAACGTACCACCTTAAATACCTCGCCTAGCTTCCAGCGATTAACGGCAGCGACGCCATATGTTTTTTTCGTATGGTCCGGATCATTCGATAAAACAGTAATTTCGATATCACTTTTCTCAGCCCGTAACGCATGAATGATCGCCTGCAAAATGGCCTCGTCACCGACATTATGAAATCCGTAGTAGCCAGATAAGACAACCTTCATACTACAACCTCTCCTGAATCGTCGGCCAATATTTTTTCGCAAGTCTGTACAAGAAGATTAAAACTAACCCTAACAACGCACCAAACACAAATCCGTAAACTGTTCTTAACAGTGAAAGATAGATCGGAATATGTAAATGGGTAAATGTATTAACTGTAGATAAAAATCCGATTGCACCACCAGCTAATAAATATTTACCGATCCGCTGTTCCCAACCTTTGCCTTGATAAATAATATACATTCCCAAAACAAGCAGTGGGTAACCGATTAAAAACTCTTTCGTACGAGGACGAACGAATAATAAGTCCTCCAGTTTTTGACGGAACATTAATTCAGCGCCGGATACCATTTCGGCGGCGTCATTTCCGGAGCGGACGACTAAAATCATCAATCCGGCGGCAATAACGGCAGCAATTACAAGGTAATAATTACGGACAACTGTCATTGCTAAATCTTTTACGTGATCACGGATCACATGTAAGAATGTCAATACGATAGGTAAAATGAATAACAATTTTACCCCTCTGAATTCTTCAATTTTTACAAGGAATTGGTTTCCATATAACAACGACATGACAAACCAAGCACCAATGAGTGCTAGGAAAGCCCCTTTTAAAAACTTGAGCACGATATCTTTTTTACTATTAATATATTCGCCGGAAATGGCTGCCCATGTTGCCGCCACGATCGAAACCACTAAAGACGCGGCTTGTAAAAACATTGTTGCACCGGTCACTATATAACCTGCAGCAACTACCAGCATTCCCACAAACGTTGCTAATGCCACTTTTTCAGAAACCATTAAGGCGGCAAGTCCGACAAACGCTGCGACACCGATCAGTCCGGCAATTGTCATCCATTTTGAAGCATGTAAAATATCATAGGATTGAGCGATTCCAGGTTGGTGCTTATGCGCCATCTGGCTTGTAATTGCTTCCAGTTCGGAAACTGCTACTTCAAACGATTGTTCAGCAGTAATCGTTTCTTCCTCTAATTTTTTAAGATCAGCAATGTGGACATACAATCCGCGAATGTTACGTTCTTTTACAGCACGGGTTGCACGATCTGCGTAGCCGCCCCTTCCATCGAAAAAGTCGAGACTGTGAAGGCGAACGATTTTATTTTCAAATTGTTTTGCGTATATGTTGAGTCCATCCTGCTTTGTGAATTCAATCGGCATCAAGACGAAGCCTTCATTAAAAAGCCTTAATGCATATTGCTCCGCATCCTCCGTTTTTAAATCTTTATGTGGTGTTACCCCAAGCATTGTATTGCCAGTAAAAATAATTTTGTGACCGCCCAACTTGTCTTGGAGCTGTTTCATTTGATCTAATACATAGTCATTGTCTGCATTAATATTATTGCCGATTCTGAAAACCGGCTCAAAACCATAGGAAGCAAATTCAGTCATTAAATTCTCGTCAAAACCAATGGGTCTTGTTAAAATTGGATTCGCTATCGCACCCATTCCACGGGTAAGCTCCTCTTTGCTTATCCCTTTTATAAAATAAATCGATTCACCTTTTAAAATTGGCAGATCCGTTACTTTATTAATGCGATCTCCAAATGATTTTACGATCGCATTTTCCCAGCGGTCATCTAAATCATTACGAAGCAACACATACAAACCATTCTCTTTTGAATACAAAAGATTTTCTCTTGTATTTTCATCTTCGTTTTGGAGCATACTGAACAGGTCGCTCTTGGTCAGCGTCATCACAAGACCTTGTTTCACAAGATCTTGAATACCCATTGGTTCAAAAGAAATTCCACGAACTCCATTATCGTATAACGTTTTTACAATTGTCTCCTTATCAAGTCCACGAATGGCTAACTCACGAATTTCTTCATAGGGGACAATCATTTCATATGTATCATTATTCCATTCAATTTTGGCACGATTATAAATAAGCGGTGCTGTTAACAATATCGATATTGCGACGATGGCCATTAATACTTTTTTCAAAAGTTCTACATCCCTTCGGTGAAGTTTTTGCTGTTTGAGCCCTGAGGGCCTTGGTTGGGATACCGGTCTGACCCTCTGCTCATTTTTTCCTAACTAAAAGGGAAAGCTGAAGCCAGCTCTCCCCCATTATCCCGTTTTTACTTATGCCCCGATTGGAAATTCCGCTCCAAACTTAGGCTGATCTTCTACTGCTTGCAGTAATCTTTCTAAAAAGTTTATGAACTGGACGGTAGTTTTCAGAAACTAATCCAACTCGTTCCGCCACTAACTGAGTCACCAATAACACAGTCGCAATAATTAATGTTGCTCCCCATAATGTTGAGTTTGAAAGCATGACAGCTGCGATTGCAAAGAATGCACTCATTGCATAGATGATTAAAACCGTTTGACGGTGTGAAAAGCCTAATCGTAATAAACAATGATGCAAGTGTGATTTATCTGGTGCAGATAATGGCTTTTTGTTTACGATTCGGCGAATAATTGCAAACAGTGTATCAGAAATCGGTACGCCAAGAATGATGATTGGCAAAATTAATGAATAAACCGTAATGCTCTTAAATCCAAGAATTGAAAACACTGAAATCATGAATCCTAATAAAAGTGCACCTGTGTCACCCATGAAAATTTTTGCTGGGTGGAAATTATATATTAAAAATCCTAATGTACTAGCTAATAAAATTGTACCCATCACTACAACGAATGTATTCCCCATTACCATCGCCATTGCAGAAATCGTAATTAAAACAATTGAAGAAACACCGGCTGCCAGTCCATCTAACCCATCAATCAAATTAATCGCATTGGTTACACCAACAATCCAAAGTAATGTGAACGGGATTGTAAAAATACCTAAATTAATCGTTGTTCCGAACGGCAGATTGATAATTGGCACTTGAACGCCTGCATAAATAACAACTCCGGCTGCTAAAATTTGACCTAACAGCTTTACCTTTGGAGAAAGTTCAAAGCGGTCGTCAAATACTCCAGTAATCACAATGATCGTTGCTCCAAGAAGGATCGGCCATGTTGCAATATCATCATCAAAAGGCTGAGCAATCGCAAAACCGATCACCATACTAATGAATATCGCCAATCCGCCTAAGCGTGGCATTACTTTTTGGTGTACTTTACGTTGATTTGGTTTATCAACAGCGCCGATATAAATTGCAAATTTTTTAACGAGCGGTGTTAGAGCTACTGATGCGAGAAAGCATACAATGGCTGTAATCAATAACATCATTTTTGGCACTCCCCAGACGTTTTTCGTCTAATTTTTTGCGACCAATTTAGTTGTAATCGAACTAAAACCTAGGTTTGTCCGCAATTTTTATCTATCTTTTTATTTTTACAAAAGAATCCTTAATTCCCTAAAATTTGATTATCTTCTAGCTTTCAAAACAAATTATACCACAACCCAAATTAGTAAGAGCATTTTTTTTACGATAAAATGGTTTTTTTTAAATCAAATGCGCCTTGCGTATTTGTATAGCTTAACTCAATTGTGCCGTTGTAATTTACGAATATAGCGTCCAATTACTGGAAATGCCAGCAATTCCTCGTTGCTTAGGCCTTTTCCAACTATCACTAGTATTGCATAAACGAGCGCGCCAATTGGAACGATAACTACTAAATAGAGCATCGATTGAATTCTCGAGAAATCCGTTACGGTAAAATAAAACATAGGTGCAAAAACTACAAATCCCATTATAATACTTGCCCCTACAAATACAAGAGTTTCTTTTCGCCAAATGTTGTACTTTGTCGTTTGAAAAATAAACGAAATATTTACGACCGTTAATAGAATGTAAATTAACAGGGTCGCATAGGCTGCTCCCATAATTCCCGTTTGGGCCACAAAGATAAGATTGAAAATGCCTTTTAAAACAGCGCCAATGACGATAATCCAGGCAGCAAGCTTTGAGCGGTTTAGGCCCTGTAAAATACCTGTCGTTAAAATCGTTAGCGATGAAAAAACGGAACTGAAGTTAATGATGGCGATCACATCACTGCCTTGAAAGTCCGTGAAAAGCGCACGATTGACTGGCATTGTTAAAGCTAGGAGCCCGATTGCAGCCGGCCATGACACTAGATGGGCATATTTAAGGGATCTTACTATATAATTATTCGCAAGCTCAACCTCATTTTGGGCCATCGCTTTTGTAATTGTCGGAATTAATGGCAAAATAACTGCACTCGAAAACACGGACGCAATTCCCACCAATGATACACCCCTGCGATAAAGCCCTAATTGTTGTTGAACCTCTTCCGTATGGATTCCCGCCCATGTTAGGCTATGCGGAATCGTAACAGAATCGACAAGATTAAGTAGCGCCATCGTCAGGGTGCCAATGGCTATTGGAATTGAAAGCGTTAAAATCCGCTTCGCCCACTGCCTGAATATATTCATCGAAAAAGATTTCATTCCAACAGGGCGAGCCTTGAACTTGGTGTAGAGTGTACGTAAATAAATAAGTGAGAACAGGGCACCAACCGCCGAACCAACCATTACACCACCGGCAATGATCTCATTCGACTCTCCTTTTTTTACTAAAAAATAAGCAATACTAAGGATGAGGATGACTCGTACAAATTGTTCGATTACCTGTGAAACCGCAGTCGGCTTCATATCTTCAAAGCCTTGGAAAAAACCGCGATATACCGCCATATAAGGGGCGACCAAAAGCGTAAAAGATACAATAATGACCGCCGGTCTCGTAAATTCCCCGCCGAGGAGAATTGAAATTGGCTTTGAAAAGACAAACATAATCGTGAAGCTCACGACTCCGAAAATAAGCGCTAGTACACTTGCCGAATGAAAAATATCACCGATCTCATGCTCCCGCTTTGCTCCACGCGCTTCAGAAATCAACTTTGAAATTGCAATCGGGATTCCCGCCACCGATAAAATCAACGCAATCATATAAACCGGATAAACAAGTCCAAAAATCCCAAGCACCTTGTCACCGGCAATATTTTGTAACGGGATTTGAAATATACTCCCTATAAATTTTGAAATAATCGTTGCTGCTGTAATAATCAGTGTTCCTTTTAAAAATGAAGATTGGGCCATGCTTTAAGCTCCTACTTGATAGATTTTCCGGGACAAAGCGTCCTGGTGGTGGGACACGGCCACCCCATACATGCTTGTTCGACTAGTTCCTGCCAGTTATTCTTTGTCCCACTACTTTAAGGGCGAAGTGCGGTAAAGCAAGCATGCGGCGCCACCTTGAAGGTTGCTTCAGTAAACGGTAACACCACTCTAAATTTAATTTTTGCCAAAACTCTGGTGCACGTTTTACTGTTCCAGCTACAACGTCGAACGAACCGCCAACTCCGATAAACACGCCTTTTTCAACTTGGTCGATATGTTCAGCAATCCACTTTTCCTGCCTTGGCATTCCTAATGCAACCAAAATCAGGTCCGGCTGGGTTTCTTTTATCTCATTAATAATCGCTGGATCCTCCCATTTAAAAAAGCCGTGATGGTAGCCAGCAATCTGCAAATCAGGATATTCAATTTTAATCGTTTGTACTGCTTTTTCAATCGTTTCTTCCTGCGCTCCGAGCATGTACAGCTTTAATTTTCGTTCATTTAATACTGCTAATAAATGGCGCATCAAATCATAACCCGCCACCCGCTCTGGCAGCGGCTTGCCTAATATTTGTGCACCTTTTACAACCCCAATTCCGTCCGCAGTCACATAATCAGCTTTCTCAACATATTTTTTGTACGTCGGATCTTCCAAAGCCTTCATAACAATTTCCGGATTAGCTGTCACCACAAATCCCGTTTGGCCGCTCTGCATGCGCTCTTTCAAGCGCTCTACCATGTCCTTCATAGTTGTATTGATAAAATTCACACCTAAGATAGAGACGAATTTATCCTCCATTTGTTTCACCAACTTGTATAATTTTGTGAAAAGAACAACGTTTCGAGTTAATTCTACAATGAACTATAACAAAATCAGGGGTAAAAAGAAATCATTTAGTAGCGGTTGTGCGAAACTCCAATGTGGTTGGTGTTAACTAACTAATTTATAAAAGTAAAAATCCCTCCACAAAACCAGTTCGCGGAGGGATCTTCATCCTAACCATTTTTACTCTTTATTCGCATCCATCTTGATAACACGTTCCATAAAGGATGAGAATTCTGCGCGTGTTGTTGGCTTGGATGGTTTGAAGCTGCCATCTTCGTAGCCGCCTGTCACGTTATTTGCCGCAAGGATGGCGATATCTTTTGCAGCCCAATGGCTTGCATTTACATCTGTAAATGTTTTGTTTGTTTCGCCTTGCAATTTGTAGGCTCGGTTTAGGATTACCGCCATTTCAGCTCTTGTAAGTGGCGCATCTGGTGCGAATTTGCCGCCTGGTTGGCCGTTGATGATGCCTGCTTCAGATACAGCTTTGATTGCGTTGTACGCATAATGTGTATTTTTTACATCATTAAACGGGAATGCCTTATCTTTTGAATCTGTTAATTTAAACTCACGGGCAATCATCGCCGCTGCCATTGCTCTTGTGATCTCGGCATTTGGTCTGAATGTGTTGTCCTCGTATCCTTTGATAATACCTCTATTGCTTAAAAACTCAATCGACCCGTATGCCCAATATTTGTTTGTAATGTCTTTAAAAGCAACACCTGATGTTGGCGCTTGACCAGAGCCTGAGCCGTTGCCAGTTCCATTACTATTTCCATTACCTGCACTTGGATTTCCTTGTAGTGCAGGATGATTGTTTACGTAAGCAGATTGTAAGCCATCAAAGAAGATTGCACCTTTGTTTTGCTTTTCCTTTACAGCTTCCGCCACATAAATGCGGTCGAACTTCAATGGAAGCGTTAAGTTTGCCGGAACCACGGCACGTACATATTTCCAGCCTGTCCATGTTAATCCGTGTTCTTCTGTAAAATTAATCGTATGCTGCTTGCCAGTTCCATCGATGATGTTGGCACGTAGCCAATGACCTGCTCCATCCCCTTTTACCCAAAGACCTAATTCTTTTGGATAACCCTTCAAATCGATTGGTGTTTTTGCTGCAGCATAGGCTACTTTAATGCCTTCTTCAGCAGTTGTGAAATCATAAGCAAGTTTTAAAGAGTTTTGACCTTCTTGAACATTGCCGTTACCTGTTGCAAGTTCAACTGTTGCATTTGCTTTCGCTTGATCGGCTGACCATTTTGCCAAAGATTCAAAGCCATCGATCATTACTGGGTCAACACCGACTTTTACAGGAATCGATGCTGTTACATTTTCGAATTGTGCAATGATGTTACCTGCCGCTTTTTCCCCACCTGCAATAAATTTACCGTCAGGTGTGATACTTCCGATGTTTCCGTCAACTGACCATTTAATAACGGATTTGTCAAAAATAATCGGCTCGCCGCCATTGTAAATCGCATTCGCTGATAATTGAATCGATTCGTTTGTTCCAATCACGACTGATTTTGGTTGAATTTCAATTTTATCAAGCTTGTCCACGACAGTTACAGGCACTTCGCCAGTGGCATCGTTGTATCTAGCCATTATTTTTCCAGAGCCTGCATTTTCAGCTGTGAAAGTTAAACCACTAGTCGAACCGACGTTTCCGTCAACTGATAAAGTGATGTCATTAGCATTTACTTGAACCAGGTTCATATATTGGTCAAGCGCATATTTATAGTCTAGTTGAACCTTTGTTCCTTTTAAAATTTTCCCATCAGGTTTTGTAAGTTTCAAAGTTTCAGGGTCGCTGATTGGTGCTGTACTAATAACTTGAAGAACAGAGGAAACCTTGCGTTCCACGCCTTCTGATGGACTGTTCACTAGTTTTGGTTGAGCTGTACCCAGCCCACGGACAGCTATCGCTGTTGAGCCGCCGCCATCAAGATTGATAGCATTATAGGCTCCAATTGAAATTAAATAGTTTGCAAATTCGCGGAGAGTCGCGCCGTTACTATAGCCATTTTGTCTACCGTCGACGGTTACTAAATAAACCTGGTCACCAGCTTGGTTTGTAGTTATCGCTGTACGTGGGTGACGGCTTTTTGCAAAAGAATCGTTTTCATCCATTGAAATCGATACTTGTCCATTTTTCACAAGTTGCGGACCTGTGCCGATCACGTATGCGGCATCCTGCCAAACAGCGCCTAAAGATAGGCTAAGGTCAACCATGTCTCCGACTTGGACGTTGTTTAGCTTCTCACTCCACTCTTGACCATGGGCAGAAATTACAAATCCGTTCGAAGGGATGGCGGCATTTCCGCCTTCTCCGAATCTAGTAACCTTTGAAACGGTTCCAGTCATCGTTTGGCCAATGATTTGGCTTGATGGGGATGGTGTCACCTCTGAAATGACAATCTCTGTGCCCCATTCATTCGTGCCTGTTGTTTGTCTTGGAGATTGGTAGAGATGGATCGCTTTCTCTCCACGAGTGCCATTGAAATTATTTAAATTTAAAGTCTGACCACCAATCGTTGTGATCATTTCAATTTTATAGCGATCAATCACTGCTTTGCCGTTGCCGTTAATTCCGAAGGCAATCGGTTCGTTTGTCGGGCTTTTTGAAGTTTTCGTACCGGCAATACCGATATTAATTAACTTATTGTCTTTTGCAATTAAATTTACCGGCATTTTTCCAGCCATATCGAAAAATCCTGCGTTTGCCGCCCCTATTACAAAATGTCCTTCATAGTGGTTTTGAAGGGCACGGTTCGATACTGTTGATACTGCCGTTAGCGGCTCAGGCAGACTTACCTCAAGCGCTGTGTACGGATCATTCAAATTAATATTTAATAGATTGACGGCACGGTTGTAGCTGCCATTATATTGTTGCTTCGTGTAGGTTACTCCTGATGAAACTTGTGTACTTTCGTCGCTAAGCAACGTTCCAAAGGATGCAAAGGCGGAAGCGCCAAAGCTTTGGAAGACTAATAAAAGCGTCAATAAAATTGTAGTAATCTTGGTGCGTTTCATACGTATCATTCACGATCTCTCCCTTTTGGGACACAGGGTCGGGTGCCGTGTCCCGTTTTGTTTCTTTTTGCTGGGTGGTGCCGGGCGAACCGCGGGGTTGAGGTCTCTGCCCCACATTCAACCCTAGTACTCTAGTATTTCAGCCAATAAACGATAAACTTCGCCCACTCCGTCAACACGATTTGCTGTTTTTCAGAATCCTTCCACCAATCTTGAAGACTATCAATTCGGTCATCCGGTGCATTGGCATAGGTTAGCTGAATATCTGAACCCGCGAATACTTTGTCGAAAATAAACTTACTTCGTTTCGAATGCCAATCTGTTGTCACAACGATGGCGGATTTAAAGCCGTGATCGAGCATCAGTTTTTTCGAATAAACTGCATTTTCATAAGTGCTTCTGGAGTCGGTTTCTTTTTTTATCGCCGCATCCGGAACCCCAAGTTCGCTCGCCAAGACGATCATTTCATCTACTGCCTTTGTTCGCCATGAAAGATCTGTGCCATCCGAAAAAATCAATGTCTGCGCGAATCCTTGGTTATAAAGCCCAACCGCACGTTTTGTGCGTTCACCTTTGATTTCCCCACCAAGAACAATGATCGCATCGCTTTTTTCGGCTGTCTCATCGGCAACTAAAAAATCCGCCACAGATTGTAATAACGGATTTTTCACAATAAAACCTATTATTATTAAAATTAATAAAATCCCCAGAAAAATCTTCAACTTTCTCATTACTACTTAGTGCCCACTGATTTCATTTGTAAAATAATGTCCTGGACCATTTCCTTTGGATTATTAATAATTGATTTTTCACCTTTTTGATAAGCAGATTGGAGAATTGCCAAAAGCTCCACTTGATTTAACTTTCTTTCAGGTTCATTTACAATCGTTTTACTCATTATGTATATCACCTTCAATTCTAGTTATCTTTGTTTTCAATAGCACGATGTAAAACGGCACAACACTATATATTTCGACAAAGTCCCACAGTTTTTGTCCGTATCATTATAGCATATTTGTAAAATATTGTCTTTAGAGATAATAAATTTAATAGAATTGTAATATAAGCACTCAGTGGTGCCTGTCCCCGCAGCACACTAGGTACCGCAGTTGGTACCGCAGTTGTAGCGTCAGTTGTGCATTCGGCGGTGCCTGTCCCCGCAGCACACTAAAAAAGGAGTGCCTTCCCACTAAGGGTAAAAGCACTCCACCAACGAAACATAGGCGCTCCTTACATCTCCAACCCAGCGTCTTCTTCCACATGATCCTTTTTCTTGCCTTTTCTTGTGAATAGGCGTTTAATTATGCGTTTCGTTCCGCTGAGGAAGTCTTCTAAGATTGTATAGACAACTGGGACGAATAGTAGCGTAAAGCACATGGATGATGTTAAGCCGAAGATGACGACGACGGCTAGCGGTGCTTGGGCTTCAGCCCCTTCTCCAATTCCAAGCGCCAATGGCAACATACCAAGGACGGTGGTCATGGTTGTCATCAGAATTGGGCGAAGACGGGCTGGACCAGCCTGTAAAATTGCTTCCGTACGCTCTATTCCCTGACCTCTTAAAATATTAATATAGTCAACGAGTACGATTGCGTTGTTAACGACGATACCGGCCAAGATGATAATCCCGATAAAAGCTGGCACGCTGAACGGTTGCCCTGTCACGAACAAGCCAACGATAACCCCGATAACCGTTGTTGGCATCGCAAACATGATGACAAACGGATGCACCAATGATTCAAACTGTACGGCCATAACAACATAAACTAGGAATATTGAAAAAATCAACGCCAATGCTAAGTCCCCAAATGTTTTCTGCATATCCTCGGCCTGACCGCCAATTTTATACGTGTAGCCTTCCGGGAAATTCATCGTATTTAAGGCTGCCATCGCTTCTTTCGTTGCCGTCCCTAAATCTTTTCCATTTAAATCAGCAGTTACATTAATTTGTCTTTGTTGATTTTCACGAGTGATTTGAGCAGGCCCTTGAATTTGTTTTAACTCGGCGACAGCCGATAGTGGCAATAACGTCCCGCTTGGTGTTTGGATAAACATATTTTCTAAATCGTTAATCGTAACCCGCTTATCCTCCGGAAGAATAACACGGACATCGACTTCATCCCCAGCCTCGCGATATTGTGTCGCGAGCTTTCCATTAAAGCCGACCTCAACCTCGGACATGATTTGCGAATAAGATAAACCGTATTGCGCCGCCACTTCACGATTGACGACAACCCTAATTTCCGGTCTGCCTTCCGCAGCAGAGTTCTCAACATTCGTTACCCCGTTAATATCCTCAAGCAGCCATGTAATTTGATCGCCGATTTCGGATAAAATTTCTTGTTCTGGGCCTTGAACACTGATCTGCACCGGCTTTCCTGTACCAAGCCCCGCCTCCATTTCCGACACCTTGATGTCAGCACCTGGAATGGTGGCAACATCTGCACTTAATTTTTTAACAAATTGTTTGGTCGTTAGCTCCCGTTCATTCTTCTTAACTAACTGGATTTGGAACGACCCGGTGTTCGTACTGCTTTGTGTACCCGTCATTTGGTCCGTTCCAATTGATAGATAATTCACTTCAATCAAGTCTTTATAGTTTTCAAGCTTTTCTTGGATTTGGTTTGCAGCAGCCGTCGTTTCTTCAAGCGTCGAGCCTGCTGGTGCTTCAAAATTAATTTGTAGCTGTCCCTGATCTGATGCTGGAATATTTTCCGCACCTAACATCGGTGTTAATCCTAGACTTGCAATAATCAAAACGATCGTAGCGAACACCGTTGTTTTCCGGTGACCCAATACCCACTTTAATGATTTTTGATAAAAATGATCTAGTTTCTTAAAAAGACTTGCAAACCAACCTTTTTGCTTATCGTATTTGTCAATTGGTTTTGTTAACAACTTCGATGCTAAAACTGGTACTAGCGTAATCGCCACCGCAAGCGAGCCGATTAGTGAGAACGAAACCGCTAAAGCAAGTGGTGTAAATAATTCTGACGTCATCCCTTCTACGAACACGATCGGTAAAAATACCACCAAAGTCGTTGTCGTTGATGCGATGACCGCTGAGCCAATTTCAGATGCCCCTTGAATGGCCGCTTCTTTTACAGAAGCACCGTTTTGACGGTACCTAAAAATATTTTCTAAAATAACAATCGAGTTATCGACCATCATCCCAATTCCGAGCGCCAAACCACCCAAAGACAGAATATTCAGCGTCTGGCCTGCAAAATACATCATCGCAAATGTTGAAATGATAGCAAACGGAATGGATACGGCAATCACAAATGTTGGTCTTAAACTGCGCAAAAATAACAACAGGACAAAGATGGACAATAGTCCTCCTGTGATCATATTAGATGTCACCGATTTGATCGAGTCACGGATAAACGTTGAAGTATCAAAAACATTAAAGAGTTTGACACCCTCAGGCAATTTTTTATTAATTTTCTTCATTGCTTTATGGACTTCATCCGAAACCTCAACCGTATTTCCGTCTGATTTTTTCAAAACAGATAATACTAGCGAAGATTCATTATTTACGACTGATAATGAGTTTTTCTTTTTAAATGTATCCTTTAAAGTGCCAACATCGCTTACCTTCACGTTGCCGCCATTAGCAAGCGGAATCAACGTATTCGTGATGTCGTCAAGTGAGGTGAATTCACCATCTACACGAATTTGCAAATCTTGATTCCCTTTTGTAATAATACCGCCAGACGTTGAGCGGTTATCAGACTGCAACGCTTGAATCACATGGTTCGGCGTCAATTTATAAAGGGCAAGTTTGGCACGATCGAGCTCAATTTGAAGCTCACGTTTTTTACCACCCTCAATCCCAATTGATGCGACACCCTCGGCACGTTTTAGCAACGGCTCAACCGTATTCTCGGCAATTTCCTGCAGTTTTTCCGGCTCATCACCAGTTAAACCCAACCACATCACCGGGATTTGTTTCGGGTCAAAACGCAACACGGAAGGATCATTGGCATCAGTCGGTAGCATCCCTTTTACCTGATCTACTTTTTCCCGAACCTCTAAGAGGGCATTATCGAGATTCGTACCTGTTGCGAATAATAAGACAACCACAGAGGAGTTCGGAATCGATTGCGATTGAATCGTATCGACCCCTTCAATCGACGTCAACGCGGACTCCAACGGTTTACTGACCATTTTTTCAACTTCCTCAGGCCCTGCTCCCGGGTAGCCCGTGGCAACAACGGCAACTGGAAAGTTAACATCAGGATAAAGGTCAACCTTTAAATTTGTAAGTGAAACATAGCCTAATGCGATGACAGCAAGGACTAACATCAATACGCCAACAGGACGACGGACAGACAAATCAACTATTTTCAAGCTATTTGCCCTCCTCAATGACATTCACAAGGTTGCCGTCCATTAAAGTATTTTGGCCCTTAATGACAACTTGGTCCCCATCTGACACATCACCGATTATTGCTGTAAAGTCCGTTTGACTTTCGATAATCTCGATTACTTTTTCAACTGCTCTACCATCTTTTATGATAAAAATTTTCGTAGAACCGCCTTGCTCAACGATTGCCTCTGTAGGAATAATTAAAGCCTTTTCGACAATCGTTTGACCAAGAACAAACTCGCCAATCATCCCCGGCTTAATCGCCTTATCTTTGTTTTCAATTTTAGCTTCTACGACATACAATCCTGAAGCGTTGGCAATCGGAGAAATATAGCTAACTACTCCTGATACTTCCTTATGTAAAACGGGAATCACCACGTTAACCTTTTGTCCTTCTTTAAATAAAGCCAACTGCCCCGCACTTATCGTGGATTCAATCAAAATTGGGTTAAGTCCTACGATTTTAAATAAAGGTGTTTGCAGACCGACTGTGTCTCCAACTTCTGCATTTACTTCCACGACTTCGCCTGATTGTGTTGCTTCAATTAATGTGTCTTTTAAGCGGTCTTGGGCTTGTTTTACATTTAGTTCAGTTTGGCGCAGCTGGGCTTGCGAGCTTTTTACACCAATTTCCGCTTTTTCAATGTCAATTTTTGATTTTTCATAATTTAGTTTTGCGTTATGCTCAGCCGTTACTGCTGACTCATATTCTATTTTCGAAACAACACCTTCATTATATAAGGCTTCGACTCGTTCGAGATTTTTTTTCGCATCAGTCCAGGAGATCGATGCCTCGTTCATGGCAGCGGAAATAGAGGCAGATGCACCACCGTCGATTGTTGTTTTTACTGATTTTTCATTAGCAATGGCTACACTTAACGCTGCTTGCTGAGCTTCAAGTGCGGCTTGTTGTAATTCAACCGTTGTTCGTAGATCGCGGTCATCAATTTTCCCAAGCACTTGGCCTTTTTGGACCTGATCACCCTTTTTGATATTGAGTGAAATGAGCTCCCCGGACATTTTCGGCATAATCGTTACAGTTACATCCGCCTTCATCGTCCCGACAATCTCTTTATTTACCGTTAAAGAGCGATTCGTAATATTGGAAACCTTAACGGGAGTTTGCTTTTCCTCCTGTGTTGGCTGGTCAACTGGTTTTGTGGCGCATCCGGATCCAGCTAAAGCAAGCGAGGCCGCCGCCAAGAGAACCATCCCATGTTTCAACCGCCTTTTTAAAGGACGTTTCATAAAAAATCTCCTTCCATGTTTGAGTGAATTAATAGAGTTCTAGTTTCAGTTTGCGATGTTGTGGTGAGCGATTGTTCAACATATAAAAGAATAAAGATAAAAAATGCCCCGTTTAATTAGTACGTTTGATTAAGCGAAAAGTTTCATATAATTGGTCCATTTACATAAAGTTTACATTTATATGAAAACAATTGAAACGAAGAACTCACTTAACAAATTCATTTTCGAAAAATAGCGATAGGATGGGATTTTGTATTATAATGAAAGGATAGTCAAATAGGACGGAATCTGGGACATGGGGTTGGGTTCTGCGGTCTAGCCGGGGCGGGGGCGGAGCGTGAGCCGTGGAGGCGGGCGGAGTTGGATCCGTTGCCCCACAATTTCGGGGAATCTTCGGGTCACAGTTCCCGCCCCTGCGTCCCCCCGGCCCCGCGGCTTAAGCGCATCGGCCCAGCCCAATCGGGACGGATCTTTTGTCCCAGTCTAAAAATTGGTGGTGTCTCTTTTACATGTTAGTGAACGAAATTCCAAAGGAAAAAGTTAAATATTGCATCGAAAATCTTCAGACCATGTTTGACCCCAAGGTTGAGCGTGATTATAGAATGATGAAACAAGCGCTTTCGTTGTTTAGAAATGGGGCTGTTTATAATGCGGCTGTCGAGGGTAAGACGATAACGGCAGTTGTTCAGGATAAATGGGACACGAATAATGTCTCACTTGAATTGGATTTTATGGAAATTAGCTTTTGCAGTTGTTATGAAAAAGAGGATCTGTTTTGTGTTCATAAATTAGCGACGCTTTTTTATGTATTTTCCTTGTTTGACAGTCCTGGAGAGTTTTTCAATCAGTGGAAGGAAGGATTCAAGTACACCGCTACTGAAAAAATGACGGTAAGTACGGAAAAACTGATATTAGAAGAACCTAAGAAAAACGAGCGTCCCTACCAAGAGGATTCGCTTGAAAGCTGGCTCACCTTTTTTAACGAAAAGTATATTCAGTTTTCAAAAAAACGAGAAGCACGCATGTCGACGTACTGGAATTATCAGCGGAACACCAATTTGGCTGAGGATCTTTATGAGACCTATTATCCCACCTTACTCGACACGGTCATGCCATCCTCATCCGTTGGTGAAAATTTATTTCATTTTCACGCTGCGCTTTCCATTTTTGAAAAGATGTTAGAGAATGCAGCGGACATTTATTCATCTTCGTATTCCAATCATTATACTCGTAAATATTTGGGCGAGATCCTGTCTGACATTGCTGAACTTGCTTTCAATGTGCGCAAAAGCAATATAGACCGGACAGATGCTGATAAAAAAATTCTTAACGAAACTCCGGAGCGGTTGTTAAAGATTTTATTAATGACGAGGGATTTTCAATATGATCGCTTGTATCTATTTCAAATTGCATGCTCCAATTTAATGTTTGAAAAAGAACGGTTGAACGGACTCAAACGCAAGCTGCTTGCACGAGGTAAAAAAGAAGAAAGATTAAAGGAGCTCGGAAAAGTTAATTTTTCATCTGAATGCAGATTGGCTTTGGCTCACCTTGATTTTATGATCGAAAAAGATAAAGTGGCCGTTAAACGCCTTTCGGATGGTCCCGCTAACGAAGTTTATTATTATACGACATGGTTTAAATCGTTAGCACAAAATAAAATTTGGGATCGTTTTGAAACCTGGCTTCCTTTTATTGAAAAAAGAATGAATGAATACATTCACCAATATGGGGAGCAGCAATTAAAACGGGAGTTAGCGACATTTTATTTGTTTTATATAAAGCAATATGCAAACGAAAAAAGCAAAAAAGCGATCTATATCAATACGTTGCAAACCTGGCTTCCATATAGCTACAGTGACTTCTGCGACTATTTATTAGAGCAAAAGGAATTCCGCATGTGGACTGAGCTACAATTGTTTGCCGGAATTGCCATTGAAAATATCGATAAAGGGCTTCTAAAAGAAATTGAGGATAAAGAACGGTCGTGTCTCCTGCCGCTCTATCATCATGCGGTGGAGGCAGCCATTTCCGAAAAAAACCGGGATGCCTACAAGCAGGCCGTCAAATATTTGCGGAAGCTCCGCACACATTACAAGTCTTTGAAAAAAGAAGACGTGTGGAACAGCTATATTCGCATGCTTTCTGTGAAATATAAACGATTAAGAGCCTTTCAAGAGGAATTGCGAAAAGGGAAAGGAAAATTAATCAATGATTAAACAACTTCAGTATGAAATTCAAATCGATTACTTAGATTCAAACCAATTTATTATTTATGCACAACATTTAGAGCAAAATGGGAGAAGAGCCGCGCTTTCTGATTGGCGTCCGCTGCTTTTTTCATGGCATGCTGAAAGTTATTTTGGAACAAAGTTTCCTGATGTCGGTGAAGGTATTCAGTTATCTTCATTGGACATTTTGCAGTTTTTTTCGGATGGGGCCCATCAAAGTTCACTTTTTTCGTTTTCATTTAGTAAGAGGGTTGAATGGCTTCAGAAATGGGCACCCGTGATTTTTACCGAAGTAGCAGAGGGTCGGGTTGTACCTGATTATGCACAATGGAATGCTGGTAAGTTTGGTTGGAAACTAATGAACAGTTTTAACGAATTAAAAATAGAAGAAGAAAGTTCGTTATTTACGTTTTCGTTCATTCGCCAATGGTTATCGGATGCCATTATGGAATTTGTCGAGAAGGATGAAGCACTCGGAACACGCTGGGCCAAAGTCTTGGAAAAACACCCGGCTTTACTAAAACAAAGCAAAGGTTCAGACGAGCCCGTTATCTTTATTAATGAAGAAACTTGGTTAGAGCAAATTGGCTGGATTGAAGATGAGGCACCGTTTACTGTTGAATTACGGTTAAGTGAACCGGTGGATGAAGCAACGGATGAGGTTTCGGACGATCCTGTGGAGAAAGTGCCATCGGCTCGCGCCTTTGACAGTATTTCTGATAAATTAAGCGTTGAAATCTCAGAAAAGGATGCCGATAGCGACAACTCTTGGACTTTAGATATTCTTTTACGTGATAAAACAAATGCGAATCATTGGATTGAATGGAAAGATAACGATACTGCAAGTACAGTTCCAGCGGAATGGCATGGCTTCCTTAGTAAAATAACGAAAAGTTTTGAGCTTTGGGGTCATATCGTTCCATGGCTGAAAGCGACCGATCCCGATGAAGGCATCATCCGTTCACTTCGAGAAGATCAAGCTTGGACATTTTTATCTGAATCGAGCATTCAGCTGGCCGAAGCAGGAGTTGAAATCCTCCTCCCTTCCTGGTGGCAAGAGATTCGGGCGATGAACCCAAAAATGAAAATTCAACTACGTTCTTCCGTCGGTTCTGCTCAAGCATCCCTTTTAGGCTTACAAGCGATTGGTGACTTTGATTGGAAATTTGCAACCGGAAATGCCGAGCTTGATGAAGAAGAATTTTTACAATTAGTCGAGCAAAATCGGCATTTGGTCAAAGTGAATGGAAAATGGATGAAGCTTGACCCTGCTTTTATCAAACAAGTAAAAGAAATCATGGTGCGTGTGAAAAAAGAAGGGCTATCCTTTCAAGACATCCTTGCCCAGGAGCTAATGACAGACGGTGCACCAGGTAATCAGGATGAGGATGGACTGGATAACCCACTATCGCAAATCCAAATCGGTCTCAACACTCATTTGGAAAAGTTACTTTTTCAGTTGCATAACATCACATCGATTCCTTCTATTACTATACCGAACAGCTTACACGGTGAATTGCGAGCCTATCAAAAGCAAGGTATGGAATGGCTCGTGTTTTTACGAAAGTTCGGATTTGGTGCATGCTTAGCCGATGATATGGGTCTCGGAAAAACGGTCCAAATGATCACTTATTTTTTATATATTAAAGAACTTGAAAAACCTAAAATGCCGGCACTCATTATTTGCCCTACTTCTGTACTTGGAAACTGGCAACGCGAGTTAGAGAAATTTTCACCTTCCTTGAAGGTTCACCTTCATTACGGGAGTTCAAGAAAAAAAGGCGAAGAGCTGACCGAAACCGTCACGGACTACGATATTGTGCTAACCTCGTACGGGTTGTCTTCAATGGATGAGGAAGATCTAGGAGCAATTTCGTGGAGCACGATTTGTCTTGATGAAGCCCAAAATATTAAAAATGCATTTACAAAACAATCAAAAGCGATCCGAAGCTTCAATGGTCATCATCATATTGCTTTGACGGGTACGCCGATTGAAAATCGTCTGACCGAGCTTTGGTCTATTTTTGACTTTATGAATAGAGGCTATTTAGGCAGTCTCCACTCTTTCTCAAGACGTTACGTAACACCAATTGAGAAAAATAAAGATGCAAAAAAAATCAAACAAGTGCAACAGCTTGTTAAACCATTTTTATTGAGACGGACGAAAAAAGACGAACTTGTTAGCTTAAATCTACCTGATAAACAAGAGCAAAAAGAGTACATTCCACTTACGGTCGAACAGGCCTCGCTTTATGAGCAGCTTATTCAAGATACGTTTGATAGAATTGCAAAGCTATCAGGCATGGAGCGACGCGGACTTATTTTATCAATGTTAACGAAGCTGAAGCAAATTTGTAACCATCCGGCTCTTTATTTAAAGGATGATTTTTCAGAACAATCATTGATGGAACGCTCTAATAAAATGGAAAAACTGATTGAATTGCTCGAAAATATTTTGGATCAAGGCGAAAGCAGTCTTATTTTTACCCAATATATTGGAATGGGGAAAATAATTCAGCGTGTTATTCATGAGCACTTTGGTGAGACTGTTCATTTTCTGCAAGGAAGTCTAAGGAAGCAGGAACGGGATCACATCATTGATTCTTTCCAGGACGGCAAACAAAAGTTGCTGATTTTGTCATTAAAGGCCGGCGGTACTGGGTTAAACCTGACAGCGGCGAACCACGTTATTCACTATGACCGTTGGTGGAATCCAGCTGTCGAAAACCAGGCAACCGACCGGGCTTACCGCATTGGACAAAAACGCTTTGTCCATGTTCACAAGCTTATTACTACCGGGACATTAGAAGAAAAAATTGATGAAATGATTGAGAAAAAGAAATCATTGAGCGATGAAATTATATCAGGCGAAAATTGGATCACCGAACTTTCAACAGATGAGCTTCGTGACTTGTTCACACTTCGGAAGGATTGGAACGAGTGAAATAGCGCATAGGTGCTCCAACGGACTCCGATCATGGAGCTAAACGACAAAGTTGGACTATGAATTAGCAGACTAATTCGTTTACACAAAGAATTGGTCTGCTTTTTCTTTAAGGATTAATTTTCGATTCTCTTTTCAAGTTGGAACAATCGCTTGTCCATTTCTGTTATTCTATTGTTGATATAATCCGCCTCAAAATCTGTTTTCTTTTTTGTCTGCTTCAACATTCCTATAACATCTTCTGTTTGAGAAACCTCTATTCTATTGACCGTTTCTTTAATTTCTTGGATGTTGGCTTTTACTGGTTTCATATCTTGTTGTAATTCTGATACGTCTGTACTTACTGTTTTCATATCTTTTTGTAATTCCGATACGTCTGTACTTACTGTTTTCATATCCTTTTGTAATTCCGATACGTCTGTACTTACTGTTTTCATATCCTTTTGTAATTCCGATACGTCAGCACTTACTGTTTTCATATCCTTTTGTAATTCCGATACGTCTGTACTTACTGTTTTCATATCCTTTTGTAATTCCGATACGTCAGCACTTACTGTTTTCATATCTTTTTGTAATTCCGATACATCAGTACTTACTGTTTTCATATCTTTTTGTAATTCCGGCAAAATATCAGTTTTTACTGTTTTCATGTCTTGTTGCAATTCCGGCAAAATATCAGTTTTTACTGTTTTCATGTCATCTTGCAGTGCTTTCATGTCATTTTGTAATTCTAATAAGATCTCAAGAATTCTATTTTCCATTCTATTCACCTACCATATAGATATTATAATATGGATTAATACTTCTGACTACATGGCTTTTCCACATTGCATTTCCCTACTGAAGTCCCTATTTTTGTGTGTATAGCAGGGGTTGGTACCCCACTGAATTTAAAATACTGACTTGCATTCATCTCACCACTTATGGAAGTGGGAGACTTCTGCTGAATGAAGTTAAAAGATTGCAAATATAGTTAGATTTAAAGAAATCAGGTGAAGTTGTCATACGCTCCACCTGATTTTCTTTTGTTTGGTGAAAAATTCAAGTATGGCGGATTGTCTATTGGATGACTGGTTGGACTATTTCCTTTTGCGTATCCGGCTGTCCTTCTCTTATAAGAGTGGCTTCGGTGTTATGATTGACAGTATTATCGTTGTTTGTAACTGTGTTATCGCTTGGGCTTTGACTTGGATTCTGGCTTTGACCCATATTTTTATTATTTTTCAAAGAAATAAACTTGATATCCTCAGCCACAACCTCCGTAACGTAAACCCGTTTGCCTTCGCTATTTTCATAATGTCTGGATTGGAGCCTTCCTGTTATTCCAATTAGGGACCCTTTTAAGCAAAAGTTCGCGACCGTTTCCGCCGGTTTACGCCAAATATTGCAGTTCACAAAATCAGCATCATATTGTCCACTCCCATTTTTGAAGTTACGATTTAAGGCAATTGTAAAATTTGAAACAGCGACTCCGTCACCTGTGTACCGAAGCTCCGGGTCTTTTGTAATTCTACCAACTAAAGTAACCTGATTTATCATTAATAATCACGCCCCTTTTAATATTTTGATAGAGTTTTGATGGTGAAAAAGCAGCACCTCCTATTTTGTAAAAATTCAAATGAGGATGCTCTTTCTTTTTACCTCAATCTTAGCAAAATGAAGAATCGCAGGTATTGATTCTTTTTGCGAGGATAAAACATTTCGTTAGAAAGAGAAAGAAAGACCATGCAGGGGATTTCTAAGTAAGTAGATTGCTAGATTATAAATTTTTGCTTTTTCATTGGGTGAATTGACTTAATATGCAGCATGATGAGGAAAAATTATGTGAAACTTCTCTATTGCGCTCCCCTCAGTGGTTTTAAAACCCCCTTTCGACTTAATCCCAGCCTCTTGACTGGCTTAACTTTAAATACTTGGATTTCAATCCCAGGTTGCTGGTCAACCTTATAATGATCCCTTATTAAAAAAACGCTATTCTTTACAATCAGCTCCTTCCTGCTTAACTTTGGATCTTTCTTAAAATGCTCCTCCGATATAGCTACATAAGTCACTAATAAAAGCGGTGGTCGATCCAGCCTTTTTATGACAAAAGACACATCATATTCTTCCAACTTCATTTGCATATCCTCCTTTCTTACTAATAAAATACTAGTTAAAGCATTTTCATGCAAATCGCTAATTTTGAAAATTCAAGGGGAAAATGCACTTAAATTTTCAAAATTGCCATAGGAGATTTTCAAAATCTCAAAGATAAAAGGGCTGAAAATTGAAAATTCAACAAAATCCTATAATTTTCGTGCAATTTTTTTCATAGGTGGTGCCTGTCCCCGCACTGCGGTAGGTACGCCAGTTGGTACTTCAGTTGGTACTTCAGTTAGTACTTCAGTTAGTACTTCAGTTGGTGCTCCAGCGGTGCCTGTCCCCACACCGCGTGTCCACTTACCGCGGTTGGGGTGGGGGTTGGAATTTCTGAAATGTTAAAAATAGTTTTAATCGTGGTATAATATAAATTGAGACAGAAACCTGAAAGGAAGGTGGCCTGCCTGTGAAGTCATTTCGACTATGTTCATTAACGATTTTTACAGAAGAAAATAACCAAACAACTAAGCATGATATTCCACTTTTTGATGGATTAATTATCAATAAAGAAAACCCAAACGATTACTGGCTCATTGAAGGTCTAATTGAAAAGGAATTTTCCCAACTTTTCTATAGCCTAAAAGAAAAAAACGAAACGATGCTAGTGGAAGCAGCGATCACCAGCAAGGATAACCCTCCTGCATCTTTTGTGGCAAAAGTAAGAGTTATTAAACTCATTAAAGACCATCTTCAACTTCTTCTAGAGGCAAAAAGACTAACTCGCAAAGATACATTTTCTGAAATAATTTTAAAGGATTTAATCGATAAAGGGGTTTCAGGGGAAAATTTGTTGAGAGACTTTAAACGAATCAAAAAAGAGCGCGGTGTAGAATTCCGCAAATTAGTCGAAAACGATATAAAAGAAATGAAAGAAAAAAGTTACTTTTAAAAAGCACAAAAAAAGCTTGTCCACACAAAAGACAAGCTTTTTCTATTTCTTCTCCCTATTTACATTTAATTGGGCAAGACGATCCAGCTTCCGGAGGTGAATCATCTTTTTCTTTTAGTAAAAAAAGTAAATACCGGTTCTTGCCTATATAGTTTCTTTTTGAATGCATTTTAAAGCCTTTTTCATTTATCTGAGAATATTGTTTATGATCTTTTTCATTCATAGAATTACGCCTCAACCTTCATTACTTTTTGCTTGATAAAGGAGCGGCGATAAATTGGAGACTAAATAATACACCTCATCCATGTCTTCATAATTCTCTCTTCCTTGTTTTATAAAATCTATAAATGTATATATTACTAAGGATATTTGCTGTTGGGGTAGTACCTCCTCTCTTTGATCCAAAATAGAGATAACTTCTTTTACTGTGCTGGTGTTTTTGTTTAATGTTTTTGAAAAACTGAATGCAAAAGCAATTTGAAGACTTTCATAGGTGGATTTGGGTAGATAAATCGGATATTGTTTTTCACAATCTTTTTGGAGCTTACATAACATCTCTAAAACACGATCAATTAAGACCTTCGTGGAAGTGCGGGTTAACCGATTCAATTCCGGCTTTGTTTCTTTCGGTTCCACGTAAAACTTTACTCTTTTAGACGTTAATTTCATATTCTGCATTTTCTTTTCTCTCCCTTCCTTTTTCAAAAAAATCCGCTGGATGAAAGGCTCACCCAGCGGTCTACCAGAGGATTCCCGGTACTCCAGGGTGGTGCGAGGCATTACCTGATAAATCGAGGCCTTTTACGAAGTAATGCTTCTTATACTATGTAAAGAGAGCGATAAGCAAAACCTTGGAGGAGTATAAAAAGTTGACTGAATGCACTTTCAACTTTTAACTACTTATCAATCTCTATACTAACGTTAAGAAAAGGACCCGTTTTGTAAGCTAGGGTGTTCAAATCTAGGATTTTGAAAACAGATTATAAAAACAAAGTTACATAAAACTAGCGACATTATGGGTTAATGAAAAGGAAAATTATAGACAAGAAATAGAGCTGAAATGTATTTTGAGAGAAGATTATTTGACAGGAAGAACCCGGATGAGGATTTCACAATTGTGTATTTCTGTGTTCAACATATAAAAATAATGGCCAAATATGACGCCTCTCGTCGAATCTTAGCGATATTTTATAAGTTGTATCAAAAATTATGTTGTAAGTATATCACGGAAACTCGAAGTTAGTAAATAGTTTTTTTGAAAAATTTTTTATCTATTCTGAAAAAATATTCTCTCCATGAACTTTTATCTTTCCCTTCAATTCTAGATTAAAGAGCAATTCTTCTAGATCGTTAGTTGAAATTTTAAGGCAATTTTGGATTTCTGATATTTGCTTTGGTTTTTCTCCAACTATTTTTAATAGTCTTTTTTCAATTGGATTGAGACTATCTGCTTTATGGAGTTTTGGTTTGAAAGACTTTTTTGTCGGCGGAACCAGTTTTCTTTCAGTTTGGTCCTTTAGATTGAGTGACATTATTCCAAGATAAGGCTTAGCAATCGATTGTAAGAGTACATTTGTACCCCTTCCATTAGGTTCATCTATACGGTTTGGAACAGCAAATATTTCCCTACTATACTTTTGCGCAAAGTCCACCGTTGTTAATGCCCCACTTTTTTCACCTGCTTCAACAACGATTACTTTGTCTGACCAAGCGCTAATTAGGGCATTTCTTTTTAAAAAATATTTAGGATGAGCATTAGTTCCAGGCGGGTATTCTGATAAAATTGCCCCATTTCTGATAATTTCCTCATAAAGTGCGCGATGTTCAGGCGGATAGCATAAATCCACACCATTTGCTAGAAAGGCTAGAGTATATCCGTTGTTTTTGAGCACTGTTGTATGTGCATAGCTATCTATGCCCTTTGCCATTCCACTTACAATTGCGATGTTCTGTTTTGAAAATTCAGCTGCAATTTGTTGAGTTACTTTTTTACCATAGTCTGTACATCTTCTGGAACCCACAATCGCAATTGAATCTCTTATTGGTCTAACCACACCTTTATAATATAGAACTATTGGTGATTCCGGGCAGCCTTTTGCAATTTCAACATAATTTTGGGAATCTATCGTTAAAATCTTTACTTTTTGCTTGTCACATTTTTCTTTCATGTATTTTGCTTTATCAAGAGAATGACTTTGAGTGAGAGATTGGAGAGCGCGGGTACTCAGGCCATTAATGTTTTTCCGTAGATCATCTTCGCTTGCCACATAAACATTTTCGGGTGTTCCGTAATGCTTTAGTAATCTTTTTTGAAAAACTGGCCCGATATGAGGAAGTAGAGAAAGCCATAACCAATATATTTCTTCCATTTCATCACCTTCTTTGAATGTTTTTGTAAAAGTCCTACATGATTAAAAAGTCCAGATGCTCTTTGTCAATATCCCGTGACATTAAGCTATTCACCAAATCGATCCTGCGAATGTTGTTCGAACCATCCAAGTCCGCAAATGTCCTTGCCACTTTTAAAAATTTATGTAAAGTTCTCGCACTATACCGAAATCGATTGTAGGCTTCTTTAATCAGTTGTTCATTTTCACTATCCAGTTCACAATATTTTTTTATAAGAGCAGGGGTTAAGTCCGCATTGCAATTTATATTAGGATAATCTTCATATCGTTTTTGTTGAATCTTTCTAGCACTTTCCACTTTATCTCTTATTTGCGAAGAATTTATTTTACTATAATTTTCATCAAAGAAGTTTACGGTAGTGACGTGCTTTTGAATATCGATACGGTCAAGGATCGGACCAGACAGTTTTTGACGGTAGCGGTGAATTTCATAATCGGTACATCGGCATTTATTGGTGCCATGATAACCACACGGACATGGGTTCATCGCTGCAACTAGCATGAAGTTGGACGGGTATGTATTTGTATTATTAACTCTAGTAATAGTTACCTCGTGATCTTCAAGTGGCTGGCGCAAAGAATCCAGAGTTTTCCGATTGAATTCAGCAATTTCATCGAGAAATAAAACCCCATTATGCGATAGTGAAACCTCCCCCGGAGTCGCATGCTGACTGCCTCCGATAAGGGCATATTGGGAAATACTATGGTGTGGGGAACGAAATGGGCGCTCAACGATCAGATTTCCTTTGTTTTTTAACAGATTAGCAACACTGTAAATTTTCGTTACCTCAAGGGCTTCAGCCTCCGTCATTTTTGGAAGAACGGATGGAATTCTTTTGGCAATCATGGATTTTCCGCAGCCCGGTGGGCCTGAAAGTAAAAGATTATGATTACCCGCAGCCGCGACAGTAATGTATTTTAGAAGTTGTTCGTGCCCTTTTACATCGGAAAAATCAAGATTTATATTTGAAGTAGATTGATGCGGTTGTCGAGATCTTTTTTCAGGTAGAAGTGAGTGGTTTCCTTCTAGTAAGTTCACCACTTCCTGCAAATCATTAGCTGAATATATGTTTATGCCCTCAACCAAAAGGGCCTCCTGCACATTTCCTTTAGGGACAATCAGGTGGCGAATTCCTTCACTTTTCGCCTTGATAACCATTGGCAATACACCGGCAGATGGACGGATTTCAGCGTTAAGCGATAGCTCGCCAATAAAACCGAATAATCTCAAACAATCTGGGGAGACTCTAATTTGATCTGTTCGAGTTAATATTCCAATCGCCATCGCCAGATCGAAATGGGTTCCTCGCTTTTTCATATCGGACGGAGCGAGATTTATGACCAGCTTGAACAAAGGAAAATCATAGCCTGTAGCGGTGATGGCTGAAACTAATCTTTCTTTTGCCTCTTTAACCGCAGCGTCCCCCAGCCCAACAATGGAAACCGTGGGTAGTCCATGAATAAGGTCTGTTTCTACCTCAACAACATAGCCATCGACACCTGAAATATTAAAGCTATAAATCGTTGATGCCATTTAGTTTGACACCTCTTTTCTGATTGGAATTTATTTTGTAGGATTTAATAAAATTTCATGTGGCTTCATTGCCGATAGTAAAAAATCTTTGTAGTTTTTGTTCTGTGGCTGTGGAAATAGTGAAAGAAAATGACTTGTGTCATCAATTAACGGGTCATATTTATTGTTGGCATACGCGTGATAGCTGCTCCATGAGTAGTCTTCGAGGTTTGTGACCATATTGGCTTTAAGAGGATTTAAATGTATATATCGATTTACCTCCAATTCGTAATCGGGAAATTGGATCAGTTCACCATTAAATCTGCCTTTAAATACATGGCCTTCCAGCTGGTACTTTTTATTAAAGTAATGCGCATACCTAGTATGGGTCACACCCATTATTTTACCTGGTTTATGTTCCTCAGATTTCAATTGAATGTGGATATGGTTGGTCATAAGACAATACGAGTAGATTTGACAGGGGTATTTATCTTTAGCTTCATTCAAAAAGGTCAAATACTTAAAATAATCTTGGGGCTCGTAAAATAATGTTTCTCTCCGATTGCCACGATTATATATGTGGTACTGGGCTCCCGGATACCAAACTCTAGGCTTTCGTGCCATTTCTGTAAACCACTCCTTTATTAATTGATAGAGATTTGAAGGCTAATAGATTGAATCATTAACTTTGGTACTAGTATAGCTAGTTTATATTAAAAAGTAAATCAATTTTATTGAATATTTGTAATTTTTCTGTGGTGCCTGTCCCCGCGGTGCAGTTGATACCGCAGTAGGGGCGCCAGTTGTGACTTCAGTGGTGCCTGTCCCCATACCGCGGTTGGGACGCCAGTTGGTGCTTCCGCGGTGCCTGTCCCCACTAGTACCAAAAAAAAGACCATTAATATTAATTAATGATCTCTGCTAAATTTCCTCTTTCCCCATTAGCGTAAATGTAACCTTCTTCGTAGTCAGGGTGGTCGGATTTAATTTTGTACCATGTGCCATCTTTTCTTTTTATCTCTTCTAGCACTATCATGCCAACACCGGCGTATCGATGTTCATATATCAGTTTGTCGCTTGTGCTTGGGCCACTTCTTACGTTTAAGGAAGGAACCTTGCTAAGCGCGATTTTGTAGTTGTTCCAATCGTCTTTTCCTAAATACTCGTCAATGACGTACATGCGGCCGGCAACTTTTTGACCCCAGTATGGATCTGATGCGTAAAATAAATTGACGCCAACGCCTTTATGTCCTAGGAATGAACCGTTGTAGAAACTGCCATCTCCAGGTGTTAAGTAGTTTTTTTTCACATAATTTGCTGCATATAAAATACATTCTTCAAAACTAGTAAACTGCATTGCATTGTTATAGGCATCAGCATCGATGGCCTTAATACCGTATAGATTAAATTTATCCGCGGCTATTTTACTTGTGCCCCAAGCACTTTCATGAATCGCATGGGCCAGTAAGTATAACGCATTGACACCCGTTTCTTTCTCAGCCTGTTTAAATACTTCCCCTAAACCAATGAGCGGTGAAGTCGATTTTTGGGACCGTACATAATCATCAAGGTCCTCAGCTGAATAGCTTGTTTTCGAAAGCAATGGTAAATAGTTGAAATATTGAAAGTAACTGCCTCTTGTAAAAGTTTTGCCATCAAAGCTATAGTCTTTTTCTCCTTCTTTCAAAAATTTAGGAGCAGGTCCAAAAATATAGCTTCCTAGCGCACCATTTTCCGTAATGTAATGACGTAGGTACCCCGCTGAAACCTTATAATGGGTTCTACTTTCTACTTCATCCTCGGGAACAATTTTAACATCGGCCTTATTTACGTAGCCGACTACGCCCGCTAATTCAACTTCGACGTTGTTGCCGATCAGCTCAAGGAATTTCATTTCTGTACCGACATTAACATATGTGCGGACCCGCTTCATCCCATCTTCATAAACATTTATAAGCTTTGTTGCAATAACAATATTGTCTTTGCTTGTATCTATTTTATCCTTATCAGCACCAACATTATTTCCCGCTTGCTCTTTTGATTGCTCTTCCCGCTTTTGTTTTTTTAATTCAGCCTTCTGTTTTTCGAGCGCTGCTTGTTGCTTTTCTTGCTCTTCTTTTTCAAGAAGATTATACATCTTATAGATTACTGCGGCTGTCTGCGCGCGGGTCACGCCTTCTTTCGGACGAAAGGTATTGTCGTCATAACCATCCATGATTCCATAGGCAAAAATAGGTTGAATCGCTTCCATGTATTTTATATCCTTTGCATCTTTAAAACTAGGAGTTTGTGCAGGACTTTCATTCAAACCATTCGATGTTAAAACTCGACTAACCATGAGTGCAATTTCTTCACGTGTTAAAGTTCGGTTCGGAAAAAACTTCCCATCACCAACACCATTGATGTAACCTGCAGCCGCGGCATTGTGAACTTCCGCTCCTAATGGATGGTTCACAGTATCAGTAAATGTTATAGTGTTTGCTGCTGGTAGTTTCAAAGATCTGTTTAAAAAAGCCGCAAATTGAGCTCTAGTAACGGGCTGATTAGGCAAAAAATTTCCCTGCCCATCGCCATTCATAATTTGCAAGGATTCTAAAGAGCGCATTTCTTTTTCAAAATAATGTCCGGTGATATCATCATTTGCTGAAACTGCGACGACCCCGACAGTCGTCGTTGAAAGCATAACGGCTGTTAATGCCGTTATTATTCTTTTGTTTTTCATGTTGCCTCCTCCTTTGCTCAAATTCTTCATTGCGTATTTGCTCTCGCCTGAATTTTTTCAAGCTAGTAAACATTCCTATGTATGGCCGGATGAATGGGTTGGGTTGGGTTGGCCTGGCTGACGTCTGACGTCGATAAAGCATTCATGCAACCAGACCTGCTCCCAATCTACTCCAGTCTTGCTTCTACTCTACTGAAAGCACTGCAAAGTCTTTATTATTTCCTTGACTCACCAATGCACGATATAGAAAAGTAACAAATTCCCCTCTTGTGACTGCCTTTTCGGGAGAATATGTTGTTTTTGTTGTACCTCCGGCTAAGCCAGATTGGTAGAGTTTTAAAATATCAATAGCAAATGGTGATTTCGCTACATCATTAAAGGGTGTAACAGCTACGGGTTTAGCAGTTGTAGTTCCAATTGCAGCTTCAGAACCAGCACCATTAACGCTGTCTTCAGCCTGCAATTTAAATGCCCGAACTAGTAAAGCCGCCATTTCACCTCTTGTTAACACATCACCTGTTCCAAACTGATTCTGCGATTTTCCATTCATGATGCCAGCTTTTTTAACCGCTGCAACAGACGAATAATAATACTCTCCCGCTTTTACATCTGAAAAACCAGGGTTCACAACACCCTCTGTATCTAGTCCTAGTATTCTAGCAAAAAATACAGCTGCCTGCTCCCGAGTCAGCTCGATCTCAGGTCCAAACTTTCCTTCCCCAATCCCTTTTAAAAGCCCTTCGTTATACAAAACTGTTGCGGAATGGGCGAAAAAGTCCGTTACCTTTACATCTATAAATTTTTCCTGATTTGGGTTCTTTTCCTCTATCTTATTAGACGTCTTGAACGATAGAATATAGTCTTTTATGCCTGAATCAATTTTTAAAAGATAACTAGATTCCGGTTTTAAAAGTCTTGTAGGCGTAATTTTAAAAGATTCCAATGAGATCGGCTCCACATTGATTTCAACACTTTTTCCACCTAACTCGATTAAGGAAACCCGCTCCTTCAATTGATCTGCTGAAAAAACTTCATTCAACTGGACTGCAATTTCCATATTAACCGGCACAGCCACACTAAATTTCTGACCTGACAATGTTGCCCTCTTTTCATCTAAAAGCAGCATATCCCGGTGTGCAACCTTAAGCTCCTCACCAATTTCCGTTTCAACATCCGGTTTAATACCGATTCCATCAATTACCTTTCCATCAGGTGTATAAAACTGGGCAACTGTCATTTTGAAAAAATTCCCGCTTGAAAGCTCAAACACAGTTTGTGCCACACCTTTTCCGAAAGTGGTCTGACCATATAGCCGTGCAGCTTTTTGATCTTGAATAGCCCCAGCCAAAATTTCAGACGCACTGGCGCTGTCAGCATTAATCAATAAAAAGATGGGGCCAGTCAGCTGCGGGTTTTGTTTATTGCTCGTAAAAGCAGTGGCATCATGGTCCTGTCCCTCTACGATCAAAGCCACCTCAACACCGGGGAATAAGCCCGCCACATCCTGAGCCGCATCCAAATAACCACCGCCATTATCGCGGATATCAACGATCCACCCGTCAACATGACCCACACTTTTCATAGCCTTTTGCAGCTCAGAAACAGATTCCTCATTAAAGCTGTTCAACCGTAAATACCCAATATTACCGCCAAGCCAAGCGGACTCCACCGTTGACGCAATTTCAGTCTTGGCCCGATTAACATCGATCGTCAGCGTTTCATTCGTTTCAGGACGAAAAACCTTCAAATGAGCCGTCGTACCTGGGCTCCCAAGCAAGTATTCCTGTGTCTCATCAATCGTTTTTCCAGTCAAACTTGTCCCATTTACTTCAATAATAATATCATCCACTTGCAGTGCAGTCTTAATGGCGGCACCAGTTTCAAACAGATACACAACCTTAACCCCTTGATCATGCTGCTCGCCAATAATCCCGATGCCCACATAATTCATATCAATCGCTTTAATAAATTCATCAAACTCCGCTTTTGTAAAAAATTCCGTATACGGATCAAGCTCCTCGAGAATCTCATCAATCGTCGGCTTGTCCAAAATCTCCTGACCGACCGGCACAAAATACCCATCTTTTATGATTTCACGAATTTCATCGATATCATCCGCAAAAGCCACCGATTGGCAAGCCAATATAATAGAAAATAACAATGAAACCCAGAATCTCTTCCTTTTTATAAAAAACAAACCTTGCATAGAAGTACGTCCTCTCAAATTATGACATTAACTATTACTGTTCTATTATATTACCACTAAACCCTTTTAAACTCTGTAAAAACATTCCTGAATTTGCTTATTATTTTGGTGGATTTTTTGAGGGATTGTTCGTTAATGAGGGGTCAGTTTTTTGTTTTTGAAAAATAACAGCAAGACGGCAGCCCAAAATGTGTTTGGGTGCCGTCTTTTTGGGGGATGTTTTTTTATAATTATTTACCGATTTATAGAAAGCCCGATTTTATCCCACACCAAATCGAGGTCTGGGTTCGTTTGATGATGGATAACTTGATTTTATCGTTACCAAATCATACGCTTAACCCGTTTGATGATGGATAATCGGTCATCTACTCTTCAATATATCCTTTTTCTTGTAAAAAATTCAGAATCGCCAGCACCGATTCCCTCAGCGTCTCTTTATCTGTTTCCACAACGAGTTCAGGGTTCACCGGTGCTTCATAAGGGGCATCGATTCCTGTAAAACCTTTGATCTCACCATTTCTAGCTTTCTTATATAGCCCCTTGGGATCCCGCTTCTCGCATTCCTCCAATGAGCATTTTACATAAATTTCAAGGAACTCCCCGTCTTGAACCATCTTCCGAACCATGTTACGGTCTTCACGATAAGGCGAAATAAATGCCGTCAGTGTCATCACACCGGCATCAACAAACAACTTCGAAACCTCACCGATGCGGCGAATGTTTTCCGTCCGGTCCACTGGAGAGAAACCTAAATTGCTATTTAATCCATGGCGCACATTGTCACCGTCCAAAACGTAGGTCCGAATCCCACGTTTGTGCAATTCCTTCTCAACGGCTACTGATAACGAAGATTTCCCTGCTCCGGAAAACCCGGTAAACCAAAGGATAGCACTTTTATGTCCATTTAAGCGGTGGCGATCGTGTTTCGTTATTTGTGCTTTATGCCAAACAATATTCTTAGACTTCACACACCGTCATCCTTTCATTTTCATTTGGGGACAGGCACCGCGGATGCACCAACTGGTGTGCCAACTGGTGTACCAACTGGTGTGCCAACTGGTGTGCCAACTGCAACGTGGGGACAGGCACCACGTCTCTCACGTTTCTCCCCGCATCCCCCGTATTAACACTTCGGCAACCTCCGGGCGGGAAAATTCCGCTGGTGGTTTTTCTCCGTTGCGCAGCATTTCTCTGACCCTGGTGCCACTTAGGTGCACATGGTCTTCTTTCCCGTGGGGACAAGTTTTGGAAGTACCCATGTTTCCGCATTTTTTACAGAAAAAACTATGTTCAAATTTAAAAATTTCAATACCAATCTCCGCTTTTGTAAATTGTTCAAAGATTCGCTGGGCGTCATACGTTCCGTAGTAATCGCCAACCCCGGCATGGTCTCTCCCAACTATGAAATGCGTACATCCATAATTTTTTCGCACTAGTGCATGCAAAATTGCTTCCCGTGGACCTGCATAACGCATGGCTGCCGGAAAAATAACTAAACGTGTGCGCTCCTTCGGATAATACTTTTCCAAAATAACTTGATAGCTTTCCATCCGGATCGCAGCAGAAATATCATCACTCTTTGTTTCTCCCACAAGCGGATTTAGAAGCAAGCCATCGACGATTTCCAAGGCGCTTTTTTGAATATATTCGTGGGCGCGATGTACTGGATTTCTTGTTTGAAAGCCAACGACCGTCTTCCAGCCTAATTCCCGGAATAGCCGCCTTGTTTCCACTGGGTCCATATAAAATTTTTCAAAAGGCTTATGGGTTGGTCGATTTAACAAGATGATCGGACCTGCCAAATAAACATCGCCTTGTTCAAAAATCTTCTGCACACCGGGATGGGCTTCATCTGTTGTTCCATAGACATACGATGCCTCAAGTTCCTTATCGCACAAAAACTTTTCCTTCAACTGCAAAACACCATAAACGACACCATCGTTCCCCTTTAGAGCAATATTTGCCCCAACGTCAAAACGCATAGCCTCCTTTTCCGAAACCGGCAGTGTAATTGGAATACTCCAAACGAGTCCATTCGCCAGCCTCATTTTTTCCAAAACACTTTCATAATCGCGCTTTCCAAGGAACCCGTTTAGCGGGCTGAACCCCCCAATCGCAATCAATTCAAGGTCGGAGATGCTCCAATCCGAAATGGATAAGGAAGGCATTTTCGCGGTCCGCGCCAACAGCTCCTTCCTTTGTTCACCGGTCATGACTCTGTTGATTAATTCACCACCATGAGGTGATATCGTCCATTTATTGGATGTAGACTGAGTAATCATCTTAAACCCCCACTCTTCTTTTTGGAAAAAAAACATGATGCCAGTTAAACACTAAAGATACTAATAACCTATGAATGGGAGGCCAAAAGGGAAGTTGTCACCCAATAAAAAACTTTGGGACAGAGTTCCCGACCCCGTATCCCAGTTCGCTAGAAAAAGTTTTTTCCGAAATTACCTTGGCAATACAAAGCACCCCGCGTTTTGATAAAAAACTAGAATAAACATTCTCTTATTTAATTAAAGTTCAATTGTTATAATGAACAAGTCTTTGTCGGAAATGGACCTGAAATCAGGTATTTTGTAAGTATAAATTTATTCAGAAGGAGCTTATGATGAAAAATTCAAATGTGAGATCCATTGGCACCTACCTCCATTTATCCCAAGAGAAATATAAACCTGAAGATTTGAAACACACTTGGAAGCAGGTGCAAAATCATCTTGAAAAACATCTTTCAAAACCAAGCTTTGAAACATGGATTAAAAATACCGCACTAATCAATCTGGATGATTTGACAGGGGAGGTTGTTATTGCGGTCCCCAATGAATTCGCACGGGATTGGCTGGAGACACGATACACAAAATTGATTAAAGAGGCACTATACTATTTAACGAATCGTTTTTATCGAATAATGTTTATCGAAAGAATAGCGGCTATACCGAAGGATGAGTTTGAACTTCTAGATTTTCTTGACACCTTAACTCTTCCACTTAACCCCAATAGGACGTTTCAATCATTCACTACAACTCACAATAATCTTTTTGCAAAAATCGCAGCAGAAACTATAGCAGAGACATTTAACAAAGCCTATAACCCATTAATTATTTGGGGGCCAGCACACTCGGGAAAAACCCATCTTCTACAAGCTGTTGGCAACAATGTTATTTCAGAAAATCCAGAGTCCGAGATTATACATATTACCGCTGAGCATTTTATTAATGCGGTCGAGCGCTCAAGTCGGTTGTACCAAATGAACATATTAAGAAAGAGTTTTCAAAAAGCAAACATTGTTTTATTTGACGATATCCACCTCATTGAAGACAATGAAAAAATTCAATTTGAATTATCAAATATAATGATTGATTCGTTTAACAATGACATTCAGATAGTGTTTACTTCTTTTAAAAACCCACGGGAACTTGACCTTTTTGCAACTCTAAAAGAACAAATCTTATCGGGATTGGTAACTGAAGTCGAACTGGAGAGCCCATCGCCTAGCGCCATTCAAAATTCCAGTGAAGACACAAATACTATTTTAAAAATGGCAGAAAATATAACTACCAAAAAAGACGAGGACAACTTAACTCAGCCCACCGCTGTTAAAGAAGATAACGACATCTTAATAACAAAAATAAATCAACTTATTCAAGAGCAAGAAAAGACTAATGAATGGCTTGAAAAGATTTTTGAGAAGTTGTGATGGAACTGCTGTGCAGCATGGGGACAGGCACTACTGATGTACCAACTGATGTACCAACTGATGTACCAACTGGCGCCCCAATTGCGGTATCAGGTGCAGCGCGGGGACAGGCACCATTAATCCAAAGATGTTTTTCTTGTCGTTCTTTGTTATACTATAGGGTAGGATTTTTACTGTGAAATTTATGAAACGGAAATCCGCAAGTTATTACATAACCCTATATAAATTCATAAATTCAGACAGTTTTTGTCATACTGATAAAAAAGGATAAGTTTTAAATGAAATCAGAATAAGAAAAAAGTTAAAATTTGCTATTGGTGGGCAAATTTCGTATTTTTCTAATAATGAATACCATACGACGCTTTTTAATGTAAAAAGGAGAGAACGGCATGCTGAATGCAATCAAAAAAATCATCGGTGATGATCAACAGCGAAAGTTAAAAAGGTACTATAAGATTGTTGATGAAATCAACAGTTTAGAGCCTGAGATTGAGAAGCTTTCTGATGAGGAGCTTAAGGCCAAAACGGTGCAATTTAAGGAAGAGCTTGCGAATGGGAAAACGGTTTTTGACTTTCAGGCTGAGGCGTTTGCAGTGGTCCGGGAGGCAGCTAAGCGTGTGCTTGGGATGCGTCATTTTGATGTTCAGTTGATCGGTGGGCTTGTTCTTACGAGCGGAAACATTGCAGAGATGGCTACTGGTGAGGGGAAAACATTGGTCGGCTCACTGCCTGCCTACCTGCGCGCGCTTGAAGGCAAAGGTGTACATATTATTACGGTTAATGATTACTTAGCGAAGCGTGACCGTGACTTAATTGGAAAAATTCATGAGTTCCTTGGGCTCACAGTTGGCCTAAACGTGCCAATGATGGAGCCGGATCAAAAGAAGGCGGCTTACGAAGCGGATATTACATACGGTATAGGTACTGAATTTGGGTTTGACTTTTTGCGTGACAATATGGTGCAGGATGTGAGCCAGCGCGTTCAACGTCCTTATCATTACGCGATTATTGATGAAATTGACAGCGTTCTTATTGACGAGGCAAAAACGCCACTAATTATCGCCGGAAAAATGGAGGCTGCTGCAAATCTTCATCAAATATGCGCGCGACTGGCTAAGCGGTTTGAACGTGATGTTGATTACACTTTTGATGATGAAACAAAAGCAACAAGCCTAACTGAGGATGGAATTAACAAGGTTGAGCGCGCTTTTGGTGTTGATAATCTATACGATTTAGAACACCAAACATTATATCACTATGCCATCCAAGCGCTCAGGGCACATGTTATGTTTAAACGTGACGTTGATTATATTGTTCAAGATGGCAAGATTATGCTTGTTGATATGTTCACAGGCCGGATCATGGAAGGCCGTACGCTGAGCGATGGCTTACATCAGGCGATTGAGGCAAAAGAAGGACTTGAAATCACGGAGGAAAATAAATCTCAAGCCTCTGTTACAATTCAAAACTATTTCCGGATGTACCCTATCCTTTCCGGAATGACGGGTACTGCGAAAACCGAGGAAAAAGAATTCGGGAACACATACAATATGGATGTTGTTCCCATTCCAACAAATAAACCTATTCAACGTACTGATATGATAGAGCGTGTCTACGCAACTAAGCATGACAAATATGTTGCGATGGCAAAGGAAATTAAAGAACGCCATAAAAAAGGCCAGCCGGTCCTTGTTGGTACTACATCGATTATTCAATCAGAAGAAATTGGAGAATACCTCAAAAAGGAAAACTTACCTTGTGAAACTTTAAATGCAAAAACAGTTGAGCAAGAGGTTAGCATTATTTCCTTAGCCGGTCAAAAAGGCCACATTACGATTGCGACCAATATGGCTGGTCGTGGAACGGACATCCTCCTTGGAGAAGATGTAGCAGAACTCGGAGGCTTACACATTCTTGGTACCGAAAAACATGAAAGCCGCCGCATTGATAACCAGCTGCGCGGTCGTGCGGGACGTCAAGGTGACCCAGGTTCATCACAATTTTTCATCTCGATTGAAGATGAGTTGTTCCGTCGCTTTACCCATGAAGAAATTGAAAAATTACAGCCAAAGCTGCAAACTGACGAAACAGGTCTTATTTCAAATAAAAATATTCATGAATTGGTTGAACGTACCCAACGTATTTGTGAAGGTAGTAACTACGCGATTCGTGAATACAATTTAAAACTGGATGACATCGTCAACGACCAGCGTAAGGTCATCTACAACTTGCGTGACAATGCTCTTATTAATGAGGATGTTCTATCACTTGTGATGGAAATGATCCCAAGATACAGCCACTACCTTGTTGACAAATATTGTCCGAAAGACCTTGAACCTGAAGAATGGCCATTGGATCGACTTGTGAACGAATTAAATCACCTGATTGTTGGGCAAAAAATTCAGCTTCCAGTAGAGGTCAATGAAGTAGATGAGGTTCATGGTACGGTCGCTGAAGCGATTGAACCTTATTTAGAAAACCTTGAAAAATTGAAGGACAACGCAAATCTTCAACAGGTGTTAAGACGTGTCCTTGTAGCGGTCATCGATAAACATTGGGTTAATCATTTGGAGGGCATGACCCGGATTAAAGAAGGAATTGGTTTACGCCACTATCAGCAGGAAGACCCCCTTCGCCTTTATCAAAATGAAGGGCTGGACGTTTTCCATCATACGTTCTCTTTAATCGACCATGATTCAAGTGTCCAGCTTGCTCGCTTAGCAGCCCCATTACTTGAACAACTTGCAGAAGAGGAAGCAGCTGAGCAGGATGGAAAAGGCGAGGAAGAGCTAGATGCTGAGTAGGGTTGAAAGAAGTAATAGAAAGTCCTACTAGGCAGAGTTGAATTTATGGTAACAAAAAGTTATTAGCTTGCTCGAAAATTGGTTTAGAGTGGGTTCGGGCAACGTTTATGGCAGGATCGTGACCGATTGGCTGGCTGGTGCGGGTTTCGGGAAAGAAACAGATGGGAAAGTTACTTTAAAATTAGAAAAACTGAAATGGGAGGTTTTTTACCATGTTATCGTTTTTTAAAAGAAAAAAGACAGTTGATGAGGATATAAAAAGTACGGGTAGCGAGAATGCTGTGTCAGCGAAGGATTTATTGAATTTAGGGGGTGTGGAGTCGGAGGGTGACCCGGAGGAAGAGGTTGATACGGAGCTTTCGATTCATCCGGACTGGAATATTCCGCAGGAGCAGGAGTATGTGTTTCGCTTTTTGAATAATGAGTTGAGCCCGCTTAAGCCGGATGAAATTTCGTTGAGTGGGATTGAGATTGTGAAGAATGAACGGCAAGTGGTTTGTTCGGCGTTTGTTCGGAGCAGTATTAATCAAACGATTGAGATTGGGACGACGACGCTGTTGTTGATTGGAGAGAATGAGGTTTACGGGCGCAAGGAGTTTGATTTAACGAAGGTGGGGCATATTCCGCCGCGCAGTAGTCGACCGTTTCAGTTTGTGTTTGAGCAGCAGGATCTTTATAAGCCAATTTCGGCCATTGATACGGAGATTTGGGGGCTAGCTTTCCAGTTGCAGAGTGAGAGTCAGGATCATTCATTGGATCTTGCGGAGAGTTGGGAACGGACGCTAGCCGACGAGGACAAAGAGAAACTGAAAAATATGCTTTCGTCGATCACGCCGCCAAAGCCGGGTGAAATTCAGCTTGTCGGTATTCAGTCGAAGTTTATGGATAATGGAAAATTGCAGGTTTCAATTTTGATTCAGAATGGCTCGCAGCAAAATATTAAGTTACAGCAATTACCGTTGGTGGTTGAGGATGCAAGTGGTGAAATTGTGGCGCAGGGCGGATTTGTATTGGAGGACCTTGAGATTAAGGCGAACACAAGCAAGCCGTGGAATTTTGTCTTCCCTACTTCGCTATTGACGAAGGATCCGAGCGAGATTGATTTATCACAGTGGAGAGCATACCCGCCACAGCAGTAGGTTGTAGCGGGGACAGGCACCGGGGATAGCACAACTGAAGTTACAACTGGTGTACCTGCTGGCGGGTGGGGACAGGCACCAGTAAAGAAGGGTATAAGGATGATTTAATGAAATATAATCATATTGCTAGTTTCGTAAATTTTACTTTTATTAGTTTATTATTTTTATTAGGCATACAGTTGCAAGCTCAGGTTGTTTTTGCGGATACGGATACGAATGCGAATGCAATCTCTGTTAACACACAAGCACAAAACCAGGGACAAAACCAATCTCAAACAAGTACACATAAACAACCTCGCCTGCTTGTGGTTCCACTGGACAACCGTCCGGCCAATACTTATTATCCAAAAAAGGTTGGCCAAGCTGGTGGCGTTGAGGTTATTCTCCCACCGCAAAACTTGATTCACCACCAAACGGCGTCTGATTCGCTTGATCAGCTTTCAGCCTGGATTTTAGAAAACAGCGATGCTGTGGATGGTTTTATTATTTCTGCGGATATGCTTACTGATGGCGGGCTCGTTGATTCGCGCACAAGTAAGCAAACGACGGATGGTGCACTCCAGCAGCTTCAAATCATTAAAGCACTAAAGGGAAAACACCCAACCAAGCCACTGTATGTATATGATACGATTCAGCGTTTGGCGCCTACGGTTCTGAAGGATGGGAATCTTGAAAAATATAACCTTATCCGCGACTGGGCGATTACTTATGATGAGGTAAAAAATTTAAATAAAATCGACCTGTCAACCAAGTTGATTCAATTGGAAACGAAAATTGGCAGCGATTTAATTGATGAGTATAAGCAAATTCGCAATCGAAACAGCACGATAAACGCAACGTTGGTTGATTGGACGGAGCAAGGTTACATCGATTATCTTGTTCTTGGGCAGGATGATGCCAACCAAACCGGCCTCCATCGTAAGGAACAAGAAAATTTGATTAAAAAAATCAAGACCAACAACATCCAACATAAGGTGAGCGTATTTGATGGAGCAGACGAAGTTGATGTTATTCTAATCTCACGTTTTCTTGCTACTTTGAAAAACTATCAAACTAGTTTTAAAATCCACTACCTTGGGGTAAGTGGTACGGAGTGGATTTCACCTTTTGACCATTATACGCTGCAAACGAATATTGCCAAACACGTGATTGCCGCAGGAGGAATCATTGCTTCCCCTTCCCAGCAAGCAAACATTGAAGTATATGTGAACACACCTAATACTCTCGTTAAAAACAACGATACAATGCAGAATCTTTTATCTACCAATGTTGAAAAAAATGATGCGGCAACAGGATCAATAAATGATGAGCTTTCGCAAGCTGTTCCAGAAATCAAACGGCAAATTGCAAACGGGAAACATGTTGTTTTTATAGATGTTGAAAAAGTAAATCAGGCAAATCAAGCGTACGGGGATGCTATCATTAATGATATTGGCATAACAAATTTATTATCGTACAGTGCCTTTAACACAGCTGGAAATGCAATAGGAACTGCCATTGGTCATGCAAATTCAAGATTTTTATATTTAGAAAAAGGACCTCAAACACCTGAAATTGACGAATATGCGGCCAAAGGTCAGGTTGAATTTTTATTAAATTCACTTTCATCCGATCATATATACCGTAACAAGGTGGCGCCTAAAACAGAGTGGTATGTTCGTTACATCGGTGGCAATGCTTGGGACATTGGGCCAATGAAGAAATCAGTTCTATTTTTTACAAATGAGCAATTTAATAAAGAATTTGATTTGCTTCATTCCAAGGTCAAGGGCTCTAAAGTAGTAGTAAGTAAAAAAACAGGAACAGCCAATACTGCCGAAATTGACAATTTTTCACTTCAAAACATTGATATGCCGTGGAATCGCCTTTTCGAGGTTGAGTTTGATTTTGGAGTGAATTTTAAGTGAGACAGGGGGGCGGGAACTCTGTCCCATTAACAAGACGTTAATCAAACGTTTGTTTAACATTGTAACTTTGAACATACAGGGACATTGTGGACATTGTGAGACATCCCCTTATCCCATACAAAAATGCAGAGGAAAAGGCATCCTCTGCATTTATTTTATATTTTTCTCCTTAAAACTTCCCGGCTGCCTTCGCAACCGCTTCTAATCCGTCTGCAATAATAGCTTGGGCGCGGTCTGGGTGTTGATTGTGACCTTCAATTACGATTGGTTCTATATCTGTAATTCCCCAAAATCCAAGGTTAGTTTGGACATATTTAACAGCCATTTCAAATGGTGCCCTTGCTTCTGCAGAATAATCTCCGCCACGTGCATTAAGTAACACTACTTTTTTATCAGTGATTAGACCAACTGGTCCCTCGCTAGTGTATTTGAACGTTCTACCTGCTTGAGCCAGGTAAGAAATGTAATTTACAAGAGGTGCAGTAACCATGCCATTCCATAGCGGGAAGGCTAGGACGATTTTATCCATTGATAAAAATTGGTTCAAATATTGATCAACTAAGTCAGCTGCTTTAGCCTCCTCTGTTGTCAACTCAAGTCCCTGGTTACGTTTGTATACACCCATGATCGCTGTGTTTCCATAATCAGGAAGGCCCGCCTTGAAAAGATTCAATTCAGTAATTTCATCCGTTGGGTTTGCTTCCTTATATGTGTTCAGGAATGTTTCGTACATTTTAGAGCTGATTGCTTGATCAGCTGGACGATCGTTTGCTGTGATAAATAATACTTTTGACATTTTGTTTTCCCCCGTTGTTTAATTTAAACTTCATTTTCTATACTTTTTAGTTCCTTAAGTATATTAATATATATCTTTCATAGTTTCAAATGATAAGCTCATGAGTATTCTCCAGTAAGGTGAAATTTGCAGTTATTTTCATGTTTTAAAGAGCTAGAGTTTCCGACCCACTGCCCCTGCTCGATACTACTTTTATGTTGTAATTACATCTTTTTCTTAGAAATTGGAAATACTTCCTTAGATGATCACTATCGGGTGGCGGATTCAAATAACTTGCCAAAACACCTTAGAGTCCAATCTACCCCTACTAAAGACGCCAAAAGGAGGATGCCAATGTATAAGAAACAGGAGAAAATGTTGATGTGGTTAGCTTTCACTGTGGCACTTATGATCGGTCTCTCCCTTATTGGACGAATTTTTTCATAATATAAAGGAGACAGAATATGGGAAATGAAGAATCAATCTTTTTTAGCCGGTTATTAACAGAATTAACTTTATCGTTTCATATTATTTATGCAACCATCGGAGTCGGGATACCGCTCATGATCCTACTAGCGCAATGGCTTGGGATTAAGAAACAAGATGAACATTACATATTACTTGCAAGACGGTGGACACGAGGGTATGTGATTACCGTAGCGGTCGGTGTTGTTACTGGGACTGCAATTGGACTTCAACTTTCATTATTGTGGCCGAAATTTATGGAGTTAGCTGGTAATGTGATTGCACTGCCATTGTTTATGGAGACGTTCGCTTTTTTCTTTGAAGCAATTTTTTTGGGAATCTACTTATATACTTGGGATCGGTTTGAAAATCAGAAGAAGCATATGCTGCTCCTCATCCCTGTTGCCATTGGGGCCTCGGTTTCTGCAATTTTTATAACGATTGTGAATGCCTTTATGAATGCACCTCGGGGGTTTGAACTTATAAATGGGGAGCTCGTTAATATTCAGCCGCTAGTCGCAATGTTTAACCCAGCCATGCCAACCAAAATATCACATGTGTTAGCCACGGCTTTTATGACATCGGCCTTTGTATTAGGATCAATTGGGGCGTATCGGTTACTAAAGGGTTCCCATCATATTTATCACAAAAAAGCATTGTTTTTAACAATGAAAATTGCCGTGATTTTCTCAGTTGCATCAGCGATCATTGGTGATTTTTCCGGTAAGTACTTGGCAGCATATCAACCAGAAAAACTAGCTGCCTATGAATGGCATTTTGAAACAGAGGAGGGAGCTCCCCTTATTTTATATGGGACATTAGATGGAGAAGAAGTAAAATTTGCGATCAAATTTCCTTATGCATTAAGTCTTTTGGTCGGCAATAACCCAAAAGCAGAAGTGGTCGGTCTTCATGATTTTCCAAAGGATGTGTGGCCACCACTTTATACCCATTATCTGTTTGATTCGATGGTTACCCTTGGCATCCTGTTAACTTTTTTATCGATTATCTATGTGATCGGCATTAGGGTCAAGGCAAGGTTTGTTCATTCGAAACGGTACCTTAGATTATTGGTCTTAGGCGGTCCACTTTCCCTGCTTGCTATTGAGCTAGGGTGGTGGCTATCCGAGGTAGGACGACAGCCGTGGATATTACGAGGAATTATGCGAACAGGAGAGGCAGCAACAACAAGCGACCAAGTGGATGCGATGCTCCTATTATTTTGCGGGCTCTATTTAGTATTGGGAATTGGAAGTGTACATGTGTTAACACGCATGTTTCGTCAATATCCCGTCGAAAAGGAATTGGCCGATCGGAAGCAAGAGAAAGTTGGTGATCCCCTATGAACTATGAAGTGATCGGGATTTCTGTATTATGGCTGTTCCTGTTTGGGTATGTGATTATTGCATCGATCGACTTTGGGGCAGGGTTTTTTAATGCCTATAGTATTGTAGCGAAAAAACAACATATTTTAATAAAAATTATTCAGCGATACTTATCACCGATATGGGAAGTAACCAATGTTTTTCTCGTGTTCTTTTTCGTAGGGATTATTGGTTTTTTTCCGAAAACGGCCTATTATTATGGAACGACCTTACTTGTGCCGATAAGCATTGCTATTGTGTTACTTGCGATTCGGGGTGCTTATTATGCGTTCACTACCTATGGTGGGTTGAACGATAAGTTCACTTTTTTATATGGGATAACGGGCTTGTTTATCCCAGCTTCCTTATCAATTGTGTTAACGATTTCCGAGGGTGGGTTTATAGATGAGCGCAAATCAGGATTAGTTCTTGATTATTGGAAGTTATTTTCCAGTCCATTGACCTGGAGTATCGTGGTATTAAGTATTACAGCAGTTTTGTACATCTCAGCCGTCTTTTTAACCTGGTATGCCCATCAAGCAGGTGACGAAAAGGCAACTGAGCTCTTGCGGAGGTATGCGCTCATTTGGGCTGGACCAGCAATCATCACGGCATTGGGAATCATTGTGGAATTGCGTTCTCATAATCCACTTCATTTTGAGCGTTTATCCGCTATGTGGGGATTATTTTTGCTATCGTTTCTTCTTTTTCTTGGAACTATCTATTTAGTTTGGAAGCGAATATCGTATGGTTCGGCATTTGTTTTATTAGTTGGTCAATTTTTCATTGCGTTTTTTGCCTATGGTGTATCCCATTATCCTTATTTGCTATATCCATATTTGAGTATTTACGATAGCTTTACAAGTGAGGAAATGGCATTAGCGTTAATTATTGCGTTCATTGCAGGACTTGGTCTGTTACTTCCATCACTCTATTTATTGTTCCGTTTGTTTATATTTAACAAGGAATATGTAAGAGGAAATCCTAAGCATGATCACACATAAGGAGGGAAATAAGTGGCGGAGTTTCTAATCTTTTATGCCCCAATCTTGATGATCATCCTCTCTGTGATTGCTTGCTTTTGGATCGCACCAAAGGATGAGGGAATAAAATAATCATTTATCTATTTAGGTCAGGGACTACAAATCGACAACTGTCTTTTCGTGGTCCCTGATCGTTTTTTCTTATCGAGCTATTTAGCATTCATGTTCATGAAAGGGCTGTTTACTTTTTTGAAAAAATCAACCGACACGACCCCGTTTATAGAAGTTTCCTCTCCTGCGTCTCGCAAACCCCAACTGTGGCAATACTATTTATTATAAGTTCATGTTAAGATTCTTATATACATATTTACGGTTAGGATGCATGCTATGAAGTTTCATTTTATCTTCACTTTACTTATAGTTTTATTGCTTTCCTCCTGTACTGCAGCCAATCCACCATCAGTGGACCCGCTTAAGATAAACGATGTACCCAGGCTTCGCTCGCTTGAATCTTTTGAAGTGAAGAATGAAATCCTCCTTGGAACATTGGAAAACTGGGCACTGCTGAATTACGGCAATCTTGAAGGCGAGGCCTACGACGTTGTTGTTGTTGGAAGCGAGCCCGAAGGAATTTCGGCCGCCATTGCTGCTGCACGTGAGGGTCAAAAAACGCTTTTACTAGATAAAAAGCCGATTGTCGGCGGCCTTTACACGCTTGGGATGCTGAATATGATCGATATTAACTGGTCACCAACCCATGAGAGCGTCAATAAAGGTCTTTTTCTTGAATTCTACAAAAAAATAAATAACCGCACATCCTTTGATGTGAAACAAGCAAAACTAGTTTTTGAAAACATGCTTGCTGATGAAAAAAAAATAACGGTGCAGCTGGGGGCTCAAAGCTTCCTCCCGATCATGAATCAAAATCATGTTGACGCACTGCTATATAAAGATGCGAATGGGATTGTAAAAAAAATCGTTGGGAAGCAGTACATCGATTCCACACCTGACGCTGATTTTGCCCAGCTTGCCGGTGCTGATTTTAGCATCGGTCAAGAAGATTTTCGGAATGAAGCAAGAATGATGGCCGTTACACTCGTATTCGAGCTGTCCGGGGTTGATTGGGGCAAGGTCCAAAATTACCTCAATTATGATGATGAAGTCTACACTGGTGCTGATCAATATTCAGCTTGGGGCTATGGGAAGGAAATGGCGCAATATAAGCCAAGTCAGGAAAATGTCCGGATTCGCGCTTTGAATATTGGCAAGCAGGATAGCGGTCATGTGCTGATCAATGCATTCCAAATTCTCGGTATCAATGGTTTGAACTCTGGTGAACTACAGACGGCTTGGGGAATTGCCAATGAGGAGTTGCCAAAAATCACTGAGTTTTTGCAGAAAAATCTGATTGGATTTGAAAATGTAAAGCTGGTTGGAACTGCCGATGAATTTTACGTCAGAGAAACTCGCCACTTGGAGGCCGAGTATAAATTGACCGTCGATGATGTACTTGAAAATCATGATTTTGATGACCGGATTGCGTTTGGTAGCTACCCGATCGATATGCAAGCCACGGTCATCGATGAAGGTGACCTCATTATCGGGGGCCCAGATATGTATGCCATTCCTTTCAGAAGCATTGTGCCTAAAGGTTTTGGCAATCTACTCGTCGCTGGCCGCAGTGCTGGATACGAATCATTAGCCCACGGCAGCGCACGAACGGTTCCAGTTGGCATGACCGTTGGCCAGGCCGCCGGTGTTACATCGGCCTATGCCAATAAAAAGAATATTGATTTCCAGTCACTCATTGGTGATTCAGCGCTTCATCATCTGAAGAGCATTCAAGCTATTTTAAATCAAAACGGCGCAGGCCTTTCTCCAATACCACCTTATGAAATACCGCTCATGAACCATTGGGCATATGAGGGAGTGAAGTTTTTACGCAACTTCGGGCTCATCGCAGCTGGCTACGATAATGAATATAGAATCGACGAAACCATTACAAAAGCTGAATTTATTAGTTTTGTTCGCCGGGTAGAGCAGTACTCTGGGGCAACATTCACGGCTGCTTTTCCTTTTTCAGAGAATGACGATGCTTTAGGAACGGACGATTTAACGAAATTTTGGAATGCCAATAATCTCGCACCCAATTCCTTAACAGCCCTAACTTTTGATCATCTTCAAAATCAATCAACTGTTGATCGCGCTCTAGCTTATATGGTAATAAAGGATTTTTTCGAAAAGAAAGCACCTCAACAAACCACGGAAAGCACCAATCTGCTTTCCGTGGTTTGTTGATCTACTCCCTTTATTTTTTACGGGTACTTCAGTTGGTACTTCGGGCGTGCCTGTCCCCCTCCCCGCGTCGCACAACGCAAACAGAGTGGTAGCGATGCTCGACTAAAGCCCCACTACCACTCTTCATTTTTTTATGAAAATTATTTGACACATAATTCCTTAAGTTCTTCTTCTAGTACACAAGCCATTTCGCGTGAGCGTGTGCTGACACTGCCGGTTGATGCTTGGTATAGTTCTGCTGTTGCCTTTTGCGTACGGCGATATACAGGGAAGACTTTATCCACTAGTAAATAGTGTAGCGCAGCCGCGTAGACTTTTTCATTTTTGATTTGCGGTTGTTTTTTATGATAATACGTCTGCCATAAAGTGCTGCCCGCTTCGATTACAGATTCAGGCATGTCCTCACTTTGGACCTTTTCTTCCAAAAGATTCACGACAGCGGCTGCCTGATCCTGCTCGACCACTTTTTCAACAGCTGTTATGGCTGAGCGTACATTTCTCATGTTAGGCTCTTCCTCTACTTGTGCTTCAACCGCTACGGCAACCTCTAATTCAAACGTAGCAAGATCACGATCAGACATGAATAAGTCTACAAGCTCCAAGAAGTGGTCTTGTAAATAGGCTGACGTCTCGACCCCCGCACCTTCAGAAACGGAGGCAAACTTTTGACACAAGAACTGCTCAACATTTTCAGCCATCTCTTCGTCAAATGATAAGGCTGATGTGAAAAAGATCGAGGCCTCCTCCGTAAACGGAACAATATATCCAAGTAACAGTGCACCTTGGCTTGGAACCTCTGTCAATTCATCTATTATTTTTACATTCTTTAATTCTTTTGAAAAAATACCTTTTACAACAACATTACGTCCATCAACATTTTCAACTCGCACGACAGACGGCGTTTTTCCAGCCCATGCGCCTACAATTTCTTGAACCTTTGGACGTACATTCACTATATTGGAATCGCAAAATTGCTCCAGTGCTGTTTTTCCACTTAAAACCTTGCTGGCAAATAAAGCCCACACACCTACAAAGAAATAAAAAGAATCTCTCATTTTTTCGGGAGGATTAAATTCACTCATGCTTTTTTGCACAGTAGCGGCGAACTCTGAATGGGTAAAGGCATCACGAAGAATTTCAGACTGGACCCCCACTACTTCCCGTTCAAGAATGGCCTGCATCGAGTCATTGCTACTCTTTGCTTCGCAGCATTTCTTATATTTTTTCCCGCTACCACAATAACACGGGTCATTTCTTTTAATATTATGCATAGAAAAATAATCCCCTTTCAAAACAAAACAAGACGGCAAAACTACTATTTTTTTCTAACGTCTTTAATTTTATAAGATTTACCGATTTCAATCAATGAGTTTATTGCATTATCCACTAAAATGTAAGTGGTGCCACAAAATTGTTGTCTTTCCTATTTTATCAAATATAGACAAATAATAGTACGACAAAATTAAACAAAGATTTTCGCTGACCATTTTTTGTGCCCACTATATATCCATATTTCCCTCTATTTTCGATGAATCTTTTTTTCAACCTGACATTCCTTTGACATAAAAGTAGCCTATAATTATTCGCGTAGAGGGGGATGCACAACCTTGATACATATGAAATGGGGGGATTTTAATGAGGAAAAATAAATTATTCAAAGCTTATTTATTAACTGGTGCGATCACGTTGGGTGTTATTGGAGCCGCTCACAGTCCTGCGTTTGCAGACACAAATTCTACAACCGCACCAGCTGATGGATTTCAAGGTTTGGAGGTAAACATGCAAAGCATTATGGGGGATGCAAAAACACAAATAAAAGAGTTAATTGAAGAATAAACTTTGGGATGCGGGGTCGGGGACTCTGGCACCGCAGGACCAAAAAAACGGAGCATCCGTGCGCTCCGTCTTCACATTTGAACATTAATTAACGTAATTTCACGACTTTGAGATAAAGCCTCCTCCACTACTTGTTCAAACTCACACAAATGAGTAGGTCTTACTCCTTTTATACCAAAGCTTTCGGCAAGTTGCACAAAATCAGGGTTTCCAAAGGTCGCTCCAAAGCTATGGCCGAATTTTTCCACCATCATTTGTTCCTCTAATTTTAACGTACCATTATTTAAAACAATGACGGTCAAAGCTAAGCCTAACCGCTTGGCAGTTTCCAGTTCAGAAATATTCATTAACGCCCCACCATCACCGGTTATACAAATAACGGGATCGTTCGGGCAAGCTAATTTGGCACCAATGGAACCAGGTATGGCAATGCCCATTGAGGCTAAACCATTGGAGATGATCAGCCGACCAGCCTTTGCGGGTTGATAGGTACGGGCAATGGCCATTTTGTGGGCCCCAACATCAGAAATTACGATCGTCTTTTCCGTTGAATTTTTTTCAACAACGGTCAAAATATTTTCGATCGTTAGTGATTGGGTTCCTTCGGGAATTTTTAGGTCAATTTGATAAGCTGTCGTAATCTGTTCTTTTAGATTTCCCATTGGAGTCCATGGCTTAGATTTAACTTCCAGTTGATGAAGTGCCCGGAATGTCGCTTTCAAATCTCCAACTAACTCCCCCTTCACAGGGTAGTGCTCGTCCATTTCGGCTGGTAGCGGATCGATATGTAAAACAGGTCGCAGCTTTTTATTCCAATCCTTCGGGGCACTTTCGACAAAATCAACACCAACGACAATTAATAAATCGGATTGCTCTATCATTGGTAATACCGCATCATTCTTTTTAAAACCAAAGGTAAAATAATTCAGTGGATGGCTTTTAGGTAAAATTCCTTTTGCCATAAAACTATGAATAACAGGTGATTTTAAATTTTCAACAAATGTGAGGAACTCCACCACAGCCTCCTGCCTTATAACCCCGTTCCCCGCTATAATTAGCGGCCTTTGGCTTTGATCTATTAGAGTACGAGCATCCCCTAAAGCTTGTGAAATAGGTGCACTTTTTGGAATAGGCATTACTGGTAATGGCTTGGTTGAAATCATTTGCGGGGCTAAGTTCTCTGGTAATTCAATTAAAACTGCGCCCGGCTTTTCCATTTTTGCAACTCTAAAGGCCTTCCGAATGATTTTCGCGATCGTTTGCGAATCTTTAATTTGGATACTCCATTTTGTAGCTGGTTCAAACATTTTTATTATATCTAAATATTGATGAGATTCTTGATGCTGCCTTTCCAAGCCCGCTTGTCCGGTAATCGCTACAACCGGTGAGTGATCCAAATTCGCACTTGCTATTCCGGTTAAAAGATTGGTGGCCCCGGGTCCCAAAGTCGCTAAACAAACACCCACCTTTTTTGTTAATCTACCATAAACATCTGCCATAAAAGCGGCTCCTTGTTCATGACGAACATTTACAAACTGAATTTGATTGGATTTAGACAATGAATCCATCAGGTCAAGAGTTTCCTTCCCCATAATGCCAAACACATACTCCACACCTTCATTTTCCAAGCACTGCACAAGTAAATCGGTAGCTTTCATACATAATCCCCTTTACAAACTGCATTTTCCCTATTTTCCCCTGAACTTATTAAAATATTTTCAGGACGCGGGTCTTGGTTTTTCGCTTAGGTTTGGGGTGGGACACAGGGGTGGAAACTCTGTCCGTTCCAAGGTTCTTTCTAAACATATAAAAATTCAATCCAAACAATAACACCAACTAAAGAACTCAATACAATTAGTCCTTTTCGAAATTCCGGTGATGTTTTTATAATGCCAGTAATAAAAAACGTCATTGCAGCAAACACTGCCATCGTCAATGAAAGACCTATAATTTTAAAAGCGAACTTATCCATAGAATTCAAAATAAAAATACCTACTACTGCCACACATGCCTCCTCCTTCGGTTTACTTAATTCAACGAAGAATGTATTGATCCTACAATTATTTTTTCCGAAATTTGACACTAGTACCACACCGCCTACGAAGTCCGGGTGCGCCAAACCCGTGGCCCAAAATGCTGTAAATTTCTTGGAAGTTGTGGTATAATGAAAACATAACATCAATTGAAGATGCAAGAATTTTACGATTTGTAAAATGTATTTACAATTGAAGTTTTAGAAAGGTCGTGTTTACCTTCATATTTACTTATCTAGAGAAGGACTACGTTGGTGAGTTGTTAGATTTAGATAAGAAGGTGTATAGCTCTAAGTACCTGGTTAATAAAGAGACAACCTTAAAACGGTTGGACATAAATCCATTAACGGATTTAACAGTTGTCAACAATCATGATTTAGTTGGTTATTTAACAGTTTGCCCGATTGACGAGCAAACTTACAATGGGATTATCGATCATTCCGTTTCAGAGGAAGAAATTGAACAACACACTCTGCCTTATGACAAAATGGGGTTCTACAATCTGTATTTGTCTTCCATTGTCATCGACAAAGAAAAATATCCTTATTATTCCGGTAAGTATTTATTTTCTTTTTTGGAAAAACATTTATACAAACTAAGAAAACAAGGATTTTTTATCAACAAGATCGTGGCTTTTGCTGTTTCAATTGCTGGAAGAAAAACATTGATAAGATTTGGATTCAAGGAAATTAAAAATAATCTTTTTGAGTTTTCTTGTAGCACACAAGGTATCCATTTTATCAAGAGGAACCACAAATTGCCGAAAGTTATTTCAACTATCAATGAACAACTGTTCATTTTTAAAGAGGTTTTGTTTAGTGTCGTTGACCAATCCATGCAAATAAATGAATGGTACTGGGATACGGACACTTAGCGTCTTAAATTGCGATTTATGCTAATTTAATATTGGGTGACTATTGTCTAATGGTCACATGAATTAAACCTTCTTACATTCAATGTAAGAAGGTTTTTTTAAATCTATGAACAGAGGGTCGGGAACTATAGCCTCCAAAACTGGGACAGCGTTCCCGCCTCACAGACCCCATAGCTCACCGCCTGCCCCGCTGCCCGCGACCCACCTACATTCTAAAAATCCCAATTATAATCAGCACAATCCCCGATAAAATCGAGAACTTATTAAACCACCTAATATCTTTGAACACCCGCCCGACCTTGATTCCTGCTATTACAAAAAAGGCACTTGAAAATGTAACGATTAAGGCAAACACAAGCGGAGGCAAATCAATCAGGGCTGCTCCAATTCCTGCACCAAAGGAATCTAGCGATAATGCTAAACCCAGGAAAAAGGCTTCCATCATGCTGATAGATCCTGATTTGTCTAAATCTGCTTCCATCGGCTTTTTTAATATTTTTACGATTAGTCCTAAAGGTTTAATTTCAAACTCAAGTATTTTGGGCTTGCCCGGATTTTCTTCATCGGAATTCGAGGTGAAAAATTGAATCAAAACCCAAATCCCAATGCCAATTAGGATGATCCCCCCGACTTTTTCGGCTGCAGCAAAGGAAATGTACATTTCGATAACAGAACCTATTCCCATTGCCAACAGCAAAACGAAAAAGGTACATGATGAAATAACAAGGATTGACTTAAATGGGATGGATACATTCCGAAAACCATATGTCATTCCAACCGTGAAGCTGTCCAGACTTACAGCTAACGCTAATAACAGCAATGCAAAAAAATCACTCATGTTTTACCCCTTTCAATCATCGATACTGAAATATCGTATGAAAGAGAAGCTGATTGATTGCTAACTTTTCAAAAAAAAAAGACATTCGCCCCTAAAGCTTTATTTTCTTACTAAATGAATTATTAAATGTTTTCGCCAAAATGCACCCACACAAGACCAAAATGACGGTTAGGATCGGAATTAAATTCGTGATCCCATTGGTGTAATTCGCAATAGCCTCATCATTGGCGATCATTTTCCCCGCTGTCAAAGCTAAAATGCCCGCTCCAAAATACATAAAAAAAGGCAATCTGTCTATTAAGAAAAGAATTAACTTACTTCCACTTATAATAATTGGGATTGAAAAAACAAGCCCAAATAGCACGTAAAGAAAATTCCCACCTGCCGCTCCAGCTACAGCCAAGACATTATCTAACCCCATAATAATATCCGCAAAAACAATCGTGGAAATCGCACTCGATAAACTGGCACCTGCTCTTACAGACACCTTTTCGCTTTTATCCCCTAACACTAATCCAACGGCAACCCCTATTAACAATACTCCTCCAACCAGTGTGAGATATGGAATCTCCAATAAAAGCATTGCAAAAATAGTTAAAATTGTTCGTAACATAACGGCAAGCGCAGCCCCCCACACAATGGCCTTATTCCGCTGGTTTTTCGGGAGGTTTTTACTTGCCATTGCAATGACCACAGCATTATCCCCACCCAAAATAATATCAATCCCTATTATTGTTAGAATTGGTACTATACTTTCAACCATCTTCGAAACCCCCTTATCCCCCTTCTTCAATACAACAGTATATTAGGACAAAGCTAGGAATATGAAAGGAAATGATGGACTGGTCACCCAGACCGGACCCAACTCACAGTTCACTCGCCGGGACACAGTTCCCGCCCCCACGATTCCCCCCTGCTCCCCAAAAACCACAACTTTTTTACTATTTTTTTGTAATCATCCATAATTCGACACAATCTTTTTTATTTAACACTTATTCTAAGAGGGAATATACTTGAGGGTAGCACAAAATTGGAACAACCTTCCTATTCATAGAGACGCAAAGGAGGTATATGAAGATAATGATAAGAACGGAATCTTGGTATACTTTAAATTCAAAATATAATTGTGAACATAGTTATGGGATGGATCCCCAAACCATACCTGAGCTCATTCAAACGATCACTCCAGAAGAGCTTGAAGAAAAAAAACAAATATACGCTGAGTTAATTCACCTCACTAAGTTTTTTGTCAAAAAGTTGTTTTTCTTTTTAAGCGAGGTCCCAGCGATGGTCATTATTACAGATGATAACTGTAATGTAATTAAGGTAATGGGGAATGAGGATCTTAAGAAGAACATTGGGATTAATGAGGGTATTACTTTTGTAGAAAAATATGCTGGAACAAATTCTGTTTTTCTTTGTCTAAACCACAACCAGCCCATTCAGGTTAAGGGCAGTGAGCATTTTCATAAAGCACTTCACAATATCTCTTGTTCTAGCTGTAAATTTTCATTGAATAACGGGCTGACAGGTACGATTACTCTGATGACCATGGTCGATAAGTCCTCCTCTTTTCATTTGGGGCTTGTTTCATCCGCTGTTGATTCAATTGAAAGAGAAATAGAATTGAATAAAAAAAATAAACAATTAAACCTGTTCAACCAAATCATTATTAATTCAACAAAAAATGGAATTATTATCACGGACCAAAATGGGATCATTGCGGACTTTAATGAAGCAGCTAAAAGCTACATAGGATTTAAGTTGCAGGACGTCATGGGTTACAACATTGAAACTTATAAAGATGAATTTAAGTGCTTTTATCATTATATTGAAAAAGTCTTAATAAACCACGAAAGGTTTGAAAACATCGAGATACATTTTCACAATAATAAATTTACGAAAGTTTGTTTGTTCGATGCTTTACCAATTTACGATGGCGACCAATTTATCGGTGCCTTCTGCCAATTCAGAGATATCACAGACCGCTATGAATTAGAGCAGCAGGTCATTGCCAACGAAAAGCTGTCAATAATCGGTAAAATGAGTGCCAGTTTAGCACATGAAATTAGGAATCCTTTAACACCAATTAGCGGATTTCTTCATTTATTAGAAAGCAACTTTGATAGCTCTAAGTCACCACAATATTTTAAAATCATCAATGATGAACTGGAACGGATGAAAGAACTGATTAGTAATTTTGTTATCGTTTCTAAACCTGAAGCTCCATTTAAAAAAGAAGTAAACATTCCAAAATTACTTCAAAATACTATTCAATTTATGGAGACCCAGGCCACTCTGCATAATATCTCCATTGAATTTACAGATAACGTAAAGGAAGACCTACGTATTTATATCGACAAAAATCAAATTAAGCAAGTCTTGATTAATCTGATCCAAAATGCGATTGAGGAAATGGATGCTGGCGGGGGAATTAGGGTCATTTTAAATAAAGATACTTCTGCGAATCGGGTAGAAATTTCCGTGATCGACCAAGGGTCTGGTATCGACCAGGAAGTTCTAAGCAATCTATTCACACCATTTTTAACAACAAAACCAAATGGGACAGGCCTAGGATTATCGGTGTGCCATCGAATTATCAAAAACCACAATGGTGAAATCAATGTAGAAACAATCAAAAACAAAGGCACAACATTCAAAATCAAGTTACCAATAAACGGAGCACAGACTCAGGCATAGCGCACCAAGGACACGCCCCCAATCCCTGACCAAAAAAAACTAAACGAGGCGATTAAAATGACGACTGTTTTAAACGTACTAATGGAGCATTTAAAAAAATGGAATGTAACGCATATTTTTGGAATTCCGGGCCGCCCTGTAGTGCCGATCATTACAGAAATGATTAAGCACGACATCACCTTTGTTTTGGCGCGCCATGAAACCGGGGCGGGTTATGCCGCTGGCGGCTTTGCTTTACAAAAGAAAACGTTGGGGGTTGCATTCGCAACAGCTGGACCCGGTGGAACAAACATGATTACGTCTGCCGGTCAAGCGATGGCGCACAATGTTCCTGTGTTATTTTTAACCGGGCAAATTTCTGCTGGTAAAATGGGCAGATCCTATAGCCAAGACTCCTCTTCCTTTGGGGCGGATTTAGTTAAAATGTTCGAGCCCGTGACGAAATACAGCGCCAGAGTAGACCGTGGAGATTCGTTTGAAATCCACTTTAGACATGCGATTGAACGTGCTTTTACGGGCGTGAAGGGGCCAGTCCACCTTTCGATTCCACTTGATATTTTACAGGAAAAAATCAACTCTTTTGACATGGACCTTCCCCATGCTCCAAAGACAATCGCTGCTAATATTGAAGAAGCGTTCAATTTGATAAAAGAAGCCAAAAACCCGGTTTTCTTTTTAGGAAAAGGAATTCGCTCATCAGAAAGTTACGAAGAAATTTTTGAAATTGCAACAAGATTATGTATTCCGGTCATAACGACAGGAGGCGGAAAAGGGACATTTCCAACAAACCACCCGCTCTCATTAGGAGTGTATGGCTTGGGAGGCACTGATGAAGCCGATCAATTTTTACAATCCGGAATTGATGTCATGATTGTCGCTGGTTCATCACTAAATGATATGGCCATGGCTGGATTCCGTCTCGACTTTTACCCAGAAAAAGTTATCCATTTTGACCTTGATCCAACTTTTGTCGGCAAAACCATACCAAGACCAACCCTATTTGTTCCTGGAGATTTGAAGGAAAATTTTAAAAAAGTCTTGTACCTAACATTGGAGTTGGAAGATACCAGCTCTTGGAATGAAAGTGGCAGTGATCCCGGCCATTCATGGGGACAAAACGGGGACGGGGGAAAACCGGGACATGGAGGCGGGTTCTATGACCCACTTGACTCAAACTCAATCATTCCCAATCGAGCAGAGGCTTCACCTGAAAATATACCCACTATCCTAAAACGTTTAAAAGAAACTTACGGGGATTTATTTATGGCAGCCGAGCAAGTTGGTGCTACTAATGAGGACTTGGCTTCTTTGGAACGGGACGGAGTTCCCGAACCTTATATGTCGTCGGTGTTGGCTGTCCATGAAATCCGTCGAAATTTGTCTGAATTTTCAAAAGTTTTTGCAGACGTTGGCAGTCATGCTTATTACGCGATTAAGCATTTCGATGTCGATCAGCCCAATACTTTTATCTTTGACGACCGCTTTATTGCGATGGGGAATGGGATTGGTTATGCGATTGGGGCAAAGATCGCGGAAGGCACGCACAATCACAACCGGCCAATCGTTTGCATTACGGGGGACGGCTGCATGCTTATGCACGGCACGGAAATTGCAACCGCTGTTGAACATCGTGCTCCGGTTCTCTTCTTTGTTTTTAATAATAGTGGTTTAGACATGGTGGAAACGGGCATGAAGCATTGGCAAAACTGCCCCGGCCACGTTGTCTACAACAACCCAATTGATTTTGTTTCTTTTGCAAAAGCATTAGGCTGCGAAGGCTTCCGTTGTGTGAACGAAGTGGACATTGCAAAAGCAATCCAAATCGGATTAAACAAAGAAGTCCCCACCATCATCGAGATCATGGTGGACCCTAATGAAGTCCCGCCTACTTTAAAACGAGATGATTAAACAAGGGCATTTTAACTTCATTCAGCAGAAGTCCCCCACTTCCATAAGTGGTGAGATGAATGCAAGTTAGTATTTTAAATTCAGTGGGGTACAACCCCCTGCTGAATAAAGTTAAAGCCTCCGGCGGATGCCTCAGATTTTAAAAGGTAGCTTTTCGAGCAAGCTCGAAAAAATCTGGGCGCAAATACGCCAAGGCGAATTTGATTGTCATGACTTATTTATGACTTTTGTCATAAATAATATGACTTTTCAAAAGTATAATTACTTTTTAGAAGTATTGGAATAAATTTCATTGTAGGATTTCCAATTCTACATTTGTAAAATGAAAAGTCCCCCTACCAAAAGTGGAAGGAATCAATTATAAATGGTTCAAGAAAGTCCTTGAACCGCATAGCTCGGCGAATGGCGAGAGTCTATTTAGATTGCGAGGAGGAGACAAAAATGTCGAAACGTAAGGAAATTGGATTAGAGAACCTACAAGGGATATCAGGCGAGGTCGGAGTTGAAGCAGTCGAAAAATTAAGGGGCACCTCTCCCGAACTGGCGGACCTTATCACCGAATTCGCATTTGGTGACATCTATTCATTGCCGGCACTAACAAAAAGAGACAAGGTACTGATTACACTATCTTCGATCCTAACACAGGGTGACGCGGGAGCACTTACGGTGCACCTCCACTCTGCCCAAAACATCGGGTTAACAAATGAAGAAATAAAAAATGTAATCCTGCATTGCATCCCATACGTTGGATTTCCAAAAGTGATCAGTGCGATGCAGGTGTTTGAGGGAATTTTGGAGGATTGAGAGCTTGGCTGCGTCTACAACCTGCCCGGGGACAGGCCCATGTCCCCTGTCCGGGACGCAGGGTCGGGTTCTTTGTCCTAGTTGATCCACAGTTCCCGCCCCCCGCCCCTGTGGCTTAGGATTTAAATGAACGTTTAATTAAGACAGATTTCTAATCTGCCAATCTATTTCCGCGCTTTCGATCTCTCGCAGAAAAGCATTGGTACGTGAAAACGGCCGGCTACCGAAGAAACCGCGATTTGCCGAAAATGGACTTGGATGCGGCGATTTTATTATGAAATGCCTTGATGAAGTAATCAGCTGCTGCTTTTGTTGTGCATAGGCGCCCCACAAAATAAATACAACCGGTTTCTCACGTTGATTTAAGGTTTCTATAACTTTGTCAGTGAACATTTCCCAGCCTAGAGCCTTATGCGAATTTGGAATACCTTCCCGCACGGTTAAAACAGCGTTTAGCAACAACACCCCCTGCTTAGTCCAATCCACCAAATAGCCATGGTTAGGAATATAACACCCTACATCACTCTGCATCTCTTTATAGATGTTGTGCAAGGATGGTGGAATTTTCACTCCCGGTTTCACCGAAAAGCTTAATCCATGAGCCTGCCCAGGTCCGTGATAAGGATCCTGGCCTATGATCACGACTTTTGTATCCTCAAAAGAGGTAAAGTGTAAAGCATTGTAAATATCATATTGATCAGGGTAAATTACCTGTGTCTGGTATTCTCCCCGCAAAATAGTTCGCATCCGCCGATAATAAGGCTTTGCGAATTCCCCTTCAAGCAATGGAGCCCAATCGTTTTTTAAAATTGCCATCTGATAACACTCACTTCCACTAGTTCTCAATCATTCTCATTATAGAACAATCACAAAAAATCGTGGACCTAATTTACAAATTAAATGAACATTTAAATCAAATTTGCCTTGGCGTATTTGCGCCCAGACTTTTTAGGCCCACAGGATGTGGGTCACAAAGATGTGGCCACAGAATATGGCGTTCTTAGTCTTTGATCATACCACAAAACTGGAAATTAGAGGAGGGAAATGGGGGGGAGGTCGGGTCCTGCGTCCTACTCACACACAGTTCACGACCCTGTGTCCCAACAACTGGGCCTGTGTTCCGCCCGGTTAGTCTTCTATTATCTTCATTCCATCCTCTACTACTTCTACTTTTGTTGTAACCACTTTGTCGTTTACGTTCAAGCCACTCTTCACTGAGACTTGGGAATCAGTGGTTTGGCCCACTTCTACTTCTGTTAGTTTGGCATGGCCTTCCTCAGCCACATAGACAAATGTCTTGCCGTCTTTTTCCACTACTGCTTTGGCTGGAATAATTATGCCTTTTGATTGTTCATCATCAATGAACATCACTTCACTGACCATTCCTGGCTTCAATTTCAGTTCGGAATTCCCAACTGTAATTTCGACCGGATAGCCCTTGCCATCTACGCTTACTGGGCTAATATTGCTGACTTTACCAATAGAACTAGTGTCAGCAGCGACTGTTTTGGCTTGAACAGCGTCACCTACGCTAATCGTATTGATTTTTTCAGCTGGGACATATACTAGGACCCGCACATTATTAATATCCGAAACGACGACAACAGCGGTTTGTGGCCCTACAATCTCCCCTGCCGTACTATTAACAGAACTGATTGTCCCTGTTAGAGGCGACACGATTAAGGCTTCTTCCAGGTTATGATTTACGATTTGGGCAGCTGCTTCGGCTTGTTTCAACTGTTCTTCACTGACCGTTACCTGTGGATTTTCTTTTGCAATTTGTAGCTGTGCCTTGGCATTATTATAAGCAACCTCGGCTGTCGCAAGTTTATCTTGGGTTGTTTTTCTACCAACCTCCACGGACTTCATCGCCGATTCTGCCGTTACAAACGCAGTTTCAGCCTGTTCCAATTGTGACTTCGACACCGCACCAGCCGCAAACAATTCTTTTGTACGGCTCAAATTAGTCTGGGCATCAGCAAAGTTTTTGGCAACCTTTTTTTCTGAAGCATTCATTTCCTCCAAACTATTCTTTAATTGGTCCACCGTTGAAGCTGCTTGGTTCAGCCCGTTCTCCGCTGCAATCACTCCTGTTTTATAGCTTGATTTTGCTGCTTCAATCCCAGACTTCGCCACTCCCAATGCTGCCTCAGATTGGCGTGATTGATTTTTCAAATCCTGATCCTCTAGAGAAAACAAAAGATCTCCCTTTTTAACCGTCATCCCTACCTCTACAGGTATACTTGCCATTCGGCCCGAAAGCTTCGGAACAACCGTCACTTCTTCATTCGCTTGAACAGTCCCGGTAAAAATCGGACCGTTGTTTAAAAACCCTTCATAAGCCGTCGTTGTTTTTACATTTACAGAAACCTCTTGGCTTGAAACTTCAATCACATTAGCACTGCAGCCAGTTAGACCTGGTGCGGTTACTACAAATAGACTTATAGCAGCAAATAGTGTTTTATTTTTCATTCGCAAATGACTGCTCCTTTCGTTTTCTAAATAAGAATACTAGTGGGATACATAGAAACAATGGGAGGGACGAGACCCAGAATGTATCGCCAATGCCTCTTGTGGTTGCTTCGAGCTGAATCATGCTTCCTATTGTGGAAAAGCTCAACCCCGACGATTCTCCTACTTGAAAAATAGCTGGATTGTCCAATGTAATATTCTCGGCAATATGACTGCCATGGAAAGAAGCTCGTTTCTGCATAATCATTGTTAAAATGGCAATCGCCATTGAACCAGCAACCTGCCGCACTAAATTCGATAATGACGAGGCATTCCCAACTTTTCGCGGTTCCACTGCGTTCATTCCCGCTGTTGAAATGGGCATCATACATAAGCCCATCCCAATCCCCCGGAACACAAGGATGGTAATTAGCCAACTATGTGGTGTATCGATGGTCAAGGCATGAAGCGCATAGCTCAATCCACTTAATAGTGTTAAGCCCACAAGACCAAGGGGAATAACCCCAATTTTATCAAAAAGTTTCCCGGAAATCGGCATCATAATCGCCATCGCAATTGCCTGTGGCATTAGTAAAAGACCCGTATCCACCGCCGACATTTGTTGGATGTTTTGTAAAAAGATCGGCATCAAAAAGATCCCGCCAAAAAGCCCAACCGTTACGAGGCTCGAAACAACGACACTCAGTGTAAAAGTAAAATTTTTAAACAAATCCAAATCAATAATCGGATTTGATTTCCCTTTTTCAACCCAAATTAACAGAATTCCCGTCGAAACGGCAATATATAGTAAGCACACAATCTCAAACGATCTCCACCCAACTGAATTCCCGTTACTTAGTGCATAGAGCAGGGTTGCTGCTGATGTCGCTACCAGGAAAAAACCCATATAATCGAATGTCTTTGTCTTATCAACCTCTGTTTCTTTTAACAAAATACTAACCATAAAAAGCGCAAACAACGCGACCGGAATATTAATTACGAAAAGAAAGCGCCAGCTAAACCATTCAATTAAGTAACCGCTTAGTGTCGGACCAATCGCCGGCGCTACCATGGCTGATATCCCCCACAGGCCCAATGCCATCCCAATTTGATCCCTTGGTACAATCTTGTAGATGATGGCCATACTGATGGGCATAATAACACCGCCACCTAAACCTTGAATAACTCTGGCAATAATTAAGGTTGTATCACTCCATGCGATTGAACACAAAAAGGCTCCAAACGTAAAGACACTCAGTGCAAGCAGAAAAAACCTTTTGTAGCCTAATCGATCACCGGCATAGCCTGTTATCGGAATAATAACTCCAGAGGCGAGCATATAGCCGGTCAAAACCCACTGAATTTTATCCTGGGTCGATCCAAATACAGTCATTAGCTTGGGAATCGCCACATTAATTAAACTATTATTTAAAATAGCCACAAAGGCACCAATGATAATCGCAATTAATGGCAGCCAGAAAGAGGGCTGCTTTTCTTTAGGAGGTAATTCTGTCTGTGTCAACTTATTTCCCAATATAACCCCTCCTATTATTTGATCTTAATTTTGACAACAACATTGGAACCCGGAATCAACTCTAAATCCTTTGGTTTAAAAATAGTGATTTCAATTGGAATCCGTTGTCTGACTTTGTTAAAGTTCCCGCTCGTATTAACGGCACCCAATAGTGAAAAAGTTGAATTCGTTGCTTTTCCAATTTTACTAACCTTCCCCTTTAGTTTTTTCCCACCTAATGCATCGATGGAGACAATGACCTCTTGACCTTCTTTTATTTTTCCAATAGCAGTTTCTTCAATATTGGCAGACACATGCAAATCATTTAAATCCATTACTAAGGCAACTGGTTGTGCAGGTGATGCCCACTCTTCTGTTTTTGAATACACCTTCACAACGGTCCCACTTACGGGCGCTTTTACAACGGCTTTATTGATCGAACTGGCGTCAAGATTAGCGGTATCAAGCTCCGCCAAAGTTTGGTTTGCTTGAACAAGCTCACCCTCTTCCACAAAAACATGAGAGATTTCACCAGTCATTCGCGGGGTGGCTTTATACAAATCTCCTGCAAATCTAGCATCTTCTGTTTTCACATAATGCTCACTCTGATACCAATAATAAAATCCAATTCCAATACCGGATCCGATAATGAAAGTTAAAATCAAGATCAACGATTTCTTTCGTTCCATACTCCCACCCTATCTTTTTTATTTTTTTAAGAAATAGTTCGAATACAAAATATTCGAACACGAAATATCATCCCTCTTTATACTCTGAAACCTTTTTCGTCATATGATTAGCCAACAGTTCCAACGAACGATGAATCTGCTCCATACGGTCTTCATCTAAATCGTCAAATAAAGTTTCAAAAAGGTTCTCTTCAAGTACCGGCGTTTTTTTCCGTAATTGCATAAGCGTTTCTGTCCCCGCTATCCAGACAATTCTACGATCCTTTGAATCTCGAATTCTAGTAACATAGCCATGTTTCTCCAAACGATTAATAATGCTTGAAACCGTACTATTGGCAAGCTTAACGGTTTCACTAATCGTAGATACCATTTGCGGCTCATCCTTAATACAGCGGCATACCAACACTTGCGGCACTGTTAAGTTCGTATCCCTAATTTCGTATGTAATCAGCTCGTAGTAAGCCCTATTAATATTGCTAATTTGCTTTCTAATGCTATTCGTATGTATTTTCATAACTCTGGAATTCGGAGATGGCTCAACTGCTCTTAATCCCCATTCTCAGTCCCTCATCCTCCTTTTACTAATGTGATAATGTGAGAATTTCGTATTCGAATGATTTCCTATTATACCAAGTTTGGGTGAAATTACAAAGAAAAAGTTTGGGGGCGGGTTCCCTTGGGATGCTTTCGGGCTTTCGGGCGCCCGCCCCCCAACCCAACAAAAAAAGGAAGTACTTGCGCTAAGTGCTTCCTTAAGGAATAACCCTATCCTTATCTAACATAAGCTGATCCAACGATGATTAACAAGATGAACAGCACAACAATTAAAGCGAAGCTGTTACCCATCATTCCACCACCATGACACCCCATAGATATCACCACCTTTATTAGCAGATAGTACATACTATGACAAGCCAAGATGGTTCGTCATGGACAAGGATGGAAGTTTTCGTAGATAGTAAAACCATTTTTATCTCATCAAAAGGGTGAGGGGCAAAACGGGGCAAAGAGTCGGGTTTTCTGGCTCACTTTTGGGTACATGGAGTTGAGTCCTTGGGACGCAGTTTCCGACCATGTATCCCGCAGCGACCACGCTTAACATTGCCTTTTGCTTTCATTTTGTACCCCCTCTCAAATATATGAGTTCAACCATGACTACTTAAAAATAGATTCAAATAAGTTAAAAAGGGAATCACAGTCAGCTGATTATTTTGATTCCATTCAAAATAACTAGTGTTATTGATTAAAAATGTTTTTAAATTTGTAGTTTCGAGTAATTCCAATATCAATTGACATTTGGCCAAAATTCTAGTTGATTCACCATCGTTATTTTCAATAATAAACCGAATAATACCTAGTAAAGTGTCAGAAAGTTCAATTCCATATTCCACTCGCTTAGTTAAAAAATCAACAGAGTCAACTCTGTAACTTTCATTTCTATAAACAGATTGGATATTTAACTGATATAACATTGTATCAGCTAAATCTTTGGAGGTGATAGTCGAACTATTATTGCGTGATTTCGAACCTTTACTATATGTGCTATCCTCTTCTATATGAATAGAAGCACTTAAATATGTGTGTTGTCCATATTTTCGTAAAAGTCCATACACCAAGCGTTCAGGAAATTTATTGTAGATTGTAATGGGGACAATATCGCTTACTACTGTTTTAATTGGATGGGCAATATTTTCTATTTTATTGATATCATAGTTAATGACATTAAACTGCATTCCATCAATATTTTCTAATGCTAAAGAAATCAGTTTTTTAAAACGTTCAGGGCTATTAGCGTAGCCATTATAATCAGTAAAATGTAATGGTTTGGCCCCTTCACTTATTAGAGTATTCAACTCATTATATTAATATTGCACCCATAAAATGCACTTTCTCGCTTTGTTTTCCACTTTCATCATAAAAGATTTGCACTTGTATTGGCGATGCTATCGCTCTATCTGTAGGCATAATTTTCACCCTTCTTTAATAAATTGACATTGAAAAACAAATAAACTATAATTAAATAGGAATAGAAGTTAGACTGTTCTTGCAGGCTGTGGAGTCTGTTACATATCGAATCTTCAAACCGTTCTTAATTATAAAAAATTTAGAGCGGTTTTTTTATTTCTCTTTTTATAGCCTTTGAAATACAAAAACCCTGCTACATTAATCCGCTGAAAATCGTTAATACAAAGCATACTTCTAAATTCGACATATAAGTTAAAAATCCTGCAAACTTTTTATGAAAAACAATTCCAAAGCCCCATTGAAAATACCGTCGTCCCAAAAAAATTATATTCTCTTGTCCCTTTTTGCCCGAAACCTCCTATCTATATAGTGAAAGGAGGTGATGGTCAGATGGCAATAGAGGTAATGAACAGTAGCCAGCTTCGTATTGAATATCATCACGGTATGGATTTAGATGGCAAACCCATCTATAAGACGAAAAACTACAATTATCTAAAAACAACAGCCACACCTGATGCTATCCTGAGCGCTTCACAAGCGATGGCAGGCCTTCAACAGCATGAATTAGTTGTAGTCCAGCGCAACAGCAACTTTGACATTGTTTCAGAGTAAAGACAGGAACTTCAAAAACTAGAGGAAAGGAGGAGGCTAGATGAGTAAAAAACTAGAGTTACAGTTTACTAATTTTGAAGGAAAAACGGCTACCCTTTCAATCGATGATCCGATTGAACCAGTAGACCCGGCAACTGTATCAGCCGCAATGGATACTATTATCGCGGCCAATATCTTCACATCAACTGGCGGAGATCTTGTTGCTAAAAAAGGCGCTCGTGTCGTTGAGCGTAATGTAACAGAAGTTGCTTTAGGTTTATAAGAAGAAAGGGAGCCCTGAGCTCCCTTTTCTAATAGTTGGGACACAAGGGTGGGTTCATTGGGGACGCGAGGTCGGGTTCTCCGACCGACAATGCCCCTTCACCACAAAATTAGAAAGGAGGGATTCTCTTTGGAACAACTACTGCCATTCCTTCAAGACTATGGTTTTCCGGTTGTCATTACGTTCTATCTCTTGCACCGCATAGAGGTGAAGCTAGATACACTGAATCAATCAATCCTTATGCTTTCGGAACGAATGGCTGAGCCGACGTACGCAACAGATTTGAATACGAAAAAAACAGTCTAATTAAGACGATTGGATTGGGGGCGGACAATGCGACCGTCCCTTTGTCCACTCGGCATCCTTCGGAAAGTTCCAAAAAGTGGGCCACAGTTCCCACCCCCCACACCCCAGTCTAATTCCTATGAATCTCCTGATAATTCTTTAAGATTTTCCTTAACGCTTCCCTTCTCCAGCTTTTAATGTAGTTGGCCGGTACCCCTTCTATTTCCGCAATTTCACGCAGCTTTTTATTTTCAATTATGGCATGCTTCACCCACGCCAATTGCCTTTCTGATAGTCCATCACAATAAGACAAAATGATCTCTTGTTCTAACGGCCTCTCACTATCTGTATCTTCAATAAACTCGAGCACTTCATCACTTACAGCAGTATACCGTTGCTCAAATCGAGCCAGTTCCTTCATGTGTTGCAGCATTTTCCCCCTTACTGTTTTCTGGGCAAAGGCCGGGAATGGCCCTTTTTCTGGATCAAAGCGTTGATGGGCTTCCCAAAGTCCTATTAGACCAATCTGATAAAATTCCTCTTGACCCTTGAAAACTTGTAATGAAAGAATCTGCTTTTTTACCATCGGTTCAAATTGCAGCAAAATCTCCTCTATTGATTTGTTTTGATAAACCAAGACATTGTCCTTCTGAAAATGCGCACCTTCTAAATATTCCGCGGTACCATTACTGTAATCGGACACTAAAAGACTGTCAGATCACCCTATTTACAATTCGAAGCAAACTAAGCTGGCCAAACTTTAAGTAGGAACCTATGAAACTTTACATACTAGTAATACAACATAAACTCTACCTGACATAAAAATAGATTTTCAAAAAGCGCGGGCCAGAGTTCCAAAATGAACCACCTGAATACGATAAATTGAACCACCATAATAAACTAATAATCTATTTAAAACTAAAAAATATAAATAAACGTTACGAACTCGACACCTTACTTCGTCATATTTTTTAAAAATTTAAAAAATTTTAAGATTTAAGCAAAATGTGACCGATAGGGTGTGGAAAAATGTAACTTTTTAAATGATAATAGAATCAAACCTATTAAGGAGCTGATTGTATGCTAAAAAGAAAACTGTTTCGAAATTTATTTGGTAAAACTTTAAACCTGCATTCCCGGAATTTATAACGATGACGGTTCAACTCCAAGCGCTCGATAAAGTTCGATCTGTTTCTTTGTCATCTCGCCAAGGATGCGACCGTGTCCAGGCGCTTCAAACCGCTCTATCGTA